>DATFSZ010000143.1:0-67889 GCA_035262365.1 Binataceae bacterium (SeqCode)
CTGATCATGTTGATCCTGATCGGCATCGTCCCAACCGCCTACGCACTTAATCGCGCGATTCCGGCCAGCCAAACCCAGGATTTTGTCGCCGTCTCTCAGCAGGCCGTTAAAGTGATGGACAAATACGTGAGCAAGGCGACCACTATCGCGGATCCGCGCGACGAAATTCAGGAATACGTCCGCAGCCACAAATTCACGCCCAATACCACCCTGGCCCTGCGGCAGATCATCAATGATATTTCCAATGAGATGAGCGTTTATGGAGAACTGTCGAAGGTGCCGCCCACGATGATGCGGAACTTTCGCAACGACATGTACCTGGTCAGTGAATCCTTGCGGCTGATGAAGAAAACCGGACAGCCGGCGATGGGGGCCGCGGACGAGAAAGTACTCGAGAACTACAAAAGCCATGTGGACAAGTCAACCAAGTTCATCCCCGGATGGGTTAAGGTGGCGGTGGCGCTCGCGCTGGGGATGGGCACGATGGTGGGATGGAAGCGCATCGTCGTGACGGTGGGCGAAAAGATCGGCAAGGATCACCTGTCGTACGGGCAGGGCGCCGCGGCGGAAATAACCGCCGCCGCGACCATCGCAGCCGCTGACCACTTTGGGCTGCCGGTCAGCACCACGCATGTTTTGTCTTCCGGAATCGCCGGCACGATGACGGCCAATCGCTCGGGGCTGCAGTTGGACACGGTACGGAACATCGCGTTGGCGTGGGTGCTCACATTGCCGGCGTCGATCATGCTGGCGGCGTTCCTGTTCTGGATCTTCCGCAGCGTGCTTTAGGAGCAAAAAGAATGGCCTTGGAGTACCGCAAAGTCCTTTGCCCGATTGAGTTCGATGACGACAACTTCCTGCTGGCGCTCCACACGGCGGCGGACGCGGTGCGCGGAACCGACGGTACTTTGTTCGTGCTCACCGCGTTTCCCGAGGTTGTCCGGGAGCCTGCCGGAACGAAGTTATACGCCGAGGTGAACAAGGCCCAGGAGGATTACGCGCGGACCAGGATGGCGGAGATTGAGCGCAAGGAACTCGCCGGTGTAAAGCATCAACTTTTGGTTATGTTGGGCGACCCGGCGCAGACGATTGTGAAAGCCGCACGCCAGGTGCGCGCCGAGTTGATCGTGATGGCCACCCACGGACGGCGCGGTCTGATGCATCTGTTCCTGGGCAGCGTGGTGGAAGACGTTTTGCGCCGTGCGCCATGTCCGGTCCTTGCGATCCGCGCCCAGTCAACGGGACGCGACCCGAAAGTCGGCGACTGGATGACCCACAATCCGGTCACCGCCGCACCGTTGGAGAAGCTGTCTTCGATTCGGGAGAAATTCGAAGCGGGGAATTTCCGTTCCATTCCGGTAATCTCGGACGGCAAGCTGGTCGGTATTCTTACCGATCGCGAGCTAAAGCTGTTCGCCGGACGTCTGGCGGATACGGAGGCGCGCGAGGCAATGACCAACGCGCCGCTGGCCGTGAATCCGGATACGCCGCTGGAGCAGGCCGCCGGGATTTTGAAGGAGAGCAAGCTTCACAGCCTGCCCGTCGTTGAAGCCTCGCAGCTGGTGGGCATCATCACAACGACAGACGTGCTCGGCGCGCTCAACGGCTAAACCTCAACGAAAATAATTCCTGGTGCGCTTGGCGCGCATGCTGTTTGACAGCAGCTCCCGGCCGCGCGTCGACGGCGGGCACGGCGAGGCCGCCCTAATTCACCCGATAACGGCTTGAGCGGCGGTGTCCAGTTCACGCTCCAGGCGCTCGATGTCCGCGGAGGAGAGGGCGAAATACCTGGCTTCCGGATGGTGGAACACGATCGCGGTCACCGAGCCCTCCGGTTCCATCATGAAGCCATCTGTCAGGTGAATGCCGACATTTTTCTCAAGGTCGAGCAGCCGGAATAATTGCTCCTGGTCTTCCAGGCGCGGGCAGGCCGGGTAGCCGAAAGAAAATCGCTTGCCATGGTAATGCGCCTGGAAGAGATCCTTTTTGGTAGTCTGCTCCGGATCTTTGAATCCCCACATCTCGCGGATCTTTTTATGGAGCAGTTCGGCAAAAGCCTCGGCGCCTTCCAGCGCCAGTATCTGCAGGATGTGGGAGCGCAAGTAGTCGCCGTTATTCTTCCAGTGGTGGGCGAGTGCGCGCACACCCGGGCCGACCGTGGTCGCCATCATGCAGATATAGTCGACGCGCCCCGCGGAGGAGGGCGCCACGTAATCCGCCAGGCATAGCCCGGGTGGATCGCTCTGACGCCCGAAGGTAAAGCTCTCGAGCACGCGCTTGCCGTCGGACGAATAGACCAGCAGGCGCCGCCCGTCGGAATTGGCCGGAAAAAATTTGTAAGCCGCGGCTGCGCGGATGTCCTCGGCCGCGAGCATCACCTCTTCGACCGCTTTGACTGCCGCGCGCATTTCCGCCGCCTTGGGATCGCCGGCGGCCATCAACTTCTCGGCATCCTTCAATCCCAGATGGCGCGTGTAGAGCATCACCGGATTGATGTAGCCGAAGATCTCGTCCAGGTCGTAATCATTAATAATGTGCAGACGCAGATCCGGCGGGTGCGATATCTCGATATCCTGGCGGACCGCGGGCCGGTCTTCCGGCGGGGCAACCGCGCTGGCGGGCTTGACCGCGACCGAGTCGAGCAGCCTGGCCGTCTCGGCGTCCAGTTTCGCGGCAAGCTGGTCGCGGCGCTCCGGATCGATAATCTGGTTGGCGAGGTCCAGCCCGTTCATCGCATCGTTGGCATAAGCCACCAGTCCGCCGTACTGCGTGGCGATCCTGGTCCGGGTGAAGCGGGCCGACAGAGCAGCGCCGCCCACCAGCAGCGGACAGTTGATTTCCGCGGCGCTCAGGTCCTGCGCCGTAATCACCATCATCTGCGCCGATTTGACCAGCAGCCCGGACAGCCCGATCGCATCGGGATGATGCTCGCGGAACGCCCTGATCAGCTCTTCGGGCGGAACCTTGATGCCGAGGTTGATCACCCGGTAGCCGTTGTTGGCGAGGATAATCTCGACCAGGTTCTTGCCGATGTCGTGAACGTCGCCCTTGACCGTGGCCAGCACGATAGTGCCCTTGCCGGTGGTCTCGCTCTTTTCCATGTGCGGTTCCAGGTAGGTAACCGCTGCCTTCATGGCTTCGGCCGACTGGAGCACTTCGGCCACGATCATCTGGTTGGCGTTGAACAGCCGGCCCACTTCGTCCATCCCCTTCATCAAGGGGCCGTTGATGATCTCCAGTGGGCGACGGTCAAGCAGCGCCAGGTCGAGGTCTTGCGTGAGGCCGTCCTTTGAACCCTCCAGGATGTAGAGCGGCAGGCGCTCGTCCAGGGGCAGCGCCGCGCGCTGCTGCACGGAGGGTTTGGCTTTGCGGCCCCGGAAATACGCGGCGAAGGCGGCAATCGGGTCGTCGCCGCGCCACCAGATCAGATCCTCCGCCAGGTGGCGCTCCTCCTCAGGAATGGAAGGATAGCGCTGGAGCTTTTCCGAGTTGACGATCGCCAGATCCAGTCCCGCCTGCACGCAGTGGTACAGCATTACGGCGTTGAGCACTTCGCGACCGGCCTCGGGCAGGCCAAAGGAAACGTTGGAGATTCCCAGGCTGGTCTTGCAGCGGGGCATCGCGGCTTTGATTGCACGGATTCCCTCGATCGTCTCGAGGCCCGAGCCGATATAGTTGCGGTCGCCGGTGCCCACCGGAAAGACCAGTGCGTCAAAGATGATATCTTCGGGGGCGATGCCGTGCCGATGGACCAGCAGGTCGTATGAACGCTGCGCGATTTGAAGCTTGCGCTCCCGTGTGATGGCCTGTGCCTGCTGCTTGTCCTCGTCGATGCACATGACGACCAGGGCCGCTCCGAAGCGCTTGCTGAGCTCGATCACGCGCAACAGCCGCTCGGCTTGCTCGCCGTCTTCAAGGTTGATCGAATTGATGATCGACTTACCCTGGGTACGCTTGAGCGCCTCCTCGATGACGCGGTGATCGGTCGAGTCGATCATGAGCGGCACTTTGATCTTTTTCACCAGGAAGTCGAGGAACTGGACCACGTCCTGCGTCTCGTTGCGATCGGGATCCTGCAAGCAGACGTCAAGGACGTGGGCGCCGCGGCGCACCTGCTGGCGGCCAACCTCCGAGGCCTCCTCGAATTTGCCCTCCGCCACCAGCCGTTTGAACTTACGGCTGCCAAGTACGTTGGTGCGTTCGCCGATGATCACCGGACGCGTGGCATCGTCGATAACCAGCGTCTCGATCCCGGAGACCACCGAGCGCACCGGGGCGGATGCGATGCGCGGCTTGTGTGCGGCGGCGATCTGCGCGAGCAGCCGAATATGCTCCGGCGTCGTCCCGCAGCATCCGCCGATGACGTTGACCCATCCCTGCTCGAGGAACCGCCGCATTTTGGCGGCCAGGATTTCCGGGGTCTCATGGTAATGCCCTTCCTCGTCGGGCAGACCGGCGTTGGGAACACAGGCCACCGGGAAACGGCTGATTTCCGCCAGCGTGCGGAGATGGTCGGTCATGAAATCGGGGCCGGTGGCGCAATTCAGTCCCATCCAAAGCAGATCACGATGGGCCAGCGAGACATAAAAGGCCTCGATATCCTGACCCGCCAGCAGAGTGCCCATCGTTTCGATCGTACCTTGCACGGATACGCCTACGACCTGACCCGTCTTTGCCATTGCGCGTTCGATGCCAAGCAGTCCCGCCTTGGCGTTCAGGGTGTCCTGCACCGTCTCAAGCAGCAGCAGGTCGGCTCCGCCCTCGATCAGACCTTCCGCCTGTTCCTGGTAGGCGTCGGCCAGTTGGTCGAAGGTAACCCCACCGGTGACTGAGATGGTCTTGGTAGTCGGACCCATCGAGCCCGCGACAAATCGGGGCTTGTCCGCAGTCGCGACGCTATCCGCGGCCTCGCGCGCGACCGCCGCGGCTGCGCGATTGAGTTCCCGGGAGTCGGCCTGCAAACCGTACTCGGCCAGTACTACGGAGGTCGAGCCGAAGCTGTCGGTCTCAACGATGTCGGCGCCGGCAGCCAAAAAGCTCAGGTGCAGATTGCGAATCAGATCGGGTCGAGTGCGGACCAGGTTTTCATTGCATCCTTCAAGGTCCGGACCGCCGAAATCCTCTGCTCCAAGCTGCATGTCCTGGATCGACGTGCCCATGGCTCCGTCGAGAACCATCACGCGGGTGGAGAGGCTTTTCTTCAGCAGTTTTAAGCGTTCGGTTCTGTCAAGCATTGGATAAAACAACGAGCTTTTGCGCAATACGAACCTGCAAGTTTATCTTAGCCTAACGGCGTTCGCAATTTCGATTGTGCGCGATTTTTCGGGGTATAGGGCAAATATCGCTGTGTGCGCATCAACGATACCAGTATAGAACCTGCGCCGCGGCGCGCGAATAATGGTAATAACTCCCCGATGCGATCCGAGCGGCAGCAGCCCGATGGGTCGGCCGGGGAAGCTTAAACATGAGCGACGCTGCCCAGGTTCGCGTCCGACTTCGAAGGTCCAGTCTGTCGATGTGGCTCGACTGGTTGGTTGCGCTGCTTGCCGAGGAACTCGCGCCGCGCCCGCGCCGCTTCAGAACATCGCTCCGCTGGACCGCACTGTCCACTATCGGCGTCGGCCTGATGGCCGCGGCTCATGTCACCAATCCGCTCGGCCCCTATTTGATTTGGATCCTGGTCGGGCCGGTCCCGATGATGGCGCCATTGACGGCTGTTATTTACCTGGCCGTGACGGCTCCAATCCTCGCCGCCGCCGTACCCCTGGCGGGGATATTGGCCGAGAGTCCGTGGCTGATGCTGCCATTTATCGGTGCCTTCGTCGCCTTCTCCACCTACATCATAAACCGGCTCCAACTGGGCGCGATGGGGTTGGTGTGGCAGGTGATCACGCTGGACACCTTTTATGGCGTGGTGTTCGATCCCCGCAACTTTGGATGGAGTGACGCTTCCCTTTTTGGCGGATGCGCAATCGCCCTTACACTGATAGCTGCGTTTGACAGCTGCATCTGGCCCGATCCGGCCGAAGCGATACTGCTCGAATCTTTGGCGGGGAGCCTCGAGCGCATCCGCACACGCTTCGCGCAAACCGCCGCCTACTACCTGGACGAGCCCGGAGCGCAGCGGCCCCCCGAACCGCCGGCCACCTCCGAGATGCCGGTACAGCTGTCGCTCCTCGATCGGGCCAGCGCCGAAGGACTGAGCGTGCATCGCCACGCCGTCTTGCTCGGCGCTATCAACGCGAAGGAACGAATACATATTCGGGTTGACCGTCTGATGATCGCCGCACGCGAGCCGGCGCCGCACGACGTTCGAACGTCGCTGCGCCCCGAACTGCGTGCGGTGTGCGACGCTATTGCCGAGGCCCTCGGCGAACGGGCGAGCGAGACCATGGTCCTGATTCGTACCGGTCCGGATTCGCCGGCGTCGCCCGCCGCGAGCCGCGCGCGTCCGGCAATGGAGGCCCTGGATGCTCGCGTCACCGCCCTGCGCCCGTCCTATATCAACCGGGCAAGCGGTCTCGAAATCGCCAATCTCGGTTCCTTTACGGAAAATCTTGATGCGATAATTCAACTGATCGAGCGGCCGCTGGACGAACCGCCGCCGCCGGCAGAACCGGCCGCCCTATCGGCGGCAGCGCCGGAGCGGCCGGACCCTGCCTTGATCCAATATAGTCTTAAAGTCGGGCTGTGCGTGATGATCGGCTTTGTAATTGGTCTGATCACGCAGCGTTCCGACCTTTCGACTATCCTGACATCGATCATCGTTACCGGTCTCCCGACCTATGGGGCCTCACTGCGCAAGACCATCCTGCGCATCGTGGGCGGCATCCTGGGCGGGGTGATATCGTTGCTGGCGATTAGTATTGCGACGCCGAATTTCAGCTCGCTGCCTTCCTACATGTTCGTAACTTTTGTCGTGATGTTCATCTCGGCCTACAGCTCGCTGAGCAGCGGCCGGGTAGCTTATGCCGGCAAGCAGATCGGAACCACCTTCCTGCTCGTCTATGCCGCGCTGTCTCCTTCGCCCGACGTATATTCGCCGCTGTGGCGCACGTGGGGAATTCTGCTCGGCACGATGGTTGTAACGGTGATCTTCTTCCTGCTGTGGCCGGTTTACGCCGGCGATTCCTTACTGCCGCGGCTGCGCAAAGTGATTCGCGACACCTTGGCGATGATGCCGGGGGGCGCGGCCACGTCCTTCGCGGAAATCCACCGCATCAATAGCGAGATTACGCAGGTGCTGAGCCAGATTCTGCAAGTAGCCGACGACGCCCGGCTGGAGGGACGCCGCAGCCTGGTCGATCACGAAGCTGTGGTGCAGTCAGCCGGAGCCATTCGGCGCGTGGCGCATCGGATGGCCTCGCGGGCGGTGTCGCGCTTAGGCGAACCGTTGCCGCCGCTTGATGACGTCACGCAGGCGGCTTGCGACGCCGCGTTTGCAGCGATGCGCCTCCGCCTGGAATCGTGGCTGGCGTTTTACGAAAGCAGCGAGAGCCTGAGCGGCCCCGCCGCACGGGCGCTGGCCAGCAGGCATTCACGGGACGAAATCGCGCAGCCCGTCCGGGAGTTCATCACCCGGGTCGAGGCACGAGGCTTCGCCCGCATCAGCGCATGGCCCCTCGAGCATCGCCGGCGGATTCTGGACGAAATACAAACGCTGCGCAGGCTCGAATTCCTGATGTTCGAGATGGATACGTACCTCGCAAGCATACCGGGTGCACCGCCAGCGGCACTTTTGGCGGGCGCCAGGACCACGCTGGCCCAGGAAGCGGGCTGAGACAAAACAAACCATGGCGCCCGGTTGGCGCCTTGCCACTTGTAATGCACCGTCCCGCTCCTATAAGCATCGTGGGCAGCAGCAAAACAGCGGTTCCCCACTTCTGTGAAGGGAGCAACGATTTATGGTTGCAGCCTGGGTTGGCTTCTTCGACGCTTTGATCGCCGCAGCGCTGGTTCTGGCGGGAATCGTGGGGGCCCACTTCCGGTTCGCTGCCCCTTTTCTGGGATTCCAGCTCTTTCTCTTCGGTCTCCTCTTCGGTGTCCTCGGGCTCATACTCGGATTGATCGGGCTGCTCAGGACCCGGCACCCGCAATTCCGCACGGCTCATGGCAGAGCGGTGGTCGCCTGCTACCTGGGCGCGATTCTCACGGCGTTGCTGGTTTACCTGGCGACGGGCGCTAAAGGTTATCCTGCCATCAACGACATCACCACCGACGTTGACAATCCGCCCGAATTTGTCCGCGCCGGCAGCCTGCCGCAAAATCAAGGGCGCAACCTCACATACGACAAAGCAACCTATGCGGACCGCCAGCAACAGGGCTATGGCGCTTTGCGTCCGTTGCAGTTGGCCATGGACCCTGACCAGGCCTTCAAGCAGGTCAGCACGGCGGCTTCCGACATGCATGGCTGGAAAATCACATACGAGGACCCTAAGACGCGCACCATCGAAGGGGTCGCAACCACCCGGCTGTTCCACTTTCAGGATGATTTCGTAATCCAGGTGCGGCCCGCGTCGGGCGGCAGCGAGGTGGAGATGCGTTCCAAATCGCGCGACGGGAAAGGTGACGTTGGCGCGAACTACAAACGAATCACGGCTTTCTTCAGAACGCTGACGGCGTCTGCCCCCAAGTGACACGGCCCGGCGGCCGGCGTTTTACTGCCCGGCCGGTGAGAGCGAAGGTATTACGGCCACCTGACCGGAACTTTGCGCTGGCGCAGGGGTTTGAGTCCGCTCTTTACGACGCGCCCGGCGATGACGGACGGGAGCCTGTGCAGGCTGCGCGTCTTCGCCGCCGCTGGCAAACTGATTTCCCGATTGGGCGTTATCATCGCGTGCGCGAATATCGGTGGTCTGATCGGATTCGTCGGCTGCTTCCGCGCGGGTTTGAGGCTGAAGGCTATAAGTATTGGGGTGCCGCGGCGCACGAGGCGGTAGCGGTTGGTAATCGCCGTCGTCGTCGGCAGGGTCATCGTTGTTGTAACCGAGATTGCTCGGTGGCTGCGGCCGTGGCGGCGGCGTGTTGTATGCGGGAGGCGGCTGGAACGGACGGGGCATCGCGTCGTGCGGACCACATCGGGGCGCCGGGTACATCACGCCAAAGGCGATCCCGACTACACTCTCGGCAATCGCCGCGGCTTGGAGCGGACTGATGTGCTGCGCGCTCGCCACCGCCGGTGTTACAGCGGTGAGCGCAAGCCCCAACCAAATCGCGCCAAATTTCATCGCTTCACCAGTTTCGTTTGCGACCAAATCGCAATCCCGGTTCGGCGAGCAGCCGAACCAGCACCGGACGCCTAATTATGTGATTTTGAGCTATGAGTGCGCAAGAACGCCGCGATGGCGCCGGAGCGCGTCAAGCACCTCGTCGATCGGCAGGCCCATCACATTTGCCGCCGAGCCCTCGACCGCTGCAATAAAATCTCCTGCGTTGCCCTGAATCGCATAGCCGCCGGCCTTGTCGTATGGCTCGGCAGTGGCGACATAGCGCTCGATCTCGGCGTCCGAAAGGGACCTGAACCTGACGCGGCTGACAATCGCCGCGCTTTCCACGATCCGGCCGCCGCGCGCCAGGGCAAATCCGGTGAAAACCCGATGCACCCGCCCGGACAGCGTCCGCAGCATCCGCCCTGCCTCCTGCGGGTCGCGCGGCTTGCCCAGAACCTCGCCGTCGATTTCGACAATCGTGTCAGCCCCGAGCACCAGGACGCCGGGACGTCGATTGGAAACCGCCAGCGCCTTTTCACGCCCCATCCGCAGGGCGAAGTCAGGTCCGCTTTCCGCCTTCGCGCGCTGCTCGTCCACTCCGCTTTCAACAATTTCGAACTCGACGCCCGCCTGTTCGAGCAATTGACGGCGGCGCGGCGAGGCCGAGGCAAGCACCAGACTTGAGTTTGCAGCTTCGGAGTTGATTATTTTCTGGTGTGGCACCGTCCAATCACAATGCTTTCCGATAAGTTCGTCTACAGGTGTCATAGCCTTGCGGGCCGCGCAAGTTTGCGGCATCAAGGCCGCCCTGTTTTGCACGCCTGCGGCAAATGCTAACCACATTAGTAGGCGTATCATGAAAAGATCCCGGTGGCTTCGGCCGTGGTTGTGGGGAATGGGGGCCGCAGCCTTGTGCGCCGCGTCGATAGCAGGGCGGGCAGCGTGCGAACCGCAGGCGCAATCAACGTTCGCGGCCGGTTACCTGGCCTATCAGCGCGGCGATATGCGGGCTGCCATAGCGAATCTCCAGGCTGCGGAGTCCGGAGTGCTGGCCGACTATGCGTTCTTCTATCTTGGACAGGCGCAGGTTGATCAACGTGACCTGGACGGCGCGTCCGCCAGTTTCACCCGGCTGGCGGCGAATTATCCGGAGAGCATCTTCGCGGCCCGCGCCGATCTGGCGCTGGCCAATATCGCGCTTGACCGCAATCAGGCCGCACAGGCACGCGAGCACGCGCTGTCCGCGCTCGCCCGCTCCGGACATGCCTCCGTGCAGGCACCGGCGCGGCTTATCCTGGCGCGTGCAATGATGAACCTGGGCGATGCGTCGGGGGCGTATCAACAGCTCCAGCAACTGCGCCGCAGTTATCCGCACAGCACGGCGGACGAGGATGCCCGCGAGCTGCAAAGGTCGCTGCTGAGGGCCCATCCAGAGGTTGCCGATACCGGTTCGCTGTCGTTTCTGACGCGGGAAGCGCCGTTGCTGCTCAGCGAGGGACAGGCGGATGAAGCCTACTCCGCGGCCGCCGCGGCGCTGGCGCTGGAGCCGCCGCTGACGGTGCGCACTTCGATGTTGTGGCTGCAGGCCAAGGCCTCGCATGGCAACCGTGATCGCCAGGAGCGCGCGCTTAGGGCTTATTTGGCGGCGGCACCGCACGGACCCAAGGCTGCCGACGCGCTGTTCGATCTGGCGCGCGCCTACTGGCATCGGCGCGACACCGCCGGCGCGCGGATGTATTTTCGCGAAGTGGCGGCGGACTTTCCCACCTCAAGCCTGGCCGCGGGCGCGATGCTGCGCATCGGACGCACCTACGAGGACGAAGGCCGTTTCGACATGGCGCGGTCGGCCTACCTGGCCGCCGCTTCCGCTCATCCGCGCTCTGACGCCGCTGCGGACGCCCGGTTCAGGTCGGCATGGCTACTGTACCGGGGCCGTCGTTTTGGAGATGCGGCCACCGCTTTTCAATCGATGAAGGCGCGTGCTTCCGATCCGATCGAGCGGGCGATGTACGACTATTGGACCGCGCGATCGCTCGAGCAGTCGGGCCAGGATGACCGCGCCCGCCAAATCTTCTACGACCTCGCGGAGAGCACCACTACCAACTATTACCCCGAACTGGCGGCGCGGCGCGTAGCAGCGCCCCGCATTGAAATGCCTGCGGTGGCCCTCGATCCGGCAATCGCGCCCGCGCCCGCGCCGGGACGCGAATCCTTTCATCTGCAGCGTGCGCTGGCGCTGAAACAGATCGGGCTGGCCCGCCTGGAGCTTGGCGAGTTGAGACGGCTTGCGGAAATCAGCGAAGGCAGCCGCGCGATGCGGATGTTCCTGTTGGCGGCCTATCCGCAGGCCGGCGGCTACTATGACGCTACGGAGCTGGCCACCCGGATGGCGGCGCGCGGCGAGATCTCCAGCCGCCTGGCGGAGCGGATGCGTTATCCGCGCGCGTTCTGGGACCTGTTCAGCGAGGCGGCGTCACGTAACGGGGTCAAGCCCTATCTGCTGCTCGCGCTGGCGCGCCAGGAAAGCCTGTTCGACCCGATGGCGTCCTCGTTTGCGAACGCGCGCGGGTTGATGCAGTTGCTGCCTTCCACAGCGCGCAGAGTTGCCCCGCAAGCCGGTGTTTCCCAGAACCGGATCGATCTCTACGATCCCTCGATTAATGTCCGGTTGGGCAGCGCGTATCTCAAGATGCTGCTCGCGATGTTCAACGGCGATGAATTCAAGGCGATCGCGGCCTATAATGGAGGTGAGGACGCGGTTGCGCGCTGGGCGGAGCGCTACGGCGGTCCTGATGACGAATGGGTCGAAAATATTGAGTTCGCGGAAACCCGCAATTACGTAAAGAAGGTTGTGGGCGGGATGCGCGAGTACCACATGCTCTATCCGTCGCTGTCAACTCAAGCCAGCGCCGCGAATTAAGCCCGGTAACCGATTTCGAGGTCTCTATTTATGGCACAGTCACACGGTCCTTCAGGCGCCGGTGCGACCAGAATGACGTCGCGTTTGACAGACGCTTTTTCGTTCGCCTTCGACGCGCATCGCGAACAAACTAAAAAAGGCAGCGCGGTGCCCTACATCTCCCATTTGCTCGAGGTCAGCGGATTGGTCTTGACCTACGGAGGGAACGAAGACGAGGCGATTGCGGCGCTTCTACATGACACGGTGGAGGACCATCCAGACCTCGTGTCGTTCCAGAGCATCGGCAAGCGCTTTGGTTCAAAGGTGGCGCAAATCGTTGAGAGCTGCAGCGACTCAACGACTATCCCGAAGCCGCCCTGGAAACCGCGCAAGGAAAGGTATATCGAGCATCTGAGAGGCGCGAACGAATCGGTACTGATGGTCGCCGCAGCGGACAAGCTGTCAAACGTCCGGGCAGTAATAAAGGACTACCGCCAAATCGGCGATGGGGTCTGGAAACGCTTCAACGCCGGCAAATCGGATCAGCTCTGGTACTATCGCACCGTGACAGAGGCGCTGACGGAGGCGGCGGGCACGGGCCGCGCGCATGTTCTGGTGCAAGACCTGAAGCGCGCGGTGACGGAACTTGAAGAGCTCTGCTGCGGCGCATCGAACCCCGGTTGAGCCGGCGCCGGCGCTTTCGACAGGCTGCGCGATTGCGCCGATTTCTACTCCGGCGGTCGCGGTCGGAGTCGATGTCGGAGAGGATTTTCTTGACCTCGCCGTGCTGCGGATCGCGTCCCGGAAAATTGAACATCACCGCGTCGCGCTGGCCGGAATCGAAGCCGATCCCCTTGAACAGATGCGCAATCGGCTGGCCGCGTGCTGTCCCGACGCCGGCCGCCGATGGCTGGCGTTAATCGACTCACCGCGCTGGCCGCTCGATCTTGACTGCTCGAGCCGCACCATTCTCCGGCGCGATCCGGTTCCCGCCTGCAGAATGCTGGATGTGGCCTTGCGTGCGATGCTTCATGCATCCGCGGGTCATGACGCGATTCGGCTTTCAATGTTTCCGACTCCGAAGCTCGCATATTTCCGGCACTGCGCGGCCGCCTCCGCCTGCAAGCCGCATCTGCGCTCCGCGTATCGCCAGCTTTTCGATATTCGTGCGGCATTTGAGGAGGCAGACGCTTCGGCCCGCATTCGAGGCGGGCACTTCACCCGCTTCATGCTGGCCGGGTTCCTGACTTTCAGGGCATGGCAGCATTTCGGTGTGGACACGCTGGAGGCCTATCCAGATCTGCAATTCAGGCTGTCAAGCCGCAATCGGCTAGCTCCAAAGCGCGCCGGCAAGGCAGCCATTCAGGAACGAATCGCGGTCCTTAAGCGGCTGCGCCGCCGGCTCGGACTTGGAATGAAATCGCTGTCGGCAACGCACGATCAAGCCGACGCGGAAATTCTGGCCCTAAGCGCCTGTCTGGCCGCAAAGCAGGGTTCGCTGGCCGTTATGGAACATCCTGCCGAAGGCCGCTTTTTGCTCACGTTTTTGGAGAGGCGCCGCAGGATCGCCGGCAACATCGCCTTGCCGCCATAATGGATTTCAATGACACGCTGACCTGATTTCGATCCTGACCGTGCCCGGCATCCTTCTGGCGCGGTATCTGCCCAGGAGAGCGATTCCCGAACCACAGTCTGAGATTGACGCGCAACTCGAGTAAGCCTAGCCCTGCTTTACAACACCGGGAGCCTTTGATAACCGCGATGTTTGATCGAATGCCACCGCGAGGTCTGAGATGAGCACCGAGCAGCACGGATTCATAGACGCCGACTCGCACATCCTGGAGCCCGACGACATCTGGGAAAAATACCTCGACCCCGAATTCCGCGACGAAATGCCGCGCACGCGATGCTGGTACGAGGGCGAGCAGATGGGTTTCGGCTTCGAAATCGATTCGGGCGGCTACAACATGCCGATCGGTCTACCGCATATGCTGACCGTTCTGCCTGGTGTGCCGGCCGCGTACGCGGAGTATGCGCGCCTGGGCTTCCCGCCGCACGTCTACCGGACCGCAATGGAACGGATTGGAATGGAATACATGGTAGCCTACCCGACCGTGGGGCTTTACGTGACCGCGGCGCCCAACCTCAAACCGGCAACGGCTGCCGCCTATCGGCGCGCCTATAATCGATGGCTGCACGATTTCTGCACGGAGGCGGGTCCGCGTTTATTGGGTGCCGGATCGCTGGATCTGCGCGACCCCGATGAAGCCGCGCGCGAAGCCACGCGGTGTGTCAGCGACTACGGCTTCAAAGCGATCCATATCAATCCCGCGCCAGTGGGCGGCCGTCATCTCTATGATCGCGCCTGCGACAGGCTGTGGGCGACGATTTCCGATCTTGACGTACCGGTTGGCGTCCATGTCAGCGCCTATAACGCTGCCGATCCGATGCTGCAGGACTATTTGCCCGGGCTGGCCACGGCGCAGGCCGTGATGGCGTTCAGCATCGGCAACATGATCGCGAGCGCGGCGTTCATCGTCGGCGGTGTGCTGGAGCGGCATCCGAAGCTGCGTGTCGTGCATCTGGAATCCGGCGCTGGATGGGCTTCGTTCTGGCTCGATCGCCTTAAAGCCGGATTGATGGGCGGTTTCCGCCAGGTCGATATTCCGGGACTGCGCCTCCATCCGATCGAGTACTTCCAGCGCCAATGCTATATCGCCGCCGACACTGACGATCCCGGCATTAAACAGGTCATCGACGCGATGGGCGACGACAATATCGTGCTGTCCACCGACTTCGGCCATCCCGAAGGATGGAAGTATACGCGCGCGGTGGAAGAGCTGATGGAAATCCCTGGAGTGCCGATGGCCAGCAAGCGCAAGATCATGTGGGACAACTCGCTCAAGCTGCACGCACTTGCCGCGTAAATGCGGACCGCGCCTTATCGGCTTAACGGCCGCAAAGGTCTGCCGACGCCGCCGAGCTGACCAAGCCGGTGCGCGATAACAGATCCGCCAGCCGGCGCAGAGCGAGGTGCTGCATAACGACGAAACCGGGCATTCGCACGTTGCGCCTGGTGCGCGAACGCACAGGCGTCTCTGCGATGCGCCCACAAGCCGAAATCTGGCGGTCGGTGGAGTTGATGGAGGACCTGGCTCCCAGGATGTGCGGGATATCGTCCATCCGGCATTCGTATTGCCAAATCACAGATAGACAGAGCCAGTCAACCTGAGTTATATCCAAACTTTACGCCGGGTCTTCTGGCACCTGATTCACCAGCGTTCCAGCAATCCGCATTTCTTCGGAGATAATTAGGCCCATGCGATGCTCAAGGTGTGGGTTCGAAAACGTCAGCGGACACAAGTTTTGTATTCAATGCGGGGCAGCAGCGGCGAAGAGCTGCCCAAGGTGCGGTTTTGCCAACCTGCTCGAAGCCAGGTTTTGCGGAGAATGCGCCGCTCCCTTAGGCGGTATTCCGGCCAGCCAGGCGTCTGAACCGGCTTCATCGCAAGCACCCATCCGGATAGAGCGCGAGCAAGCTCGGAGCCAGCCAGATGGAGAGCGCAAAACAATAACCGCACTTTTTGCTGATATCAAAGGCTCTACGGAATTAATACGTGACCTCGACCCAGAAGAGGCGCGCGCCATCATCGACCCGGCTTTACAACTGATGATTGAGGCGGTGCGCAAGCTTGAAGGCTACGTAGTGCAATCGATGGGTGACGGTATCTTCGCGGTGTTCGGCGCCCCGATTGCACACGAGGACCATCCGCAGCGGGCGATTCACGCCGCCCTCGCGATGCAGCAGGCGCTTGGAGAATATGCAGGCCGGCTTAGAGCCGAGGCGCGCCCATCGTTCGAAGCGCGGATTGGTGTGAACACCGGCGAGGTTGTGATCCGAGAAATCCACACTGGCGGCCATGCCGAATACACCCCGATCGGCCATACCGCGAATCTCGCGGCGCGGTTGCAGACGGTAGCGCGACCGGGCTCGATCGCTGTCAGCGAGCAAACGCGGTTGCTGCTCGAAGGTTACTTTGAACTGCGGCAGCTGGGACCAGTTCAAGTGAGGGGATTAGGCGCTCCCATACAGACCTACGAGGTAATCGGGCCGGGTTCCCTTCAGAGCCACTTTCAGGTGGCGCTCAAGCGCGGGCTTGCGAGATTTGTCGGCCGCCGGCACGAAATGGATGAGATCATGCGTGCACTCGAACTGACTCGGGTGGGCCATGGCCAGATCGTCGCAGTAATAGGCGAGCCGGGGGTAGGCAAATCGCGCCTGCTGTACGAATACAAGCAAGTCCGGCCTGCCGATTGCCTGATGCTTGAGGCGTCGGCACTTTCCCACGGCGGCGGCGCTCCCTATCACATTGTCATCGAACTTCTACGCGACTATTTCCGCTTACTACCCGGGGACACGCAGCAGGAGCGGCGGCAGAAGGTCGAGAGCAAGGTCGGCCGGTATGGGTTACGAGACACGTTGCCCTATCTGTGTTCGCTGCTTGCGCTACCGTGGGAAGCCAGCGCACTGGAGTCCGATCCAAATCTCCGAAAGCGCCGCACAATAGATGCGGTCAAGCGTCTGCTGCTGATGGAGAGCCGCAACCAGCCGCTGGTAATTGTATGCGAGGATCTGCACTGGCTTGACCGCGAGAGCCTGGTGTTTCTTTCGGTAATGTCATCGAGCATCACGAGCGCCCATATATTGGGACTCGTCAGCTTCCGCCCGGAGTTCCGTCACGAATTTGGCAACCGCAGTTATTATAGACAGATCCGCCTCAATCCGCTGGATGCCGAGGAGGCCGGGCAGATGCTGCGGAGTCAACTCGGGCACCACACGGTCCTGCGCGAGCTTGAGCAGTTCGTCATGATGAAAAGTGAGGGCAACCCGTTTTTTATCGAAGAGCTGCTCCAAACCCTGTTCGATCAGGGGGTGCTGGCCCGCAGCGATACCAACAAATTGATCCGTCCGCTGACTGCGGTAAGGATACCGGCTACCGTGCAGGGCATCCTCGCCTCGCGTATCGATCGCCTCCCCGCGGATCAAAAAGAGTTGCTGCAGGCGATGGCGGTGATCGGACGAAGATCACCCTTGCGCCTGCTCAAGCAGGTGGTCTGGTGGCCGGATAATCAACTGAATCATATGCTTGCAGACCTCCAGTTCCTGGAGTTCGTCCACGAGCAACCCAGCGCGACAGAGCCTGAATATGTGCTCAAGCACGGCCTGACGCAGGACGTGGCATACGCGTCACTTTTGCGCGAGCAGCGCACTGCACTGCATGAACGCGCCGCCCGGGCGATCGAGAGTCTCTATTCGGACCGGTTCGACGACTTTTTGGACGAGTTGGCGCATCATTATGGGCGCAGCGGCAACACCACAAAAGCGCTTCAGTATCTTGAGCGAGCTGGACGTCAGGCGCTGGCGCGCTCAGCCCTGGCAGATGGCATTTCGTATCTCACCCAAGCCCTGGAACTGCTCGAGACCTTGGGTCAAAACGGCGAGCCGGTGAACCAACAACTCGAGTTACGGCTCCTGCTGGGACCGGCTCTCATGGCGAGCGAGGGTTACGCCTCGCCCAAAGTTGAACAGCTCTACTCGCGAGCGCGCGAGCTATGCCGGACCATGGGTGACACTTCACAACTATGTTCGGTCCTCTACGGATTGTTCGGCATTTATAATACGCGCGCCATTTACGACACGGCCAACGAACTTGCTCTTGAGATGGTCCGGCTCGCCGAGAACCTTAAAGACCCGGTTCTTTTCGTCTTGGCCTCCTTTGCAGCGGGTCAGACACAGTTTCTCCTCGGGAGACCAGGTAGATGCCGCATCGAGCTTAAGCGGACCGCAGAGTTTTACAACCGCGAGCAGCAGCGTGAGCTTACCCTGCTGGCTGGTTTCGACTGCGGGATCGCTGCGATGGCCTGGGATTCACTGGCGGCGTGGGTGCTCGGTTATCCGGACCAGGCGCTGGCCGGAATCGAGGCCGCGACGGGACTTGCGCGGAGCTTAGGCCATCCCCATACCTTGACCTACACTCTCTCTTTTAGATCGTGGCTGCTTCACTTCCGGCGCGAATGGGGAGCAGCTTTGGCGGAAGCGCAAAACGTACTTGCACTGGCCGACGAACATGGGCTCCCGCTGTGGAAATTGTGGGCGACCACGCTTGGAGGCTCAGCCATGCTCGAGGAGGGACAGATTCATCAGGGACGCGAGCGAATAACCCGTGGCTGCGAAGCCGTTCGTGCGGCGGGTGCGCGGATCACGCTTAGCCAGACTCTCGGCCTGGTTGCTCAGGCGCACGCACGCTGCGGGGATTCACATCAAGGGCTGGCGGCGGTTGAAGAGGCTTTGGCTACGGCGGAGGGGAGTGGGGAACGTTACTATTTTGCCGAGCTGAATCGGCTACGCGGGGAGCTGCTCCTCATTCTGCAACCATCCAATATAGCGCTAGCGGAGCAATGTTTCCGCAACTCGATAGAGCTGGCCCGCGCGCAACAAGCGAGATCCTGGGAACTGCGCGCTACGACCAGCCTCGCCCGGCTGCTGGATAAGCAGGGCCATCGAGTGGAGGCGCATCGCATGTTGGCCGAAATCTATGGCTGGTTCACCGAGGGCTTCAACACCGTGGACCTCAAGGACGCGAAGGCGCTGCTCGAGGAACTGAGTTTTTGAGGGTGGATAAAAGACAGGAATCCAATAGATAATGCGCCCGGTCATCGCCCGGATTTACGATCGAGAGGAGAAAATGGAAAGCCCCGATTTTGACCTGACGAATCCGGACTGCTTTGTCCAAGGGGACCCCCATGTGCTGTTCAGAGAGCTGCGCCGCCAGGAGCCGCTGAGCCAAATCGTGAACCGCCACGGGCAGAAATATTGGGCGGTGGTTAAGTATCGCGACGCGATTGCCGTGTATCGCGACCCGCAAACCTTTTCCAGCGAAGCTCCAATCTCGATCTCGGACAACCTGGCGTTCAGCGAAGGCCGAGGCAAGATGCTAATCCTGACGGACTCCCCTCGGCATTTGAAACTCCGCAAGCTGTTCAAGTGGAGTTTCACGCCGTTGGCCGTGATGCGATGGGAGGCGACGATGCGGCAGCTGGCGCGGCGCATCTTTGCAGAAGCGGCCGCGATGGGCGACTGCGACTTCGTTCCCGACGTGGCAGGCAAGTTGCCGATTACGGTCGTGTGCCAGATGCTCGGAGTGCCGGAGGCGGATCGTCCGCGGATTGAACGGCTCGGTAATCTTTCGGTGGGCGGCCACGATCCGGAAATTCAGCAAGCGCCGGCAGATGCTACGGCGGAGACGCTGGAAGCCAATGCTGTCCGCGTCCAGAATCAAGCGCATCAGGAATTGGCGGAATATTTCGGCGCCATGATCGCGCGGCGCCGCGCGCAGCCGAAAGACGACCTGTTGAGCATGATCGCGAACGAGAAGATCGACGGCGCGGTGATGAGCGAGGAGGAAGCACTCTACAATTGCGTGCTGGTGCTCGACGCGGGGCTGGATACCACACGCAACGCCTTGTCGGGCGGGGTCTATGCCTTGCTCAACAATCGCAACGAGTTGGAGCGTTTGGTGGCTAATCCCGAGCTGGTGCCATCCGCGGTGGAAGAGATCGTGCGCTGGACGTCGCCCTCGTTTCACAACATCAGGCGGGTCACCCGGACCACGAGCCTGCGCGGAATGGAATTGAGCGAAGGAGACCTGGTTGCCGTCTGGCTGGGATCGGCCAATCGCGACGAGGAAATCTTTGACGAACCCGACCGTTTCGATGTGAGCCGCGATCCGAACGAACATCTCGGCTTCGGCCATGCTCAGCATTTCTGCCTGGGGGCCAACCTGGCACGGCTGGAGTTGCGGGTGGCGCTCCGGGAGTTGCTGCCTTATCTGAAAAATATAGAACTCACGGGCAGGATTGAGCGCTTGCGCCATTGTTCGGTACCGGGGATCAAACACATGCCGGTGCGGTTTAGCAGGGAAGGCGCAGAAAGTACCCGCATCGATATGCCAGCGGCGTCCATCATTTCGAAACGTGCGTCCAGGTAACCGGGCGAATTCCCCCGGGAGCACGCGCGGTAATGAAGTCTTGCGGATCAAGTTGGCGAAACAGTACTGGGAGCGGACCTTGCTCAGCGGCGAGGCCCGCAAGAACACGCCCCGAAAGCGGTTATGGCTTTGGGACCTACGAAGGCTGACGTGGATCGACCCCTGTATCCCTCCCTATACCAGATCAACACGCGCGTGTGGCTTACCGAGCTTTCGCGAAGTATTGGCCGGCGCGCCACGCTGGATGACATTCCCGACACCGAACTCGATCGCTTTGCCGCGATGGGTCTCGACTGGGTGTGGTTACTGAGCGTCTGGCAGACCGGTCAAGCAGGGCAGCGCATTTCTCGCGCCAACTCCGAGTGGCGCAAGGAATTCAAAGAAACGCTGCCCGATCTTCGCGAGGAGGACATCGCAGGTTCAGGCTTCGCGATCACGCAATATGTTGTACATGACCGTTTGGGCGGAGACGCGGCCCTGACCCGTCTGCGCACTCGTCTGCGCCAGCGTGGCCTGCGATTGATGTTGGATTTTGTCCCTAATCACACCGCCCTCGATCATGGCTGGGTGGAGGCCCATCCGGAATATTACGTCCATGGAACCGAAACGGACTTGGAGCGAGAGCCCCGGAACTACACTCGGTTCAAACGCGTTCAGGGCGACAGGGTGCTTGCATACGGACGCGATCCGTATTTCCCCGGATGGCCGGACACGTTGCAGTTGAACTATGGGAACCCGTCGACGATCGAAGCGATGACCGCGCAGCTCTTGAAGATCGCCGCACAGTGCGACGGCGTGCGCTGCGACATGGCGATGCTGCTGCTGCCCGAAGTGTTTGAGCGGACCTGGGGCATCGCGGCGCAATCCTTCTGGCCGCAGGCTACGCGGCGAGTGCGGGAGCAAGTCCCGGACTTTGTCTTCATGGCAGAGGTGTACTGGGACCTGGAATGGACGCTGCAACAACAGGGATTCGACTATACATACGATAAACGGCTGTACGACCGGCTGCGCGATAGTCATTCGCGCCGGGTACGCGAGCATCTTTACGCCGGGCTCGACTACCAGAACAAGTTGGCGCGGTTTCTGGAAAATCACGACGAACCACGCGCGGCTGCCACATTTGAGCGGCACGTTCATGAGGCCGCTGCCGCCATCTCTTTCTTTTCTCCGGGACTGCGCTTCTTTCACCAGGGGCAATTCGAGGGGCGCAAGAAACGCATCTCACCCCATCTGGTGCGGGCTCCCGAGGAGCCCGTCGAAGAGGCTTTGCGGCAGTTTTACAACCGGCTGCTTGGAGTGCTCCGCCGGCCGCTTATGCACGACGGTCAATGGACGCTGCTCAAGTGTATCCCAGCCTGGGAACGCAACTGGACCTGGGACTGTTTCCTGGCCTTCGCCTGGCAGAGTCCGGGCAGCGAGCGCCTGCTGGTGACAGTGAACTACGCTCCCAACCAGAGCCAGTGCTACGTGGAACTTCCTTTTGGTGACCTCGCTGGTAGTCAGTGGCGGCTTCAGGATCTGATGTCGGAAGCCGTTTATGACCGAGATGGCGCCGATTTGCAATCTCGGGGATTATATCTCGATGTACCGGCCTGGAACGTCGGCGTCTTCTCAATGACAAAGAACACAAAATGAAAGCGGCGCGAGCAGCTTGCTAGTCTAGCGTAGGGTTCAATTAAATAAGCGTCAATTCTTAGTAGTTTATTGGCGCGGCTTGCGGCATACCTTCGACATCGTCCAATCCTGTAGGGAGCGCCGGTTGGAAGCGCTCCAGGGCTTTTTATCCACCAATAAAACATCAGCGCATCGTCTGGGTTTCAAAACAAAGCCAAACGATATTGCGCAGCTGCTGGAAAAAAATGAATGGATAGAATTTCTAAAGCTCGTGGACCGGTGCGGCTGGGCCAAAGAACGCAAAATAGCTCGCCACCGTGCTCTCGGAGATGCTGGGCGTCCGATGTGTACAGCCACCTCATGATTCAGTATCCGAGCGAGACCTCGAAGCAGTGAGCCCCAATATCCGGGCAATGATTAGGACTAACTCCATGACAGCAATAGGCACAGCGGTTAAAATGGGGTTATTTGGTGGTTTAAATGTCGCACTTAGAAGGCGATTATGGCGGCGCGCTCCTCGCAGCGATCGTCGAGTACTCCAATGACGCCATAATTAGCACAACTCTGGAAGGAGCTATCACGTCATGGAACCGGGCCGCCGAGAAGCTCTTCGGGTATAGCGCGGCCGAGGCGATCGGGCAGCACATAACCTTGATCATTCCCAGCGAGCGCCACGCCGAAGAGGACGGCATACTGGCGCGCCTGCGGCGCGGCGAAAAGATCGATAATTTTGAGACAGTGCGGCAGGCCAAGGATGGCCGGAAGTTAGAAATATCGCTCACCGTGTCGCCGATCAAAGACGCACAGGGTCAAACGGTTGGCGCGTCCAAGATGGTCCGCGACGTCACGGAGCGAAAACTGGCATACGAGGACCGTGAACGCCTGGCGGCGATTATCGATTCCTCCGATGACGCCATAATTAGTAAAACGCTGGAGGGAATTATCACCTCATGGAACCGGGGAGCCGAGAAGCTTTTCGGGTATGGCGCGGCCGAGGCGATCGGTCAGCACATAACCTTGATCATTCCCAGCGAGCGCCACGCCGAAGAGGAGGGCATACTGGCGCGCCTGCGGCGCGGGGAAAAGATAGATCATTTTGAGACAGTGCGGCAGGCCAAGGACGGGCGAACGCTGCACATATCGCTCACTGTGTCGCCGATCAGAGACGCACAGGGTCAAACGGTTGGCGCGTCCAAGGTGGCCCGCGATATCACGGAGCAAAAACGGATGGAGGAGCAGCGTGCGCGGGTCGCCGGGATAGAACGGGCGGCGCTCCGGACCGCGCAAGAGGCCAGCCAGCTTAAGGATGATTTTTTAGCAACGGTTTCTCATGAGCTACGAAATCCTTTGAATTCGATTGTTGGTTGGGCTGGTTTGCTTCGTTCGGGCAAATTGGATGAAAAAACAACAGCGCGGGCGATCGAATCGATTTTTAGAGCCAGCCAGGCTCAGGATCGAATCATTGGCGATTTGCTGGATATTTCTCGTGTCGTGAGTGGAAGGATGCGTCTTGACGTACGGCCTCTGCAGCTTATCAAGGTGCTGGAAGAGGCCGTAGACACAATACGTCCGGCCGCGGACGCCAAGCAAATTCGCTTACACTGTCTTTTAGACCCGGCGGCCAGCCCCATGGCCGGCGATCCCGACCGTTTGCGTCAGGTCTTTTGGAATCTGCTCTCTAATGCGGTCAAGTTCACCCCCAAAGGCGGACGCGTACAAATTCTCTCGCAGCGTATAAATTCCCACGTTGAAATCACGGTAAGCGATACAGGAGCCGGGATTGATCCAGAATTACTTCCAAAGGTGTTTGAACGTTTTAGACAGGGCGAAACCGGTACCAATCGTCAAAGCTCCGGTTTGGGACTGGGTTTGGCCATTGTACGCAGTCTGGTCGAGCTTCATGGCGGCACTGTTCAGGCTGAAAGCAAGGGTAACGGACAGGGTGCCAGCTTCATAGTAAGACTTCCCACTCTCATTGCACTAAGCCCGATTGACGAGGAAGGACGCACGCACCCTGTTTTGGACGAAGCCCTAAGGGTGCAAAAGGTTCCCTCATTAAGCAATCTAAGGGTACTTATAGTTGACGACGAGGTGGGAGCACGCGAGCTTGTTTCCACAATTTTGGTCCAAGCTCAGGCCGAGGTCAGAGCGGCTGGGAGCGCAAGCGAGGCTCTTAAAGTTTTGGACGAGTGGCAGCCTGACGTGTTGGTTGCCGACATTGGGATGCCCGAGGTTGATGGCTACGAGTTCATCCGTAAAGTACGCCTTCGCGGTGCCCAGAGCGGCGGAGCGGTTCCCGCAGCGGCCTTAACCGCTTATGCTCGGACACAAGACCGCCTTCGCGTATTGTCAGAAGGCTATCAAATGCATATTCCCAAGCCGATTCAACCAGCCGAACTGGTGACGGTGGTCGCTAGCTTGGCGAAGAGACTTACCTGATACAAGCCCGAACTTGGTTTTCCTTCACCTTCTGAACTAAGTCTTGGCGCTCTACCCGCCGCCCGCCTTTTTGACGGAGAGCCTTAAATTTACATCTGTTTCAGCCACGCGGGTTGCTGCATGCCGAAGCGATCCGCTCGATTTCTGTGAGCCGCTTGTGCAAAACCAGCCTTTCGCTGTGTACCGTGATCTGTCCGCCCGTGCGGATCTGCGCCTTCAGGTTAACTAAGAGCTTGCTTCCACCGGGGTGCGGGAGAAGACGCGCAGCACTCGGCCGCGCTGGCGCGCGAACCACAGGCTCAGACTGTCCATGTACAGATAGATGACCGGGGTGGTGTAAAGCGTCAGGGCCTGGCTGACGATCAGCCCGCCCACAATCGCGATTCCCAGTGGGCGGCGCAATTCGGATCCGACACCATTACCGACCGCCAGCGGCAATCCGCCCAGCAGCGCCGCCATCGTCGTCATCATGATCGGACGAAAACGCAGCAGGCACGCTTCGTAGATCGCTTCGACGGAGTTCTTGCCTTCGTTGCGTTCGGCGTCGAGCGCGAAGTCGATCATCAGGATCGCGTTCTTCTTGACGATCCCGATCAGCAGGATGATGCCGATCAGCGCGATGATGCTGAGGTCGAACCGGAACAGCATCAGGGCAAGCAGCGCGCCGACTCCGGCAGAGGGCAGCGTTGAGAGGATCGTGATCGGATGGATATAGCTCTCGTACAGGATGCCCAGCACGATATAAACCGCCGCCAGCGCTGCCAGGATCAACATCGGCTCGTTGGCGAGCGAGGTCTGGAAGGCCTGCGCGGTTCCGGAAAAACTGGCGTTGATGCTGGCCGGCAAGCCCAACTGCCGCGCAGAGTCGGTTATCGCTTCGACCGCCTGCCCCAGCGATACACCCGGCGCCAGGTTGAACGCGATTGTGACCGATGGGAACTGCCCCTGGTGATTCACCGCCAGCGGCGCATTGGAGGGCGCGAAGTGAGTAAAGGAACTCAGCGGAACCTGCGCGCCCGTGTTGGTCCGCATGTAGATGTCCTGGAGAGTATCGGGATGCTGCCAGAATTGTGGCGCCGCTTCCATCACGACGTGGTACTGGTTGAGTTCCGTATACATCGTCGAGACCTGCCGCTGGCCGAAGGCGTCGTACAGCGTGTCATCGATCAATTGCTGGTTAAGTCCCAGGCGCGAGGCGGTGTCGCGGTCCACCACCAGCGATTCATCCAGTCCGTTATTCTGCTGGTCGGTGTTGACGTCGGTAATAAGCTTCAACTTGCGCATCTTTTGAAGCATCAGGGGGCCCCAATGGTTGAGGGCGTCGAGATCCTGGCTTTGCAGCGTGTATTGATACAGTGCGTTGGCCATCCGGCCCCCGATGCGCAAGTCCTGCGTGGCCTGGAGGTATAAGGTGCCGCCCGGGATGCTGGACAACTTGCGCCGCAAACGCGCAATCACCTGCGCTGCGGTCACCTTGCGCTGGCTGAGCGGTGCCAGCGCGATGAACATCCGCGCCGAGTTGATCGACCCCGCACCGCTGCCGCCAAAGGCGGTTACGCTGGTTACCGCCGGATCGGTCTTGATCACCTTGACGAACTCGGTGAGGATCCGCTCCAGCGACTGGAACGAGGTGTCCTGATCCACCAACAGGGCGCCCATCAAGCGGCCCGTGTCCTGCTCGGGAAAGAAGCCCTTGGGAATTGCGACGAAGAGATAGATGTTGAACGCCAGCGTGCCCAGCGCGACCGCCAGCGTCAGGCGCGAATGGCGCAGCACCCAGGCCAGGGTGACGTCGTAGCGGCGATGCAGCCAGAGAAATGCGCGCCCGGTGCCGTGATGGGACTGATGGCGGCTGGTCTGGCCCCTGGCGCGCAGGATCTTGGAGCACATCATCGGCGTGGTGGTCAGCGACACCAGCATCGAAACGATGACCGCGGCCGAAAGCGTGACCGCGAATTCCCGGAACAGGCGGCCCACGATCCCGCCCATCAGCAGCAGCGGGATAAACACCGCGATCAGCGAAATGCTGATGGAGATGACGGTGAAACCGATTTCACCGGCGCCCTGGATTGCCGCCTCAAATGGGGCGAGCCCGTGTTCCACGTGCCGAATAATATTCTCCGACACGACGATCGCGTCGTCGACCACGAAGCCGGTCGATATCGTCAGCGCCATCAGGGAGAGATTGTCCAGGCTGTAGCCCAGCAGGTACATCACGCCGAACGTTCCAATCAGCGAGATGGGAACCGTGATACCCGGGATCAGCGTAACCCAGATGTCGCGCAGGAACAGGTAAACGACCAGGATGACTAGGCAGATGGAGATCATCAGCGTGATCTCAACGTCGCGCACCGACGCGCGGATGGTGGTGGTTCGGTCGAGAACGACGTTTAGCTTGATCGCGGGTGAAATCGACGCCTGAAGCTGGGGCAGCGCCGCCCATACCCGATCAACCGTGTCGATGATATTGGCGCCGGGCTGGCGAAAAACAATGATCAGTACGGCCGGCTCCGCGTTGACCATCCCGGCATTGCGCAGGTCTTCGACCGAATCGTCAACCTCCGCGATATCCGACAGCCGCACCGCGGCGCCGTTGTGGTAGGCCACGATCAGGGGCCGGTACTGGTCCGCCTTGAGCAACTGGTCGGTGGCGCCCATCGCCCACAGAGTCTGGCTGCCGGCAACCTCGCCCTTGGGAACATTGGCGTTGGCGCGGCTCAGCACCGAGCGCACATCCTCCATGCCGATACCATAGTTGGTGAGCTGGGTGGGGTTGAGTTCGACGCGCACACCGGGCAATGCGCCGCCGCCCACCACCACCTGGCCGACGCCCTGCATCTGCGACAGCTTCTGCGCCAGGATCGACGAGGCGGCGTCGTACATCTGGCCGCGATCCTTGATGGACGAAGTGAGCGCGATAATCATGATCGGTGCGTCGGCGGGGTTCACCTTACGATAAGTCGGATTTTGCGGCAGGCTGGTTGGGAGCTGGCTGCGCGCCGCGTTGATTGCCGCCTGCACGTCGCGCGCGGCGGCGTCGATATTGCGGTTGAGGTCGAACTGCAACACGATGGTCGTCGCGCCCAGTGAGCTACTTGAAGTAAGCTCTGTCAGCCCCGCGATTCTGCCGAACTGGCGCTCCAGCGGTGTCGCCACCGAGGACGCCATCGTCTGCGGGCTCCCGCCCGGCAGCTGCGCCTGCACCTGGATGGTGGGGAATTCCACCTCCGGCAGAGGCGAGACGGGCAGCAGCCTGAACGCAATGATTCCGGCCAGCGCTACCGCGATGGTCAGCAGCGTGGTGCCGACCGAATTGCGAATAAAGGTCTCAGACGCGTTCACGGCCTGCCATCGCAAGTGGTTGGGGCGCCGGTTCCAATGCCTGCGGCGCGTTTTCCCGATTCCGATAGCTGGCCCACGCGCTGGAGAGGCGGTCGAAGTAGAGGAACACCACCGGAGTCGTGTAGAGGGTCAGGAGCTGGCTAACCAGCAAGCCGCCGACGATCGAAATTCCCAGCGGGCGGCGCAGTTCCGCTCCGGTGCCGGACGCGAGCGCCAGCGGTAACCCGCCCAGCAACGCCGCCATCGTGGTCATCATGATGGGACGGAAGCGCAGCAGACAGGCTTCATAGATCGCGTCCAGCGGCGACTTGCCCTCCTCGCGCTGCGCCTCCAGCGCGAAGTCGATCATCATGATCGCGTTTTTCTTCACGATACCGATCAGCAGGATGATGCCGATGAGCGCGATGACGTTGAGGTCCATCCCGCATATCTGCAAGGCGAGAATTGCCCCGACGCCGGCCGACGGCAGCGTGGAGAGAATCGTCAACGGATGCACATAGCTTTCGTAGAGCACGCCCAGCACGATGTAAACCGTGATGACCGCGGCCAGGATCAGCAGCGGTTCGTTGGTCAGCGAGGCGCGAAACGCCTGCGCCGTGCCCTGGAACGAAGCCTGGATCGCAGTCGGGATCTGCAATTCCTTTTCGGCCGCCTCAATCGCCGCGACCGCATCGCCCAGCGAGTATCCGGCGGCGACGTCGAAGGAAATGGTGGCGGAAGGGAACTGCCCCTCATGGTTGACGGCGAGCGCTGCGGTCTCTTCCTTGAAGGTGGTGAAGGCGCTCAGCGGCACCTGCCCGCCGCTGGTCGAGCGAATGTATATATTGTGCAGGTCGGTCGGATTCATCTGGAAAGACGGAGTCACCTCCAGCACCGCGTGATACTGGTTGAGCTGGGTAAAAATCGTCGAGATCTGACGCTGCCCGAATGCGTCATACAAGGTGTCGTCGATCATCTGAGGCGTGATACCCAGGCGCGAAGCGGTATCGCGGTCGATCACCAGCTTCGCCTGCAGGCCGCCCTGCTCCAGGTCGCTGGCCACGTCGCGCAGTTCGGGCAAGGTCTTGAACTTGGCTACCAGCTTTTGCGCCCACCTGTTCAGTTGCGCCGCGTTGGGATCCTCCAGACTCAACTGGTATTGGGTGCGGCTGACCCGGTCCTCGACGGTCAGATCCTGCACCGGCTGAAGGAAGAGCTGGATTCCGGTCACGTCGGCGGTGGCGGCCTGCAAGCGGCCGATCACCGTGCCAACGTCAACCCGGCGTTGGTCCAGCGGCTTCAAGTTGATCAGCACCCGCCCGCTGTTCAGGGTGACGTTGGTCCCGTCGATACCCACGAACGATGAGAGGCTTTCCACCGCCGGGTCCTTCAAAATAATGTCGGCCAGCCTCTGCTGCCGATCCACCATCGCCTGGAACGATACCGTGTCGGGCGCCTGTGTGATGCCCTCGACGACTCCGGTGTCCTGCACCGGGAAGAAGCCCTTGGGAACGTATATATAGAGAACTACCGTCAGCACCAGGGTGCCAATCGCGACCATCAAGGTGGAAAACTGATGGCGCAGCACCCATTGCAGGGTCTTGCCGTAGTATTCGATGGTGACGTCGAAGATCCGCTCGGTGATGCGATAGAAGACGCGCTGTTCGGATTCGGGCTTGTGCCGCAGCAGCTTGGCGCACATCATCGGCGTCAGCGTCAGGGAGACTACCGCCGAGACCAGGATCGTAACCGCCAGCGTGATCGCAAATTCGCGGAACAGGCGGCCCACGATGTCGCCCATGAACAGCAGCGGGATCAGGACCGCGATCAGCGAAATGGTCAGCGACAGGATGGTGAACCCGATCTGCTGGGAACCCTTGAGCGCGGCGGCCAGCGGCGCTTCGCCCTGCTCGATGAAGCGCGAAATGTTTTCGATCATCACGATGGCGTCGTCGACCACGAACCCGGTCGAGATGGTAAGCGCCATCAGGGTCAGGTTGTTAAGGCTGTAACCGAGCAGGTACATCGCGCCGAAGGTTCCAACCAGGGAGAGTGGAACGGCCACGCTCGGGATAACAGTGGCCGCCAGGTTGCGCAGGAACAGGAAGATGACCATGACCACCAACGCCACCGTCAGCATCAGTTCGAACTGCACGTCGGCCACCGAGGCGCGGATGGTGGTGGTGCGGTCGGTCAGCACCTGCAGGTGAACCGAATCGGGCAGCGCGCCGGACAACCGCGGCAGCAGGTTCTTGATGCGGTCCACCACCGCGATGATGTTGGCGCCCGGCTGGCGCTGGATATTGAGCACCACCGCCGGCGTCTTGTTCATCCAGGCCAGTTCCTTGACGTTCTCCGCGCCGTCGGTGACCTGCGCCACGTCCGACAGAACAATCGGAGCGCCTTTTTTGTATGCCACGATCAGCGGCCGATATTCCTTGGCCGTAAGCAACTGGTCGTTGGCGTCGATGGTATAGCCCTGGCGCGACCCGTCGAAGTTCCCCTTGGCCTCATTCACGTTGGCCAGCCCGATCGCCGAGCGCAGGTCCTCCAGGGTCAGCCCATAGGACGCCAGCACGGTCGGATTGGCCTCGATTCGCACGGCCGGCTTCTGCCCGCCGCCGATACTGACTAGCCCGACTCCCGGCAACTGCGAGATGCGCTGCGCCAGGCGCGTGTCGGCCAGGTCCTCGACCTGCGCCAACGGCAGGCGGGTTGAGGTCAACGCCAGGGTGAGAATCGGCGCGTCCGCAGGATTGATCTTGCTATAGATGGGCGGACTGGGCAGATCCTTGGGCAAATAGGTCGAAGCGGCGTTGATCGCGGCTTGCACTTCCTGCTCGGCCACGTCGATGTTCAGGTTGAGTACGAACTGCAGAGTGATGACCGAACTGTCAAAGGAGCTGTTCGAGGTCATCTGGTTCAGCCCCGGCACCTGGCCGAACTGGCGCTCCAGCGGCGCCGTGACCGACGAGGCCATCACGTCGGGGCTGGCGCCGGGATAGAAAGTCACCACCTCGATCGTAGGATAATCGACCTCTGGCAGTGCCGAGACCGGCAGCAGCCGGTAGGCAACTCCCCCCGCCAGCAGGATCGCCACCATCAGCAGCGAGGTGGCAACCGGCCTCAGGATAAATGTACGGGACAAATTCACGGCGCGCCGCTCTGAGCACCCTGGCTGGCGATGCCGGAGTTGGTGGAGTCGCCGGTATTTGCGGCGGCGAGCCGAACTTTGACCTTGCTCCCCTGCTGGAGCCGGTCCGCGCCCTCCACCACCAAGCGTTCGCCCGCCTCGACCCCGGTTTTCACCGCGGTGGTCTCGCCTTCCGCGGCAGCCACTTCCACCTTGCGCACTTCAACCGTGTCGTCCGGCTTGATCACGTACACGAAAGTGCCGAGCGAACTGCGCTGGACCGCCGCCGTCGGGATCAAAACCACGTTGCGATCGGTATCGACCAGCGTCTTGACGTTCACGAACTGATTGGGAAACAGCGAATAGTCGTCGTTGGGAAAAGACGCCTTCAGGCGCACCGTGCCGGTGGTGGTGTCGATCTGGTTGTCGTAGGTCAGCAGCGTGCCGCTGGCAAGTTTGGTCTTGAGAGTGCGGTCATAGGCATCGACCGGCAACTGCTGGCCGGCATGAACGTCCTTACGCACCTTGGGCAGGTCATCTTCGGGGATGCTGAATATCACCGCAATCGGACGCACTTGCGTAATCACCGCCAGTCCCGTGGTGTCGGTGGCGTGGACGATATTGCCGGGGTCCACCAGCCGCAGCCCAATTCGCCCGGTGATCGGAGAGGTGATCTTGCTGTAGGTCAGTTGCAGCTTGGCGTTATCGATCGCGGCCTGGTCGGCGACGATGGTACCGTCGTACTGCCCGACCACCGCCGCCTGATTGTCGTAGTCCTGCGGCGCGATAACCTTGTCGGCCAGAAGCGTTTTGTCGCGGCCCAAGGTAATTTTGGCGTTGGAAAGATTGGCTTTGTCGCGCGCCAACTGTCCCTGCGCCTGTTCCAGTTGAACCTGGAAGGGTCGCGGGTCGATCTGCACCAGCAGGTCGCCCTGATGTACATATTGACCCTCGCGAAACGCGACGTTGACGATCTGTCCGTCCACCCTGGTCTTAACCGTTACGGTGTTGAACGGCGTTACGGTGCCCAACGCCGTCAGATAGCGGTTCAAATCGCCCAGCTTGGCCTGCGATGCCGACACCGGAATGCCGGGGCGCGGCGTAACCGGCGACGCCTCGGCGGCCGGCACCCGCGGCTTGCCCATCCGGCTCATCATCAGGTAGGCGCCACCTGCCAGAACCAGCGCGATCAGTAACCATAGCCGCCATCGTCCGGCAGATCCCGCGCCAGCCGAGCGCGCTTGCCGCATTTGATGTGGCTCGTCTTGGGTCCGTGGAATGGTGGAATTCATAGCCTCCGATCCGCTCAGGTCCAGCCGCTTGGGGCGCGGGGAAATGCGGCCGGCCGGTTTCTGGCTTGACCGCGATGCATTAAAGCATTATTCCAATTATGGACGCTACAGTCCATAATATGATTCAAAGCGTCCGGGACCGCTGCGGACCAATCGCAGCCGGGCGGGCAGAGCTGTGGCGGATAGCAACGACAAGGGACAGCTTATACGATTAGGGCCGCGGCGGGCAGAAAAAGCTCAGCAGCCGCGCCCCGGCCGCCGTCCGATTCCGATGCTGCGCGCCCGTATCCTGCAAAGCGCAATGGAATTGTTCGGCGAAAAAGGCTTCCCGGACGTTCCAATCGACCAGATCGCGGCTCGTGCCGGGGTGGGCAAGGGCAGTGTCTACCGCCAATTCGGGTCCAAAGAGCAACTCTATGCCGCCTCCGTGATGGAGGGTTTTGTCCAGCTTCGCAACCAGATCGAAATCGCGCTCGGGGCGGCCCCGTCAATTCCCGAGCGGATCAGGGCAATCGTTTACCATACGCTGTCCTATTTCTGGACCCGGCGCCAGTTCTTCGTCCTTTTGCGCGACCCTACCAAGCTGCCCCGGTCCCAGGAGGTCCGCTACCACAAGGAACGCGGACAACTCGCCGCATTGGTCAGTCAGGTCCTGCGCGAGGGCGCCCGCGACGGGCTGATTCGCAGCGACCTGGATTTCGAGCTGATGGCGGAATCGTTGCTGGGGATGATCCGCGGAATCCAGCGCTACAAGGGTGACCATGTCGCGTTGGAGGATGCGGTTCAGATCGCGGTCACGACCTTTCTTTACGGCAGTTCATCGCCGCCGGACAATCACTGATGCGTTGCCGTCGGTAAACTTCGCTTCGCCGGAGCGGTTGCGGCTCGCCGGCCATCGCCGACATCGATAACTAGCGTTAGCCAGTCGCTGGCAAGAGTGGCTAATCATTTCATTCCTTTCCGGAACGAATAGCTACATCATTCGGGGGAAGTGTTTCCACTGGCAACTCATTGACTACGTCATCTGTGTTCCAACGATACAGCAGGCGCCGCTGCTATCCGGTTACGATTGCGGTTCGGTACGAGCCGCAGATGCTGATTAGTCCTTACGCCGACAGCCAGGCAGGCAATAACCACTGGCATATATCATGCTCGCTGATTGACTGGAGCGTAAAGACTCACATGTCAAGTGACAATACCGATGGCGCAGCGGAACACAGCGCGCCGCATGATTCACTTGCCGGTCAGGCCCGGCGCAGCAACGAACCTATCGACGCGGCGGTTCTGGCCGAGTTGCGCAGCCATTTCGACGCCAAAGAATCCGCTTTGTTCTGCGACTTGCTTGCCCTCTACATAAACGAACTGACCCCGCGGCTGCGCGCTATCCGCGATGCGATCGGGAGCGCCGACGCAAAAGCTATGGCGGCGGGCGCTCATGCCCTTAAAGGCAGCAGCTTGCTGGTTGGGGCGCGGGCGATGGCCGAGATGTGCTGCGAGGTCGAATTGGCAGCCAAAGGCGGCGATAGGACACGGCTGCAGGCGCTGCTTTCCCTAATGGGCGAGGAGGCGGCGCGGGTCCGCCTGGCGCTGGCCGCGATTTGTGAACTGGACACAGGCCGATGAGACAAAGCGGCGGGCAGTCCCGCCGCAACGAGGCGATTGCAGAACTTTCGAACTGAACCAGGAGCATCGCAGTCTCGCGCCCGACGCGCCGATGCTCTCTGGCGCCATTTAAGGAATCTGTAACGGCATGACCATCGAAGGGCAAGCTGAGGAGCATTCGCCGCTGGCGAAGAAAAGCATCGGGCAGGAAGCCGTGGAGAGCGAATTCCTCGCCCGCGCGGCTTATGCCATTCGCTCACCGATCAACATCATCCTGGGCTACAGCGAACTGCTGGCCCAGCGTCTGATCGCTCTGGGTGACGACAGCCAGCGGCCCTACCTGGAGGGTATCCGCCGCTCGGGCGCCCAAATTCTGGAGGCGATCAACCGCATCCTCGACTACTCGCGTATCGAGCAGGGAACCCTCACGGTCCTGCCGGCGCGGATCGATCTGCCGGGCTTGCTGGAAAAGCTGGTCCAGGACCATCGCGTACTGGCGGCGGCGAAGAAGCTCGGGCTGATCTGCGAGATCGGAGAACCAAGCGCGGGAGTGCGATGCGATCTGCACTGCCTGACCGCGGCCCTGTCCGCCCTGATCGACAATTCCATCAAATTCACCCATACCGGCGGAGCGGTGGTCAAGCTGTGCCGCGACAGCCGCGAGCGCCTGTGTATCGAAGTCCGGGATACCGGGGTGGGCTTCGATACCCAGGAGATGCAGCGCGCGTTGGATGGTGCGCACGATGGCGCCGCTCAGCAATACGAGCATTCGGGGCTGGGCCTGATGCTGGCGCGCAAGTACCTGGATTTGATCGGGGCGTCGCTGGCGATATCGAGCTGCCCGGGCAAGGGATCTGTCTTCTCGGTGATTTTTCCCGCCGCGCTGGAGGTGCATTGGGAACCCCAGCGCGCGCGCCGCGGCGGGCTCAACGGCGTCGCCGGCTCCGCCCGCCGACCCCGCCGCGCCGCCGCCGTCGCGCGCCCGCGCGCCGCGCCTGGCAGTGGTCGTGATCGAGGACCAGCCCGATCAGGCATTGTTCATGCGCGCGATCTTGCAGGGCCGGTACGAAGTGCTGGGCGCGGCCAACGCCGCTGACGCGCTGGCGCGGCTGGAGGAACTGGGCGAGCGGCCGGGTTTGATCCTGATGGACCTGTCACTGGCCGGGGGCGAAGACGGCCTGGCTCTTACCCGCCGGATCAAGGCGAATCGGCGCTGGACGGGGTTGCCGATCGTGGTCACCACCGCCCATGCCCTCGACGGCGATCGCGAACGCGCGCTGGCGGCCGGCGCCAATGCCTTTTTAGCCAAACCAATCGATCCGGGCGAGTTGCTGGCCACTATCGGGCGTCTTTGCGCTTAGCCGCCAGATGCTGCCACAGAGGCTGGAGACAACAACGATGACAATTTCCCTCAAGGTCGCGGGGCCGCTGGCGCTGTTGGGAGGTTTGCTGATGCTGGCCGGATGCAGCCCGGTCACCACCAGCGGCGGCGCCCAGCAATGGAATGCGGTCTCCGCGATGCCCAACACGAGCCCGCAATTGGCGCAATCCGGGGGCGGTTTAAGTGCCAGGTGCGGCACGGCGAATGCCGCGCCGCAGTTCAGCAACGCCACTTTGTTTCAGGATTTTAGCGTTTATCGAATCGAGCGCGGTGACAAGCTGCGCCTGTCGTTTTATCGCAACGGCGAGTTGAACCGCGACGTCCAGGTCCGACCCGACGGCCGCTTCACGATCGAGCCCTTCGGCGACGTCACCGCCGCCGGGCTTACGCCTGCGCAACTGGCGCAGAAGCTCGACCTCGTCTTTTCCGCGGACCTCTACGATCCCAGCGCCACGGTGGGTGTGATGGACAGTCCGTTTCGCAAGGTCTTCGTCGGCGGACAGGTCAATTATCCGGGCATGGTGACGCTGCGGCCCGGGATGACCGCCACCCAGGCGATCATTTCCACCGGATGGTTCAAGAACGACGCGCGTCCCGACCAGATCGTGCTGATCCGGCGCGATGCGTGCGGCGACGCGTACGGCACGTTTGTCCAGGTGGCCAATGCCGTCGCGCAGGACCGCGACCATCACGTACAGGACGTGGCGCTGCTGCCCAACGATATCCTGGTCGTGCCGCGCAGTCCGATTGGCCAAATCGATCTGTTTGTCCGGCAATACATCAGAGACGTGCTGCCGATCGAGCCCTACCTGAGTATCGCGCCGCCGTTTTGAGCGGGCCGCAGCCGCAAAAGGGGGAATATGAAACAACACGACCTGGCCGCGTGGGTGGAGGCGATCTGGCGCCGACGCGCGGTCGCGATATGGACAGCGGCGGGGATCTTCGCGCTGATTTTCGTGGGCACCGTTGTGTATCCGCCGCTTTACGAATCCAGCGCCCGGATCCTGGTTTCGCCCAACCGGGCGCATTATGTCGTCTCGCCCGCATTGCAGACTGCCAACGACCCCAACGCGCCGGTGGTCAACGACCGCGAGGTTACCGAACAGGACCTCAATTCGGAGATGGAGCTGGTTACGCAGCGCCGCCTGATTGAACGGGCGCTGTCGGACCTCTCGGGCCGCGAGCCGGGGGCCGGCCTGCTCGCAACCGCGTGGAACGGATTGAGCAGCCTGCCCGACGCCCTCACGGCGCTACTTCACGGCGCGCGCCTGCCCAGCGCTTTGGAGCGGCGCTCGCTGGCGCTTGAAAAGCGCGTCGGCGCTTCGGTGATTCGCAAATCCAACCTGCTCGAAGTCACCTTCCGCGCGCGCGATCCGAATTGGTGCCGCGAATTTCTCGCCACGCTGCTCAAACGCTACTTCGAGCTGCACGCCCAAATCGTGCATGACGTCCGCTCCGAGCGCTTCTTCGATCAGCAAATCCGCCGCCGGCGCGACAACTTGCACGCCGCCGAGGACCATCTGCGCGCAGTGCGCGAACAGACCGGGATCCTCAGCCTGCCCGATCAGAGTGAAGCGGTGGTCTACCAATTGTCGGGTTTCCAGGCCGAATACCGCAAGAACCAAAGCCGGCTGGACGGCGTCAATCGCCAGGTCGCCGCTTTGGAGGACGGGCTCAAGCACTCACCGATGCGGTTGCTGAAAGAGATCAAGAGCGCGCCCAACCCGGCCTATGAAGCGCTCAAGCCCAAGGTGCTGGCGCTGCAACTGGGCCGCGACGACGTGCTGGAGCGCTACCGCTCCGGAAGCAAGCTGGCGCGCGAGGTGACTCGTCAGGTGGCCAATGCGCATGACCTGCTGGAGCAGGAAAACCACACCGTGGTGGTGGAGCGGCTAAGCGACCTCAGTCCGGTGTGGCTGGGCCTGGCCGCCAACCTGGCACAGGCGCGCGTCAGCGCCGCGGCGCTGGGCGAAAGCCAGCGCTCGCTGGCGGGCGAAATCGAAATCTACCAGAGCGAGCTGCGCCGCCTTGCCAATGACGGCGTGGAGGTGGAGCGTGCGATGCGCGAGGTCGAGGCCGACAACGAAGCCTATATCTCCTACCTGCGCAAGGGCGAGGAGGCCCGCGCCGAGTTGGAGCTCAATGAAAGCCGGATCATGAACGTGGTGCTGGCGATGCCGCCCACCCAGCCGGTGGAGCCCCGGTTTCCCCGCCTGGGCCTGAACCTCGGCGCCGGCCTGGTGCTGGCGCTGCTCGCCGGTCTGGCCGCGGCGTGGTGGGAGGAGCGCCAGGACCCGACCATCTACTCGCAGACCGCGATTCTCGAATCCTCGCCGGTGCCGGTAGTGGCGGTACTGCGCGCCAAGCCGGCTCACACCAGGGTCTGACCGGCGCCAAATCAAGGAGCACAGGTGTGTCCAACATTTCACAAGTAATCGGCGCGCCGGCGGAGACCAAACCCGCAATCAGCGCACCACTAACCGCCGCGTACGCGGACCTTGGGATGCCTGCCGCCGCCGCCGCGCTGGTTGACAGCGAAGGGATACGGATGATCGCGGAACCGACTGCGGCGATGGCCCGCCTGACGGGTCATTCGCGGGTGTTAGTCGCGGGCTGCCGCGTCGGCGCGGGTGCGTCGACAGTGGCCGGCGCCCTGGCCCTAGATCTGGCCGCCCGGCTCGGTATCGAGACGTTGCTGGTCGGCGCGGGTGCATCTCAGGCTGAGAGCAAGACCGGCGGAAACGGGCGCCCGGTGCGGATCGATCAGAGCCCGATGGCGCACCTGTGGACGGCGCGCTGCGCAGCATTGGCCGATGCAGGGCAAAGCGCGGCTGCGGGCAATGGCGAGCGCGCCGAGCGCGACGGCGTGCTCGCGGAACTGCAGCAGATGATCGCCCGCTACCGCGCCGCGGTAGTTGATCTCGGCGCGGTGCGGCTGGACCCGCGGATGCTGGCGGTGGCGCGCCCCGATGATCCGGTGCTGGTAGTCGCCCGCTACGGCGCCACGCGCCGCGATGAACTGGCGGGCACTGTGGCAGTAATCAATCTGGCCAAGTGCAGGATTGGCGGCGTGATACTGAACAGCTACGAAAGCCCGGCGCTGGATCGGCTGCAATGGATTGCGGGCCTGGGGCGCAGCACCCGATGAGGGAGTCCGCAGTCAGACGCGACGGAGCGCACCGCGCTGGAGCGCGCCAGCGCCTCGGCACGGTCGCCGTGGTGGGGCTCGGGTACTGGGGTCCGAACTGGGTGCGCAACCTGCAAAGCAGCGGCCTTTGCGATCAGGTCGTTGCCTGCGACGTCGACTCCGAGCGCCGCCGCCACGTGCAGAAACTGTATCCGTCGGTGCGGACCTACGAGCAGGTCGATCCGGTTCTGGCCGACCCTGCGGTTGACGCATTCATCATCTCCACGCCGGTGCGCACGCATTGGGAGCTGGCTCAGCGATGTTTGTCGGCGGGCAAATCGGTGCTGGTCGAAAAGCCGCTGGCGTCCTCCGGCAAGCAGTGCGCGGAACTGATCGAGATGGCGGCCAGGCGCGGCGCGGTGCTGATGGTCGGACATACTTTCCTGTACAGCGCGTCGGTAGCCAAGCTGTGCGAGATCGTCAACTCCGGCGAGCTGGGCGAGATTTTCTACATCAGCTCGACCCGCACCAACCTGGGTTTGATCCAGCAGGACATCAACGTGGTCTGGGACCTCGCGCCGCATGACATCTCGATCGTTCTGGCCGTCGCGGGGCGCGCCCCGGAGTCGGTCAACTGCCACGGCCGCAGCCATTACAACCACGGGATCGAAGACGTCGCGATGCTTACCATGAATTTCTCCGGCAACCTGATCGCGTTCGTGCACGTCAGTTGGCTCGACCCCAACAAGATCCGGCGTATCACCGTGGTCGGCTCGCGCAAGATGCTGATCTACGACGATATCGCCTACCAGGAGCCGATCCGGATCTACGACAAAGGGGTCAGCGTAGCGCCCTATTACGATACCTTCGGAGAGTTCCGTTACACCTATCGCTACGGCGACATCCTGGCGCCGCGCGTCACCGAGCACGAGCCGCTGAAGGCCGAAACCGAGCACTTCATCGATTGCGTGCTGAACGGACGCCGCCCGCGCAGCGACGGGCTGGCCGGGCTGCGCGTGGTCAGCGTGCTGGAGAGCGCTGACGCCTCGCTGCGCCAAAACGGCACGCTGGTGCCGGTCAAATACGCGGTCCCCAAATGAGCGCTTCAACCCCGTTCTCCATGGTGGCGGCCGACGTGCGGCTGGGCCGCGACGTGCGCCTGGCGCCGTTCGTCAACCTCTACGGCTGCGCCATCGGCGACGAGACCCGGATTGGGGCGTTCGTGGAAGTGCAGCGCGGCGCCATCATTGGGCGGCGCTGCAAAATTTCCAGCCACAGTTTTATCTGCACCGGAGTGGAAATCGAGGACGAAGTGTTCGTCGGCCACGGCGTGGTCTTCATCAATGATCGTCACCCGCGTGCCACTGGCAGCGGCGGCGCGCCGAAAACCGACCACGACTGGAAGTTGGAACGCACGCATGTGCGCCGGCGCGCCTCGATCGGCAGCGGCGCGGTGATCATGTGCGGAGTGGAAATCGGCGCCGGCGCGATGGTCGGTGCGGGCGCGCTGGTCACGCACGACGTCGCCGCGGGCGCGCTGGTGGCGGGGTCGCCCGCCCGGGTGCGCGCGCTGGCGGCGCGCCAGGAGTAAATCGAAATGGCTATCAAGTTCCTTGACCTCGCGGCGCAAGACCGCGAAATCGCGGCGCACGTCGCGTGTGAATTCGAAGCTATCCACGCCAGCACCGCCTACGTGGGCGGTGCGGCGGTGGCCGGCTTCGAGCAGGAATTCGCACGCTACCTGGGAGTCGCCAGAGTGACCGGCGTCAGCAGCGGAACCGACGCCTTGCGCCTTGCCCTGATGGCGCTGGGGGTCGGTCCAGGCGACGGCGTCCTCACCGTGCCGATGACCTTTATCGCCACCGCGGCCGCGATTGTGCAGTGCGGTGCGGTGCCCGAGTTCGTTGACGTCGATCCGCAGACCTGCAACCTCAGTCCCGAGGGTCTGCGCCGTTACCTGGAGGCCGGGCGTTTCAGGTCGCCCAAAGGACCGCGCGCGATCGTGCCGGTGGACCTTTACGGGCTGCCCGCCCCGATCGAACAAATCACGGCGGTGGCCCGCGAATTTAATCTTAAAGTAGTCGAAGACGCCTGTCAGGCGCAGGGCGCGGAGCTCCAAACCGGGCGCGGATGGGTCAAGGCGGGAACGCTGGCGGATGCCGGATGCTTCAGCTTCTATCCGGGCAAGAACCTGGGGGCGTGGGGCGACGCCGGAGCGGTGGCGACCAATGACGAGCGGGTGGCCGCGATGGTGGCCAAGCTGGGCGATCACGGCCGCACTTCCCATTACGGCCACGACTTTTTTGGCTACAACGCGCGGCTCGACACGATGCAGGCTGCGGTGCTGCGCGCCAAGCTGGAGCGTCTGGACCCCTGGAACCGGCGCCGGCGCGAGGTAGCGGCGCGTTACCGTGAGCTGCTCTCGTCCACCGGCTTGCGCATCCCGATCGAACCGGAGGGAGCGCGTTCCTGCTACCATCTGTTCACCATCCAAAGCGAGCGGCGCGAAGCGATCCGCGCCGTACTTACCGCCGCCGGTATCGGCAACGGCATCCACTATCCGCTGCCGCTGCATCTGCAACCCGCCGCCGCCGCGCTGGGCTACAAAGCGGGAGATTTTCCGGTCAGCGAGCGGATCGCGGATACCACGCTGTCGCTCCCGATGCATCCGCATCTGACCGAGGCCGAAGTAAAAGCCGTTGCCGCCGCCGTGCGCAGCGCCCTTTGAGGTGGCCCGGGTGGGAAGTCCGATGCAGGCGAGCGCGGCGCGATCGGCAGTGGGGAGTTTCAACCTCACGCGCAAGCGGGTTTTCGATTTGATCCTGGTCTGCCCGATTCTGCTGATCGCGGCGCCGCTGATGCTGGCGGCCGCGCTGGCGATTTGGCTGTTTGACGGAGGTCCGATCCTGTTTCGCCAGGTCCGCCTGGGAATGGGCTCGCGGCCCTTTGAGCTGCTCAAGTTCCGCACCATGCGCCAGGCCAGCGACGCGGCGCACCGCGAATATACCGCCCGATGGATCGCGCAGGGCCGCCCGTTTAATTCCGTCGCCAATCGCGGCGGCGGGCTCTACAAAATGACGCACGATCCGCGCGTTACTCGCCTGGGCGGTATTTTGCGCCGCTTCAGTATCGACGAGCTGCCCCAGCTCATCAACGTGCTGCGCGGCGACATGAGCCTGATCGGTCCGCGTCCGGCGATCCCCTACGAGGTCCAGCTCTATAAGGAATGGCATCTGCGCCGCCTCGACGCGCTGCCGGGACTGACCGGGCTGTGGCAAGTGAGCGGGCGCAACCGCCTTTCCTTCGACGAGATGGTGCGGTTGGATATCGACTATATCGATCACTGGTCGCTGGCGCGCGACCTCGCAATCCTGGTCCGCACGCCGCGCGCGGTCTTGCAGGGAGACGGCCGATGAAGCGCGGCTCCGGCCATGCGCCTGCCGCCGCGCCCGGCGGCGCCGATGACCGCCGCCTGTGGAGAGCGTTTGCCCGCAGCGTGCTGTTCAACCTGCAGGCGGAGCTGGTGGCCAACCTGATCCGGGTGGGTGGCGTGATCTTCCTGGCGCGCGCCCTGGAACCGCGTGATTTCGGCCTGCTGCGTATCCTGATCGTGACGAGTTCGATCGCCGCGCTGCTCGCCACCGGGGGATTCCCCGAGGCGGTCATCCAGCGCAAGGAGCTGCTCGGCGAGCATCAAACCACCGCCTGGTGGGTAACCGCGGTCTGTGCCGCGGCCGCGGCAGCAATCCTGTTTGTCTTCGCGCCGCTGCTCGAGCGGTTGATGGCGATGGTCAACCTGGGCGTGATGATTCGCCTGGTCTGCGTGCCGATTTTTATCGAGGGCACGTCGGCTGTTCCCAACGCGCTGCTGCAGCGCGCGCTGCGCTACGACGCTCTGGCCGCCGCCGACATAATCGCGGAGGGCGGCTTTGTGGCTGCCGCCGTGGCGCTGCTTTACTCCGGCTATCCCCGCCTCAGCCTGCCGTGCGGGCTGGCCGCGCGTGCGACGCTGCGCGGCGTGACTATTTGGATCGCGTCCGGATTCGTTCCGCGCGGGGCGCCGCGTCTGCGCGCGGCGGGCGATCTGTGGCCGTTCGCCGCCGGGGTCCTGGGCGGACAAACGCTGGTCATCCTCTCGCAGAACGCTGACTACGTGATGGTGGGCCGGCTGCTGGGCAGCCGCGCGCTGGGCTACTACAGCATGGCGTGGGACCTGCTGCGCTTCGTCCCGGAACGGCTCTACCGCGTGGTGGGGCGCGTCACGGTGCCCGCGTTCAGCGCGATACAGGAGCAGCGCGCGCTTCTGGCGCATCATTATCGCGCGCTAATTTCGATGGTGAGCCGCCTGGTCCTGCCTGCGATGGCGCTGTTGGCGATCGCCGCGCCCAAGTTGATCGCCGCGATATATGGCGCGAAGTGGATGCCGGCCGCGCTGCCCTTGCGGCTGCTTACCGTCGGCCTGGCGCTGATCGGATTGCGGCTCGCGATCGGCTCGATTTACTACGCTCGCGGCCTGCCCGCACTCGACATCCTGCTGCACGGACTGCGCCTCGTTGCAATCGTGTCCGCCGTCACCTTGCTCGCCCCGCTGGGGCTGGCCGCGGTATGCGCCGGCATGAGCGCGGTGGAGAGCCTGGTGAGCCTGGCCGGCCAGTGGATGGTCTGTCGGCTGATCGAGTTAAGTCCGCTCAGCCTGCTGGTTGCCGCTCTGCCGGGTATGCGCACGGCCGCCGTGTGTGCACTGGCGGCTCTGGCCGGAACCATGCTGGGTTCCTGGCTCGCGTCCGGCCAATGGCTCGCGCTGGCCCTGACCTTGGCGCCGCCCGCTGCGGTCTATTGCTGGCAGGAGCGATCCACCGCCCGCTCGCTTTTGCGCGGCGGCGACTTGATTTCGGGCGCCGCCCAGGCGTTTGGAGGGTAGGCGATGACGGCTCGTTATCTTGCCATCACGCCCGCGCGCGACGAGGAACGTTTCCTGCCGGGACTGATAGAGAGCATGCGCGCGCAGACCATCGTACCGCAGCGCTGGATCATCATCGATGACGCTTCGACCGATCGCACTGGTGCAATCGTGGACGAAGCCGCGCGCGCAACGCCGTGGATCAGTCCGCATCATCTGAAATCGGATCGGCCTCGCCAGGCGGGCGGTGAATCGGTGATCATGCGCTTTCTTAACGATGACGAATGGCGATCGATGGACTTCATCTTCCGGCTCGACGCCGACCTCAGCTTCGGTCCCGATATGGTGGCGTCGCTGATCGCCCAGTTCCGGCACGACTCCGCGCTTGGCATCGCCAGTCCGATTCTGGCTGAGCCCGCGGACGGCGGATGGAAGGACGTTGCGGTGCGGTCGATGCATACGCGCGGGGCGGCCGAGATGTATTCGCGGGCCTGCTTCGAAGTGGTGGGCAAACTCGAACCCGGTCTGGGCTGGGACGTGGTGGACGGAGCGCGAGCGCGGATGGCGGGTTTCAAGACGCTCACGTTTCCCCACATCAGATGCCTGCACCATCGTCCGCAAGGCACCGCCGGCGGACGTCTTCGTGGACGCTACGCAATCGGCCGCTCCGCCTGGTACGTGGGCTACTCGCCGCTGTTCCTGATTGTGGCGGCGGCGCGGCGCGTGGTGGAACGGCCTTTTCTGCTGGGCTCGATCATGATGGTCGCCGGCTATCTCGAGGGATGGATACATCGCCGGCCCCGCGTGAACGATCCCGAATTGATCAGGTTCGTACGCAAGCAGCAACTGCGCCGCTTGCTGCTGATGGATTCTCTGTGGAGCTAGACTCGATGTTGCTGGTTCAAGACGCGGCGCGAATCGAACCGGAGCAACCCGCCCGCCACGCCGACGGCGTGCCGCCGCAAAAGCGTGCAATGATCCTGGGCTACCTGACCTATCGCGGGGACGCGCGCGTCAAGCGCCAGGTCAAAACGCTGGCCGTCGCGGGCTACGCGGTCGACGTCATCTGCCTGTCCGAGGACATGGGTGATGTGCGCACCGCCGCCAACCTGATCGGAATCAGGGTGCCGCATTATCGCGGCCACAACCGGCTCCGGTACATCTACGCCTACGCGACCTTTTTTCTCAAAGCGACCTGGACCGCGGCGCGCCTGGCCGCGCGCCATCATTATGACGTCGCGATCGTATGCAACATGCCGGACTTTATCGTCGCGTGCGCGCTGGGTCCGAAGCTGGCTGGTACGAAGATCGTGCTCGATGTGCACGATCCGCTGCCCGAGCTCTACCGGGTCAAGTTCGGACGGCCCGCCGGATGCCTGGGCGAGCGGCTGCTGATGCTTGAGGAGCGGGCCAGTGCCTGCTTGGTGGACCGCGTCCTCGCGACCCACGGCTTGCATTTGATCCGCCTTGCGCGCGCCGGGATTCCCCGGCGCAAGCTGCGCGTAGTGCTCAATGCGCCTAACCCCGAGCTATTCCCCTACAGCCAGGCACCGCTGCGGCGCGAAGGCGGTTTCCGCCTTGTTTATCACGGCACGATCTCGGCGCGATTGGGTATCGACGTCGCGATTCGCGCGATGCGCCCGTTGCGAAGCCGCGTACCCGGAATCGAATTGCGCCTGATCGGGCGCGGCGAGGCCTTGGAGGATTGCAAGCGGCTGGCGTGCGAGCTTGGCGTCGATGACATCGTGCGTTTCGAAGCGCCGGTGCCGGTGGAGAAAATGGCCCCAATTCTTCACGCATGCAGCGTCGGCGTAGTGCCCAATCGAGACAACGCGGCCACTCAAATCATGCTGCCGGTCAAGCTGATGGAGTATGCGATGCTCGGGGTGCCGGTGGTTGCGGCACGCCTTGATCCAATCACGCAATATTTCGATGAGACCGCGGTTGAGTTCTTCGAGCCGGAGAACCCTGCCGATCTGGCCGCCGCAATTGCCAGGCTTTACGACGACCCCGCGCGCTGCGCGCGAATCGCCGCGCAGGCTAATCGCGTCGCGGTCAAGCTCAGCGGGCGATGGGCCGAAACCTATCTGGAGGCAATCGCCCCGGAGGCGGTAGTTCAAGAGGTTGCGATATAGAGGCTGCTGTAGGAGAGGGTGCTGTATAGATGACTGCACTTAGTCTGGAATTCCGGCCATGGGCGGGGGAGCGCCGGCCGCCGGCGTCCACCCGCACCCTGCTGCTCGTCGCAGCGATGGGGATATGGGCGCTGGCGGTGATGCTCTTTGCGCCGGCCGCAATCGGGACGGTCGCGCTGTCAGCTGCCGGAGTGCTGGTGCTGTTTGCGAGTCTCGCATACCGGCGCTCGGAATGGCGCGTATTCGCGTTGCTGCTGGTGGTCGAGGCCTTGCCCTCGGCAAATTTTCTTCCGCTGACTGAAGCGGAGCGCCCGCTGCTGCGCTATCCGCTCTACCTGTTGTTCTGTGTTCCGATGCTGCCCCGGGTGTGGCGCTCGGGGATTCTTTCCCGCGGCGGGTTCCGGCTGTATTCGCTGTACTTCGCGTGGGCGTTTCTGAGCGCCACCTGGTCGCTGGTCCCGATGTTTTCCTTCGGCCGCGCGCTTAGTTCAACGCTGCTCTTCGTGGCGCTGTGCTCGATCGCACTGGACGTCGAAGACAACGACTCGCTCAAGCGGATGATCCGCTACGTGCTCGCGGCCTGCGCGATCCTGACGACGATCATTGCGATTACCGCCCTCATCCCGCTGCCTTCGGCCTGGATGCTCGATCGCGAACTCGACGCTTATCGGTTGCAGGGAATATTTGACTCTCCCAACCAGGTGGGCGAAGTCAACATGATAACGATTGGAGCGGCCCTGGCCTGCTGGCGTTCGCTGCGCGCGAGCAGCCAGAAGATCGGCACCGCCGTGCTGATCGTCGTCTCGGCACTAATGATGGTGGCCGCGGATTCTCGCTCCGCCGCCGTGGCGATGATCTTGGGTATGGCGGCGCTCGCCATCTACCGCTATGGCCGGCGCGGGTTTTTGGCCGTGATCGCCGCCGCCGCGCTGGCGGTAATGGTAGCCGGCCAGATGCGCCCGCAAGCGCTGCTCTACCTGACTCGCAGCGATGTGACGACGCTGACCGGGCGTACCGAAGTGATGCAATTCTCGTTGCATCGGCTGATGGAGGACCCGCTGGTAGGTTTTGGTTTCGGCGCGGAGGGCCAGATTTTTCAGAACCGCTATTTTCCCTCGTGGGATGACCTGTGGACCTGGGGGCCGCGCATCCCGATTCACAACAGTTACCTTTCTCGCGCGGTGGGAGTGGGCGTGCCCGCCGCTTGCCTCTGGCTGTTCCTGTTCTTGCGCCCCCTCATTGCGCTGTTTGGCCGCCCCGCGGACCGATTCGGACTTCGAACACCGGTAGTCCTGCTGCTCGTGCTCCCCGTTCTCATTCTCTACCTGAGCGAGACCCTGGGCGGCGATTGCCGCTATCCGGCCGGAATAGTGAGCACACTTGTATGGGCGGTGGCGGAAAAGCAACGGCTGCGCGCCGATGGCAAGCGGCTCGTTCCAGGCATTTATCCGAACCCGCTCTTGTCCAGTTTGCCGGAGCAGGCGAGCTGAAATGCATCGGCGCGGAAAAATGACTCTGCCCGACATCATTCAGCGCAAGCAGTTGGCTATGGTTGTTTCATTCATCGTCGCTGTCACGCTTGGATTCGCGGGTGGCGCGCGCCTACCGGCTCCATGTGCCATGCACCAGCAGCCACGATTGTCCTCGTGGCGCGTTTTGCCGCCATCAGACCGGCTTTCGCGGTCAGTGCATCGTGCCTCCGCTGTCGCCGTTCGGAATAACCGGCAGACGCCAGGTCGAATATCCTCCGCAATCCGACCCGTTGGAGCATGTCGCGGGCTCGATGCCGATATTGCGCTGCTCGCAGCTCAAGCCATGTCCGCCGGGCTTCGTATGCGCCCGGTATGGCTCTTCCAAACTCCAGGAGGCGTTGTGCGTGCCGTATTCCGAGCCTTGCTGGTCCACTGCCGATTGCTCGCCGACGGACATCTGCGACAAGGAAGACGATGAATTAAGCCTTACGGGCGTCTGCCGGCCGCGCGAGAACGTTGAAGAGTAGGCCGGCGGCGACGATGGCCCTGATTCGAAATAGTCCCATCTCCGTGCTGCGGGCGGGCGCCCGAGCCTGGCGTTTGCTGCGCCGCTGTGCCGGCGCTCCGGCGCGGGGCCGCTATCTCATTCTCATGTATCATGATATCGGCTGCGGGATCACGGCGGATCTTTTCGCGCGCCAAATGAATTACCTGCGCACCGTCGCCGCCGTGGTGCCGCTCGACGTTCTGCTGGAGGACGCGCGCCGCGGCGCCGCGTCCGGTGCACAATGCGCGATCACGTTCGATGACGGTTACGAAGGGGTGTATCGAGACGCGCTCCCCTGCCTGCTCGAGCACGGCTTTGCGGCGACGATCTACCTTTCGACGGGCTTCATCGCCGAATCAAACAATCTCGCCGTAAACACCGGGCGCTCCGGGCTCGTGAAGGGGCGGGCGCTGCTCTCATGGCGTCAGGTGCGCGAAATGGACGGCTGCGGCCTGCGCTTTGGCTCGCATACCTCGGGACACGGCGACTTGTCGATGTTGGGGCGGCGCGAGGTCATGGAGCAGTTGCGCTGTTCCCGGGAGGAGATATCGATGCGCCTGGGAAAGCCGTGCGATCATTTCGCCTATCCATTTGGGCGGTTCAGCAGGCAAGCAGTCGGCTTGGTGCAGGAAGCAGGGTTTCGCACTGCGGCCACGACCGTTCATCGGGCGCTGATGGCCGGCGACGATCCTTTCCGATTGCCGCGCGCGGGAATCGAGGACCGGTACTCAATGGAAGATTTCAAGAGCATCGTTCGCGGCGACTGGGATTTTATCGGCCTGCTTCAAACGCTGCGCCGCCCTCGGCTGCGCGGCGCCACAAGCACGACGCCGCTCCCTGACTGAAACCACCCTGTGGGTGCCGGCGGAACCATCAAGGTTGAGCGGCCTCTTCGGACGACTGGCGGGCCACGTTCCATACTCCCTCTTCGATCATCCTGCCCTCGCTATAGCAGACGTAAACTCCGGAGGCCTGAGCCGATGAGGAAGTGGCGCCGTTGTAAAAGCATTCGGATACGTCGGCCGGCACTTTGACCAGAAGATTGATCTGATTGCCGGAGACCGATCCGGATGTGACCTTTCCTGAGTCGTCGGCGCCGCCGTGCCGGCAACTCGTGTTGCCCGCAGTGCACGTGTAGTCGCCGACTACCTGTGAGCCGTACTGAGTCAGCGTGAAGGTAACGTTGTTGACCGCGTTGCACCGCACGGCTGCGAGCTCGCACGGGCTCACCTGCATCGTTCCCGTCCACAACCCGCCCACCGCCGCGGTCGCGATTTCGTTAGGCTGCGCCGGCGGCGGCGGAGAGGTTGTTCCGCAGCGCGCGATGCCTGCCAGCGCGACCAACAGCAAAATTCGATTTGACCAGCCTCTCACCAAGGATCCTTCCGGCAACGTTCGGCGCTGACCCCCATCTTGCCATACAGGCGCGCCCGCACGGCCGCGCCCGCTATGATTCTCAGCCCACCTCAATCTACAATGAGTCGGCTCGTAATATTGGCTTATACTTAACGGAATCCGGGGACAATGGTTCCAGGCAACAAAGAGCCGACCGGCAGCATCGACCACGGCGAATGGGTGATCCTCGAAGGCGAGGAGCACGCGCTTCGCGAAGGCGCGCGCGCCCCGCAGGTGACTGTAGCGCGTAGGGGTGGACCGGGCTTTCTTATTGCCGCCCTGATCATCGTGCTGCTTGCAATCATTGCCTTCGCCAGCGTCGAGGCAACGCTTTTGGCCCAGCGTCCCTGGGTGGGTCCGTGGGGCGGCCACGAAGATATCCTCTCAGGATTGATGGCGGGGCGTTCGATGAAGGTTCGCGTCGTCCTTATGAACAGCGGCCGCACGCCGGCACTTAACCTGCGCGTCGCGGTTCGCCTGTTGATCGGCGATCCTCCGCCGGCACCGTCTCCGGCGTTGGCCGAATGCGGCGAGTCCGCCGTAAGAATGCCCCAAACCGTGCTGTTTCCCGACGCCGCTTATTCCAAGACCGTGGCAACCGAGGCTCAGATCGACGACGCGGCGGTGGCGGCCGTGATGCGTAATGACAAGACCGTCTACCTGACCGGTTGCGCGCAATACGAGGACTCAACGCTGTCGTGGTTGCATTTTGCGCCACACCGGACGAATTTTTGCCTGATGTTCGTACCCACCAGCGCGGGCAACTACGGCATCCTGGGCAGCTTCGAAGATTGCCCCGCCGGCAACTCCGCCGACTGAGGCGGCTGGCACCGGACTCACGACGCCTCGCCACTATCTGGCGGCCAAAGGCCGCCCCATTTTGCGGCGCGTGCCTGGCGGTATAACGGCTTGTTGCGGCGGGAGATCACGGATCGTTCCGCAGCGCCCGCGGAATTGCACAGGTCGAGTACCACGTGGCCGCTTTTTTTCAGCGGATGGCGGATAATGCGGGCGGCGTGTGGGGGTGTCGGCGGCGGCTCCCGGGCGGCAATAAGGTAAGAGAACTTTTCGATCTCATAGGGCCGATTTGCGGATTTGATGCTGCGATGGCGGCTGGTGCGCTCAACGCGTGTATCGAAGTGACACCAGTCCTCTGCCGCCGCAAGTGGACATCGCTCAGCCTGCGTGCAGGGCGCGACGATCCTGGCCTGGGCGGCAATCAGCAGGTCGCGTGCGGCGATAATCACCGCGAAGCCGTGCGGCGTTCCAGGTTCCACGATCACAATGGCGCGGCGTGCCGAATTCCATGCCCGCTGCACCAGCGCTCCTGCTGAATGCGGCGGCAATTCGCCCAACGCGTATGACACGGTCACCAGATCGTGCTCACCCAGATCCGCCGCGTCGCACAAATCCAATGCCGTGTAGCGCGACGCGGCGGCAAGCTGCGGGTCCGAAGCAGCCACCAAACGCCGGCTTATCTCAAGCCATTCGGGATCGCGGTCGGCCAGGGTCGCGCTTTGCAGGCCGCCCAGGATCTGACGCGCAGCCAGAGTCGCGCTGCCGGGACCGCATCCAAGGTCGAGCAAATTGGTGATATCGATTGCGGGAAACGAGCGCCCGAGCTCCGCGTATACCAATTGATTGACCCGGAAGATGGCCGGCATGCGCGCGACCACGTAAGCCAGGCGCGCCTCGCGAGAGTCAAATCGCACTGCCCGGCCGCCTGACTCTTCCTGGTAGCAGCGCCCAAGTTCGGCTGCGGCTCTCACCAGCGCCGGCGGAGACACGCGTGCCACCTCATCTTCGATAGCCTGCCCTACGGCGGCGGGGAGCCCAATCACTTCAATTGCGGCAGGAGCGAAGCGCTCGCGGCGCCCGGCTGAAGTCATTTCGGTCGCACTTCGCGGCGGATGAGCTTGCCGGAATCGTCGTAGTACTCGACGATGTCGATATAACCGCGCTCTTGCGGATCGCGCTCGACCATCGCAAGTTTGCCGTTTCGGAATTCCCTTATGGTTTCCGGCTTGCCATCGAAATCATCGTCACGGATCTCGCGGGCCAGAACCCCGTGTACGTATTTCTGGACCAGGTCAACTTTGCCGTTGAAGTTGCGATCGCTTTCGACCATGACGAGTTCATCGTTCCGGTAGGTCTTGACGACATCCGGCCGGCCGTCTCCGTTGGTATCGATCGAAATCTGGTAGGTGGCCTTATCGACTCTGTAGATCCAGCGGTCAGGCCGCCCGTCGCGGCCACGATGCGTAACCGCACCGTTGGGATCCCGGCTGCAGCAGACGAAAGCGCAACACAGTGCCGCTAAGAAGATTGCGGCTTTCCGCATCTCTCCTTATACACCGCTCTGGATCTGCTCTCAACTTTGCTGTCCAGCGCCGATCGAGGAGCAGTTACACAGGCCGGATTCAACCCTGGGCTCCGCGCCGCGATGCGCGTTTGCGCTCGAAGCGATGCCTCATTAACATCCGACCCGAAGACACCGCCGACGCGGCAGCAGGAGATGACAATGGACGGCTACAAGGACGCCCACACTCACATTCATCCATCCGCTAGCGCGACCAGGGCTTTCATGGACGCGTTGGGATTCCACGGTCCCTGGGACGGCACCACCGAACAGGCGCTTCCGGTGATGGACCAGGCACGGATCGCCACGACGATGATCGTGCCGCTCATCGCGGACAGCAAGCTGCTGTCGGACCGCATGGAAGAGGAAACCAGGCGGGGCGGCAAGCCGGATCGCGGCGTGCTGACCGCACAGCTTGCAGCCGAGCAGTCGGAGTACAACAGTTGGGCCGCGGCGGCCGCCCGTGAACATCATGGACGGTTCGCCGGTCTTGCGGCGGTGAACCCCGTGCTGTTCGGCGAACAGTGGACGCGCAACGAAATCCAGGCGCGGCTGGCCGAGGGCGCCGCCGGCCTCAAGATTCTGCCGATGTATATCGGCGTGTATCCCGACGATCCCAAAATGGCGGTCCTGTGGGAGGAGGCGAATCGGCGTGAAGCTGCCGTCCTCACGCTGGCGGTCGCCCAGGTGCCGGCCGAGGGTCTGGCCAAAATCGGGGTGAACGAAAATTACACGGACATTCACCATCCCAACCGGTTCGAAGCGGTGGTGCGCAGCTATCCGCGGCTGAAGCTGGTGCTGGCTCACCTCGGGATGGGTGCCGAGCAGGATACCATCCGTCTGACCAACAAGTATCCCAACGTCTTTACCGACACTTCGCTGCGGCTGCATGAAGTTGGACAAGCTGGCGGATGGAGTCTGAAAGAAACCGCCGAGATGTTTCGCCGTATCGGCGTCGACCGGGTACTGTTCGGCAGCAATTATCCGTTCGTCAGCCAGGCGGATTACATCGGCGTGATGGAGAAACTCCCGCTGAGCGAAGACGAACGCCGGCAGATCGGTGCACAGAACTTTGACCGCGTTTACGGCAGGTCATAACCATACCTCCAACGCAAATCACCAGGGAGGAGCGACAATGAGCAGCAACGGCGGAAGGCTGGCCGGCAAAGTGGCGTTCATTACGGGCGCGGGCTCGGGTATCGCGCGCGCCGCCGCGGGGATCTTTGCGCGCGAAGGGGCGCGGGTTGTCATCGCCGAAATCAAACCCGAGCTGGGGCGCGCCAGCGAGGAGGCGGTCAAGGCGGCCGGCGGTGATGCAACTTTTATCGAGACCGATGTCACCAAAGAAGACAGCGTACGCAACAGCATTGCCGCGGCCGTGAAGCGCTACGGTGGCATCAACGTGCTGTACAATTGCGCCGGCGGCTCGATCGTACAGGACACGCTCGCCACCGAAGTGGAAATGAGCGTGTGGAACCACACGATTTCATTTGACCTGCTCGGATGCTTTCTGTGTTCGCGCCATGGAATTCCAGAGCTTATAAAGAGCGGCGGTGGATCGGTGGTGAACATGTCGTCCGTTGCGGCCCTGATGGGATTTACACCGGCTCATGTTTACGTGGCGGCAAAGGGCGGAATCATCTCTCTGACCAAGGCGCTGGCGTGCGACTACGCGCAGCATCGCATCCGGGTCAACGCGATCTGCCCGGGCGCGGTGATGACCGAGCGCGTCAAAACCCGTACCGGTCCGGCCGCCAGCCGCGTGGCCTCGAAGTTCAATGAAAGAATGAAAGGCCACCCGTTCGCGACCGGCCAGCCGGAGGACATCGCCAACATCGCCCTGTTTCTGGCCTCCGACGAGTCGCGGATGATAACCGGCGCAATAATCGCCGCCGACGGGGGGTTGTCGGCGTATTAACTCTCAAGGGTAACTGCGGGCCTACCGCGTCCAGGCAAGCCAGCGGCTGAATAATCGGCTGGCCCTCGGAGTAAGCTTGGTGCGATTGTACGCGTCGCCGACTTTTCTGATCGCTTCGGCCTGCGTCGGGTATGGATGGATAGTCTGGGCGATCTTCCCCAAACCGATTCCACCCATTATCGCCAGTGTGAGTTCCGAGATCATTTCTCCCGCATGGCGGGCGACAACCGTGGCGCCCAGGATTCGATCGCTTCCCTCGGCGATATGGATCTTCACGAACCCGCTGGTTTCTCCGTCGATCACAGCCCGATCCACGCCGGCCATAGGCTGCACAAAAGTTCGCAAGCCGCGCTGTCGCGCCTGCTCTTCGTATAGCCCGACGTGTGCAATTTCGGGGTCGGTGTAGGTACACCATGGAATGGTCAGGGTGCTGGCGCGCTCGCGGCCCAGGAACAATGCGTTGCGAATCACTATGCGCGCGGTGGCGTCCGCGACATGCGTAAAACGGTAAGGCGAAGCAACATCGCCCGCCGCGTAAATCCGCTTATTGGTGGTCTGAAGCCGGTCGTTGACCTTGACGCCTTTGCCGCGGTCGTACTCGACTCCGGCAGCTTCGAGATTAAGTCCTTCCACAACCGGGGCCCTTCCCGCGGCCACCAATATTTCGTCGGCCTCGATGTCGGTCTGGGCTCCCTCGCGCACAAGCCGCAATCGCTTGCCGCCACTGCCGGCTGCGATGCTTTCAATCTTGGCGCTTTCGTGAATTTCGATTCCGTCGCGCAGCAGAGATTCCCGGATGATTGACGCGGCGTCGCGATCCTCCTGGGGCAGCAGGCTCGGCGCCACTTCGATCAACGTCACCCGCGAACCGAAGCGCGCGAACGCCTGCGCCAGTTCACATCCCACCGGACCGCCGCCGATTACCGCCAACCGCGCAGGCAGCGCGCTTAGCGAGAAGACCGTCTCGTTAGTCAGATAACCCGCCTGCGCGAGGCCGGGGATTGGCGGCGCAGCGGCGCGAGTGCCGGTTGCGATCGCGGCGCGCGCAAAGCGCAAGGTGCGGCCCGCAACTTCAACCCGATCGGGGCCGGAAAACCGGCCCGCGCCGATGAATACATCCACGCCCAGGCCGCGGAAGCGCGACGCCGAATCGTTCACGCTCAGTTCCGCGCGCAAACGCCTCATCCGCTGCATCACGGCGCCAAAATCAGCGCCGCCGGCGTGCGCCGGCGCAACGCCCAGTGCCGCTACGGCGCGCATCTCAGCCGCCGCACGTGCCGATCGCAGCAGGGTCTTGGAGGGTACGCAGCCGAAGTTGAGACAATCGCCCCCCATCAACTCGCGCTCTATCAGCGCGACCCTGGCGCCCAGCCCGGCGGCGCCCGCGGCGACTATCAGGCCCGCCGTGCCAGCGCCAATCACGACCATGTTGTAGCGTGCGGCGGGCTCCGGGTTGACCCAATCAGACGGATGAACATTGCGCAGCAGTGTCTGATTGTGGATGTCGGCGGGAGCGATCGATAGCGCCGGTGCAGGCTCCGTCACCCGAACTCTCCTTCAATTGCCGGTTTTTTCGCGCAAGGCGCGGCCCGCTATATATGTTACGTACAGCGTCACCGCGACCGAAATGACAAAGCCCACCACCTCAAATGCCCACTGCGCGGAGCTGCGTTTGACGGGGCGGCTCCCGATCATCGCGATGTCACCAACCAGCGACCCCAGGTACACATACATGACGATGCCCGGGATCATCCCAACCCAGGTGGCGAAGAAGTAATCGCGGAGCGAAATGTCGGTTAGTCCGAACGCGTAGTTGAGCAGATTGAACGGAAACAGCGGAGACAGCCGGGCCAATCCCACGATTTTCCAACCCTCCCGCGCCACCGCGCGGTCAACAGCCTTGAACTTCGCATTGCCCTGGAGTTTGGCGGCGATCCATTCGCGCGCAACGTAGCGGCCAACCAGGAAGGCGCAGGTGGCGCCCAACGTCGCACCGATCGATACGTAGATCGACCCTGCCAGCAGTCCGAAAACAGTGCCCGCGCCGATACTCAGAATCACGCCGGGAAAAAACAGGATCGGCGCAACGATATAAAGACCGATAAAAATGAGTGGGCCAACCGGACCCAGTCCGCCGATCCAACGCAGCGTGCTCTTTAGGAGGTCCTCCGCGACAAACAGCTTGACGGCCAGGTAGGCCACGAAGAGCATCACCACAATCAGAAGATTGGGATGCAAAAGGCGCCTCAGCCCCTTGCGCGGCGAGCGGGCCGGCGCACTTAACGTGGAGGAGGGCAAGGTGCTATCCGCCTCCCGCGTCGAGCAGCCGCGCGGCGGCGCGCGCCATGTACAGCTCTTCGTCCAGGGGAATCACCCAGACCTCAACTCTTGCCTCGGGACCGCTGATCCGGGATTCCCCAGCGTTGCCATGGCGGTTGCTTTCGCTATCCAACTGGATGCCGAATCCGTCCAGCCCCGCGCAGATTCGCTCGCGGACCTGGTCCGAGTGCTCGCCGATTCCGCCGCCGAAGATGATCGCGTCCGCGCGACCCAAAACCGCGAGGTATGAGCCGATATACTTGCGCACTCGATAGCAAAAAACGTCTATCGCCAAAGCGGCGTTCCGATCGCCGCGCGCCGCCGCCGACTGCACCTCCCGCATGTCCGACGAAATCGCGGATACGCCCTGCAAACCCGATTTGGTATTGAGAATCTGCTCGACAGCGTCCGAAGAAAGCCCCTCGCGTGCGGCAAGAAACCCCGGTATTGCCGGATCTATGTCACCCGACCGCGTCGCCATCATCAACCCTTCCAGCGGCGTCAGGCCCATCGAAGTGTCCACCGAGAGTCCCTTTGCAATAGCGGTGATCGAACATCCGGCGCCCAGCTGAAGAGTGATCAGGTTGAGTTCCTGTGCGGAGCGGGCGCTGATCTGCGCGTAGCGCTCCATCATGTAGGCATGGCCGATACCGTGAAAGCCGAAGCGGCGGATACCGTGGCGGTCGGCTATCTCCTTTGGGATCGCGTAGGTCCACGCACGGGGCGGCAGGCTCTGATGGAACGCCGTATCGGCAATGACTACTTCAGGTACTCCTGTCAGTATCCGGCTGACAGCGCGGATTGTGGCCAGCGCGGGCGGATTATGCAGCGGAGCAAAAATCGACGCCTTCTCGATCGCGCCGAGCACGGTGTCATCCGCGATCGCCGGCTGTGTAATCGCGCTGCCGCCGTGGACGATCCGATGCACCGCCGCACCCAGTTCGTTCAGGTAGTCGCCTTCCAGCGAGCGCATCCAGTGCAGCGCGTGAGTGGCCGCCGCCTCATGCGTGTGTTGTGTTACCTCGCCGCGCGACGCGACGTCGGCGCCGAGCCAGTAGGTATATTTGGCCTGCGTCCCGATGCTTTCAACCAGGCCGCGCAAACGGGTTTGACCGCGTGCGCCGCGCTCAACTTCGATCAGTTCGAACTTGAGGGACGAGCTGCCGCAGTTGAAAACCAGAACGCGCATCGCAATCCGCTTCGACGCGAAGCGCTACACCCGGCAGAGCAGGCCGCCATCGATCGCAACCGACTGGCCGGTCACGTAGGCGGCGGCGGGGCTGACCAGGTAGAGCAGCGCGCCGCCCAGTTCCTCGGGCTTAAGCAGGCGCTGTTCGGGCAGGTATTTGACCAGGGTCTGGCCGAATTCCTCGTCCTTGACCGCGGGGCTGCGCTCATCTTCCACCCATCCCATCTCGATGGCGTTGACACGCACTCCCTTGCGCGCCCATTCCAGCGCCAGGCTGCGTGTCAGGCTAAGCACTGCAGCCTGCGCCGCCGCATAGACGGCGGCGTTGGGCACGCCGCGTTCAGCCATGATCGACGTGATGTTCACGATCACGCCGCCACCGTGCTGCACCATTGCGCGTCCGGCTTCCTGGCATGCCATCCAGACGGTCCTGAAATTGTTTTCGATCACCCTTTCGAACGCGGTGTCGTCGGTGCCTTCCGCCGCGGCGAAGAACGGAACGTCCATCGCGTTGATCGCGATATCCAGCGCGCCGAGCTGCTTGACCGTCAGATCTACGCAGGCGCTGAGATCGGCCCGCGTAACCGCGCTTTGGATCTTTACTTCCGTCTTGCGCCCGAGCGCCGCGATTTTCTTGTTGAGGTCCTTGAGCACGTCGCCGGTTCCGGGTTCCTGTGAGGCCAATACGACATTGGCGCCGGCCTCGGCAAGGACCTGCGCCGCGGCCGCGCCCAGCGGCAGCTCGGCGCCGATCACCAGCGCCGCCTTGCCTTCGATCGAAAACTCCTTGAGAGCTTCATTGAGCGCCATTTGTTGGACCCCTTCAGTCAGTCTGGCGCGGGAAGACGCCGGTTGGAGTGATGCCGCCGGCCAGGCCGCCGCCGTCGATCGTAATGAACGCGCCGTTTAGATGGTTGGACGCGTCGGAGGCGAGGAACAGCGCCAGCGGACCCAGTTCAGCGTCGCGCCCGATCCGGCCCAGCGGGATGAACTTGCCGCCCTGGAAGAATTGCGCCGCGCCTTCAAAGATGCCCGGCACGATACAATTGATATAGATATTCTTCTTGGCGTACGTGATCGCGAGCGAGCGCGTCAGCTGCAGCACCGCGCCCTTGGCGCAGGCGTAGGCGAAAACGTTCTTACCGCCCCGCAGACCCCATCCCGAAGCGATATTGATAATCTTGCCGCTTTGCTGCTTGAGCATTTGCGAGACCACCGCCCTGCAGCAATAGAACTGGCCGGTCAGGTTGGTGTCGATTCCCTCGCGCCATTCATCGTCGGTAAGTTCGTGGAGCGGCTTGCCCATTCCCTTGTGGTAGCCGCCCGCGTTGTTGATCAGGATGTCGATGTGGCCGAATTCCTTGATCGCCGCCCCCGCCATCGCATTGACCTGATCGGAACGGGTAACATCGGTTTGCGCGATCAAACATTTGCGCCCGGTCGGCTTGACCTGCTCCGCAGTCTGCTCCAACTCCGAGAGCGTGCGCGCAGCCGCCACCACGTCCGCACCGGCCTGGGCGAAGCGCACCGCCATCGCGCGGCCCAGTCCGCGCCCCGCGCCGGTTATAATCGCGACCTTGCCGTCGAGCTTAAGGCTGTCGAGGATCATGCTTCCTCCTGACCAATTGGCCCTTTGCAAGCATAAGGCATGCTACTAGCATAGCTTGCAGGATCGGAAGAAGAACCATAACTGTTCGAATCGCGCACGCGGCTGCGGATTCGAAGAAGGGCGGTCGCGCCGATGTCAAGCAAGGTAACGGTATTCAGCGATTTTGTCTGTCCGTTTTGTTACATCGGAATGACTACCCTGCGGCGGCTTCAGCCCGAATTCGGCTTCGAAATTCAATGGCGCGGCTTCCAAATTCACCCCGAATGGCCGCCGGAAGGCGTCCCGGTCGAGCAATATTACCGCGCGATGGGCGAGGAGCGCCGCAAAGCGGCATGGCATATGATCGAATCGATGGCGGACGAAGCCGGTATCGAGATGCGCCCACCCGCGGTGCTGGCTAACTCTTACCTGGCGTTGGCTGCGCAAGAGTTCGCGATCGAGCACGGTCGCGCCGACGCCTTTGAAGAATTGGTCTATCGCGCTTATTTTCACGATCTGGCCAATATCGGCGATCGCGGCGTGCTGCTTGAACTGGCCGTGAAGGCGGGGCTTGACGTGGCGGCGCTCGACCAGGCGCTGGCGGAAGATCGTTACGCGATGCGCCTTAAGAACACTACTCTGGTCGCCCATCAGCGCGGTATCAGCGGCGTGCCTACCTTCATCATCGGCAACTACCCGCTGGTGGGCGCGCAGAGCGCTGATGTGATGCGCCAGTTGCTGCAGCGCGCTATCGAGATCGGCGCCTGAAAATGCGCGTCGACGCGGCGGATGTGGCTCGCAGCGCCGGCGCGGTGGTATGCTCAAAGCTTGAGGTGGCCGCCGCGGTTTCTACACCGACGATTTATCTCGATCTGCGTGGCGTCAAATGCCCGCTGAACTGGGCGCGTGCCAAGGTGCGCCTGGAGCAGATGCGCCGGCATGAGGTGCTCGAACTGACGCTTGACGATCCGCGCGGCGTGCGCGACATTCCGGTCGCGGCCGAGGCCGAGGGATACGCCGTGCTGGACTGCACGCCCAACGGCGGCGCGTGGCGGATGCGAATCGAACGGTGAAGACGGCGGCCGCTTAAACCGGCGCGCAGCAGCGGCGCCAACAAGGGGACCAAGGTGGCGGACAAGCCCTCTAAGGAACAGCCGGCTACGGGCGGCAAGGTGATTCAGTTTCGGCGCCGCTCGCGCTCAAATCCCCGTCCGCGCCGCCCCGTTACGCGCGGTGACAAAACTCCGACCGAACTCACCTCGAGCGTGCAGTTAATCCTGAGCCGCCTGGGCCTGTGCGGTGCCGATTGAGGCGATTGTGATCTAAAAGCGCCAGGCTCAGAGCCCGCGATTTCTTGCTAAAATCCCTACTTGCGGCGGCTGGCGCGCAGGCGCGCCATCATCTCGAACAAGTTGTCAGCGTGTTGTTTCTTGCCGCCGGAAAATTCCCGATAAAGAGCAGCCACGTTGATCACGATCCGCTCGGCGTCGCCCCATGAGGAGTAGTCAGCCAGCGAAATATCGTTGGCTGCCTCGTAAACGCCCATGCCGGCCTCGAATCGGCGGCGCGCCTGGTCGGTGATGTATTCCAGGTACCCTTTCACGGCCGCCACGCCGCGCTTGTCTGTAATCGGGCCGTGACCCGGCACAATCGTCTCGACGTCCAGGTCGAGCATCAACTGGCAAGCCTTGATCCAGTTGGCGACCGGTCCCGCCCAGATAATCGGATGGCCGTTGATAAACAATATGTCGCCGGTGAACATCACGCGGTCCGCGGGCACATAGGCCAGCACGTCGCCGCGGGTGTGCGCGGGCCCGACCTCGATCAGCCGCACGGTCTTGTTGCCGACGCGCCGCTCCAGTTGGCCCTCGAAAGTGACGGTCGGCGCCGGCACGTACTCCACGCCTTCGAAGTCAAACTGTCTGAAGATTTCCGCCATGAACGCGCCCAGCACGCTGGAGGGGTCGTTGCCGCGCTTCATTTCCGCCAGGCGGCGCGGGTCGCCCAGGTCGTGGCTCATCTCCTCGGCACAGGCGCGCGAAGCGATTATTTCCGCTCCTTCCGCCAGCCGGTTGCCGAAGGTGTGGTCGCCGTTGGAATGCGTGTTGACCACGGCGCCGATACGCGCCGCAGCAGGCTCCGCCCGTCGCATGGCATCGAGCATCTCGCGGGTCAGCGGCAGGTCGAACAGTGTATCGACCAGCATCGACTGACCGCTGTCAACTACCAGCCCCGCGTTGCTCCATCCCCAGGAGCCATCAGGCTGAAGGTAGGCGTAGCAGCCGTTGCCCAGTTCGTGCAGGCCCTTCGCGTAGGCCCATTTGCTCTCTATTTGGGACATGGTCTTTTCCTCCCGCCGGGAGCCCGAACGTGACTACGAACGTGGGCCTATATTCGACGATCCGCAAGCGGTGCGCAAAGCCGCGTCCGCTTGCCTGCGCACCCGCGGCCTCTGCGTGCCGCTGTGGGCATCCGTGCCCTCAAGTGGCACAATGCGGGGAAAAAGCGAGGCCGTTATCATGTCCGACGAAGTTATCAAGATCGAACGTCACCCCAATTACGTAACCCTCGCGCTGAACCGGCCCGAGAAACGCAACGCGATCAATATCGCAATGCTGGAGGCGCTCGACGCCGCCCTGGGCATGATCGAGAGCGACCGCGAGATCCGTGCCGTTATTATCAAGGGCGAGGGCCGTGGCTTCTGCTCCGGCCTGGACTTGCGCGACGTCGAGCGCGCGAGCGGCGCCGGAGTCGGCGGCGGGCCAGCCTTTGCGCCCGACAAAATCCTGCATCGTATCCAGACCCTTCCCGTGCCCGCGATCGCGGCGATTCATGGAGACGCCCTGACCGCAGGGCTGGTGATCGCGCTGCTGTGCGACCTGCGGATCGCGGCGCAAAGCGCGAAGCTCGGAATGACGCCGGCGCGCATCGGCTATCTGCCCACCTATGCTATTTTCCGCCGCTTCACCGAGATCGCCGGCGTGGCAAACACCGCGGAAATCATGTACCTGGCGGAGCCGGTGGACGCCGCGCGGGCGCGCGAGATGGGACTTGTGCACAAGGTCGTGCCCGACGATCAACTGGCCGCGGCCGCGGTCGCGTGGGCGGAAAAGATTGCCGGCAACGCCCCGCTGTCGGTACGCGCGATGAAGCGCATGATCGGGCGCACCATCAGCCGTGCCTTCGAGGTCGAGCACGAGGACCTGAACGAACTCGCGACCAAGGTCCGCTCCAGCGCCGACGCTAGGGAAGGCGTCCGCGCGTTCTTGGAAAAGCGCAAGCCGGTATGGCGCGGCGAGTGATCCAGTGGAGGTTTAATCGGCCACGTTGCAAAGGCCAGGACTCTGAGGATCCGGACCCGTGCTATCGGTTGGATTGTGGCGTCCGAACTCTTTCTTAGCCGAGCTTGCTTCTAATAGCTGCGGTAGGGTGCCGTCTCCCTGGTCAAGGAGACGGCGCCCGTCATCCCGGTATTTTACGCGCGCAACACCTGGCCTGGCTTTGCGCCGGTGTAGCTGCCGTTTTCGTGGACCGGCACGCCGCCTACGACGGTGTAATGAACGCCGCGCGCTTCCATTACCAGGCGCCGGGCGCCGCCGGGTAGGTCATTGCGCATTTTGCCGCGTTCGGCCGAGCCTACAGTGTTGGGATCAAATACCACCAAATCCGCGGCCCAGCCCGCGGCGATGCGCCCGCGATCCTTAATACCGAAAAAGTCCGCCGGCTCGGAGGTAAGGCGCTTCACCCCCTGCTCCAGCGACATCACTCCCTTCTCCCGCACCCAGGTGCCGAGCAGGTAGGTGCAATATCCGGCATCACAAATCTGATCGACGTGCGCCCCGCCATCGGATAGCGCGATTATGGTTCTCGGATCGCACACCAGGCGGCCGACCCGCTCCTTATTATTATTGAGCAGCGCCACCACGAAGCGCATCTCCAGTTCGTCCTCCAGCGCCAGGTCCAGCAGCAGCTCCAGCCCGTCGGTGCGGCCGCGTGTACGCGCAATCTGCGCCAAATCCTTGCCCTCCAGCTCCTTTAGCACCGGATTGTTTACCGTCTGCACCGCAATTCGATCCAGATTTCGAAAGGTGTGCAGATGCATCCCGGAGCGTTCGACTTCGCTGCGCAGCTTTTGGCGGAATCCGGGGTCCGAGTAGAGTTTCTTTTGCACTTCGAAGGGGCGGTTGAAGATCGACTCCTGCACACATGGAAGCGTGATAAACAGCAGCGGCGAGCGCAGATTCAACTCGAGGAACAAGGGACGGCAGCTGATCTGCGGCACTCCGCCGCGCCGAATCAGCGGTTCGAACTTCTCCAGCGTCCGCATCGCGCCCTCGGGCAGATCGTCGCGATCGAAAAGCGAGATCCAACTGACCGGCCGCCGCGATTCGTCGAGCAGGAACTCCAGCGTGTCGTATTCGCCCGGGGTCATGTCGGAGGGCTTGTCGGCGAGGTTGAGCTGGATCACTCCCTTGCCCAGGTCGCGCAGGACGCGGCAGTAAGCGCGGAGTTCGTCACGGCTCGCCTTGCGGCACGCCAGCGGCTTGCCTTCATAGCCGATATCGATATTTGAAACGCTGGTGGAAAAGCCCAGTGCCCCCGCACTTATCGCCTCACGCAGCGCGTCCCTGATGCGTTCCAGCTCTTGAGGTGTAGCTGCGCGTTCCAGCGATTCGCGGCCCATCGCCCAATGCCTGAAGGGGGTGAGCGGCGCGAAGAAGCCCAGGTTGATCGCCGACCCGCGCCGCGCTGCCGCGTCCATGTAGCTGGGGAAGCTGTCCCAATCCCAGGTGAGACCTGCCTGCAGGACGTCAAACGGGATGGCCTCCAGGTTGGTCAGGTCGGCCGCCGTCACGTCACGGTCGGCCGGCTTGCATGGCGCCACGCCCACGCCGCAGCTGCCCAGCACCACGCTGGTCACGCCATGCCATGAGGAGCTGGTGATCTGCGGGTCCCAACAGATCTGGGCGTCATAGTGGGTATGAGGATCTACGAATCCGGGCGCCACGACCAGATCGGATGCGTCGATCACGCGGCGCGCAGAGCCAGCGATAGGCTTGCCGATTTCGGCGATCCGGCCTTGCTCGATTGCCACGTCGGCCCGGTAACGCGCCGTCCCGGTTCCATCCACGACAGTGCCGCCCTTGATTAGAAGGTCGTAAGCCATGTTCGGTCCTCCCGCTGATTTGCCCGCACGCACCGCGGAGTCCGCGGTACATTATCGCAGCGCCGCTGAAACCTTATTGAACATTCGGTGTCGATATTCAATGCCGCGGTTTGGCTTGGCGGCCGGAGGGGATAGCCGATCGGTCTTCCGCTATGTAATGGTAGCCGCAGCATCGGGCCAAAAAGGAGAGAGAGTTATGCGCGCAATCCGTTTCCATGGACGCGAGGACGTCCGATTGGACGACATTCCCCAACCGTCCCCAAAGGCCGGCGAGATCAAGCTGCGCGTCCTTTACAACGGTATTTGCGGCAGTGACCTGCATGAGTACTATCACGGTCCGATGATGACCCTTACGCGGCCTCATCCGCTCAGTGGAGTGCAAAACCCCGTCGTGCTGGGCCATGAATTTTCCGGCGAAGTAGTCGAACTGGGCCAGGGCGTGAGCGATTTGAAGGTCGGCGACCTGATCGCGGTCGAACCGGTCCAGACCTGCGGCAGTTGTCATTGGTGCCGGGCCGGCCAGTACAACCATTGCCCGACTCCCGCCATTCACGGCTACAGTCGCGACGGTGGCGGCCTTGCGGAGTATACCGTGGTGCTGCGCTCAATGGCGCACAAGCTGCCCGTTGGTGTTTCCGCCCGCCATGGCGCGCTGGTGGAGCCAATGGCCGTGTCATACCATGCGGTCCTGCGGGCTCATGCCCGGGTGGGGCAGACCGTTGCGGTGCATGGCGGTGGTCCGATCGGTGTCGGCGCTTACCTGGCGCTTAAGGCGCTAGGCGATATTGAGGTGATCATCAGCGAGCCATCGGCCGAACGCCGCGCGATTCTAAGTCGGCTCGGTGCCGGCCATCTGCTCGACCCACGCAGCGTCAACGTGGTCGAGGCGATACGTGAGCTTACCGGCGGGCGCGGCGCCGACGCGTCGATCGACGCGGCCGGGGTTCCCGACGCGTTCAAGGCCGCGCTGGCCAGCACAGCGCCGATGGGGCACCTGGTGGTGGTCGCGATGCATATGGAGCCGTTCCAATTCAACGCTCTGTCGCTGTTGGCCGGAGAGGTGAACATCACCGGCAGCAAGACGTACTGCAACGACTATCCGGCGGTAATTGATTTGATGACGCGGGGCGCCTTTCCCCTGGAGGGATGGGTTTCGACGATTCCGCTGGAAGGCTTCATCGACCGCGGCGTCCTTCCGCTAAGCCGCCAGCAGGCCACCAAGATCATGGTCGATGTCGCAGCGGCATCGTAGGCCAAGAAAATGCTATGTTGTGGCGCCGCGCCGTCAGCGGTGACGAACGGGCCGCGCCCTACGAGCGCTATTGCTTTACCGCCTGGCGAATACAGTTGAGGATGAACAGGTAATCGCGTGGGTTAAGCACGGAACCCAGCAATGTGATATGCGACAGCACTCTCAGTTCTTTCGCAGTCACGTTGTTGCGGATCAGCGAAGCTTTGTCCGCGAGCAACTCCTTCCAGGCGTCGGGCTGCTTTGTGCCGGCGCGTCGCCCGTTGTCGGCCTTGATGAGGCTCTTGGCCTCGGGATGAGAGAGCAGGAAAAGCCGCTCCTTGTCGACTCCCAGCGTATCGGCCAAGGCGGTCAGCAGGATCAGCGAGGGGCGCCGGCGGCCCTGCTCCAGGTATCCGATATGGCTGGCGCGCACACCAAGTTTGCGGGCCAGCGCCTGCTGGCTCAGCCCCACGGAGAGGCGCGCTTCCTTAAGGACCTTGCCGAAGGTTTGCGCGCTCATAGGTCGTATTCCTCGAGCAAGGCCGCGCGCAGCTTCGCGTAGTGGATCATGCCCGCCAGGTATTGCAGACTTTGATCGGCCGAGAGCGCGGTCGGGAAGTCGAATCCATAGGACGCCTTAAGATGAGCCCGGATGCGCTCGATTGCCGGCTGGTCGAGACTTCCCTTTCCCGCCAGAGCCTTTCGTTGCCCCTTGGTGAAGATCGTTTTTGCAGAACGTTTCGGGTAGCCGGCCAGACTTACGATCACGTCCGCGGCCAATTCCCCTTGATCCCGCAGATGCTCATTGTAGGCGGCATCGAAATAAAAGCGAACCCCACTGGATTTGGGTTTGGCAATCTCGGTGCAAAAATGATGGCCGACTTCGTGGCAAAAGGTTGTCCCGATCGCCAGGGCGTGATGGGCGCTGTTGACGAAAATCAGCGGCTTGGTCAGGGCTGTCTCCGACCGATCCAGGTAGAAACCATACAGCGCCAGGCTGGTGTAGCGTGCCGACTTAAGGTGCAGTTGCAGGGCGTTGGCTGCCCGTGAAAAAAATTCCGACGACGGAGGGCCAAGCACTTCCTGGTTAAAGTGCGGCCAGATATCTGTGGCCCGCTCGACCAGTCCGCTTATCTGCTCGAAACTGAGACGCTGCCGCAAGCTGGTGGCATAATCGCGTTGGCTGAGGCGGCGGATGTCTTCCTGCGGGCGTTTCCAGGCTTCGAGTTCCTTGGCGCCCAAAACCCCGGCCTTCGCCAGGACAGACTGAACTGCCTTGTCGATCGCGGTGGAGCTTGCTTTCATGGCATTAACCTCGGCTGAGGATCATCCAGGTCCATCGCTCCAGGACTAAAAGCCACGTCACCATAGCTTACCAGAAGCATACTTGGCCTTAAAACCCGGCGCAATTCCAGATTCGGGTCAAATTTGATAGTCGAGCTCCCGGATGCGGGCCCAAACCCAGTTTTCCGCGCAGGCCAGACCAGCGCCGCCGGCACCGCGCAGAAACTTACGGCCACGCGGCGACATTGTCCGACGCCTGTCTTCTGAGGCTGGGAACTGGAACTTTGCGCCCACCGTGATGCATCAATAAACCCAACTCAGGTTGATTAGTCAACTCCAGGTTGGATTCAATCCTTACTAAAAGTTAACGGCCCGCCTTAGTCCGGCGCGTTTCGGCGCGGAGCCAGCAGAGGTTTCCCTGGCACCCTTCGCTACTGTCATTATACATCACTACAGATATGTTATGTCCACCAACGGTCACCCCTGGTAAGCCCCCCGGACAGCGTGGTCAGGGAAAAACCTTCCGGAGCTATATGTGCGTGCTCGGCGAGTCTGCCGCCGCAAGAGTCGGCGTGATGTGAGGAGGGCAATGGCCGAGTAAGTTCTCCGCTGCTGTCGCAGCCGTTGGTGATCGCTTATATCGGTTCCTGCTCGTCTCAGTCGAGCTGACTCGCGATCTTTTGCTGATAGATTTCCTCCAAGCGTTAGCGACCCGAGCATCAAGGTCTACGACTTGCACCAAAGACACCGCGCCCATTCCGACTCTCAGCGCTGCCCGTTCAGTCCAGCTGACTCTTGGCGACCACGCATTAATCGTGGAGTTCTGACATGAGATGACGCTCTTGATGCCCGGCATGGGGCTGTATTGCAGTGGACGTGCGGAAGGTAAAGTGCGTCAACTTCGAATGAGCGCGCGATCGCGGCTGCAATCTCAAGATGGCGTAGTTTTGCTGCGCAGCCGCGCGAGCGCCGGGATCGAAAATGTAGCATCATGCCAATGCTGACAATCCGCCGCCTTGGGGCGAGCGTTAGCGATTTCCTCGAGCCACGCCTTTTGCGCGTAGCTCGGCCGGGGCGGTCTTGAAAGCGGCGGCGTCGCGAATCTCCAGCCAATATAGGCGAGCTGGTCCTCCGGACCTGGGATGGACGGCAATGCGTTTGGCTGTGATCGTCCAGGCACAAGTAAACCGTACCCTCGGAGCCGGGCTTCGCGAGACCCAGCCCCGAGACTTCAAGGCAGCAGATTCCAAGCTCCGCAGCTCGGGTACTCTAACCCACGAACCCGGAGCCTCGATATGCAATTCCGAGCGTCTTACATTGAGGCACTGAGGGTTTTGGTCGTTACGGCGCCGGCCGTGGCGGGCACCGTGAATGGAGCCGCAGTGAAGAAAATGGAGTGCCCAACGGCGCCAGGGGTGAAGGATTCATTACCTTCGGTGCAATTTACGGTGATCGTGGCTGGTTCACCGCTGGCCGCCATCGTCCACTGGTAGGGAATTGACATCGTGAGTGATCCCGCAGAACCGGTTCGCACCACAAGACCAGTGGCGGAAGCGGAGTTTTCGAAGCTCGCATCAGAGGCCTGCAAAGTAGCCTGGCAACTGATGGCCTCGTCAGTACCAATCGCTGGCTCGATGCTGAGCATAATCACGACTTTGACGGTACCCGTTCGAACGAATGTGGCCAGGGGGATTGCCTTGGGGGCAACCATCGGCACGAAGGTTGAGGTCGCTGGATCATAATAACCGGGCACCCCTATGACGGGACCTGATGCTTGGCTTGGATGAGGCAGCGCAAGCACGATAACGGTTAATAAACCCGCCACAATGAGGTTCTTCATCAGTTTGCTCCTTTTGGGCGATAATACCATCGGACTCGGGCGGATTGTAAAAAGAATACGCACCGTTTGTTGCAACGTTGCGAGTTTTTTTTGACCTTGAAGTGGGTCAATCCCGGAAAAATTATCTGCCGGGTTCCCACTCAGAATCCGCCCTGGGCGACGGACCGGAGTGCAATGCTGACGGGCGGCGTTTTTTGGCGAGTAAGTAAGGGTCGATTCGGCGAAACCACAAGCTCCAACCACTCAAAGTGAACGGTGAGACGAGGAGCTGACGGGATTCGATCAGCCCGCCTTCATTCTTTGCGCGGGCCCAGAAATTTGCAGACTATCGTGCTTGGTGCTGAGCCACTATCAGCATCCGGAAAACAATCGTGTGGATCGGCTAGCGCAGCACTGCGGCGCCACCGTCGACCATGATGGTCTGGCCGGTCACGTAGTTGAAGTCGGAACTCACCAGGGCCAGCACCACCGGCGCGATAT
>DATFSZ010000144.1:0-12319 GCA_035262365.1 Binataceae bacterium (SeqCode)
ACCTGGCTGCTGATCCAGGACGGCAAGCTGGACATCACGCAGCCGGTGGTCAAGTACGTGCCGGAGTTCGGTACCAACGGCAAGGAGGCCGTCACGGTCGAGCAGTTGTTCATCCATACCGGCGGTTTTCCCGACGCGCCCTATGCGCAGCGGGAATGGCTCGATCGGGCTGCCCGGGTGCGGCGCTTCCAAAGTTGGCGGATGCAATTCCCGGCGGGGAAGAAATACGCCTACCACGCCACGTCGGCCCATTGGGTGATGGCCGAAATTGTCGAGCGCTTGAGCGGCATGGATTTCCGCGATTTCGTGCGGGTGCGGGTTGCCGAGCCGCTGGGAATACCGAACCTCAAGATGGGCCTGCCGCGCGATCAGCAACATCGGCAAGCCCAACTGACTTACGTTGGCGAGCCGATGACCGCCGAAGAGATGAAGCAAATGGGCTTCAACCTGGTGCTGCCCGCGGAGATTAACGACGAAACCATCCTGGGATTCAACAAGCCCGAAGTGCTGGAGGCCGGATGTCCGGGCGGCGGTGCAGTGGCAAACGCAAGCGCCCTGGCGATGCTCTACCAGGCGCTGCTACGGGGCGGGCGTGCGCCCGACGGCACGCAGGTCTGGCGCGAGGATCTGCTGCGCGATGTGTTGCGGGTTCGCACCGAAGGGTACATGGATCCGGTCTTTCGTATTCCTCCCAACCGGTGCCTGGGAATGACCATCGCCGGCGGCGACGGCAAGGCTGGCGTGCGCGGCTTCGGCAAAACCAATTCGCCGCAGGCCTTCGGTCACAACGGTGTGGGCGGGCAGGTTGCCTGGGCGGACCCGGTCAGCGGCATATCGTTCGGCTATTGCACCAACGGCGTTGACCGCAACGATTTCCGTCACGCCAAGCGCGTGGTGGCGATTTCCAGCATGGCCGCGGTCTGCGCCGCCTGACGGCGGCTTGCACGTAGCGCCGGCCTTGTGCCGGGTCTGTCAAAAGGAGCAGGCACAGAGGCCGGCGCTGCGCGGAACTCGAATGAGAGAGAGCTGTTATGGGCAAGCTTGACGGAAAAGTAGCGGGAATCACCGGAGCGGGCCGGGGAATCGGACGCGCTCTGGCCAAGGCGATGGCCGCCGAAGGCGCCTCAATCGTGGTCAACGATCTGGGGGTGACGCTGGTGGGCGATCGCGACGCGGCGTCGTCGCCTGCCAATGACGTGGCAGCGGAAATTAAGGCCGCGGGCGGCCAGGCGGTAGGCAACCGCGGCGATATTTCTACGATGGAAGGCGGCAAGGGGCTGGTCGATCAGGCGGTCAAGGAATTCGGCAAACTGGATATCCTGGTCAACCTGGCCGGCGTCATTCGCGATCGGATGATCTTCAACATGGGCGAAGAGGACTGGGACAAGGTGCTGGACTCCCATCTCAAAGGGACGTTCTGCGCCAGCCGTTTCGCGTCTGCGCACATGCGCGAGCGCCGTAGCGGGCGAATCATTAACTTCTCCTCCAACGCCGCGCTCGGCAGCCCCGGACAGCCCAGCTATTCCGCCGCGAAGGCGGGAATCCTGGGCCTGACCTGGAGCACCGCCAACGGTTTGCGCCGCTATGGGATTACCTGCAACGCGATCTTTCCGGTGGCGGCCACGCGCATGACGGACACCATCCACCAGCAATCGTTCCGCATCACACCCAGCGTCGAGGCGCGGGGGACCGTGCACGATCCCGCCAACGTGGCGCCGATCGTAATCTTCCTGGCCAGCGACGAAGCGGCGGATATCACCGGTCAGGTCTTCGGCTCAGAGGGTTACAGCGTGACGCGCTATTACCACATGAGCCCGGAGCGAACGGTTTACAACAAGGGTCCGTGGGACCTGGAGCAGTTCTTCAGGGTGATGAAAAGGACAATGGCGCGCGATCTGCGCAAGCCGCAGATGTTCCAGGGTCCGCCGCCGCGCCGGAGCTGATTCGTGACTGTTTGTGGTTGCCGCTAAACCACCTCGCGGAACGCGAGAGCCGGGGCGGTGCGGATAGCGCTTAGAATCGGTAGCAGGCCTCTGAACACGCAGAGCATCACTGCCGCTGCGAACCCTTCAATTGCAACCGCCGGGCTGACCCATAGATAGCCCGTGCCGCCCAGCACCGCTCCCAGGGTAACACCCGAGCCGAACATGGCGAATGCGATTCCTGCCCCAATCAGGCCGCCCAGTGCGCCAATCAGCGCGCATTCCCCGAACAGTATCGCGGCTACCTGGTAGCGCTCGAAGCCCAGCGCGCGAATGACGGCTACTTCTCCCAGGCGTTCGCGGATAGTCATCGCCATCGAGTTGGCCGCGATCAGGAGCATAGTCAGAATCACCACCGCGCACAGGCTATAGACGATGCCGCGCACGTCGCCCACCGCCGAAAGGCCGCCCGCGATCGATTCGCTTTCGGTTACGGTGCGGGTCTCATAGTCGGAATTGTGAAAATGATCGTCGATTTCCTTGATCACGGCAGCGACCTGACCGGGCTCGGCCACGCGCACCATCAGCAGCCACGAATCTCCGATGGGTTGACCGTTGGCTTTGAGCGCGTCTTCGAAGTAGTCGCGGCGAAAGAGGAACGTGTTCGGATAATGCTTGGAAGGAATCTCGCCTACGATATCGAAGCTTAGCTCCATGCGATCCGCGCCGTTGGCGCGCAGCATGATCCGCTGCCCAATCTTCCAGCTGTTGTGGCGCATTAGCAGGCTGCCAACCCAAGCCGCGCGTTTGTCCTTGATGAAGCCCTCCTGCGCCTCGCGCGAGACCTGGTAGTCGGGCGTGACGTCCCCGATGGAAAGATTCACCGGAGCCGCCGCGAAGGCCAAAATGACGTCGCGCGGATCGCGGTAGGTGGCGAACCATCCGGTAAGCGACAGGCAGGCCCTGACGCCGGGCATTCGCACCACGTCATCGCAGTAGCGCACCGGCAGGCCGTACCACGGCCCCGTGCGGTTGTTGACCATCACGCGGAGGCTGGCGGAGGCGTCCTTGATAATCTGATCCATCGAGGCCGGCACCGCCATCAGCACGGTGAAAATCAGCGTGGACAACGCGACCGTCAGCGTGGTCAGGATGGTGCGGCGGCGGTTGCGGCGCAGATTCCGCGCCACCAATGTTGCCAGACTCATGGCGGTACCTTCCTTGCCTTCCCGTCAAGCCTCGCGCAGCGAATCGACCACGGCCAGGCGGGCGGCCCTCAGCGCCGGCAAAAGCCCGCCGAAGGCGCCGATCAGTACCGCAGCAATCAAGCCGGCTGCAAAGGCCGATGGCGCGAGTCGAAACGAGAAGATGAACATCCCGGCCTTCATCAGGCGGCTGGAGAGCCCAGTGGCCTGCGCGACGGCGATTGCCAGCAGTTCCCCCACGACTCCGCCAATCAGAGCCAGCATCACGCTTTCGATCACAAAACTTGCCAGCACGTTGGCGCGGCTGAAGCCAAGCACGCGCAGCACGCCGATCTCCCAACCGCGCCGCGCCACCGCGGCGTACATGGTGTTCATACCGCCGAAGATCGCGCCGATAGCCAGGATCGACGCCACCACCAGGCCCATCGCGCGGAGTTGGTCGGCGAATTGCGACATCGCGGAGTAGAATTCGGCCTCCGTAACCGCATCAACGCGCAGCCGTACGTCCTTGTCCAGCGCCAGCTTGAACTCGTCTTCGGTGCCGGGCTTCAACACCACGTGCAGCGCGGCAAAACCATTGCGGTAGCGGATATCCTGCTGCAGCACGTCGAGGTCGGTCCACATCTCGGATTCGCGCGCGCTGTCGTCGTCTGAAAACACCCCCACGATGTCCCACATGCGCCGCCCAAAACGCATCTGCGCCGGCGGCGTGAGGTTGGGAAAGCGCATGGCCAGCTTGCGACCAACTATCATCTCTGCATGTCCGGGCTGGGGCCATCGTCCCGACACCAGGCTCATCCCGCGATGGACCTGGTAGGCAATCGGATGGACTCCGCGCAGCAGGGTTGCTCCGCTGTTGGACGGCGCGCCATCGGGCGAGGCGTTAAATCCGGTCACCATCTCGGGAGAAATCAGCGGCTGGCGCGCACTTCCCACCTCGATTTCGGGGCGCGCGCGGATGATTTCGAACTGCTCGCGACTGATATAGCTGCCCGGCTCGTTGGTGACGCCCCGGCTCAGCACCACCCAGTTGCCGCTGTTGCCTGCCTGCAGCACCGTCTTTTGCAGTCCCGCGATAAACCCCAGCAGGATGAACAGGATCATCACCACCAGCGCGACACCCAGCGCCGTCATGATCGAGGCGGTGCGGCGGACCAGCAAACTTCTGATGTTGTAACGCAGCGGGATCATAAACGTACCGCTCGACTTGCCGCGTGCGAGCCCTGCCCAGCTCACGGCGATGCTTCAGTATTGAGGAGCGGACCGCGCGGCACGTGCCGCGCAATTTACTGCTAGGCCCCGGTGCCGGCCGGCCGCGGCGCCGCGGCCTGCCCGATTGTTTCGGTGCCGATCAGAGTGCCCTTGTCAACGCGATAGACCGTATCCACAAAGCGTTCCGCCCGTGGGTCGTGCGTCACCATCAGGATCGTCTTGTGAAACTGGCTATTCAGTTCGCGCATCAGGGTCAGGATTTCCTCGGCGGACCGGGCGTCGAGATCGCCGGTGGGCTCGTCGGCCACGAGGATTGTGGGGTCGGCCACGATCGCGCGCGCGATCGCGACGCGCTGCTCCTGGCCGCCCGAGAGCTGACGCGGGTAATGATTCATCCGGTCGGCGAGACCGACCACTCGTAGCGCCGTTTCGACGTGATCGCGCCGCTCGGCTTTTTTGAGCGGCGTCAGCAGCAACGGCAGCTCCACGTTTTCAAACGCGGTCAGCACCGGGATGAGGTTGTAGAACTGGAACACCAGCCCGATGTGGCGCGCGCGCCATCGCGCGAGCTCCTTTTCCTTCATCGCGGTGATCTCCTCGCCGCCCACCACTACGTGTCCCGAGGTGGCGTGATCGATTCCGGCGATCAGATTGAGCAACGTGGTTTTGCCCGAGCCCGACGGGCCCATGATCGCCGCGAAATGCCCCGCCGGGATCCGGATGGTGACGTCATCCAGCGCACGGATTTCGAAATCGTCGCGATGATAGACGCGCGTGACATTTTCAAGGTCGATCGCGTAATCCTGAGCCATTCCGGTAATACTCCCTAAAGAGTCTTGAACTTGCCGTTGATCCCCGGCGTCAGGCGCACGAATGAATTAGTTAGCGTAACCGCCGCCGCCCCATTGTGTAAAGGCCTTGTTGAAACGATCGAACGCCGTTTCGTTGCGCTGATTTGTGCGGAGTTTTTTGTGCTTTGGATGCGGTCGCTCCCTCGATGCAGGTGATGACGATAACCGCTCCAAATACCTGACCAGAGTCGCAGTGCATAGCACAATTCAAATGTACGCATATGACGCTTTCCGGTAACCCCGGTATGGCCTGAGTACTTACGGAGACTCGTCTGTCGGAGCATGCTTGCCCGATCGTAACCGATCGAATAGTCGTAACGGCAGTTCAGTTTTCAGTATGGCACGCGCGGCCGGCGGCAGCGGCCGACGCGCGGGAGGAAATCGATGAAATTTGGGGTCTTCTACGAACATCAACTGCCCCGGCCCTGGGGACCTGATTCGGAATACAACCGCTTTCAGCAGGCGTTGGATCAGGTGGAATTGGCCGACAAAGTCGGCATCGATTACGTATGGCTGGTTGAACATCATTTCCTGGAGGAGTACGCGCATTCTTCCGCCCCCGAGATCTTTCTTGCCGGCGCCAGCCAGCGCACCACGCAAATCCGGCTGGGCCACGGGATCGTCGCGCTGCCGACCCCCTATAATCATCCCGCTCGCGTGGCGGAGCGAATCTCCACGCTGGACCTGATCAGCGGCGGCCGTGTCGAATTCGGCACCGGTGAGACTTCCGCCGACGCCGAGCTGTTTGCCTTCCATGTGCCGCGCGAGGAAAAGCAGGCCATGTGGTTGGAGTCGCTCGAGGTCGTAACCCGGATGCTGTCGGAAGAGCCGTTTAGGGGGCACGAGGGTAAGTATCTGAATTTTCCCGTGCGCAACGTGATTCCCAAGCCGCGCCAGAAGCCTCATCCGCCGCTGTGGGTCGCGTGCTCGCGCCTGGAAACCATCAAGCTCGCCGCCAGGTTGGGATTGGGCGCGCTGACTTTCGGATTCGTGTCACCCGAGGATGCGCACCATTGGTCGGATGAATACTACCGGGTGCTCGCCGAGGAATGTGTACCAATCGGCTCCACTATCAATCCCAATATCGCCTTCACGATGCTGTTTCTATGCGGCAATGACCGCGAGCGCGCGCGACAACTTGGACCCGAGCATTGCTTCTTCATGACCTACGCCTTCGGACATCATTACCTGTACGGCGAGCACGAACCCGGCAAAACCAGCGTTTGGGAAAAGTACAAAGCCGCACCGGGCGCGGGTGTCGGAATCGAAGGCACCAGCGGCGCCTGTTTCGGCACGCCCAAGGAAGCGCGCGACGCCTTCCGCATCTGGGAGAATACCGGCATCGACCAGATCATGCTGCTGACGCAATGCGGCGACATGCCCCATGAGGCCACTTGCGAATCGATCGAACTGCTGGGACGCGAAGTGATGCAGGAGTTCAGGGAGCGCGAGGAGCGGCGGATGCGCGAGAAGGCGGAGCGGGTCGAGCCGATCATAGAGCGGGCGATGAAGCGCAAGAAGGCTCCCAGCCTGCCCAAATACACCGGCCCCACCATCATCAAGGCAGTGGGCGGCTACGGCGGGATCATTCCAGGGGTTACCGACAAAAAGTAGCGTTTTGGAATGGCTGGGTGGGAGCTTCTGCCCAGCCGTCGTGCTCGATTTTCTGCATTTCGTGTTTCAACCGTGTCATTCCGAGCGGGGTACGCGGAACGAGGAATCCCGGCGATGCCGGCGCTAAGGTGAAGTCAGTCGCTGACGACGCCGAAGGTGCCCGCCGCACTTCGTTGGGATTCCTCACTGCCTTGGGAATGACCTTGTTGGCTCAACCGAATCACAACTCCACTTCGACCAAGCGATCGTCGCGTTCGCGGATATCAACGAATTCTATGTAAGGGCGCGGATCTCTCCATTCGGGCTTTCCGCGTTCATTGACGCGCGTGGTGTTGACACCCTCGCCGGCGTCCTTGCGGGTCGAGTTCACCCACAGGCATTCCTGCTCCGGCACCACCGCGCTGTGCCATACGCCCATGTCGATATCGGCCGCCTGCCCGGGAGATAGGGAGAACGCCGCGACCTTTTCATAATCCAGTTCGTAATCCTGGCGCTGCGCATCGCGGTTGCGCGGCGGCGGCGCCACGACCAGGATCATCGAACCGCGCACGGGGATGAAGGTCTGCCGGTAGGAGAAGTGCACCGCGAAATGCGCCAGCGTGTTGTTGCTGCCGCTTCTGCGCCCGCGGCTGCGCTGAAATTCCAACGCCGGGCGTCCACCCTCTTCGACTTCGGGAAAAATTATCTGCTTGCCTTCCTCCATCACCAAGCCGTATGGACGAAAGGCTTCCGCGGTGAGCGGTTGAACTTTTACCTTGACGACCTGGGGCATGGCTAACCTCCCTGCCGATTACGAGCGAATCGCTTATGATCTTATTTTGTACAGCTCCGCCGCATTGGCCCACAGCACGCGCCGCCTCTCCGCGTCACAGAGGCTTTCCACGGCGCGTCGAATAAATGATTGACTATCGGGCCACGTTGACGTGGCTAGTGGAAAGTTGCTGCTCCACAGCACGTTGTTTGCACCCACATACGCGCAGGCCTGGCGGATGCTTGCGTTGTCGTACCAGCTCACGGCGTAACATTGGCGGCGAAAAAGGTCTGACAGCGTGGCTTCATAGTTGAACTGCCGCTTAAGCCCGCGCTGAACGAAGGCGTAATCCGCCACCTCCAGAATGTAGGGAACCAGCCCTACGGTGCTCTCCGCGAAAACCACCTTTAGCTTGGGATGACGCTCCAGTATACGCGAGATGATGAAGTTGGAGATGACCGAGGTGCTGCCCGCCGGGCGCGTGATCGCGCGCATCGCCTCGGCCAGAGGCCGAGACAGACCTGCGTATGGACCCATTTCCAGTTGCGGGACAGATCCAGCGTGAAAGCAGACCGGCAATTCCAATTCCTCGCACAAGCTCCAGACGGGGTCGTAGGCGGGATCGTTGATATGCGGCGCGACTTCACGCAGACGGTCCGGTACCGGCGGAAGGATTACGCCCTTGTGGCCGCGATTCGCTGCGCGCCTGATTTCCGCCAGGGTCTGCTCGATTGGACTCAGCGGCACCAGGCATTGAGGAACAAACCTCGGACTCGCCGCAGCCCATTCTTCGACCAGGTAGTCGTTATAGGCCTGAACACAGGCCAGTTCGAGTTCGGGATCGGAAAGTCGGCCAAATGTCTCCCCGGCGACGCCGGCGGCCGACGGATACAGCACCGAGAAGTCCACGCCGTCCTGATCCATCGCGGCCAGCCGTTGCGGTGGCGCCCACGCCGCCTTGGGAATGTCTTCGAAACGGCTGGGCTCGCTTGTCCGATCCGCAGTCAGCGCGCCGGCTGAGCCGCTGCCGAGCAGGGGCAGGCGGTTGCCGTCGATCAGCCAGTATTCGGCGCCGTCAGATTGGCGCTCGAGATGAGGAATGCGCTTACCCCAGCGGCTGCCTGCCATCCGGCTGGTCCATACCTCCGGATGCTCGATGACGTGATCGTCGGTGCTGACAACGGGTTCCATCGCAGCGCTAAACCATTTTGTACAGCCGCGCAGCGTTTTCCCACAGGATCTGCTGGCGCGTCGCTGCCGGTACGCCTGCGAGCATGCGCTCGACCACCTTGTGCGATTGCGGGTAGGTGGATGGATTATGCGGAAAGTCCGACTCCCACATGATATTGGCGGGCGACAGCCGGCATCCTTTTATTCCTTCGGTCTCGAACCACGACATGACATAGAACTGGCGTTGCAGGCGCTCGCTGGGGCGGACGGCGATTCCTTCGGTCCACAGACGGCGCCGCTCCCATTCGTGGTCGCAGGCGTCGAGCACATAATTGAGCCATCCCACGCCGGTTTCCGCCGACGCCCATCGCAGGCGCGGATAGCGGTCGAGGATACCGCTGAAGACCAGCAACGGAATGAACTGCGAAAGCGCGGAGAAGGCGGGCGGAACCACCGCGGCCCAAACCTGGTCGGGAGCATAGCCTTTCCAGATGGGCGCCATCACGCGCAGGCCGGCGTTGGCATGCCAATGGATAGTCAAGTCGAGGTCCTGACAGGTCTCCCACAGCGGATTCCAGTAAGGATCGGCGAAATGCTTCAGCCGGTAGCCGGGGTTGTCGGCGCTGAGCGCCCACGCCCCGCTGCCTCTGACCGCGCTGGCCGGCTCCGCGATCATCACGATTCCCTGGTAGCCGATCTTCGCGGCGCGGCGCGCCTCCGCAACGGTTTGCTCGATACCGCCAAGATAGGCCGTCAGCGCCAACGGCACATAACGGTCGCTCGCGCCGCGCCATTCTTCCATCAGCGCGTCGTTGTACGCCTGCACGCAGGCCAGTTCGAACTCGGCGTCGCCCTGGAAAAAGACACCCTCTTGCGTGGGCGGATTGGGAAACAGCACCTCGGCGTCGATTCCGTCGCGGTCCAGTTCCCGAAGCCGCTCCAACGGTTTGTACACTGCGGCGGGCACCTCCTCCCATCGCTGAGGAAAATAGGTCCGCGACGGATCCTCCATCATCGCGGGACAGTTCGACACGCCACGCGGCTCCTCGATCTTACCGTTGACGAACCATCGCTCGACGATGCTGTCCGACTCCCTGGTGAGGCGGGACTTTGGCGCTGCCGTTTCGCGCAAATGAGGAATACGGTCGCCGAAGCGAGCCTTGGACATGCGCGCGACAAAAGCGTCCTTGCCAAGCTGCGCATGGGAATCGGCACTTATCACGCCGTATTTAATCTCCATGCCATGCTCCTCAGCTTGGGCAGATATTCTTTAGTTTTTTGGATGTCAACCGGCTCGCGCGGCCGGTTCTGTTCATGGCTCCGTGCAGTACGCGCAAAATGGCAACGATTTGTGGGTTTGAGCGGAGTTATGGACTTGGACTTCGTACCATGACCAGCGTGGAGATCGAACTTGTTAACGTTGTAAACATTCCCGGTTTGGATAGGCAAAGGTAGTGGACGCGCTCGAATGCAGCCTCGTTTGCCCGGCGGCTGCGAACCTATTAAAGGATGCTCTTAACGCAATTCACCACGGAGATCAGCATGGCCACCGAACGTGAGATTCTGGAGCGCGCGAGCAAATTCGAATTTCAGGGCGGCATCCCCGAGATGCGGGACTTCGTCAACCACAACGCCAAGTCGCTTAATGCCAAGCCGCCGGAAATTGGCGCCTATCATCCCGACGTGGAGTTGCGCCCCGGTCTGCGCGCCGATATCTGCGTGCCCAAGGGCGCCGGACCTCATCCCACTTTGGTCTATCTGCACGGCGGCGGATGGGTCTCCGGCACCTCCAAGACCCACACCAAGCTGTGCATGGAATTCGCCGCAGCCGGTTACCTGACGGTCAACGTGGACTACCGCCTTGCTCCCGAGCATCCGTTTCCTGCCGGGCTGGACGATTGCGTATTCGCATCGAAGTGGACCGCCGAGAACGCAGGGCGCTACAGCGGCGACCGCAGCCGCATGGCGATTGGCGGCGATTCGGCGGGCGGCAACCTGACCGCCGCCACGTTGATCGCGACGGCTGGACAGCCGGACGCGCCCAAGTTCAAGGCGGCGCTGCTGCTTTATGCGATGCTGGACATACCGCGCGCGGTCAAAGCGACCGACGGCAATCCCGAAATCACGAAGATGATGATCAAGGCGTACCTCGGCGATCGGCAGGAGTTGGTCTCCGACCCGCGCGTGACGCCGCTCAATGGGATCAAGGCCGGCGTGATGCCGCCAACCTTTCTGATTGTCGGCACGGCGGACAACCTGGTGCCGGACACCTACGCGATGGCGGAGTTGCTGCGCAAGACGAACACGCCGCACGAGGTTCACGTCCTTGAGGCCATGCCGCATGCCTTTTTGCAAATCTGGATGGTCTCCGGATGTGCCGAGGGCCTGCGCCTGACGACGAATTTTCTGGGCCGCCACGTCTGACCGATTCCGCGCTCGCCGGCGCGCCCTTGACTTGTATCGGAGAGGATCGCACGTGAGCAGCACGCCCGAGGCTCGAAAGCTCAAGCGGACAGGAGCGAAGATTCAGACTCGTCCGAGCCTCGTTGACCTGGCGAAAAGCCTCGCGCCGGCATTGCGTGAACGAGCGGCCGAGACCAACCGCCTGCGCCGCCTGCCCGACAGCACCTGGAAGGAACTGGTCGACGCCGGCATTGTGCGCGGTCTTCAGCCCGCGCGATGGGGTGGCGGCGAGGTGGCGCTCCGGGAGTTTTACTCCGCCGTCAGCGAGGTGGCGCGGGCCGAGGGATGCGCCGGATGGGTAGCGGGAATTATCGGCGTCCATCCGTGGCAGGTCGCGCTCTTTCCCGAAGAAACCCAGCAGGAGGTATGGGGCGAGGATCCGGCCACGATGAACTCGTCGTCGTACGCCCCCGCCGGGCGCGCCGAGCGGGTCGCGCGCGGCTTTCGTCTGAGCGGGCGTTGGTCATTTTCCAGCGGATGCGACCATTGCACATGGGTCAGCCTTGGCGGCGTGGCCGGCACCGTTGAAATCAACGGCAAGCAAGCGCCCGACCTTCGCACCTTCCTGCTCCCGCGCAAGGATTACCGTATCGAGGACAATTGGCATGTCGCGGGACTGGCGGGCACCGGCAGCAAGGACATCGTGGTCGATGGCGCCGTGGTCCCGGAGCATCGCAGCCAGTCGCATTGGGACTACACGATCGGCCGCCGGCTGCCCGGATGGGACGTCAATGGCGCGCCTCTATACCGTCTGCCGTTCGCGCTGGTGTTCATCAACACGCTGACCGCCGCCGTACTTGGCGCTGCCGCCGGCTTTCTTGACGCATGGCTGGAAATCGGCAGGACGCGCGTCGGGGGGCTCGGGCTGGTCGTGTCGAAAGATCCGTACAGCCAGAAACTGGCCGCGGAAGCCAGCTACGGGATCAAAAGCGCTACTTTGAAGTTCCTCAATGACTGCGACGAGATGATGGACGCGGCGCGGGCAGGTCGGACGATGACCCAGGAGCAGCGTGCCGAGCTGCGTTACAACACGGTGCGTTCGGCGCAACTGGCAGCGCACGCCGTCGATTCGTTATTCGAGGCGGGCGGCGCTCACTCGATCTTTCTCGACCATCCGCTACAGCGGCGGTA
>DATFSZ010000145.1:0-5470 GCA_035262365.1 Binataceae bacterium (SeqCode)
CACCGGCGCTGGCGGTGCTGGTCGGTGCCGGCTACTTCGTGTCGTGGCTGGGCTTTGGAATCCTCGTGTACCTGATCGGTAGAGCCTTCGCCGCTTTTGCGATGCGTTCGACGTGGCTGGCCGCCAGAGTCCCGGCGCTCGCCGGAATTGCGATCGTGATTGCCGGTCTCTACCAGCTCTCTCCCTGGAAAGATGCCTGCTTGAGTCATTGCCGCAACCCGCTGACCGTGATGATTGAGCGATGGCGTCCTGACTGGCGCAGTGCGTTGTTCACCGGAATTCATCACGGCAACTATTGCGTGGCCTGCTGCTGGTCGCTGATGGCGATACAATGCGTGCTAGGCGTAATGAGCCTGCCTGTGATGATTGCGATTGCAACCTTGATCGCGGCCGAAAAGCTGATCCCGGCGGGAAGGACGATTGCGGCTGTCGCGGGAGTCGTTTTCGCCCTGGCTGGCGCTGCGATGACCTACCGGACTCTATCGATCGTCTGACCGTACCTGTTCACCGCGGCCAGCATGCTCTCGGCCGAGCGTAACTCTTTGCTTCGGCCCGGCGCCGATTGCATGATCCTGCAATGAGCAGCGGATCACCCACACCTGGCGGCACTTTCACGATTGCGGGAGATTTTACCGTGGCGCGCGTCGGTTACGGCGCGATGCGGCTTACGGGGCAGCCCGGCAACTGGGGCCCATTTCCCGAATGGGAGGCGGGCTGCCGGCTCTTGCGGCGCGCGGTCGAGCTGGGAGTCAACTTCATCGATACCGCGATCAGCTATGGGCCTGGATTTTCCGAGGAGATCGTTGCCGCGGCGCTGCATCCCTATCCACGCAACCTCGTCATCGCGACCAAGGGCGGGTTGGTCAAGACCGGGCCGGGTCAGATCCAGGCCGATGGCAGCCGCCGCGGATTGCGGCAGGCGTGCGAAGCAAGCCTGCGCCGCCTCAAGGTGGAGCGAATCGATCTGTATCAGCTCCATCGGCCCGACCCCAACCTCGCCTTCGCCGAATCGATCGAGTCGCTGGCGGAGCTGAGAGCAGAGGGAAAAATCAAGCACGTCGGCCTTTCCAACGTAACTCTGAAACAACTTGAGCAAGCGCGCCGCATTGTTCCGATAGCGTCGGTGCAGAATCGCTTCGCGCTTTCTTTCCGCGAAAATGACGATGTTCTCGCGTTCTGTACGCGTGAGGCTATTGCGTTTCTTCCATGGGGTCCGCTCGGCGCACGGGGTTTCCAGTACGGAGCCCCGCTGGCCCAAGCGATTGGATCGGCCGGAGAAATCGCGGCCCGCCTGCGGGCGACGCCCGGTCAGATTGCGCTGGCGTGGCTGCTCGCGCGTGGGTCCAACGTGGTGGTTATTCCGGGCACCACTTCGATTGCACATTTGGAAGAAAACGTCGGCTCGGGCAGTGTCGCATTGACCGCTGAGGATATTGCGGCGCTAAACACGATAAAGACGCCGGAGGCCTGAAGGGCTGACCGTCGTGCCACGGGTGCGCAACGGAGGTTTACATGAAACAGCATGAAGACCTGGAGGAAGTACGCGAACTGTACAGCCGCTATGCCTTGAGCTGGGACGAAAACCGCGCCGACGATCTTGCCGAATGCTTCACACCCGACGCCGTTTTCGAAAGCCAGCGCGGCCGGTTTGCGGGACGAGAAGAGATTGTCGGAAACATGACGAACGTCAATTCAATGTTGGGATCGAAGCGCAATCAGCGTCATGTCACGACCAATATGAACATTCACCTGGAGGGCGATCGAGGCAACGGGACCGCCTACTTCATTTATTGCGTCGGCCGCGAGGGAAAACTGGAGAGGACCGCGTTTGGCAAATACGAGGACGAGCTGCGCAAGGTGGACGGACGCTGGTTTTTCTCCGCGCGCAAGGGAATAGTCGAAGGCCAGGGGGCGAATTAGAACTTGTTGGGTCGGCCGCGATGCGTGAGCCGAACGAAGTAAGGAATCTCAACGACGGTGGTCAAGAAACTACGTCGGGACTTTTGAGATGAGGGTGACAGATTAGCGACGCTGCGGAGCGACGCCTTCCTCCCAGATGGGATTCAGTTTGTAGCTGTTGATCTTCCATCCCTGCGGCGTTCGCACGAACTTGAAGGTATAGTAGCCGCCCATGTTGTAGGGCTCCTTGCCCTCTGGGTCGTCGGGGCCCGTAGTGCCTCGCGTACAGATAGGCGACGCACTGCGCGCGGTCGCCATCGACCTTGATTGTGATGTTGGACATGTAGTGCTGCGTCCGGTTCCAGGGGCTCAAGGTGCGCTCCGTCACCCGGCGCCATCGCTCCAGCGGGAACTGCTGCGGAGCGGGCGTGCGCAGCAGCGTCGCAGTCATGTCGGCTTCCATCGGATCCGTGAAACAGGTGCCAAACAACATCCAGTCCTTGTTGTCCACCCCGGTCGCGTAGCGGTACACCACCTCGCGGATTTCAGTCCGGTCGCACATTTCGAGGAGCTTGTCGCCGCCCATAAGCCACCTGCCTTTGCCGCTTCGACGCGACTGTCAGCGTTGTGGCTCAGGTGAGCCGCGATTGTCAATCGCGCCAGTCCGCGATTTTCCAATTGACGGAGTGCCGCCGCCGGGCTAGAGCTTCAAAGCGGATAGCCAACAGCATCAATCAAACCCGGAGTATGCGGCAATGGCGGTAACAATCGAGCGTATCGGGAACACGATGGATCAAATCGGCGAGGGTCCGGTATGGGACGGCGCCGAAGGCGCCCTTTACCGTATCGACGCAGAGAAGGGCGAAATATTCCGGCTGGATCCGTCCACCGGCAACGTCCGTTCGTGGACGGTGAAACCTGCCCGGCATGTCGGCTCCTTCGCTTTGCGCAAGGGCGGCGGCGCGGTGCTGGCGACCAACCACGGCCTGGAGCTGTTCGATTTCGGCACCAGCCAGCTGACGCCGATCGAGTACCCTGAAGGGAAGCTGCCGCACACCCGCTTCAACGACGGCAAAGTCGATTCGCGCGGCCGCTTCGTGGTCGGCGAGATCAACCTCAAGGGCGAGGCGGTAGGGCGGTTTTACCGCCTGGACTCCGATTTGAAGGCAACCAGGCTGGGCGAGGGCGTGGGATGCTTCAACGGACCCTGCTTCAGCCCGGACGGCCGCATCCTCTACTTCTCGGACACCAACGCCGATGCGATTTTTGCCTGCGATTACGATCCGCAGTCGGGCGCGGTGTCCAACCGCCGGGTCTTCGCGAAAACCAAGGAATTGGGCGGCAGCCCCGACGGCTGCACGGTTGATGCGGACGGCCGCGTGTGGTCCGCACTGGTCAGGTCGGGGCAGGTGGGATGCTTCACGCCAGACGGCAAGCTGGAGCGTGCGATCAAGGTTCCGCCCAAGCACGTTTCCAGCACCATGTTTGGCGGCGAGAATCTCGACGAGTTGTATATCACCTCGATCGGCAGCGCGTTGGGCGGGATGCTGCAGCCCAACGACGCTGACGGCGGGCTGTACGTGATTCGCGGGCTGGGTGTGAAGGGTAAACCGGAGCCGCGCTTCGCCGGCTAGTTGGCGCGAACCATGGAACTGGAGCTGACATCGCGCGGCGAGTTTTACAAACGCTGCGGTCCGTGGGCGGTGATTGCGGGCGGTTCGGAGGGCGTTGGCGCCGCGTTCGCGCGCATGATCGCCGCTCGCGGAGTCAAGCTGTTTCTTGTTGCCCGCAAGACGGAACCGCTGGTCGACCTGTCAAAGTCCATCACCGCCCAAAGCCAGGTCGAGGCGCGCGCGGCTCCGCTTGACCTGACGGTTGCCGGCGACATCGAAGAGCTGAAAAAGCTGACCGACGGCCTTGAGGTGGGACTGTTCATCTATAATGCGGGCCTGGAGGGCGGCCATGGGCAGTTCGTTGACCGCCCGCTGGAGGCGGCGATGCAAATCATCCGCCTCAACGTGCTCGGGCCCACGGTGCTGTGCCATCATTTCGGCGCCCGGATGCGCTCGCGCGGGCGCGGCGGCATCATCCTGGTAGGCTCGCTCGGCGGCTGCGCCGGCGGAGCTAACGTTACCGCGTACTCCGCCTCCAAAGCGTTCGAGCAGATCCTCGGCGAAGGGTTATGGTACGAACTCAAGCCCTTCGGCGTTGATGTGCTGAGCTACGTGATCGGCAACACCAGAACTCCGGCGATTGCCCGCCACGGCACGCGCCTGGAGGAGTCCGGATACTTCATCATGGATCCCGCAGACGTCGCCGAGGAGGGTCTGGAGCATCTGAAGGATGGCCCCACGTGGTTTCCGGGAGAAACCAATCGGGCTTTCGCGAAGGCGTTGTGCACGCCGGACCGTCGCGTCGCCACCGAGTTGATGAGCAGCGCGACGTCCTCCGTCAAGCCAGTTCAATGACGGTCCGTGCCGGCTGAGGGCAAAGGGGTCAGGCGGGCCAATTATTTCCCCATCGATCGATGCACACGACCTCGCTGAGCGGCCGGCGCTTTACCGGGCCATGCCCGAAGCCTTCCACCGGATAGCCTATCGGTAGCATCGCATAGGTCATGAACTCGGCCGGCAGGCTCAGCGCGGCGCGCACGTCATCGTTGAAATAGGCGTGAATGGTGGTGAGCACCGAGCCGAGTCCAAGCGCGCGGCAGGCGAGCAGAATATTCTGAACGGCAGGATAGACGCTTGCGCCGGAAATCAGCGGCCGTGCGGCAGACACTCGCGCGCCATCGCCGGCAGGCGGCTCGTATCCCACGGCGGGAATCATCAGCCCCGCAATTATCATCACCGGTACTTCTTGCAGATGATTCGCGAGATGATCGGCGGCGCCCATCATCTTTTGGTAGCTGGAAACGGTTTGATGCGGTGCCGGGTGTCGATCCCGGTACATGGCAGAAATCAACGCGAACGCCCGCCGGTATATTTCGGCGATGCGCCGGCGTTGTTCGGCGTCCTTTACCACCACAAAGGCCCAGTTTTGGATATTACTCGCCGAGGGCGCCCGGATAGCGGCGTCAAGTATCCGGGTAATGAGTTCGTCAGGTATCGGGTCAGGTTTGAGCCGGCGCAGCGCCCGCGCAGTGTGGATGGCTTCGAATAAACCGATTTCGCCCATTTCTCCGTCCTCGCCAGTGGGTCTTTACAAGCCAGTCCCTGGACCAATTCAGCAGCCTGGCTGCCGGCAGCAGCCGGTCGTCCAGCTTACCTCATCGTCGTCACTCGTGAAAACTTGCAGACGCTGACTTGGGTAGCGATAGATATGCACATAAGTGCAACTGCCACAGCTAATCACTTATTACTTGTAAATATTCCTATTTATAAGTTTTATGTGGAGAATTTATTTCCATAACCTCAGGCTGGTTTATGGCACCGTGCATTAAATACACGGTACAGCTTGAATATTTTGCATGAAAGTCCGACATTTAAACGCGAGTCGAGTAAATTCTAATTGATCCTGTCGGCTTAAGGCGTATACTACCCGAGGTTTGGAGATACATTGACCTCTATGG
>DATFSZ010000146.1:0-6645 GCA_035262365.1 Binataceae bacterium (SeqCode)
CTGTGGCGTGCCCGTTGCTGCGGCCTACTCGATGAACTTCGTCTCTATCACGCCCGCGGGACAGGACGACCGTCCGTGGCCTGGCACAGTGGTGTTGAACGCATTGCAGGGTGGCATTGTCGATAACTCAGCCATCGTGCCGGCCGGCGCCGACGGAGGGATTCAGGTGATGGCGACGGCCAACTGCGACCTGGTGATCGACCTGAACGCTATTACGTGCAGACTAGGAATCTTCAGGGATCTCCGGGGCCGCAGGGTCCTCAGGGACCGCAAGGGCCGGCCTGTCCAACGGGCGCGCAAGGACCGTCTGGAGCGGTGGGGGCGGCTGGGCCGACGGGAGCTCAAGGGCCCGTGGGAGCCCAAGGGCCTGCGGGGGCGCAGGGGCCTGTGGGGCCGGTGGGAGCGCAAGGACTGCCCGGGCCGGCAGGAGCCGGCGGGCCGCCGGGGCGCCTGTGGCATTTAAAGGCGCATGGAATTCTTCCGCGGCGTATGCGACCGGTGACGCTGTATCTGAAAACGGATCCAGCTACATCGCGCTTAAAGCGAACGCCGTAATCGATCCGGCCATCGATGTCGCCGGTGCAGGCGGAAATTGGGCGCTGCTAGCGCTGAGAGGAACGAACGGAGCCAATGGAGCGAATGGAACGAACGGGACGAACGGAACAAACGGCGCCGCGGAGACAGTGTCCGTAGGCACGGTCGCAACGGGTGCCCCGGGCACGCCGGCAAGCGTAACGAATTCGGGCATCGGCAGCGCGGCCGTGCTCAATTTCACCGTCCCGCAGCGAGCCACGGGCGCAACTGGACCGCAAGGCCCACTGCGCCACAACCCACGGGCGCAGGTCCAGCGGGAATCCCGTACACGCTTAGCGCAATGATACGCAACCAGATAGGCGAGGCGGTGAATCCCGTATCGGGTGCTAGCAGCACGGGCCTCGGCGCTCAGTTCCGTGATTCTCCCCACCCGGTGCACGCCCTCCATGACCGTCTATAGCCTGGCGCCGATTGCCTACACCTTCACCCTCTATCGGATGCAGCCCACATCAGGCGGAACTTCCTGGATCGTCCTCAGCTCCCCAATCATATAGTGCACTACCGCCTAGTGCACTACCGCCGCATCGGTCGGCGGATCTGTCAAGAGCTGCACGCCTACCTCGAACGTCACGGTTCCGGCAGGCGATATTATCACCATCGTAGCGTCGATGTCCGGCACACCCACGCCTAGCGAGGCGTTTCTCGCCTTTTCCTGCTTCTAACCGGTCCAAAACAGGAGTAAACTACGGCTATTGGTGGTTCAGAAGTATTATGATATTCTCTATAGGGAAGTAGGTGAATATGGCTACAGCCGAAGTATTGACGGAGAAGCAACTTACCGAAAATCAATACGATAGAACGGTTCGAGAAGACATTGAACTGTTCCGGTCCCAGGCCAACGCCTTCCTTGCCGGGCAGTTGACGGACGATCAATTCCGGGCCTACAGGCTGCGGCGGGGCATTTATGGCCAGCGCCAGCAGGGCGTCCAGATGGTGCGAACCAAGGTTCCCGGAGGGCGGTTGACCGCGGATCAGACGCGGCAACTCGCGCGGGTGGCGGACGAGTTCGGCGGCGGCAAAGGTCACCTGACTACTCGGCAGAACATGCAGTTTCACTTCGTGCCCCTTAGGCAGGTTCCGGAGTTGCTGCATCTGCTTGCCGACATCCGCCTGACCACGCGCGAAGCCTGCTACAACACGGTGCGCAACGTCACGGCGTGCCCGCTTGCCGGCTTGCACGCCGAAGAGCCATTTGACGTTCAGCCTTATGCGCGAAGGCTGGCGTTCTCATTTCTGCATAAAGAATTAACTGATAGCCTCCCGCGCAAATTCAAAGTCGCCTTCGCCGGCTGCCCGGAAGATTGTATGGCCACGGCGATCAACGACGTGGGCCTACGGGCGAAGATCGTGGACGGCGCCAAGAGCTTCAGCATGACGGTCGCGGGCGGATTGGGCGCACTGCCGATGGAGACCAGACTCTTGCACGAGTTCATCCCTGCCGATGATATCGTCCGGCGCGTAGAGGCCGTGATTCGCGTCTTCAACGTTCACGGCAACCGCAAGAACAAAAACATGGCGCGGCTAAAGTTTGTGATGCGTGGCCGCGGCTTTGAGTGGCTCCGCGACGCCATCGAGGAGCAGTACCAGGACATTCTGGCGAATGGCGGCATCGCAATGCCGGAAGAAGTGCCGGAAAACTTTGGCGGTTTCCAGTCTCAGCCGCCTCCGCGCGGGACGGGGCAATTTTTGCCGATGTACGACGCTTCGCCTGAGTTCCAGGAGTGGCAGAAGACTAATGTACAGGGGCAAAAGCAACCGGGCTACGCGATCGTCACGGCGCGAGTGAACCAGGGCAACCTGACCGGCGACCAGATGCGGGGCCTAGCTAGCCTCTCCGAGCAGTCGGGCGACGGCCTGCTGCGCTTCACCATGAATCAAAATGTGATTCTGGCTTGGGTTCCGGTAGGCGCGCTGCCTCGGGTTTACGGAATGCTGGGCGAGCTGGGGTTGAACGAAGCCCGGGCGGGCGAAATCAGCGACACGCTCACCTGCCCGGGCGCGTATAGCTGCAATCTGGCGCTTACCAAATCGATGAACCTGGGTGCTGCTTTGGCGGACACGGTGCGCAATGACTCCAATCCGCTCGTCCGCAGCCTGCGGATCAACATCAGCGGATGCCCCAATTCCTGCGGCCAGCACTGGATCTCCGATATCGGCTTCTACGGCAACGCGCGAAAGATCGACGGCCGCGAAGTGCCGTATTACCTGATGCTGCTGGGCGGCTCTCAACATGAGTTCGGGCTGGCGATTCAGAGTCTGCCGGCGAGATTGGCTCCCGTGGCCGTGGATCGCGTGCTCGCTCACTACAAAGCCAACCGCCAGGACGGCGAGACTTTCCGCGCCTACGTCCTTCGTCATCGGGTGGAGTTCTTCAAGCAACTGACCGCGGATTTGGTGAAACCGCCCGAGCTTGCGCCGGAGATGTACCGCGACTGGGGCGACGACATGGATTACTCGCTGCAACTGGGCCGCGGGGAGTGCGCGGCTTAGCGGGCCGCCCATTCAGGGCTGAGCCCGCCTTTCAATCGCCTCGATGGCGGTCTGCGCCGCCTTCGATAGGCTGATGGCGGGCATCAAGCCGAAGCCGCGATTCTGCGCAGCTACGGCTTGTGTTTCCGTGCGGGCGATCTCTTTCAATTTCGGCAGATCGCTCGAATCGCCCATTTGGGCCAGCGCGCGCATTCCGGCAAGTTTGTCGGAGACGTCGGGACGTCCGAGCAAGTCCCGCGCGATGCCCGGGATCCTGGGATCGCGGAACTCCAGCGCGCGGTTCAGGGCCGCGGCACCGGGGACGCCACCCATTTTCGCAATGTCCAATAGATACGGGACCGCGACGGGGTTTCGGTAATTCGCCAGCCCCGCGACGGCATTCGCCGCAACGATCAACTGCGAATCGCGCGCCGCTGCCGCCAGCGGCGCGAGCAGCTCGGGTTTCTCAAACGTTCCCAACTGCCTCGCCGCCAGCGCTCGCACTTGCGGATCGGAGTCGCTTAGTGCATCCGTCAATTCCGCGATTGCGCCGACTGCGCGCAGATTGATTCCAGCGCAGGCACGAACGGCCTGGTCATCCAGAGCGCGGCGCATGGTCTGCACGATGGCTGGCGACTCGGCGCCGCGCAAAGCGTAGCAGGCGTCGTTACGCTGCGCCACGGTGAGCGATGCGTTCTGCATGCGCGCAAGCAGCGCTACAACCAGAAAAGCGTTCATGGGCGGAACTCCGGATTCAGGCTCTTGAGCCTCTGTCCATACTCAGCAGCTTGCGCATCGTTTCCGAGCGCCAGTGCGATCTGCTGCGCGTGGTAATAGAACATCGGCTCCGGCGTTCCCAATTTCATCGCTTGGGCGATCGCGGTCTTGGCCTCGTCGTAGAGCCGACTGCGATAGAGCGCCCACGCGAAGGCATCGTAGGTGTAGATGTCTTTGCGCATTTCCAGTTCCGCCTTGGCCAACTCGAGCGCCCGGTCCGGACGCCAGTTGTGATCGGCGTAAATCATCGCCACATTGCGATTGGCCTTTTCGCCGTTGCTGAGATCGAGATGGTCGTAGACGTCGATCAAATCCCGTTCCTGCTGGGCTTTCTTTTCCTCGCCTGAGGCGCGATAAAGATCGTACAGCGCAGCGGCATAGTCGGGCAGAGGCGTGGAAGCTTGTGCGCGCTCATAACTCGCGATGGCCTCTTTCAGTCTGCCCTGAACCGCCTGCGCCTTTCCCAAGCCTCCGTATCCGGGATGATAGCTGGGAAAGACCTTCACAGCCGCGGCGAAGGTTTTTTCGGCGTCCCCGCTGTGCCCGGATTTGAGATAGAGATTTCCCAGTTCCACCAGGCACCATGCCGTGTTTTCTGTCGACGGGCTGCCGGAGGCGATGGCGCGCTGCATGATTTCGGTAGCGCCAGGCATGTCGCCCGCGAGAAACCTGAACCACGCGGCGCGATTGTAGCTGGCCATGTCCGGACGCAGTGCGACCATCTTCTGGTAAGCCTCCGCTGCCGCGTCGTATTGACCGAGCTCGATGAGCGCGTCCCCGAGCGTGCCCCAATTCCAAGGGTCATCCGGCGCGATGCGCGTTAGCTCGCGCGAGTCCTCCGCCACTCGCGCGAAGTTGTGGCGCTCCAGGTCGATCTCGCTTCGCAAGCGCAGCGCTTCGTAATCGTGGCGGTCAGCTGCGACCACGTTCTCGACAATCTTCGAGGCGCGCTCAAGATAGCTGAAGTCCGTGGTCTCGCGGACTTTTTGGATGTAGGCCGCGGCCAGCCGGTTTTGATAATGCAAGTTCTCCGGTGTTGATTGGATCAGGAGTTGATAGGCGGCGATCTGGTCGTCGGTTTTGAGCACCGCAAGGGGATTGGCGCCGCCGGCCTGCCCGAAGGCAGAGGCGGCGGCGAGGGCGAACGCGACTATGGATCGCATGCTATTTGGTGTCTTTCCCGCGGCCGTTGGTCCCTTCTTGCTGGCTGTGCGAGAAGCCGGAATGGGGGGCGGCGTTGAACGGAAAGTGATCCAGGTTGGGAATGTCGTTGGAGTTCACGCCGTCGCCCAACGGCGGCACGTTGCCGAAACCAGGCACGAGCACGCCGGCCAGCGCGCGTAATCCGATATCCACCACGTCGTCTCCGATGCGGCGTCCTCCAAACGGCCAGCCTGCATTGTCTCCCGCTAAAGGCCCCAGCCGCTGCTGCGCCGAGAGAGGCGTCGGCGGGATGGTCAGATCAATCCGCGTGATGTCGGGAACGAAGACTCCGAGCAGATCCGTGCGCGGCGTCGGCGGAGCGGGCAAGCCGAATATGCCATTCAAAATGCCACTGACGAAAAACGGATTGCCGATGAAACTCGCGAACTGCGCGTCGTTGGCGGGAAGACTACGGTTCCAATAGTCCTTCATGGGCAGTGGAATCAGGGCCTCGACGGTCAGGGGATTGCCCACGCGGTCCACCTGCACGTATTCGCCGAAATTGATGGGAGCGTTCGGGCTAGGCCGCACGGTGACGATCTGGCGGTTGGTGGAGGCCCATGCGCCGATGTGCGCGTTGGGATCTTTTGTATCTGTGGGCACGGATCCGTTAGCTGTGGCCATGCTTATGGGCATCTCCACCGCGATCAGGCTAATGTTATAGCCTGCGAAGCCATCCACGGCGGCTGGGAAGGCCGGTCCCTGGCCCGTATCGGCGCTGCCGCTCAAGACCGGCGCCGGCGGGCGGAAATTCAGAAAATCGAAGGTGGCGGCGGAGTCGAAATAGAACGCGTCGTCGCGTGGACCGGCGAACACGCGCATCCCGTTCGCCAGCGTGAAGACACTAGGCTGGCCGAGGGCCGTCTCGTAATTTGGGGTGCCTTTCGGGCCTTGATTGGGCGGCGCCACCGAAAGCCGATGGCCATTCTTGTCGGTGGTGAAATAATCGGTCTGGCCGGTTTTCATATTGCGGACCACGACCGAATATGTCTGGTAGAGCAGGATACCTGCGTTGTCGATCGATGTGATAGGTCCGAGGTAGGAGAGAAAGGTATTGTTCTCGCGGAGCGTGGTTTGGAAGGTGAAGTCGATGTTGATGTCGGGATTGCCGTCCAAGCCGCGCGAGTTGTTGATGCTGAACCGGTATAACACACTGTCGGAGAATTTGTAATAACTGGGGCCATTGTCCGGGTTCTGAAATCCTTGCGCGCTCATGCTCATGACGAGGCGGTCCGATTTGCCCGTCTCATAGCTCCGGAAAATATAGAAATCGTTCAGATTGGCCGTTTGATCTTCGAGCAGCAGCGGTCCGTTACGGTGGCTGGCGGCGAAAAGAGCGCCGCTCAGGCAAAGAAGGGGGGCGCTGAGCCTAAGGACACGTCGATGCATTTTTCCTCCTGTTTGGGTAGCGACTACGGTAATGGATACGATAGAATCCCGTTTGCGGATTTGGGGACGAAGGCGCCACAGCCAATTTCGAATGCTGGCTTGCCTTCAGCAAAATGTCTGACGTGTAGGATTTAGTGGCGGGCGCGACAGGACTCGAACCTGTGACCTCCTGCGTGTGAAGCCTGCATCTTGCTTCTTTTGGCTCCTCGGTGT
>DATFSZ010000147.1:0-7061 GCA_035262365.1 Binataceae bacterium (SeqCode)
CTGGAATTGTCCCCGCAGGCGGAAGCCGGCTTGGCGGCGGCGCGCCAACCCAGGCGGACGAGTTGAGAGAGGGAGCAAACCGATGGAGCTTGGTCTCAACCGCAAAGTCGCGATCGTAACCGGCGGCAGCAAAGGAATCGGACGGGCGGTCGCGCTGTCGCTGCTGCGCGAGGGCGTTCACGTGCTGGTTTGCGCGCGCGGCCAACAGGCGCTGGACGAAGCGGTGGCGGCGGCTGGTCCCGGCGCGTCGCAACGCATCATCGCCGCGGCCGCCGACCTGACCCTGCCCGACGCGATCGAAGCAGTGGTCGAGCGATGCCGCAGCGCGTTTGGCGGGGTCGATATCCTGGTCAACAATGCCGGCAGCACACGTCCGGGCGAATTCCTCAAACTCAGCGACGCGGCCTGGATGGAGGATTGGTCGCTCAAGTTTTTCGGCTATGTGCGGATGGCGCGCGAGGTCATTCCCATCATGGGACAGCGCGGCGGCGGCGTGATTATCAACGTGATCGGCACCGGCGCGTTGCGCCCGGCGGCCGGCTTCATGATCGGCGGCGCCGTCAACGCCGCGCTCAATCATTTTACCAAGGCGCTCGCCGACGAGGGCGCAAAACACGGCGTGCGCGTGGTGGGCGTCAATCCGGGGCCGATCATGACCCAGCGGCTGCTGCGCTTCCTTCCTCCCGGCGAGGAGCGGGACCGGGCGATGCGCCGGTCGACCCCGCTGGGACGCGCAGGCCAGCCTGAAGAAGTGGCCGACCTGGTGGCATTCCTCGCCTCGGAACGCGCCGCGTTCATCCACGGCGCCAACATCACGATCGACGGAGGCGCGAATACCGGCCTGATGGGCTGAGGAGCGAGAAATGAAACGTGAGAAACCGGAGGGAGCCGCGGCCAACGCCCTTGCCCTAATCTTTATTTTCTCACCGCGCTATGCTCGTTTCTCCGCTCTGGCGTCTGCGGGAGGCCGCCTCTGTTGAACCCGATTTTGCGGCTTACGCCGCTCATCCAGATCTTCCTCATCGTCAGCGTATTCGGCCTGATCGGAATCCTCGGACCGGTCATGGTGCGCCGCAGCGCCAGGGGTCTGGCGGAGAAGGAACACCACGACGTTTTGGGGATCATGTTTTCGGTCGCCGCGGCTTTTTACGGCGTGGTGCTCGCATTCGTCATTGTCGCAGCGTGGCAAAATTTCCAGGAAGCTGCGGAGCGCGAACAGACCGAATCGCTGGCTTTGGTCGAGATTTACGTCGTCAGCACCAAGCTGCCGCAGCCGCTGCAGGAATCGATGGCCAAGGCGATCCGGACCTACCTGACCGATGTCCTGAATTATGAATGGTCGGACAAACCCACGATTCAACCCGGCCGCCAGGCGCTGGTCCTGATGTTCAATCAGTTATTGAGCCTTGATCCACAAACCAACAAGCAAAGCGTCCTTTATAGCAAGGCGATGGACCAAATCGCGCGGCTGTTCGAGGCGCGCCAGCAGCGCATCCTCTATACTCAAAACAATATTCCGGGCATCGTATGGACCGTCATCGTATTCGGCGCCGCGGCAACACTGACGATGAGCTTTTTGTTCTTCACCCAGCATCGCATGTTGCAGGCGATCATCTCGATGCTCTTCGCGATGCTGGTGGGATTGACGATCATCGCGATCTACGACCTGTCACATCCCTACCAGGGCTTCTCGCGTATCGCTCCGACCGGCTTCAAGGAGCTTCTGCAAGAGATTGACAGCCGTCCCGCCGTTCCGGGTCCGGCGGGCCGCGTTGGCAATCCGCTTCCACCGGTTGTGCCATCGCGCTGACGCAGGTAAGCCGCGGGATCGGCACTGTCGGAAAAGAGGCGAGCGAATAAGCGTGATCTCAGGCCAGGCGATGAAACGTTGCGCAGGGACTAAGCGCGTCGGCAGAGAGGGTCACTCCGGGTGGATCGTCAAAACGGGGCAGGCCGATTCGCGCACCACCTTCTCGGCGACGCTGCCCAGAAAGAAATAGCTGATTCCGGTGCGGCCGTGCGTAGCCATCACGATCAGATCCGCGTCGACGTCGGCCTGGGCCATCAGGATCGCCGCCGAGGCTTCGCCGCTGCGGGTCATCAGCTCATAATGGTCAACCACGCCGACCAGCTTCTCCTCCGCCATCATTTCCAGCCGCCGTTTGCCGGTGACTTCCCAAAACGGCTCCTGGTCTGCCGTCGAGGTTAACTCCGTGGCGCCGAACGGGATCGCAGCGACGTACAGCACGTAAAGCCTGGCGCCGTTTTGACGTGCGAGAGTAATCGCGAAGTCGAGCGCCTTGAGTGAATGCTCGATGTCAACCGGACAGAGAATCCTGCTGAAGATGCTGCTGGTGCTGGCTGCCAAACTACAACCTCCCTTTGCCCAGGCCCGGGCGGGGGAAATTCAAGTGAAGGCCACCGTCGCGCGGCACCTGGCGGCGCCGGTGGTCCTCCGATTTCAATCCTCGACGATCGAGATGGCCTGTTTGGGGCAGACCCGAACCGCCTTCTCAATCTTGGCGCGCAGTGAATCCGGCGGGTTCTCGTTCAGAATGTACAGGCGATCGTCGGAGCGCACCTGGAACACTTCGGGCGCCACTTCCATGCATCGCGCGTTGCTCTCACACAAATCGTAATTCACCACTACTTTCATTTTCTCTCTCCGGTGTTCGGCGGTTCGTCCGCTCGGAAGGCAAACGGTCCCCCCAGTTAAAATCGCGAATCAAAGGGTTCGTTCCCGATATATCTTACAGATTCGGGTTGCTGGCAAGGGTCGTTGCGCGGCCGCGGCAGCGCTCACGCCGGAACTCAGCTTACGCCGAATTAACAGCGGCCAAAAGCGGGACTTGCGGACCTGGGACTTGCGGATTTGGACGGTAGCGGCCTAAACGTGGAGGGCCGGAACGAGCAGTTGCGGATCACGCCGCTGCGCGCTTTAGGAAGTTGCGCCGCGTCGCCCGCGCGGCGGTTCGCGCCAAACGAGGGAGAAAGCCGATGGCCGAAAAAGAACCCTTCAAGGTAGCCGTTCCAACCGCGCTCCTGACCGACCTGCGCGCCCGGCTCAAGAAAGCCCGATGGGCGGGCGACTTCGGCAATGAGCAATGGGCCTATGGCACCAACTTCGAGGAGCTTAAGGAACTGGTCGATTACTGGCAAAAAGGCTTCAACTGGCGCCGCCAGGAACGGGAGATGAACCGCTTCTCCCATTACAAAACGACTATCGAAGGCATTCCCATCCATTTTATCCACGAACCCGGCAAGGGACCGCGGCCCATCCCGTTGATTCTGAGCCACGGATGGCCGTGGACGTTCTGGGATCTGCACAAGCTTATCCGGCCACTGGCGGACCCTGCCGCCCACGGAGGATCGCCCGAGGACGCCTTCGACGTAGTGGTGCCCTCGCTTCCCGGTTACGGCTTTTCCACGCCGCTGACCACCACCGGCATCAACTATTGGCGCACCGCTGACCTATGGGTCCAGCTCATGCGCGACGTCCTCGGCTACCAGAAATTTGCCGCGCAGGGCGGAGACTGGGGCGCGCTTATCACGGCGCAGCTGGGGCACAAGTACGCGGATCAAATGATCGGAATTCTGGTCACGATGGTGGGCGGCTTGTCGTTAACCGGCGGAAATGGTCCGAAGCCCGAAGACTACGCCTTGGAGGAAGCCGGATGGGGCGAGCGCACCGCCAACTTTTTCCATCGCGAGAGCGGCTACTTCCATCTGCAGACGACCAAGCCTCAGACCCTGGCGTTCGGACTGAATGATTCGCCGGTCGGCCTTTGCTCATGGATTCTTGAAAAGCGCCGTACCTGGAGCGACTGCGACGGACAGGTCGAGCGGCGCTTCAGCAAGGACGAGCTGTTGACCACGATGACGCTGTATTGGGTTACCCAGAGCTTCGGCACTTCGGCGCGTTATTATTACGAAGCGGTCCATAATCCGTGGCGTCCCTCGCACGAGGGCGGCCGTCTGGTCGAGGCTCCCACCGCGGTGTCGGTGTTTCCCAAGGAGGTGATCCTGATGCCGCGGCGATGGGTGGAGCGTCATTACAACCTGCAGCGCTGGACGGTGCATCAAAGCGGCGGGCATTTCGCGCCCATGGAAGAACCGGACGCGCTGGTCGAGGACATCCGCGCATTCTTCCGCACGTTGCGCTAGCTTGGTGCCGATGCGCCTTGCGGGCCGAGGATCGGCGAATTCGCGCAGGAGGATGGTTATGGCTGAAGCCGTTGACTTTCGGATCACAAGCGTCGAGCAATTGCGCGGGCTGATTGGCGATCCCTATCCGGTCGTCAAGCACAAGCTCTGGTCTGCGCTCGACGAGACGGCGATCGATTTCATACGGCACGCGCCGTTCCTGGTGCTCGGCACCGCCGACGCCGGCGGCAACCTCGACGTCTCGCCAAAAGGCGACGAACCCGGCTTCGTCGCGGTGGAAGATTCAACCACACTGATGATTCCCGACCGCGCCGGCAACAAACTGATCATGAGCCTGCAGAACATCCTGGCCAACCCGCAGGTAGGGATCATTTTCATGGTGCCGGGCACGGACGAAACGCTGCGCGTAAACGGAACCGCTGAATTGACCGTCGATCCCGGCGTACTCAACCGCCTGGCCGCGCGCGGCAAGATGCCCCAGGTGGCGATTCGGGTATCGGTGCGAGAATGCTTTTTTCATTGCGCCAAGGCGTTCCGGCGCTCGCAGCTCTGGAACCACCAGAACTGGCCGGCCCCGGTGCGTGTCTCGTTCGGCAAGATGCTGACGGCCAAAATGGGCGGAGATGAAACCCTGGCCCGGCAAATCGACGCGCAATGCGAGGCGGATTACAAAACCAATCTGTAGCTGCCTCGCGCCGGCGTACCGAAAGGGAAGGATCGCGCCCGGTCCCCCGCACGTTCAGGCAATTCCTGAAGGGCCAGTGCCAGAACCTCCTGGTCCGGGAAAGGAACGATTCGTCAAGCAGTGCCACAACCTGAAGCGCAAGTAATTCGACCTCTGGTATTCACGGCATCGCCACGCAGAGGTTCCATCTGTTCCCGCTTCTATCACAGCGGCTTCGATCGCCAATGACGTCTTCGGGCTTGCGGCGCTTTGATGAGGAGGGCTTGCCATGCGCGATGAGGTCACTTTTCTAAAGCCATCTTCCGTCGAGCGGCTTTTCAACCAAGGCTTCGCGCTGCTGCTGCGGCTGGGGATCGGCCTGCGGCACAACTACATACTGGAGGTGCGCGGCCGCAAGAGCGGGCGGATCTATTCAGCTCCGGTTGACGTGCTGGACTACGGCGGCCGGCGCTACCTGGTTTGCGGGCGCGGCTTGTCCCAGTGGGTGCGCAACGCTCAGGCGGCAGGCCGCGTCGCGCTGGTCAAGGGCAGCCAGCGCATCGACTTCGCGGTCCGCGCTATCCCAGACGCCGAGAAGCCCGCAATTATCAAGGCATACGTTGAAGGCTTCAAGCTTACGGTGCAGCGTTATTTTCCTGTCGCCGCCGGCTCGCCCGTTGCGGATTTCGAACCGATCGCGAACCGCTATCCGGTTTTCGAATTGATCGCGACGGCTTAGCCCGTTCAGAAAAAACGCGCAGCGTGCGCAATTGATCGGTCAGAAAATGATCGTGTTCGACACCGCCCGGCAGCGCCAGTCGAAGGTAACGTTGGGCGCCGGGGCTCCGCTTGCGTTCCAGGTGAAGACCGTTATTTGCACGTCACTTGAAAGAGGGTTGGCTGGATCGTCCTGGACCAATGAGTGTGTCGTGGTCACGAAAAACGGAGTCGTTGAGCGGGCCGTGGCGACCACATTGACGGGCTCCGCGAGGGAACGCTGCAGGGGCAAACAGACCTCCTGGCTCAGCAGGAATGTTCGCTGGCCGTCCGCTCCCGTGGACAAAGAGCCGCTCGCATCGAGCAGCGTGGCGGGGTTGCAGCTCGTAATCGGGATTATGAGACCGCGCCATTTGACGCTGCCGTTGCCGTCCTGCGGTGTATAGTCAAGCGCACCGACCGGGAACATGAAAATTTTGATTAGCTGCTCCGCGTCAATGTCGATAGGGTGACCGGCAGCAGCCTCGAGTTGTTTCTTCAACTCCTCGGCATTGCTCCTGTCCGATTTCTTCATCTGTCCCTCCTCCGATCTTGATCGCTCGCCTTTTGACCTGCCCTTCGCAGCCATCAGCGTGCCTCCTCGGTACCCCTTTAACCATGCTGACAACCAGCGGGAATTCCCGGGCTACGGAACAGTACGTCTAACACAAAGACACGCTGTAAACGATTTGATCGGCCAAGGGAAAGCGGACTAGGTGTTCCTACGCGGGCCGTGACGGGTAACGCGGCTGGAAACCGGGACGCGGCAGCGCAGTGAAGAAGGTTTGGACCCGGAGCACGTCCCGGGTCTTGCGACACGCCCATCAGCGAGGCCATAATCTGCTCTCCGGTGGACGCATAGCTCAGCTCGGTTAGAGCGCTTGCCTCACATGCAAGAGGTCCCAGGTTCAAGTCCTGGTGCGTCCACCAAGAAAATCCAGGCATTTTCCTAATTGAGTAGTTCAGGGTCATCCGATTGTGCCCTATTTTGTGCCCCATCATCCCAGGACCCGGCAATTCCGGCCTCCAAGGCAGCGATGGCTGCCTGCTTTGCTTGAGTCCGAATATGCGAATAGCGCTCCAGCATCTTCTTGCTGACGTGCCCAGCCAAAGCCCGGATCGTCTCTTCGCTGACACTGGGATTTTCAAGTAGCCGGGTGATGAAGGTATGCCGAAGGTCGTGCCAACGGTACCTTAAACCTGCACGCCGCAATGCCACGTTCCAGGCTTTCTTCCATTCGCCCGCCGGACGGTTCAGATCCACATCGTGGTAATACGTGACCCGCTCGCTACCGGCGACTCCAACGGCGTGGTGAGGAAAAACGTAGCTTTGGGCATCCCCATCAGGAAAGCGCAGCAACCAGAGAGTCAGGACGGCGCAGGCCCGCTGCGTCAATGGGATGACTCGTCCGGTGCCTGCCTCTGTTTTCGACTTCGGGACGGTGATGCTGCCGGATCCAATCACGCCGCCCGCCCA
>DATFSZ010000148.1:0-37011 GCA_035262365.1 Binataceae bacterium (SeqCode)
CGTCGAGCACCTCGTGTCAGTCAGCTCAACCGGTTCGATGCGCGAGGACCTGCATCCGGGCGATTTCCTGGTGCCTGACCAGTTCATCGACCGCACCTTCAAACGGCCGCAGACCTTCTTCGGCAACGGAATCGTTGGCCATGTATCGCTCGCCGATCCGGTCTGCCCCAACCTGGCGGCGGCGCTCACAGCGGCGGGGCAGGAGGCAGGCGCTCGCATCAGCAGCGGCGGAACTTACCTTTGTATAGAAGGACCGCAATTCTCCACCCGCGCGGAGTCCAACCTCTACCGCAGTTGGAAGGTGGACGTGATCAGCATGACCGCGATGCAGGAGGTGCGCCTGGCGCGGGAAGCCGAACTCTGTTACGCGGTCATGGCGCTGGTGACCGACTACGATTGCTGGCATCAGTATGAGGGGGCGGTCGATATCGGCAGCATGCTGCGCGTGTTGAATCTGAACGTAGCCGTCGCCCAGCGGGCGGTGTCCAAGCTGGCGCCGATGCTGGCGGGAAAGAGCCGCACTTGCGCGTGCGCTCACGCGCTTAAAGATGCGATTATCACCGATCGGACAATGATTCCCCGCAAGATAGCCGCCGACCTCAATCTGCTAATCGGAAAGTATCTCTAAACGCGGCCGGTCAGGCGGAAATCACGGATTCGTATCATGGGTATCGTCGTTGTAGGCACTGTCGGTTACGACACTATCGAGACTCAGACCAACAAGGCGGTCGAGGCTCTGGGTGGATCGGCAACATACTTCTCCCTGGCGGCGCGTTTCTTTGGGCCGGTCAGCCTGGTCGCCGCGGTCGGTACGGATTTCAGGCCCGAGCATCGGGACCTCCTCACCGAGCGCAATATCGATCTTCGCGGGCTGGAGAGCCGCGACGGACTGACCTTCCGCTGGCACGGGCGTTATCACGAGGACATGAACCTTCGCGACACTTTGAATTTGGCGCTCAACGTGTTTGCCGATTTCACGCCCGACCTGCTGCCCGATCAGCGTCGCGCCGACTACCTGTTTCTGGCCAACATTTCCCCTGAGCTTCAGGCCGCGGTGCTCGATCAGATGGCCAGCCCCAAGGTGGTGGCGGCCGACACCATGAACCATTGGATCGAAAATTCGCGCCCGCAGTTGATAAGACTGCTGAACCGGATCGATATCCTGACGCTCAACGATGAAGAAGCGCGGATGCTGTCGGGCGAGCACAATCTGGTCAAAGCGGGCCGGGCCATTCTGAAGATGGGACCCAGAACGGCGCTGGTGAAGCGGGGCGAGTACGGCGTGCTGCAATTCAGTGAAGACGGGATGTTTGCGGTGCCCGCCTATCCGCTGGAGGATGTGCACGACCCGACCGGTGCGGGGGATACCTTTGCCGGGGCGTTCATGGGCTACATCGCGCGCAATGGCAGGCTCAACGAACGCGCCCGCCGCGCCGCTGTCGTTTATGGCAGCGTGATGGCGTCCTACGTGGTAGAGCGTTTCTCGGTGCAGCGCATCCTGGAGCTGACCTGGGACGACGTCGAGGCGCGCTATCGGGCCTTTTTGGAGCTGACGGATTCGCATCATCCGCGATGGACCTCTCCGTAGTCGTCCCGGTCTTCAACGAACAGGACAACCTGCGTCCGCTCCACGCGGAACTTGACCGCGTACTCAAGCCGCTGGGCCTGTCCTACGAGATAATCTTCATAGATGACGGCAGCACCGATGCAACCGCCGCCGTACTGCGCGAGCTGCGCGCCGAAGATCCCTGCTCCCGCGTGCTGCGGCTGGCGCTCAACAGCGGTCAAACCGCAGCGCTGGCGTGCGGGCTGCAAAACTCGCGTGGAGCGGCGGTGGTTGCTATCGACGGCGACGGCGAAAACGATCCCGCCGACATCCCCCGCGTGCTGGCCAAGCTGGATGAGGGCTATGACCTGGTCAGCGGATGGCGGCGCCAACGGTGGAAGGAATCGCCGCTAACGCGCCGGCTTCCATCGCGGGCCGCCAACGCGCTGATTTCGCGCATGACCGGGATTGCTCTGCATGACTACGGATGCACGCTAAAGGCCTATCGGGGCGACCTTGCCCGGCGGCTGCGCCTGTACGGCGAGATGCATCGGTTCGTGCCGGCGATTGCGGCGCAATTCGGTGCGCGTATCGCGGAGGTCGAGGTGAATTTCCGCCCGCGGCGCTCTGGCGCGTCCAAGTACGGCCTGGGGCGTATCATCCACACTTTCCTGGACCTGATCACGCTTCTGTTCCTGTCGGGCTATTCGACGCGTCCGATCCAGGCCTTCGGCACAATCGGGCTCGTACTCGCAATTTTGGGCGGTATCTGGACAACGATGCTCGTGTTCGAAAAAATAGTACTTGGTTATCGGATCGGGTCGCGGCCTGCCTTGTTGCTGGCCGTGTTACTGGTGGTGGTTGGAGTGCAGTTCGTGAGTCTGGGGCTGTTGGGTGAGATGCTGGCCCGGACCTACCACGAATCTCAAGACAAACCTATCTACATCGTCAAAGAGGAACTCTGAACAACGTCCAATGAACATAACGATCATCGGTGCGGGCTACGTAGGGCTGGTTACCGGCACCTGTTTCGCCGAAAGCGGCAACGAGGTGATATGCGTCGATATCGACCGCGCGCGCATCGAGCGCCTGCGCGAAGGCGAAGTACCGTTCTATGAGCCGGGCCTGACCGAACTGGTCAAGCGCAACCTCAAGGACGGACGCCTGACGTTCGAAACCGAAGTCAAACCGGCGGTAGCCAAATCGATGATCACGTTTATTACCGTGGGCACGCCGATGGACGGCTCCGGCGCCGCGGATCTCAGCTCGGTGTTCAAGGCCGCCGAGGACGTTGGCAGGGCTATCAGCGGCTACCATATCGTGGTGGTCAAGAGCACCGTGCCGGTGGGCACCAACGATAAAGTGGCGGAGATCGTGGGTCGCCACGCCAGCGACGACGTGGACGTCTGCTCGGTGCCGGAGTTTCTCAAGGAAGGATCGGCGGTGGAGGATTTCACCCGGCCCGACCGGGTGATTATCGGATCGCAGAGCGAGCGTGCCACCGCAATCCTGCGCGAGCTGCATTCGCCCTTCCTGCGCACCGACAATCCGATCCTGGTGATGGACCGCCGCTCGGCCGAGCTTTCCAAGTACGCGTGCAATTCGATGCTGGCGTTGCGCATCTCGTTTATCAACGAGATAGCCAACCTCTGCGAGGCGGTGGGCGCGGAAATTACCCATGTGCGGCGCGGGCTCAGCTCCGACCGCCGCATCGGATCGGCGTTCCTGTTCCCCGGAATCGGTTACGGCGGCTCATGCTTTCCCAAGGACGTGCAGGCGCTGATCCGCACCGGTCGCGATTACGACGTCAACTTCCGTTTGCTGGAAGCCGCCGAAGAGGTCAACCATAAGCAGAAGTCGCTGCTGGTTGATCGGGTCAAGGCGTATTTCAACGGGAACCTCAAAGGCCGCACGCTGGCCATTTGGGGCTTGGCGTTCAAGCCCCGCACCGACGACATGCGCGAAGCCCCATCGATCACGGTGATCGAAGCGCTGCTGGCCGCCGGCGCGCAGCTTCGCGTGCACGATCCGGAAGCGATGGACAACGCGCGCCGCGTCTTCGGCGATCGCGTGACCTACCACACGATCAATTACGAGGCGCTCAAGGGCGCCGACGCGCTGTTGATCCTCACCGAATGGAACGAGTTCCGCCATCCTAACTTCCAGCGCATCCGGGACGGCTTGAAGCAGCCGTTAATCTTCGACGGCCGCAACCTGTACGATCCCGACTTGATGAAGGCGTTGCACTTTACCTATTACTCAATCGGCCGGCGGCCGATTTAAGGGGGGTTCGGGTTATGCGTATTCTTGTCACCGGTGGCGCGGGCTTCATCGGCTCGCACACCGTCGACGCGCTGGTGGAGCGTTCCCACGACGTGGCAGTTCTGGACGACCTTTCCTCGGGCAAACGCGAGCAGGTAAATCCCCGTGCCCGCTTTCACCTGGCGGACCTGCGCGACTCGCGCCGCGTGATCGAGGTTGTGGAGCAGGAGCGTCCGGAAGTGGTTTACCATCTGGCGGCCCAGATGGACGTGCGGCGGTCGGTTGCCGACCCCAGCTTTGACGCGCAGGTCAACCTGGTGGGATTGCTCAACCTGATGGAAGCGGCGCGCGGGCGCGGTTTGAAAAGGGTGATTTTTGCCTCTTCAGGCGGCGCGATTTACGGCGAACAGGACGTTTTTCCCTGCGACGAGAATCATCCGTGCCGCCCCGTCAGTCCATACGGCGTGGCGAAGCTGGCCAGCGAGCGCTACCTGTTCTTTTATCAAACCGAATACGGAATTCCCTATGCGGCGTTGCGCTATGCCAATGTCTACGGACCGCGTCAGGATCCTCATGGCGAAGCCGGAGTGGTAGCGATTTTTTGTGGGCGGCTGCTGAGCAACGAGTCGTGTACGATATATGGCGACGGGCGGCAGACGCGCGATTATGTGTATGTTGGAGATGTGGCCGGGGCCAACGTCGCGGCGCTGGAGCGTCAAGCCAGCGGGGCGTTCAACGTCGGCACCGGGATCGAGACCGACGTCAACCAGCTCTATGTCGAATTGGCGCAGCGCGCCGGCGTGCGTCGGGACGCGGCCTATGGTCCCGCGCGGCCCGGGGAACAGCGCCGCTCGGTAATCTCGCCAGCGACGGCCGGCGCAAAGCTCGCCTGGCAGCCTCGGATGCCGCTGGGTGAAGGACTCGGTGCGACGTTTCACTATTTTAAACAGGCCGCGGCGGCGCAGTAGTACGGGTCCAGGATCGGTGTCACAATAAATGAATCACGTATTCGTACTCGCATCTGGGCTTACACTTGGCCGGCGTCGCGCGCGATGACCAAAACCGAACTGCTGCGCAATTTTTCGATCATCGCGCATATCGATCACGGCAAGTCGACGCTTGCCGATCGGTTGCTGGAACGCACCGGCGCGCTTTCGGCGCGGGAGAGCCGCGAGCAGTTTCTGGATTCGATGGATCTGGAGCGCGAGCGCGGTATCACGATCAAGGCGCGCGCCGTGCGCCTTTCCTATGACTCTCCGGATGGTCGGACCTACATCCTCAACCTGATCGACACGCCCGGTCATGTGGATTTCGCCTACGAAGTATCCCGCAGCCTGGCCGCCTGCGAGGGCGCGCTGCTGGTGGTTGACGCCAGCCAGGGCGTCGAGGCGCAGACCCTGGCCAACGTTTACATGGCGTTGGACAACGGGTTGGAGATCGTACCGGTTATCAACAAGATCGATCTGCCAGGCGCCGATATCGAGCGCACCCGCGCGCAGATTGAAGAGCTCATCGGGCTGGGCGCCGGCGACGCGGTTTTGACCAGCGCCAAGGAAGGCGTGGGCGTGGCCGAAGTGCTCGAAGCCGTGGTGCGCCGCTTTCCGCCGCCGCCAGATACGCGCGGCCGGCCTTTGCGCGCGCTGATCTTCGACAGCTGGTACGACGCCTACGAAGGCGCGATCAGCCTGGTGCGCGTGGTGGACGGAGAAATCCGACGCGGCATGAAGATCCGTCTGATGGGAACTGACAAGCTGGGCGAGGTGATGCGCCTGGGCTTCTTCACGCCGCATCCAGTGCCGACCGAATCACTGGGTCCGGGTGAGGTCGGGTTCGTGGTTGGGGGAATCAAGACGGTCGCGGACTTGCGCGTGGGCGACACCGTAACCGACGCCGACGCGCCCGCGACTCAGCCCCTGGCGGGCTTCAAGGAACTCAAGCCGATGGTGTTCGCTGGGCTTTACCCGACCGAAGCCAACCAGTACGGCGCGCTGCGCGACGCGGTGGAGAAGTTGCGGCTCAACGACGCCAGCTTGATCTTCGAGCCCGAAACCTCGCAGGCGCTGGGGTTCGGCTTTCGCGCCGGCTTTTTGGGCCTGCTCCATATGGAGATTGCCCAGGAACGGCTGGAGCGCGAATTCGGCCTCGACCTGATCGTCACCGCTCCAACCGTCGCCTACCGCGTGCGCACCACCGACGGCCGCGAGCTGATGGTTGACAATCCATCGCTGCTGCCGCCTGAAAACGAGATCGAAGCGATCGAAGAGCCATTCATCATGGCGTCGATCCACACCCCGGAAGAGTTCCTGGGGGCGCTCTTCAAGCTGTGCGAGGACAAGCGCGGCGTTCAGCACGATCTTAAGTATGTGGGCAACAAGCGGGTTATCCTGCGCTACGAATTGCCGCTGGCGGAAGTGGTGTTCGATTTTTATGACCGCTTGAAGTCGGTCAGCCGCGGCTACGCCTCGCTGGACTACGAGTTTCTGGACTTCCGGCCCGAAGCTTTGGTTAAACTTGACGTGAGAATAAACGGCGACGTGGTTGACGCGCTGTCGATCATCGTGCATCGGGACAAAGCTTACGAGCGGGGCCGGGCTTTGTGTGAGAAGATGCGCCAGCTGATCCCGCGCCAGATGTTCGAGGTGGCTATCCAGGCGGCGATCGGAGCTAAAATTATTGCGCGCGAGAGCGTCAAGCCTTTGCGCAAGAATGTCACCGCCAAATGCTATGGTGGAGATATCACCCGCAAGCGCAAGTTGCTGGAGAAGCAGAAGGAAGGCAAGAAGCGGATGAAACAGGTGGGACGGGTGGAGATCCCGCAGGAAGCCTTTCTGGCGCTGCTCAAGATGGGAGAATAGATGCCTGAACCATTGCAAATGCAACGCCGGGACAAAATTGCACCCGCTCCCGGCTATGCGCCGCCGCCCGCCAGCAAATCGGTGGTGCGTGAATACGCCGAGGCGTTTGGTGTTGCAATCATCCTGGCGCTCATAATCCGCACCTTCTTCATCCAGGCCTACAAGATTCCTTCGGGTTCGATGGAGCCCACCCTGCTGATCGGCGACCATATACTTGTCAACAAGCTGATTTTTGGCCTGCGGATACCCGATTCGATCTTCGGCGTGACTCCGCTCTCGGGGATTATTCCTTACGGACATTACGTTTTTCGGCTCGAACCTGTGCATCGCGGCGATGTCGTGGTGTTTGTCTTTCCGCCCGATCCGACCAAGGACTTCATCAAGCGGGTGATCGGAGTAGGGGGCGATACGGTTGAAGTGAGGGACAAATCGGTCTATTTAAATGGCCGCAAAATGGAAGATCCGAATGCCCACTACGAACCCTCCGAAAAAGAGACCAGGATTGCGCCGCGCGACCGTTACGGTCCGGTCGTGGTGCCCGCGGGCAAGGTCTTCGTGATGGGCGACAACCGCGACCGCAGCTACGACAGCCGTTTCTGGGGCTTCGTCGACGACAACAACGTCGAAGGCCGGGCCATGATCATTTACTGGTCGTGGGACTCCGACGCTAACTCCTACATACCAATCCGCTGGGATCGTTTCGGGCGGATCATACATTAGTCCGGAAAGGCAGGGATAAGCCGGTGGCTGACGAGGCGGTGGATAAAGTTACGATGCTGTTGGAACAGCTCAGCTCTCGATTCGAACTGGTGGTTGAGGTTGCGGAGGGATTCAGCGGCAGTCTCCAGAACCTGCACGACGAGATGGTTTCCCAGTTCGGCGAAGTCGGAAAACAAATCCGTTTCCTTTCCGATCAAATTGGGGACAATCGCTCGCGCCTGATGGCCGCGCGCTCGGACCTGGCGGCGGAGATCGTAAGGCTCAATGAGGCGCTTGGCGCCACGCGCGTCCAAATTCGCGAGGATATAGCAGGATTCTCGGAACTGAAGACCGCGATCAACCGGATGGGTTCTGTGCAGGCTGCCCCTGCCTCTGGTCTGGCGGAGGAGCTGGCGCAGCGTCTTGACGAGGCCCATCGGCGGCTCAGCGCCGAACTCGACCGGCGCGCGGGCGAATTGCAGCGCGAGGTGTCGCGGCGTCTGACGGAGTTTTCGACTCGTGGAGTCGAAGGAGCGGTGGCGGCCGGCGCCGAAGGACTGGCCGGTGAGGTGCGCAATGAAATCAAGGCAACACACAAGGCGCTGACCGGCCTGGCCAAAAAATTCGAGCGCTTTGACGACAAGATGACGGTTCAGGTAAAGGATCACGACCAGCGCCTGCGCAAACTAGAGCGCCAAGCCCGCGGCTGAGGTCGATCCTCCGCTCTTCAAACCGGCCGCGACGGGTTCTAAGCAACTTTCTCCACGATAATTTTCTCTCCCGCACCGAGGCAGCACGGCGCCTTTTCGCGCGTCGGGCAACGGTTCTTATTCAGTGCCGTCCGCTGCGCGCGATCTGGAATCCGTTCGCCCGCCCATCGCCGCGCGGGGCGGTCCGCTCTATCTTATGGGTTTTTGCCAGCGCCTCAGTGGCGCTCCTTCTCGCCCGGTCAGGGCGAGAAAAAATAGCTATGCCGATGATAGCGCCGGTGGTAGGACCGAGGCGGGGGAATATCCGCGGCGCCCAACGGCGATGAATGCGCCATGTGCGCGGCGAAATTGCGCTGGTATGCAGCCGCCAGGGCCGGGTCGCGAATTACCAGCAGATTCTCCGCGTTGCGGCTCTCTGCCGCTTTGGTGAAATTGAAGCTGCCGGTAATCACCACCGCCCGATCGATCACCATTACCTTGTTATGCGCCAAACCTGGACGGTGGTAACTGTCCACGAAAACGGGCACGCCGCCCTCGCTCAAGTCGCTGGCCAACGAGTTGCTTTCCTTGAATGCTTCCGGATCGAAGATCGCTTGGACCTCCACTCCGCGCCGATGCGCCCACAGCAGGGCGGATTTGATCTGTGGGGAGGTCATTTCGTAAGCCTGCACCAGGATCTGCAGTTGCGCCGCCTTGATAGCATCAGTGATAGCCTGAGTGCATCCACCGTCGGGAGAGAAATATACCTGCCACGTCGTTGATGTCTGACCCTCGAATGCCAGCGCGCTGATAGGTAATATCCAGCCCGCGACGACGATCGAGAAAAGGCCCGTCACGAGGCCAGCGGGCAACTTAACCGCTTCAAATTTCGCTCTCATGCACTTAATGGAGATTCCCCCTTTGGACTTCGCAATTCAGAGCTTTAGCAAGGTCTTAACGCGACGCCAAAGGGTGCATCTGTTGACAGCTTCAGCTCAAGGCGTGCCCGGCGGCCTTGACTGACCGCTGCGGCAGCCGTTAGCCTTATCTTAAATGCCAGCTGCGACCTCGGCTTAAGTGTGCTGGCGACAACAGAACGCCTTTTAAATTCGTCCCAGAGAGGACGAGAAGGGTAGGTCAGAGTGGCAGTAGAAGTTCGGCTCCCCGACTGCGTCCGCAGCCGGGGTTTTTTTTGGTCCACGCGTTTATGAGCACCGCGAATCTGGCGGCTCTGGACGCTGCCGCGATTGGACGCTACGTCAAGCGGCTGGCGCACGAAATCGCCGAGCACAATCCGCAGACCGGCGAGCTGGTGCTGGTGGGAATAGTGCGGCGCGGCGCCACGCTTGCGCTGCGGCTCAAGGCGGCGCTGGCGGAAATCACTGGCGCGGACATCCCGATCGGAACCCTGGACATCTCGCTTTATCGCGACGATAACCGCGCTGGTATCGGCGACCCGCGCCTGCTTGCGCGCGAGGTGCCTTTTACACTCGACCGCAAGCGTGTGGTGCTGGTCGACGACGTGCTCTACACGGGACGCACGGTGCGGGCGGCGCTTGACGCGATGGCCGACCTTGGGGGTCCGGAGTCGATTCAGCTTGCCGTACTGGTTGACCGGGGGGAGCGCGAATTGCCAATCAAAGCGGACTTTGTCGGTAAGAATATCGCGGCGCCGCATGGACAACGGGTTTTCGTGCGGTTGGCGGAGACAGACGGAACGGATGCGGTGCTGATTGGAGGGGCGAAGTAACCGGCGCGAACGATCGCGCCAAAGGCTTTCGTCGAACACAATGCTGCGCCTGCCCAAATTTGACATAGTCTCGATCGACGACCTGTCGATCAGCGAGATCGAACGGATTTTCGTTCTGGCCGACGAGTTCGCGGCGCAACTGGAGTCGGGCGAGCGGTTGCGTATCGCCGACGGTCTGATCATGGCCACGCTGTTTTATGAACCTTCCACACGCACCCGGCTGAGCTTCGAGTCGGCGGCGCATCGCCTGGGCGGCTCCGTAATCAGCTCGGCATCGATGGACGCCAGCTCCGCGGCCAAGGGCGAGACCTTGGCCGACACGGTCCGCGTGGTGAGTGGTTACGCCGATCTGATCGTTATCCGCCATCCGTTTGACGGCGCGGCGCGCGTCGCCGCCGATTACGCGCGCTGCCCGGTGATCAACGCCGGCGACGGCAGCCGCGAGCATCCCACGCAAACGTTGTGCGACCTCTACATCCTGCGCAAGAAAAAAGGTCATCTGCGGGGCCTTACCGTGGCGATCTGCGGCGATCTCAAGTTCGGCCGCACCGTCCATTCGCTGATCTACGCGCTGGCGCGTTTCGGCGCGAACGTGGTCGCGGTGCCAAATCGCGGCATGGCGGTTCCCGACTACGTGCTGGAGCGGCTTGCGGCAGAGCGTAACTATAGCTTTTCCACGGTGACTATCAGCGAACTCAAATCCCTGGCGGGCGGGCTCGACGCAATGTACCTGACCCCCAACGCGCCGCATCAGATGGCGCTGTTCACCGGCGAGATGCCGGTCATCAAGCCGGCGGACGCGGCCCAGGGGCCGGCCTTGCTCGACGCGTTTTACGTGACGCGCTTCCAGCGCGAGCGGCGCTCCGAGCAGGAGCGCGATCAGGCCGAGTACGTGCACTTCGATGCCCGCGCGCTCAAGACCAGCCGCACCCAGGAGGCGGTTGTGATGCATCCGCTGCCCCGCACCGACGAACTGGCCTACGAGCTGGACACCGACCCTCGTGCCGTTTACTTCGAACAAGCCGCGGCGGGCGTGCCGGTTCGGATGTCGCTGATTGCATGGCTGCTGGAGAATGCGGGCCGCACGAGGGTTCAGGCGGCCGCGCCCTCTCTAATCCTTAAGGCGGAGAACGCGCCACCTTGTTCCAATCCCAATTGCATCAGCCGGCATGAAAGCCGCTACCTGCGCTCCCGCTTCAAGCCGGCTCCCGCCGTCAACCGCTCCGAGTTGTGCCTGCGATGCGAGTTTTGCGAGCGCGAACTCAAAGTCGAATACGTGGGGCATTCGCGCAGCGGCCGCTACTACCGGTTTGACGAAAGCCTGCTTGGTTACGTGCGCCAATGGCTGGAAGACGGCACCCTGGTGGTGTTTGAAACCGTCAAGCAGGCCGAGGAAGCGGGTTACGAACCCTACCGGCGCGGACCCCAGCGCGAGATCATGAACGCCGAGGAGATTACCCGAGCGGTCGAGACCATCGCGGGGCAGATCACCCGCGATCTGCCCGATTTGGCCCGTGTTGGCGTAGTTGGAATCGTCAGCCACGGCGCCGTGCTGGCATCCCGCCTGTGCGAGACTATCGAATTCCAGACCGGGGTGCGCGTCCCCTGCGCCGCGCTCGATATCTTCCGGGGCTATGACGGCTTGCAGCCGCTGGGCGGCGCGCAGAATTTTGAGGTCGAAGACCGCATCATCGTGTTGACCGACGACGTGATCAACAGCGGATGGACCGTGCAGCGGGCGATGAGCACGCTGTGGAAGCTTGGCCGCCCGGCCGGGATGCGCCTGGCGGTGCTGGTCGACCGGGGCCATCGCGCCGTGCCGATCAGACCCAACTACGTAGGCAAGAATGTTCCCACCGCGCGCAACGAGCGCGTCCAGGTGCGGTTGGGTGAACCGGCGGAGGATGGCGGGATCAAGCCCCCCGACCGCGTCATGCTCTACTCGATGGTGGAGTCGCTCAAAGCGGCCGGTGAAACCACGTGAAGGATCTGTACGTAAAGGGCGGCGTGGTTATCGATCCCGCTTCGGGATTGGAAGCTCGACGCGACGTCCTGGTCAGCGGCGCAAGAATTGCGGCGATTGCGCCGCTAGGCGCGCTCAAGGCGGCCGCCGGCGCCAACGTGATCGCGGCCGACGGATGTTGGGTCGTGCCCGGACTGATCGACGTTCATACCCATCTGCGCGATCCCGGCTTTCCGCACAAGGAAACGATCCAGAGCGGGCTGCGCGCGGCGGCGGCGGGCGGATTCGTGGCGGTGGCGGCGATGGCCAACACGGATCCGGTAAATGATAACCCCGAAGTCACCGCCTACATGCTGGCGCGAGCCGCCGAGGTGAAAAGTGCCGCGCTGATTCCGGTAGGTGCCGTTAGCCGTGGCCTGAAAGGATTGGAGCCGGCTGACTATGAAGCGCTGGCCGGGGCCGGAGTCATGATGCTTTCCGACGACGGGATGCCGGTGGACAATCCTGTCCTGCTGGCGGCCGCGCTTGATACGGCCAAACGGCTGCAGCTCGCCGTTTCGCTGCACGAGGAAGATCGCGATTTGGCCTGTGGCGGCGCGATCAACGCCGGGCGCGTGGCGCAGATGCTGGGTGTGCCCGGAGTTCCGCCGGCCGCGGAAAGCGAGCGGGTGCGCCGCGATCTTGAGTTGGCAAAGAAAGCCGCGGCGCCCGTCCATATTGCGCATCTATCGGCGCGCGAATCGATCGACGCGGTGCGTATTGCGCGAGCGCGTGGAGCCAGCGTGACCTGCGAAGCAACGCCTCATCATTTCAGCCTCGACGCCGGCGCGGTGCTGGAATTCGGCGCGGACGCAAAAATGAATCCGCCCCTGCGCGAGCACGCCGACGTTGACGCCTTGCGCGCCGCGCTGGCCGACGGCACGATCGACATGATTGCGAGCGATCACGCTCCTCATGATCCAGCTTCCAAGGCGGCGGCGGAGCTGGCCGGATGCTTCGGGCGTGGGCATCGCGAATGGCCCCTAGGAGCGCAAAGCGTACGCGCGTTTACCTCGGCTGCAAACGGAGTGGTCGGCTTGCAGACCGCGCTGGGTCTGGCGATGGACTTGGTCCATAGCGGGCTCATCGGTCCAAGCCGCCTGGTTGAACTGATGTCGCTCAACCCCGCGCGGTTGCTCGGGCTGGAAGGCGGGCGGCTGCGTGAGGGCGGCCCTGCGGATATGACGGTCATCGATCCGAATCCCGAGTGGGAGGTCGACCCGAACAGCTTCTTGTCACGCAGCCGTAACTCGCCGTTCACGGGGCGGCGGCTAAAGGGCAGGGCGGTTTTTACGATTGTAAAAGGCGAAGTGGTGTTTCGTCTGGCAACTGAGGTGAAGGCTCGTGGCGCCCTTAATTGATATGCGTCAATCGCGCCCGGATATCAGAATGCCAGAGGCGGCGCTTGAAAATCATCCTCTCCCGGAACAGGAGAGGGTAAAGAACCTGACGAGGCAATGAGCAGCGAGCAGAAACAGCGGGCGATACTGGCTCTGGCGGACGGACGGATCTTCGAGGGCGCGGCCTTCGGCGCGATTGGCGAGACGGTGGGCGAGGTAGTGTTCAACACCGCGATGAGCGGTTACCAGGAAGTACTGACCGATCCGTCCTACAAGGGCCAGTTGGTATGCATGACCTACCCAGAGATAGGCAACGTCGGAATCAACGAAGAAGACACCGAATCGCGGCGCATCTTCGTCGAAGGTTTCATCGTCAAGGATTACTGGCCCCGTCCGTCAAACTGGCGCTCGCAGATGCCGCTGGCTGATTACCTGGGCCGGGCGGGAGTGGTCGGTATCGAAGGAATCGACACGCGGGCGCTGGTTCGGCACATCCGAACTTGCGGCGCGCAGGAGGCGGTGATTTCCAGCGTCGACCTCAATCCCGAAAGCCTGGTGAGCAAGGCCAAGGCGTCGCCCGGACTGGTCGGACGCGATCTGGTCAAGGAAGTAACCTGCAAAGAAGGTTACGGCTGGGAGGTGGGCCAATGGGAGCTGGGCGCCGGCTACACACATCCCAACCTGGAGGGCGCGCCGTTGGTGGTGGCGATGGATTACGGGATCAAGCGCAATATCCTGCGCTCGCTGGTCTCGCACGGGTTCCGCGTGCGCGTTCTGCCCGCGACGGCGACCGCTGCCGACATCCTCGCCTGCAATCCCGACGGGGTGTTTCTCTCCAACGGACCGGCGGACCCGGCGGCGCTGCCTTACGCGAGCGAAGCGGTGCGCGGCGTGTTGGGCAAAAAGCCGGTCTTCGGTATCTGCCTGGGGCATCAGATTTTGGGCCTGGCGATCGGCGGGATGACCTACAAACTCAACTTCGGCCATCACGGCGCGAATCATCCGGTCAAGGATCTGACCAGCGGGCGCGTCGAGATAACGTCGCAGAACCACGGCTTCGCCGTGGACTCGGACTCGGTTGCTGGACGCGCCGAAATCTCCCATCTCAACCTGAACGACCGCACCGTCGAGGGTCTGCGCGGTCGCGGCGCGCCGTTTTTCTCCGTGCAATATCATCCGGAGGCGTCGCCCGGCCCGCATGATTCCGGATACCTGTTCAAACGTTTTCGCCGGCTGATTGAAGCCTTTCCCCGCCATGGCGCGGAGGCGCTTGATCGGGTGCTGGCTGCGGAAAAGGAGAGCGCTTAACCCGCCGTGCCGCTGCGCAAGGATTTGAAATCGGTGATGCTGATTGGGTCGGGTCCGATCGTGATCGGTCAGGCGTGCGAGTTCGACTATTCGGGCACGCAGGCGTTGAAGGCGCTTAAGGAGGAAGGGCTGCGTTTGATCCTGCTCAACTCCAACCCCGCCACGATCATGACCGACCCGGAGTTCGCCGACCGCACCTATATCGAGCCGATGACGGTCGCGAGCGTCGAGCGCATCCTGCAGCAAGAGCGACCCGACGCGCTGCTGCCCACTCTGGGCGGCCAGACCGCGCTCAACCTGACGCTGGAGCTGGCGGAAGCCGGCGTCCTGGAGCGCCGCGGCGTCCAGCTTATCGGCGCCAGCATACCGGCAATCAAGAAGGCCGAGGATCGCGACCTGTTCAAGCAGGCGATGGTCAAGATTGGGCTGGAGGTGCCGGCCTCCGCGATCGCTCATTCGCTGCACGAGGCCGAGGCGGTCCGCGCGCAACTCGGATTGCCGGTGATCATCCGACCCTCGCGCACGCTGGGTGGAACCGGAGGATCGATTGCACGCAGCCTGGACGATTTCCGGGCCAAGGTGATGTGGGGGCTGGACAGTTCGCCCAGCCACGAAATTCTGATCGAGCAATCGGTCGAGGGCTGGAAAGAGTTCGAGCTGGAGGTGATGCGCGACGGCGCCGACAACGTGGTGATCGTGTGCTCGATCGAAAACCTCGACCCGATGGGCGTGCATACGGGCGACTCAATCACGGTGGCTCCCGCGCAAACGCTCACCGACAAGGAATACCAGGTCATGCGCAACGCCGCGCTGCGTATCATCCGTGAAATCGGCGTCGACACCGGAGGCTCCAATATTCAGTTCGCCGTGCATCCCGGGACCGGCCGAATGGTAATAATCGAGATGAACCCACGCGTGTCGCGCAGTTCGGCGCTGGCCTCCAAGGCGACCGGTTTTCCGATCGCCAAGATCGCGGCCCGCCTTGCCGTGGGCTACCGGCTGGACGAAATCGCCAACGACATTACGCGTCAGACGCCGGCCTGCTTCGAGCCGACTATCGATTACGTCGTGACCAAGATCCCGCGCTTCACCTTTGAGAAGTTTCCGGGCGCGGTGGACGAGTTGGGGCCGCAGATGAAATCGGTGGGCGAGGTGATGGCGATCGGGCGTACTTTCGCCGAGTCGATGCACAAGGCGCTGCGCTCGCTTGAAACCGGTTCCTCGGGCTTCGAGAGCCGGGTGGCGGGAAAAAACCGCGAGTCGGCAATGGAGGAAATTCGCAACCGGTTGGTGACGCCCAACAGCCAGCGCATCTATTACCTGGCCGACGGCTTGCGGCTGGGGATGTCGACCGCGCAGATCGCGGAGCTGAGCGGAATCGATCCGTGGTTCATCGACGGCATCGCCAGGATCATCCGCACCGAGGAGCGTCTGCGCGGCCAGCCGCCGGGCACGGCTGCGCTGCGTGAGGCCAAGGCGTTGGGATTTGCGGATCGGCGCATTGCCGATTTGGCCGGAATCGCCGAGGGCGACGTCGTCAGACAGCGGCAGGAGGCGCAAATCCGTCCGGTGTTCAAAACCGTGGATACCTGCGCAGCCGAGTTCCAGGCCTTCACGCCGTATCTCTACTCATCTTACGACGGAGAGGATGAGGCCGAGCCGACCGCGCGCAAAAAGGTCATTATCCTGGGCGCAGGCCCGAACCGTATCGGCCAGGGTCTCGAATTCGACTATTGCTGCGTGCATGCCAGCTTTGCCCTGCGCGAGGACGGCTTTGAGACCATCATGGTCAATTGCAACCCCGAGACCGTGTCGACCGATTACGACACTTCCGACCGGTTGTATTTCGAACCGCTGGTGTTCGAGGACGTGATCGCGATTGTCGAGCGCGAAAAGCCGATGGGTGTGATCGTTCAGTTCGGCGGTCAAACTCCGCTGAAGCTGGCGGTGGCGCTGGAGCGCGCTGGCGTGCCGATTCTCGGTACTCCGCCTGACGCGATCGATCGCGCCGAGGACCGCGAGCGATTCAATGCGATGGTGCACAAGCTCGGACTGCGGCAGCCCAAGGGTGTGCTGGCGCGCAGTATGGAAGAAGCCGTAGCCGGCGCCGCGCAAATCGGCTACCCGGTGCTGGTTCGTCCCTCTTACGTGCTGGGCGGGCGCGCGATGGAGATCGTGCACGACGAGCAGGCGCTGCTGGCTTACGCCGCCCATGCGCTCACTGTGTCGGAGGGCAAGCCGCTGCTGATCGACCGCTACCTCGACGGCGCGATCGAGATGGATGTTGACGCCATTTCCGACGGCGAGACGGTGGTGGTCGGCGGTGTGATGGAGCATATCGAGCACGCCGGAATCCATTCAGGCGACAGCGCCTGTGTGCTGCCGCCGCATACTCTGAGCCCCGCGGTGGTCGCGGAATTGATTCGCCAGACCAAGCTCTTGGCCCGCGAGCTGGGCGTGCTCGGTTTGATCAACGTGCAATACGCGCTGCATCAGGGCGAGCTGTACATCCTGGAAGTCAACCCGCGCGCCTCGCGCACTATTCCATTCGTTAGCAAGACCATCGGGGTGCCGCTGGCCAAGCTGGCGGCCCGTGTGATGACCGGCAGGAAACTGGGCGAGTTGGGCTTCACCGCTGAAATCACGCCGCCGCACGTGGCGGTAAAAGAATCAGTATTTCCCTTCGTGCGCTTTCCCGGCGTGGATACCCTGCTGGGACCGGAGATGAAGTCCACCGGCGAAGTAATGGGCATCGACCGCACTTTCGCGGCCGCATTTGCGAAGGCCGAAATCGCGGCGGCGACCGATCTTCCGGCCGGCGGCGCCGCGTTTATCAGCGTGCGCGACGAAGATAAGGCCGGCCTTGAACCGATCGCTCGCAATTTAAGCCGGATGGGCTTCGAACTGGTGGCCACCCGCGGAACCGCCGCATACATCAATGAGCTCGGCATCCGCTGCGCTTCGATCAACAAGGTGATGGATGGCAGTCCCCACGTGGTCGATCTGATGCGCGAGGGGCGGGTCGCGATGGTGATCAACACGCCAGAGCCGGGAACCAAAAAAGATTCGTTTTCCATCCGGCGCACGGCGCTGGAACTGCGCCTGCCGTTTTTCACCACAATCGCCGGCGCACAGGCAGCGGTAGCTGCGATCTCCGCGATCCGCGAGGACGGCATGGGAGTGGCCGCTCTGCAGGATTATCATCGCGGATAGTGGCCCGCATCCCAACCCTGTCTTCCGATCAGGGAGAAGGTTCCTATGACAGCAACCATGTAGCGGGACAGGTTTTCCACCTGTCAGTTGTAGGGTGGACCGCCGAGGGCCCGGTCCACCCATGATGACCTCAGTACGGGTGAGCCTCCCGCCAGGCTTTCCAAGGCTCCAGGGAACCCACCGAGTCGGGCTTGCCGGCGTGCGCCAGCGCACGAGAGCCCGGCTTGACCTCGTATGCTGACTGCAGGCCGAGTTCCTTGCCCATGTCGCGGATGGCGGGCATCACGTCCTTTGCAATCAGCTTCAGATTGTTCTCGCGATCCTTGCGCGTGATCGGCCCGTCGTTCTGCCACAGGATGAACGTGCCGGGGCGCAGCGTATCCAGCACCACCCGAATCTTGGGAATCACGGTCTTGGGCGTGCCGCAGATGATGCCGAATGAGTTCAGCACGTCCGGAAGCTGCGCGTAGATCGCCTTGCGCGTCTCGTTGACGTCTACTTTCGCCTCCTGCCAGAAGCGTGAGCGGTGATCGACCTGGGCTGCCGATACGTCCGCCCGGGCCGACTCGCTCTGCGCGCCGCCCTGGAAGGGTGAGCTGGTGCGTTTCTTGTTGGGGTCGGTGAACTGAGTCGCCATGCGCCGGGTTGCCAGCTTTGAATTGTATCCGGGCGGGAAGTTATACGCGGGCTGGGCAAACAGGCTGTAGCCGCTGCCGGCGCCGCCGAACATGTCGAACTTGGCGATTTCCAGCGCCTTCTCCTCGGAATCGGCGACGTACACCTTCTGCATGTAGCCGAAGTTTTCGGAGCCGACCTGGTAGCCCAACTCGGCGGCGCGATCGCGGTAGATGTTCCACAGCTCCACGGTGGGCTCCAGGAAGGTGGCGAGCGCGATGTACGGGTAGCGTTTTTCGGCGCACCACAGCGCGGTCTCGGGGCTCAACAGGCCCGGAATCCACATCGGTGGATGCGGCTTCTGCATGGGCACCGGCCATGGATCGACGAAGCGGTAATGGAAGTGCCTGCCCTCGTAGCGCCAGGGTCCGGGCTGCGTCCAGGCCTTGACGATGAAGTCGTGGGCCTCGTTGAAATACTCGCGGTTGTAGGCCGGGTTGGCGTTGTGCGCGAATTGCTCGCTGCCCGCGCCGCGGACCCAACCTGCCACCAGCCTGCCTTTGGAGATTACGTCGATCATGGCCAGCTCTTCGGCCAGCCGCAGCGGATTTCCCAGCGGCAGCGGATTGCCGATCAGGATGATCTTTACCTTCTTGGTGATGCGCGCCAGGATCGACGCCTCGACGTCCATCACGGCGCCCATCGTAAAAGGCGTGAAGTGATGCTCGTTGAGCGCCACTCCATCGAAGCCCAACTCTTCGCACAAGACCTTCTCGTCCAGGTACTCGTGGTAGAGCTCGTGGCCCTTCTCCGGATCAAAAAAGGTATTGGGAGTTCCAAAAAACCCCTTTTCGATGATGTGGTCGTTGGGAGCGTAGCGGTATGGGCGCTCGGTAAAGTACGCAAGATGCACGGCAATTCCTCCCTGTGGAGACTTAACTCAAAAATCCTTTGACTTCGCGCATGAAGGCCGCATGCTGCTCGATCTCCGGGCGATGGCCGCATTTGTCCAGCGCCACCAGCCGCGAGCGGGCGATAGCCTTTTTGTATCCTTCGCCGGCGCTGAGCGGTATCACCGAGTCCTCGCGGCCCCAGATCAGGAGCGTTGGCAAGCTGTCGATCACGCGCAGCAGATGGGGCAGGCTGGGGTTGTGCATGTAGGGAACCCAGGCCAAACGCGCGGTCTCGGCGCGCGCGTCTTCCCATAGCTCAAATTGTGCGGGTCCGATTCCGCCGTAAAGCTGATCGAACTCGGGGGTATGTTCCGGATCCAGCACGGTGGCCGCCAATTCCGCCGGCGCCATCAGCTGGAAAACATCCATGATCTCGCCCTCGGTCGGCCGGACTCCGGCGGCGCCGACCAGCACCATGTGTTTGAACTGATCCTGGTTGTTGGCGGCCATCTCAGCCGCGACCCATCCGCCCAGTGAAAAGCCGATTACATCAAGCGGAGCCAGCTTCTGCGAACGTACGAAGCGCGAGTAAAAACCCGCCAGGTCGCGGATGTTCCAAATCCATTCGCATCGCGGCGTGACGCCGAAGCCGGGATGCAGCGGGATTATCAGCGAGTGATCGGCCGCCAGTTCGGCGTGCCACTTGAGCCAGCCGGGATGACCCATTTCCTCGTGCAGAACCAGCAATGGACGACCCGAACCGCCTTTGATTACGGTCAATTCGGCGCCGTCAACGTTGGTCGTTTCCTGATGCCACTGGGCTTTGTCCGCCATTTACACCTTCCCCGATCTTGGATGAATTCCGTCTGACGCCGCCGGCGGGAACCAACCCTTCGCAAGCGGCGGCCCAAATCGATCTATTAGCGCATTTATCGCGATCCTGAATAGCCCGCTGGCTTCATCGCTAGCGATATTGGCCGACCTCGATGTACGAGGCGCCAGCGGCGCGGCAATCGAAGTAGGCGCCCCTGAAAGCGGGGACGTCCAGCTCGAGGACCGGCTTGATCCCATTGGCGCGCATGTGCTCCGCGAACCGGTCATAGTCCGGCACCCGGCATGAAATATGATGGATACCGGGCCCGCGCTCCGCGATCATCTCGGTATAGATGCTGTCGGGGTCGATTGCCGTAATGATTTCGATCTCGTTCTCGCCGTTCTTGCCCGCCGGGCCCATCGCCGCTTTCAGCTTGAACGGGTCCGTGACCAACTTGCCCTTGACCTTGATCTCGTCGGGCGGACCCATCGAGACGTCCAGTTCGGCGAATTTCTCGACTCCTATAGTGCGCTTGAAGAACTCAAGGGCGGGCCTGAAGTCCCGCGCCAGATAGCCCACCTGGAAGAAATGCGCGGCCAGCGTGTCGGAATCGTCGGGCGCATCGGCGGGCGGCGTCTTCAAGGCCTCCAGGCCATCTGCGGTTTCCTTGCTGTATTCCACCACCTCGATTACTGAACCGCCGGCCGGGCGCAGATCGAAGTAGGCGCCCTTGGAGCCATTGTTTTCGAACTCGATCAGTGGCTGCATTCCGGCCGCCCGCACCGGCGCCGCCGCGCGTTCGAAATCCGGCACGACATAGGCCACATGATGGAGTCCGGGGCCATACCGTTCGAGGAACTCATTATAGATGTTGTCGCTCACTTCGGGCTGGATCAGCTCCAGTTCGTACTCGCCCCGCGCGCCAATCCGTGCCATCGCGACCTTTATCGCAATCCCGGGATGAGTCTTGCCTCTCATCCGGAAGCGATAATCTGGCCCGAGAAAGGTGTCGAAGGTGCCGAAATGCCTGATGCCCAGCACGCGCTTGAACCATTGCTGGGCCGCGTCCATGTCCCGCACCAGGTAGGAAACCTGGAAGAGATGCGGAGCCAATACGTCGGTGTCGGCTTTCATCGAATTAACCTCGTGTGAATTCTTCGTACTATGACGGTGGCCGCTGGTCGCGCGGCGTCTTGACCCGTTCCAGTGCGGCGGTCGCTTTTTCGTCGAAATACCCGATCTCAACTATCGAAGCTCCGGCCGTGCGGCAATCGAAGTAACAAGCGCGAATCCCATGCCCGCGAAATTCGATCAGTGGCTTGGCGCCACTGGCGCGCATCCGTTCCGCGGCTGGCTCGAACTCCGGCACCAGGAATGAAACGTGATTGAGCCCCTCGCCCTGTACGTCGAGGAAATCGCGGTAGGGGCTTGGCCCATCGACCGGCTGGATGATTTCAATCTCCTGCTCGCCGCGCGGGCCCAGTCGGCCCATCGCGGTGCGCAGCGAAAAGGGAGTCGAGACGGGCTGGTCTTTAATCAGCACTTGGTAGTCGCGGCCGGCCGTGGCCCTGGTGACGCCGAAGTGCTCCACGCCCAAGGCGCGCTTGAACCAGCCCGTGACCGCGTCGAGATCGCGCACCGTGTAGGAGATTTGCACCAGGCGCGGTGCTTGAGGATCGGGTGGAGGCGCGGACGCAGGATCCGCGCCGGGTGGCAACTTGAGCCGCTGAAGGTCAGAGCGCGTGGCTGGGTCATATTGCGCCACCTCGATTATCGAGGCGCCGGCGCCCCGGCAGTCGAAGTACGCAATCTTGTTACCCCCGTTCGCAGCGGCGCGTGGAATCTTCCCGTCGCGCTCGAGCGGTCGCGCGGCCGCATCGAAGTCGTCGACTTCAAAGGCTGCATGATGCAGCCCTCCGCCCGTGCGTTCAACGAATTTGGAAAACACGCTGTCGCCGCCGTCGGGCTGGATCAGCTCGATCTCCAGCTCGCCGCGTCCACCCGCGCGGGCCAGCGCCAACCTGATCTCTACCTGGCCAGAGACAGGCTTGCCACCTGAGGTCAGGGGGTAATCCGAACCGCCCAGCTTGTAGCTCCGGGTGCCGAAGAACTCCACTCCCAGCGCTTGCCGGAACCATTGTGCGGTGGTGTCGAGGTCGCGCACCACGTAGGAGACCTGCTTAAAACCCGAAGCCAGACCTTGTGCCGCCATAACCTGCCGCCCTCGTAATGCATGACGCGCCTTGAAACTCCCTCTTTTAGAGCACAACTTGGCGGGTGCTGGCGAGTCTGTTGAACAAACGCATCGGGCTGCAAATCCAATCGGGCGCGCGCTGCGTAATTACTTCTAACAGCAGCGAACGATTAGGTACGGCGTTGATGGCGTAGCGTGGCCGTTGACGTCGCAACGGCTTGCAAAGCAATATATCGGCGGCGCCAGCCAGGATCGTGTACGTCAAGAGCGGTCCAAAGACGACAAGGAGAGGATGATGGAAGAGCTAACCCGACGTTCGTTTCTCAGGCAGACCTCGGTAGGAGCGGCAACGCTTGGCCTGCTGCCGGCGGTGCCCGCCCTGGCAGCCGTCCACGTCTCGCCAGAAAGTGCAGCGTCGGAAGGATCGGTCCCAGTGACCGGTCCCATCATAGCTCATGTGAGCGATGTTACCAGGGGCGAAATAGCTCTCCTGGTGGGCTCTCGTGAGATCATCTTCCGCGACCCCCGGCTCGTCGCGCGCCTGCTAAAAGCTGCGCGTTAGCGGTTACAAAAAGGCGTTTTAGGACGCAGGCAGGGTTCGGCGGTCCGCACCCGGCCCGGGCGGTTGCGACGAGCGGACGCCCAGGCCCGGCCGCACTAATGCGATAACCAGCGACTCGATTCCTACCGTAGGAAGGAGAAGTACACCCATGTCATCTCATCGTGAGGCGCCCGAGATTTCCAAAGACCCGGTGGCGGACAACACTGACGTCTACGCATTCGTGAGCCCGGACAATCCCAATACGGTGACCCTGATCGCCAACTACATTCCCCTCGAGGGACCGGCGGGCGGGCCAAACTTCTATGAGTTCGGCGATGACGTGCTATACGAGATACACATCGACAATGACGGCGATGCTGACGACGACATCGTCTACCAGTTCCGTTTCGAGACCAAGCTGCGCAATAGCAACACGTTTCTTTACAACACTGGACGGATCGGCTCCCTAGATGATCCGAATTGGAATAAGCGCCAGTTCTATTCCGTCACCCGGGTGAAGAGGGGGAAGGCGACCGTTCTCGCCGAGGGGCTGGCCTCTCCGCCTTGCAACATCGGCCCGTTTTCCACGCCCAACTATGCCGCGCTCGCCGGGGCGGCGGTTCACGATTTGCCCAGTGGCGAGAGGGTGTTCGTCGGGCAGCGTGCCGAGGGGTTCTATGTGGATCTGGGTTCGGTCTTCGATCTCCTCGACCTTCGGCCGTTCCAAAATCTGCACTTGAATCCCCTGCCTGTCGCTCCAGGCGTCAATGGGACTAACCGGCTCAACGTTCATTCGATAGCCCTCCAGCTGCCTAAAAACCTGTTGACTCACGATGGCTCCAATCCAAGCGATCCGGCCGACCCCCGCTCGGTCATTGGCGTTTACGCTTCAGCGAGCCGGCGCAAGGCCAAGGTTCTTCAGCATGACGCGAAGGTCCACGAGGCCGGGCCGTGGGTGCAGGTTTCGCGGCTCGGCAGTCCCCTGGTCAACGAAGTCATAATCCCGCTGGGGAAGAAGGACTTTTGGAACGGAGAAGACCCCAGGCATGACGCTCAGTTCCTCACCTTTTTTCAACACCAGGAAGTCGCAGGCCTACTGCCGGTCTTGTACCCGGGGGTGTTTCCCAACCTGGCTGCCTACACCCAGCCGCGAGCGGACATGGTCGCTATCTTTCTCACCGGCCTCCCGGCTGGAATCATTCCCGGCTTCCAGAATTTCACGGGCACCAGGCTCGCGGACCTGTTGCGGCTGAACATGGCCATCCCGCCGGCCGCAGCGCCAAACATTTTGGGAATCCTGGGCGGTGATCTCGCCGGGTTCCCGAATGGGCGCCGGGTCGTGGACGACGTGTTCACGATCGAGTTGCGCGCGCTGGCTGGCGTCACGATCCCTCTGGTCGACCCTTCCTTCACCCCGGACGCAGCTGCGTCTGTCGTCACGGATGGCCTGACACCCGCCAGCATTAATGCCCCCTTTTTAACGAGTTTTCCCTATCTGGGAATACCCTACGACGGGTTTGACAATCCCAGCTCATAGGTCGCCAGAGATGCCCGAACAACGCAATGACCGAGTCCACTCCGAAACCGTCGTGCTTAACATCGGGCAGGACATCGGGGCGCTGATCATCTATACCGACGCAGAACTGCACGGCCGGGAAATCGAAGTCAGCCCGCGAGGGAATGCCGGGACACGAACCCACGTCGAGGTCCTGGAACGAAGGATTAATGACCGGCCGGTCTTCGCCGCGGTTTTTCCGCAACTCCGCGCGGGCGAGTACGACATCTGGGGCAAGGCCTCGAACCTCAGCTATCCCGTCACTATCGTAGGTGGCGAGGTTGCGACGGTCGATTGGCGTCTGTGATCCGCCCTTAATCTCCGAGCCGCCTCAGCTACTGCCGGTTGGCGCCCGATCCGTGACGGGCGAAGGCGGTACAGTGAATGCGAAAGGGTGCTCGACCAGGTAGAGCAGGTTGCGCGGCGCCGGCTGGCGGCGCAATCATCAAACCCGCGCGGTATCGGCAATCGCTGGCGGCCGCGTATGGCGAGGCGATTAATGCTACCAGTAAACGACTTGCTTTCCGCATTCAAAGGCCTGGCGCCGGCCGGGTTCGCCCTGCTGGGCTTTGTGCTTGGGATGAGGCACGCGACCGATCCGGACCATGTCATCGCCGTCACGGCGATCCTCACCCGTGAACGGCGGCTGGCTGCCGCCACGCGTACGGGATTGCTGTGGGGCCTCGGTCACTCGCTCACTGTGCTCGTCGTTGGCTGCGCGATTATCGTGCTGAAGATAAAAGTTCCAGTGCGGCTTGGCCTTGCGATGGAGTTTGGCGTCGGCGTCGCATTAATCCTGCTGGGTCTGCCGGCTGCGGCCTCCCTGGTTAAGGAAATAGGCGCACGGCTTGGGTTGATGCGCCGGGTGGATGCCGCGGGCCGGACAGTTCGGGTCCATTCGCATGTTCACACTCACGGCGGGGCCGCCCACAGCCATGTCCATGTGCACGACGCGGATGTCCACGCCGCTCATCAGAGCCATCTTTTCGGCCGGCAGTCCGCCTATGGGCCAGCGCCGCGCTCCGCACTCATGTCCTTCGGTGTGGGGCTGGTTCACGGACTGGCCGGAAGTGCCGCGATTGCGCTTTTTGTTTTGGGCGCGATTCCCAAGGCCTTATGGGGCGTCGCGTACCTGGCGGTGTTCTGTCTGGGTACGATTGCGGGGATGGCGCTGATTACTTCAGCGATCGGCGCTCCAATGGTATTGGCGGCGCATCGGGTCGGCCGGCTGCATCGCGGTCTCGTGGTTGGCTCCGGGCTGCTAAGCCTTTGCTTCGGGCTGTTCATCGCGTATCAGATCGGCGTCACGCAGGGCCTGTTCAGCGCTGCGCCCGTCTGGACGCCGCATTGATTCCCGCGCTCTTGCAATTTCGGATTGATTTGTCTTGATTGCAGCCTGCGGATGCGTCTGCCAGTGAGGCTTCCGGAGCGGCGGCCGCGTGAGAGGTCAGGGGAGTGACGGGTAAAAGCAGACACAATCCAGCAGCGCGCAGTTTTCCAGCTCACCGCAAATCGGCCCGATGCACGGATCATGGCCCAATCTGATCAGCCCTCACCTGCGTATCTCTGAAGGGAAGACGTGGCCGACGTCTCAAAAGCAGAGCCCTCGGATCGTCAACTGGTAGCGGCGATGGTTGCCAGCGACGCCCAGGCGTTGCACGCGCTAACCTTGCGTTATAGTCGAATGCTTACGGCGCTGGCGATGCGATTTTCGAACGATCAGGCGGATGCCGAAGAGATTGTTGCCGACGTTCTGTGGCAGGTTTGGTCCAACGCCAAATCGTACGACGAGCAGCGCGGCTCGGTGGCCGCATGGCTGGTGACGCTGGTACGCAGCCGCGCAATCGATCGGCTGCGGGCGAGAAAAGCCCGCCAGGCGCGGCCAGGCGGCCAGATGCCCGATCAACCCGTGATTGATCCGGCGGCCGCGGTGGATGCGGCGCAGCGGGCGCAAATCGTGCGCACGGCGGTGGCTGCGCTGGACGGCGATGAGCGCACGGCCCTGGAATTGGCCTATTTTTCCGACTTATCGCAATCGCAGATTGCTCAACGCCTGGGGATTCCGTTGGGTACGGTTAAAACCCGCATCCGTGGTGCGATGATCAAACTCCGCGAAGCGCTTTCAGAGCAGCGTAAATAGCGATGGATCACGAGCAACTGATCAATCTGCTGCCGCTGGCCGCGCTTGACCGCGAGGAGCCCGACGAGGCTCGCTTGCTCGAGGAGCATCTGCGCGAAGGGTGCCCGCAATGCGAAGCGGAGCTGCGCGCCTGGCGCGAGACTTTGGCAGCGTACGCAATGGCCTCTGAGCCGGCCGGATCCGAAAATCGCGTATGGCAGCGTCTGGACGCGCGTCTGCACGCCGAGGCTGCGGCCGCTCATTCTCTGGCGCGCACGGTCTTGCGTCCGCGCCGCCCCGACCGCGGCGAGCGGCAGCCAAGTGTCGGATGGTGGCGCGGGGTTGCCGCGATAGCCGCTGCCGCCGCCGTTTTGCTCTTGGTCTATGACCGCGTAATCACCAACCGGGCGCGCCGCGCCGAAGTTCGTCAGCTCGAGCAGCTGGAGACGCTCAGTTGGCAGCTCAACGACCTGCGTGCGGACCTGTCTGCGGCGCAGACCCAGGCCGAAACCCTGAGCAAGGTGCTCGACGAGCGAGCGCGCCTTGACCGTGTCCTGATGGCGCCGGACCTCCAGCTCACGCGCCTGGCTCCGACTGGGCCGGCGCGCAGCGCCGGCGGCGTGGTGGCGGTTAGCCACGCGTCGCACGCGGCGGTTGTGCAAGCCTTCGGCCTGCCGCCCGCGCCTCCCGGCAAGACTTATGAACTGTGGTGGATCACCAAGGAAGGCGGTCCACGGAAGGCAGGTTTGTTTCATGCACAGACGGGCCGCACGGCGGTCGCGCCCGCATCGATGCCACCCCCCGGCGAGCGCGTAATGCTCGCGGCGGTAACGCTGGAGCCAGCGGGCGGCGTGGACAAGCCCACCGGCAATATGTACCTGAAAGGCGCGGTAGAACGAGAGTAGCCGTTTGGCAAATGCCGATCGCTAAAGACTTCTCCCGAAATCGCCCAAAACTTCTCTCTTCTGATACCGCTGGCCGTTGAAAAATATTTTGTTCGCTGAAAACGCGCCCGTCTGAAAACCTCTGGCCTTCCGAAAACTCCCTATTCGATAGGAGGAGTTTCCGTGGCAGAGGTTTGCGGAAGAGGGTCATCCGGAGATATTGATCCGGAGAGCTATCCCTTTCTGGCGCTGAACGCCGCCAGGCGCTCGCGGATATCAGGAGCGGTGCCGGGAGAACGATAAACCTCGTGCGCCAGGCCCTGATCAAGCGGCATCGCAGCGGTTTCGCGCAGCAGGCGCTTGTTGCCGCGCAACGTGTGCCATGAATTGGCCAGGATCATATCGGTGAGCTTGAGCAGCTCCGACTCGAAGACGTCATCTGCAAAGCACTGATTCACCAGTCCCATCGCCAGGGCTTCGGCGCCGCTGTAGGGCCGCGACGTGGTCATCATCTCGATCGCCTTGGCGGCGCCGATCCGCCGCGGCAGACGCTGGCTCATCCCCCACATTGGGATCAGCCCCAGCTTGGCGTGCGTATCGGCGAAGCGCGCCGACTCCGACGCAACGATCATGTCGCATGCCAACGCCAGTTCCAGCCCGCCCGTGTAACACACTCCGTGCACCGCGCAGATTACGGGCTGGGGCAGGAGCGCCACCATATCCACCGTCTTGCCCTTGAAGTTGGGCTCCGGCTGCCGCACGCGCTGGCTCATCTCCGCGATATCATTACCGGCGGAGAAGCCCTTGCCGGCGCCGCGCAGTACGACCAACCCAATCTGACCGGTCTGCCGTGCCAGTTCTTCGAAATGTGCACGGAGCTCCATGAACAGTGGCTGGCTCAGGGAGTTGAGCTTGTCCGGACGGTTCAGAGTCAGCGTCGCCAGCCCGTTGCGATCCTCGCGAAGCACCAGTTCGCCCATGATCTTCTCCTTCCCGATTGTCAGGAACCATAGCGCCCGGCGGCGCGTTTGCAAAATGCCGCCGAAACCGCGATGAGAAGGAGCGGAGGATAAAGGATGAGCGAGCCGGCAGTCAAAAAGAGGAAGGTCATGCAGTTTATCGCCTGCGCGCCCGGAGGCGACCGCGCGGAGTTCCGCGAACATTACCTGCGCCGCCACGCGCCGCTGGTGCTGCAACATTGTCCGCGGCTGCTGCGATATGTTGTAAACCTGGTCGACGTAAAGGCGTCCATCAAGCATCGCGCCGGCCTGACCCCGCTAAACCGCGAGCTGGACCCGCCGCCCTTCGAGGTGGTGACCGAGACGTGGTGGAACAGCTTTGACGACTTCAAAGACCCGCAGCGCCGCTACGCGTCGCCCGCCGCCGGCGAACTGATCGAGGAAGATCTGCGTGCGATGGGGGCCACCGTCCATGACTACCTGATCGCCCAGACCGTCCAATGGGATCGCACGCAGCGTCCCGCACCGGGCGAGCGCACCAATTCGGTGAAGGCCGTCATCTTCACGCGCCGCAAGGAAGACGTGCCGAACAAAGAGGTTGAGGCGCTGTGGCGAAAGCATCGGATCGTCGCGGAGAAGTATCACTGCTTCGCGACCACTTATATCCAGGACGGAGTGATTGCGCCGCTGCAAGCCGATGCGCCGGTGGTCCATGGACTCGCGGAACTGTACTTTCCCACCAAGGAGGATCTCGAAGAGCGGTTTTACGGCGGTACGATCGAGGGCGAGAAAGCAATCGCGGCCGACGCGGGCCCGTTTGTCGCGGACGCGATCGGTCTTTACACCAGCGAATACGTATTGCGGGCGTAGCTGAAAAAAACCCGCAGGCGGCTTGCGTCAGTAGAGCATCTCCACCGCAGCCACCGCTTGATGGTTGAGGTAGAGGACTAGATCGATCACGTACTGAAATGCGATCGGCATGCTGCGCGATATCACGGTCAGATCGATGGCGTAGAGAATCACGACGCCCAGCACAAACAACGTCAGGTCCAACGCAATCTCGCGGCCCGGTTTACGCAACCGACGTGTCCACCAGCCACGGGATTGAACGGTGGCGCTGTTTGCAGTTGATGCTTCCATCTTCAGTTCGGACGTGCTTTTTGAGATGCAGAGCCGGGCTTCCATAGCAATGCACCTGCCGCTGCATCCAAAAGAGACACTAATCAATCTCAGCTTAGCTGAGGCACCTTGTTTTTATCAGCGCTCCGCTCCATGTTGCAAGCGGCGCGCTGAGTTCGTGGCTTTGAATCCAGTCTCAGGCGGTGCTCGCGGCGACAATCCTTGTCAAGAGTTCCTTCGCGCGTTGCGCTTCAAGGTTGAAAGACGCCGAACACAAGCAGTAGCCGAAGGTGATTGTAGCGACCGCACCTCCGATTAATGCGCCTGCTGTCTGATGCGCCGCCGCCGCGGCCACTCCTGAGCCGAAATGCAGATGCAGCGCGGCCGCACTCACCGCTATCAGCGGAACGCCGGCCCATACGAACATAAACGCGGTCACGAGCCAACTCATACGCATCACGACCTCAACGCGCGTGCCGCCGCGGAGGCTTGGTTGGATCGTGCCCGCGACAATGGGCAGGAACGAATTGCGGTGATGAATGATGCGTCGAATCCTGAATTGGGTGCGCGACACGGCGCCCTCAAAATCGCGATGTGTTTTGGAAATGCGCATTAGCCTTCGCGGTTCGACCGCATCCTGTATCCGCATCAGAACCAGGGCCGCCGGCAGCGAGGTTTCCAGGCTGAGGCGCCGGTAGGGAAAGGCGAGCGATGCGCCAATCGAGATGCCAAACAAATGCGCTGGTCTCCTCTCAGTGCTCCGCTTCAGCAATCGTGGTCAGGACTCGTAAGGCACCCGATTAGCCCAAGGCTGTGCGCACAGCAAGTTGCGCGCGGCGTGTGCAGCCGCGGCGCTTGTGATCCGCACGCCGGGCGTGCTTGAAGTGTAGGAATCATTTCAGGCGGCCCCGACTAGGCAACGCGCAGGCGAACAGCCTCACGCTGAAAGAAGAGGTGCAAGCAATGGCGAACAGCAGCAACCGGATTCTTACCACTCACACCGGGAGCCTGCCGCGCCCGGCGGAACTGATGCGTATGATGGAGGCGCGCGAGGAGCATGAACTGACCGACCCGGCTGCGTTGGAGGCGTGTGTGGCCGCCGCGGTTGACGAAATCGTCCGCAAGCAGGCGGAGTCAGGCGTGGATATCGTCAATGACGGTGAGGTCAGCAAGATTTCCTATTCCACCTACGTCAAGGACCGCCTGACCGGATTCGAAGGCGAGGGCATGCTTTCCGCCTCGGGACTGGCGCTGTCTGACTTCAAGGAATTCCCGGAACTGGCGATGCACCTTTTCACCAATGCCGGGATGACCAGGGCCAAGGCGCCGGCCTGCGACGGACCGATCAAGTACAAGGATCTGCGCGAGGTCCAGACAGACATCGCGAATCTCAAGGCGGCGCTAAGCGGCGTCAACGTTGAGAGCGCGTTCCTGAGTGCGGCCTCGCCCGGCGTTATTTCGGGATTCCTGCCCAATCATCACTACAAAACTCCCGAAGCCTATGTCGGCGCGCTGGCCGACGCGATGAAGAACGAATATGACGCGATTCATCAGGCGGGCCTGATGCTGCAACTGGATTGTCCGGACCTCGCGATGAGCCGCCACATCTGGTTCCAGGACATGAGTATGGTCGACTTCCGCCGCCGAATCAGCATGCATGTCGAAGCGCTTAACCATGCGACGGCATCAATTCCGCCGGAGCGGATGCGGATGCATCTGTGTTGGGGCAATTACGAAGGACCGCATCATTACGACGTGCCGCTGGCCGACGTTATCGACATAGTGCTGAAGGCGCGTCCGGCGACGATTTCGCTCGAAGCCGCCAACCCGCGCCATGAACATGAATGGCAGGTGTTTGAGACGGTCAAGCTCCCCGAGGACAAAACTCTGATTCCCGGGATGCTCGACTCGACCACGAACTTCGTTGAGCATCCGCAGCTGATCGCCCAGCGCCTGCTGCGATGGGCGTCGGTGATCGGACGCGATCATCTCATGGCGGGCACCGACTGCGGTTTCGCCACCTTTGCCGGACTCACGCCGGTTTATCCCGGGGTAGTGTGGCTGAAGTTCAAGGCGATGGCCGAGGGATGCCGCCTGGCGTCCGCGAAACTCTGGGGATAGTTCACAGCGCTTGAGTGATCTGTATCGCGCCCGCGGATGCAGCCCGCGGGCGCGGTATGAAATAGCTCCGAGAGCCGATAACGGGGCAACCCTCGCGCCGAACCACCAACGGGTCACATACGACAGCGGAGAGCGCCCTCCAGAGCTTTAAAGACCGGTTTATCTTATTTGGCAAATAGGCGGCCGCCATGGAGGTGCGGGCGCGGGTCCGCCCCGTCGCACCGTGTTCGCGTCACTCGAAAACCACCACTGAGCGCAACACCTCGCCGGCGGTCAACGCGCGGAACGCTTCGTTGATTTCGTCGAGCTTCACGCGGCGCGTCACCATGTCGTCAAGGTTAAGCCGCCCCTGCAGGTAGAAATCGATATAGGCAGGGATGTCGATTCGGAAGCGGTTGGAGCCCATCTGGCTGCCGGTCAGCTTCTTTTCCTGGAACAAATCGTTCCACTGAACCTTGATCGGATCGGTGGGCGGTACGACTCCGACGCTGACGGCGGTGCCGCCCGGCCCGACGCACGCTAGCGCCTGCTCCACAACCTTGGCGATGCCGATCACCTCGAAGGCGTAATCCGCGCCGCCGCCGGTGATGTTACGGATCTCGGCTACCGGATCCGAAGAACTCGCGTCGACGGTATGGGTGGCGCCCATTTTGCGCGCCGCCGCCAGCTTGCTCTCCAGAAGGTCAACGGCGATCACCTTCGCGGCGCCGGCCAGATGCGCGGCCTGAATCGCCGCCAATCCGACGCCGCCGGCGCCGAAGATTGCGACGTTGGCGCCGGTATGGACCTTCGCCGTGTTGAGCACCGCGCCCATCCCGGTGGTGACACCGCAGCCGATAAGCGCGGCGCGATCCAGCGGCATCGCGTCGGGCACCTTCACCACCGCATTTTCGTGCAGCAGCAGTTCCTCGGCGTATCCGCCAATATCGGCGAATTGCGTCATCGCTCCGCCGTTGCCGGACAGGCGCGGCTGCTCATTGCGGCGGCGGCGCAGCGTGCCGCGGCTGGCGCACAGGTGGGGATGACCGGTCAGGCATTTCGCGCACTTGCCGCAAAACGGGGAGGGGCAGGCGACCACGCGGTCGCCCGGCTTGACGTAGGTAACCGCGTTGCCCACTGCCGTCACGGTCCCGGCGGCCTCGTGGCCCATGACCGCACCGGGCGGCCACGGCAGAACACCCTGGACGATATGCAAGTCGCTGTGGCAAACACCGCACGCGGCGGTGCGAATGCGGACTTCATTGGCGGCGGGAGCGTCGACCGCCACCTCCTCGATTGCCAGCGGGTCGCCTATTTTTCGAAAAACTGCTGCCTTCATTGCATAACCTCGAGGTGGAGTCAGACACGTCCGGATTCGCGCATTTGTTTCATCATCGCTTGCATCGTGGCGGTGTCGTTCAGATGAGGAAACGGCTCCGGCGGGATCGGCACGCCCAGGAACCGGCATAGCGGCTCCCATCCTTGTTTGGCGTCGAACACCAAAAGGCGGTCAGGCGGGATGGTTCGCCGCACGGCATCGTTATGCCGGTTGTAAACCTCGATCGCGTGCGCCTTGTCCTCGAAACGCCCGCTGAAAGTGTCTTCCAGAACCAGCTTGCGCACCATCTCGCCTTGGGTCCTGCGCGCCGGCGGAGCGCTCTCCCGCAACTGCATCTTCATACCTTGGTAAATAGTGTCGGTGACGCTTTTGTACCATGACTCCGGATCGCGCAGCGACAGCAGCACCTTGGCGTCGGGATAATGGCCGGCCAGCTCGCGCCAATAGTGCGCCGCGGGCCAGTCCACTGTCGATTGAAAGTCTCGGAACAGAACGTCCCAATCGATCGAACCGCCGAAAGCCAGCCGATGCCACATCTGGATATGGTCGGGCCGTTCAATCACCTCGAACATGTGATAGCAGGGACCGAAACCGAGCTTCTCCAGGGCGTTCTTGAGCGAGAGTGTGCCGGTTCGTCCCAAACCGGCGCCGACCACTTTCAAAGCCATGCGTGCACCCCATTCCGTGTTGGTCCCGCTACTTACCCAGAGTCAGGGGGACCGCATAACAGAACGCTATCTTGCGCAAATGACTGCTCACGCGCTGGCGCGCGGCTGGGCTGCTTCAGACTCGTCCTTGGGCTGGAAGGCGGGGTCTTTTTGCAACACGGGCAAAACCTTCTCCGCGAACAGCTTCACGCTGCGCTCACCCAGGCCGTACGGCATCGCGCCCGGCAGGAACTGCGCCGCGACGTGGCCCATTCCAGTCAAGCTGAAAACGTGGCGAAACTTCTCCAGCACCTGCGCCGGTGTACCGACCATCTGCAGGTTCTTGAAGAACTCCACCGCTTTGGCGCGATCCTCGGGTGAAATCAGCCGCGAGTAGGTCTTGGCCATCTTGGCCCAGAACTCATATCCCTTGACCTTGCCCAGGTGTCCGTCGGACAGCCCATAATGCAAATCAACGTGCTCGAATCCCTTGGCGATGTACACGTCGCCCAGGTCGCGCGCCTCGTTGGCGTCCTCCGACATCAGTACCGTCATCAGGGCGATTGGCGCCTTGACCCCGTAGCCGTTGGCGCGTGCGACGTCGCAATAACGATGGTAGTCGTCGGCGGCTTTTTCCCACGTGCTCTGCGCGATGATCATTACGCCGAAACCCATCCGCGCCATCATCTCGGATGACTCGGGACTCACAGTCGAGGCGTAAAAACGCTTTTCGGGATGCGAAACGGGACGCGGGCGGATGCTGGTGGGCGGAACGTTCCAGAACCGGCCCTCATGCGAGAAAACCTCCTGCGTCAGCGCCTTGCGGATGATGGTTGCGGCTTCGGCGAAGCGCTCGCGCGACTCCTCCTGCGGGCTGTCGAGGCGATCGAATTCGACCGTGGCGGTGCCGCGGCCAAAACCGAAAATCGTGCGCCCGCCGGAAAGCACATCCAGCAGGGCGATGTCCTCGGCGACCCGCACCGGGTTGTGCCACGGCAGCACGATCACCGCGGTGCCGAGTTGGACCCGTTTGGTGCGCGCCGCAAAGTAGCTCAGCATCTGGGTCGGGTTGGGCACCATGTTGTAGCCCGTGAAATGATGCTCAAGGCTCCAAATCGAATCGAAGCCGAGCGGCTCCGCCATGTCGGTCAGCCTGAGTTCCTCCTGGTAGAGGTCGTTGTCGGATCTTTCAAGACCCAAACCAGCCAGGGTAAGCGCGATTCCTGCCTTCATTGATCTATCTCTCTATTTGATTTCGATCGCCCGGCCGCGCGAGCGCTCTTTCATACCGCCCTCAGGTGCGGAAATTCTTGCGACACTCTAGCCGTACAGCGATCTTGACGGAAGTACGCCAGCTCAAACCGCATGTCCGGCGAATCCGCTGGGCGGAGAAGCGTTGGGCACGGGCCGCGTTGGTTTGACGGTTCCTTCAACGCTGAACTACGATTCGCCTGTCACATCCTTGATGCACGCTCGGCCGCGCGCCTGCGGCCGATTCTGTCCAGCGATGGCGCGGAAGGACACGACATGGATTTCGAAGTGACCTACAGCGTGGAGCAGCAGCGGTTTCGGGCCGAGGTGCGGTCCTGGTTCCAGGCCAATGTGCCGCCCGGAATCACGCGCCGGCCAACCAGCGAAGAAGAATCGGCCGAGAACTACCGCATGCGGCGCGAATTCGGGCGCAAGCTCGGCGCGAAGGGCTGGCTTTACCCGCTGGCGCCCAAGGAGTTTGGCGGCGGTGGCCTGGACGTGGACCATGCCATCGTGCTGGAAGAAGAGGCCGACCGCGTCGATCTCTCGCTGCCGCCCTATTACAACAGCGGCGGCACGCTGGGCGCGCCCACTATCCTGGTGTGGGGTACCGAAGAGCAGCGCAAGGCGCTGCTGCCCCCCATCTATCGCGGCGAGGTGCGAGTGTGGCAATTGCTGTCCGAGCCGGAGGCGGGCTCTGACCTGGCTGGAGTGAGAATGCGGGCGGCTCGCGATGGCGACGAGTACGTCCTCAACGGCCAGAAGGTTTTTATCGGCAGCGACAACGGCGCCGACTGGATGTGGACCCTGGCGGTCACCGATCCCAACGGCGAGCGCCACAAGAACCTGAGCTGGTTCATGGTTGATGCGCGGTTGCCAGGGATCACGGTGCAGCCGATGGACCTGTTAGGCGCGGGCGAGAGCAGCGCGCGCAGCGGTCAGAAGAACACGATCTTTTTCGAGGATGTGCGCGTGCCGGCCTCATGCCTCGTCGGCGGCGAGAATAATGGATGGCGCGTGGCCAGCACCCATCTTGAACTGGAGCACGGCGGGGGAGGGCACATCGGGCGCAATCGCTTCTGGCATGGCCTGCTCGATTACTGCCGCAGCACGGAGCGCGACGGCAAACCGCTGGTCGAGGATCAGGACGTGCGCGATACCCTGGCCGATATCTACATCAGGAGCCAGGTTGGCCGCCTGTTCGGTCTGCGCAACTTCTGGTTGACCTACGCCAAGCAGCCCAAATCGTACGAAGGGCCGCAGCTTTCGCTTTACATGAAACAGGCGGGGTTGTGGATGACGGGAGCTATCCTACAAGCGGTAGGAGCCGAGACCCTGACCACCGATCCGCGATGGGGCTCGGATGAGGGTTTTCTCGAAGCCCAGCAGCGCAACGGAATCGTGCTAATGCATCCGGGCGGCACCGCCGACATCCAGAAAGTCAGCATGGCGCGGCGCATCGGAGTGGGCCGCGCCACCCGCGAGGCTGCCGGCGAAGTCTCGTGAGAAACCCTGGCGTCGCATCGACGGAAATAATTCAGCTCGATGTGGGAGTATAACGGGAAATCAACCCGGCGCAGCGGAGATCGATCATGAAGCCGAGAACACAGCGCATTCCATTGCAGGACCTGACCGTATTGTCGCCCGAGCATCACGAAATGATGATGAAGAACCAGATCGACGGCACGGTCCCCAACATCTTCAAAGTGCTGGCGCACCATCCCAAGCTGACGCAAAGCTGGCTGCGCTTTGCCGGTTACATCCTGGCGCGCAACACCTTGCCCGTGCGCGACCGCGAGATTGCAATCCTGCGGATAGGATGGCTCAACCAGGCGCCCTACGAATGGGAGCAGCACGTCCGCGTCGGCCGGCGCGCGGGCCTTACGGATGCTGACATCGAACGTATCAAAGAGGGGGCGCAAGCCGGATGGAGCCGCTACGACGCTGCGGTACTCCAGGCGACGGACGAACTGTACGAAAACTCCGTCATCGCGGATGAGACGTGGAGTACGCTGGCCGAGCATTATAGCCGCGAGCAGATGATGGACCTGGTGTTCACCATCGGGCAGTACAACCTGGTATCGTGGGCGCTCAACAGCTTTGGCGTCCCGCTGGACGATTTCCTGCCAGGCGGTAGTAAAACGACCTGAACGCACGGCTGGAGGATAAGTTTTCGGACATAAGAAACCGCAGCATGTGGCGTATCAAGGGTCCTGATTGGATCCGAAGCGGAAGTCGCGAGCAGCGCGGCGTTACGAAAGCACCTCCGCGCATCGCATGATCTGGAGGTGACGCGATGGACCTATCGTTCAACGAA
>DATFSZ010000149.1:0-25183 GCA_035262365.1 Binataceae bacterium (SeqCode)
ACCGGCAACAGATAACCGGTCTGCTTGTACCAATGAGCCACGAACAGGCGCTGTAGTTGACCGACTGCCGGCCCCTGAATCTCCACGTCGGTGTCGCGCCACATGTCGGGCACGCCGGAGCCCGACGGCCGCTGTGAAATACCCTTTTCGTAATATCCGCTGATGTTGATGCCCCCGGTAATAGCAGTCTTGCCGTCAACTATCAGCAGCTTGCGATGGTCGCGCTGCTTGAGCGAGGTGAGTGCCTGTGGACCGCCGAAAAGCGGATTTATCGGGTGGAACTCCACCACCGACACGCCGGCCCTTTGCATGTCGTCGAAGAACTTCCGCGAAGTCGAAAGCGAGCCGAAGCTGTCGTAGATGACGTTTGCCCGGGCGCCGCGCTGATGCGCCTGTTCCAGCAACGAAGCGAATTTCTGGCCCACCTCGTCGTCCGTGAAGATAAACGTCTCCAGGTTGATCGAACTGCGGGCGTCCTCCATCGCGGCGAACATCGCCTTGTAAGCGGCCGGTCCGTTCTCCAGCAGCGTAACCTTATTCCCGCCCAATAGCGGCGCTCCGCTGATGGCGGCCTCCACCGCTAGATGGCGCTTGAGACGCCCCGAGATCTCCGCCTCGGTTTGCGGAGGCAGAGCGGGATGCTCCTCCGGCTTGCCGGTCAACTCCGCGTAGCCGCGATCAGCGTCTTTACGCCGGGCTTCGGCCGCTCGATGGCCGGCCAAAGCCCAATGCACCATTTCCCTGGTGTTGGGCAGTTCGGTGCTGCATCCGGCTGCGAAGGCGCAGACGGCGTAGAGGATAACCGTCAGGATACACGTATTCCGTCTCGCGGCACGACCTCCGTACCGCGATGATTTGGCGTCGCGCGCTTTCACTTAGCGACTCTAGTGAATTAGCATCGCGCACAGCGCCAGAAGCACGGTGGCTGCGCCGGTAATGGCAAACGACGCCCACCAGGCCAGCCAGAGATGCAGGAAAAGAATGATCGCGCCGACCAGCAGTATGCAGCCCAGCAATGCGATCGAAGCGATAACCAGTTGCCACAGCCAGCGATTGAGCACCGAGGTCAACGCGGGCTCGATACTGGCTCGCATCAACCGCAATTCGGCTTCCAGAACCCTGGTGAAATCCAGGATCAGCTTGCCAACGAGATCGGGCCAGCTATGCGGCTGGTCCGCTTCGTGGATGCTCAACTGATTGCTATCCGGCGCCATTTTCGCAGTGCTCAACCGCCTCGAGCGTCGGCGCCATCACAGCGCTGCCGATCGCTAGAATTCCGAACAATACCGCTGGCATCCTGCAACCGCCGGCGGCCAGGCCCAGCGCGAGGGCGCCGCATAACGAGGGAATCGGATGGCGGCGGATCGGCACCTCGGGGAGCAACAGTTCCTGGGCGGTGGCACTGGCTTTGCGGTTGACCTCGTCCAGCGTCCGCACCAGGTTTTCGCGCGCCTGTTCCACCTGGTGTTCCATTTCCACGATGTTGCTCATGATTGCTTCAGCGCCTCCGACAACGCCGCAACGACTGCTTGCCGCATCGCTATTCGTGCGGCAAATCCAATTAGTCCCTGGCCGATCGGGCTGCTTTGCCCCCCGCCTACGACGAAGCCCGTCAGAAACCCGATCCCGATGGATTGCAGCGGATAGCGCCTAATGCTGTCCCCGAGGTCCATCACGTAGCCCATCGCCCGATCCTGTCTGACCCAGTTCATCAGGATGAAGCCTTACGCAGCATGCGCGCAGCGATGTACCCGATGAGGAATGCGCCGGCGACCGCCAGCAGCGGCTGATTCGCGACAAAGTTGCTGAGTGAGTTCGTTGCGTCCTTAATAATATCAAGCCCGTCACCGATATGATCCTGGGCGTACTGGATACCTTCTCCAGCGGCATCCATGCCCTGACGCGCGGCTCTTACTCCCTGCTTCAAGGCAGCTTTGCCCTGCGCCGCCGCCGCTTCAACGTTGGCGCCCGAATTACCGAAAATGGAATTGCTCAAACTCTCAGACATCGTTCCCACCTCCGAGACAGATTAACGTGGGGAGCACGTGCAATTCCTCTGCCATCCGCGGTTCTGGCTGCGTACCGGAAGGCAACAGGGTGAAACACACAGAAGACGGGTTTTTACGGCTCTGAATTTCCTTCCGCCGGACATCGCGGCGCGTGAACACGCCGATTTTTCCCGGTAGCAAGCAATAATTACAGAGCAGCCATTCCCGCTACCGGGCTTTTGGCACGCACAATCGTTCTTTGGATGTAGGCCGCGCGACGGCATGGCGGTTGCTGTGTTCTCCGAACGCTAAGCCAACGGGCATTAGCGCAACGAGACTATCGAGGAGAATTTATAATGTTGGGAACTGTACTACTGATTATCCTGATCCTGGCCCTGATTGGTTCGGTCCCTGTTTACCCCTATAGCGCAGGATGGGGCTATTTCCCGAGCGGAATCATCGGCACTGTCCTGATCGTCTGGCTGATATTGGTATTGATTGGAAGAGTTTAGCGGGTTTACAAAAAAATTTCGCGGACCCGCTGCCTCTCTTAGAGAGACACAAAAGAAGAAAAGCGGCCGCCCTCCATACGGGCTGTTGAAACGCCATCGTGGCAAGCTGACCGAAAACTACCGTTCAACGCCCGGCCAGGCCCGCGGCCGCACCGTTTCGGTGCGGCCGCTTCCTTATTGAGGTGAGCAATCAATGACCCTAATCGATATCGTATTGATATTCGTGATAATCGGCCTGGTGATGTGGCTGATCAACGCGTACATTCCGATGGCTGCGGGCATCAAGAGCCTGCTCAACGTGGTGGTATTCGTGGTGGTGCTGATCTGGGTCTTGCGCGTCTTCGGCTTGGTGGGCGACATCCCCGGTGTTCACATGCCCCGCCTGATGTGAGGGAGATAGTCGATACCTACTTTGTAGCCGCGCGGGCGGAAGCGATCTCGCCTGCGCGGCGGCTTCCCAACGCCTCGCCATCTCCCATTCCCGAGCAGCAACCATCACGATCTGGATTGGCGGTCGATCACACGCGCATATTCGTCAAGCCAGCGCATCGCGGCGTCAGACCCCGACGGCGGCACGCCGCAGATTAGACGATCCGCTCCGGCCGCTGCGGATTGCTGCAGGACAGCGCCGTCGGGTGCCGACCATCCATTGGCAATCGCGGCCCAGATGGCAGTGATGTGCAGCGATTTCGGATCGCGCCGGGAATCCTGGGCCAGGTGCCGGAATTTTGTTACCGCCACGGCAAAATCGGGCGTCAACGCCGGCAGCCATCCGTCGCAATAGCCGATGGCGGCCCTCATCGCTTTAATACCCTGGCCGCCAAAAAGGATCGGCGGATGCGGCTTCTGAGCTGGCTTCGGTTCGCTCCAGATGGGGTCGAAGTTTACCCACTTTCCGTGATAGCCCGCATCTTTGCTGGTCCAGATCGCCTTGATCGCCTCGGTTTTCTCGCGCGCGATGTCCCATCGGCTGGCAAAAGCGACCCCATGATTTTCCATTTCCTCGGCATTCCAGCCGGCGCCGATTCCAAACACGAAGCGTCCGCCCGAGAGAAAGTCGAGGCTGGCGGTTTCCTTGGCCAGGATGATCGGATCGCGCTGCATGACCAGGCAGACCGCGGTCCCAAGCAGTAGTTTGCGGGTCGCTCCGGCGGCCATCCCGAGCGCCACCAGCGGGTCCAACATCGCCCAGTACTCGCGGGGCAATTCGCCGCCGCCCACCGGCCAGGGCGTACGGCGCGAGGCCGGGATATGGGAATGCTCGCACACAAACAAAGACTCCAGTCCGCGTTCCTCCGCGGCGCGCGCCAACAGATCGATTCGAAGCGCCTGGTCGGTGGGAAATATCGCAACTCCATATTTCACGACATGCTACCTCCGCGATGCTTGCGACGGTCATTGGCGGCAGAGTATGGGATGAAAGCGGTGCGCGGTCAAATTTCCAGACGCGGCTGCGCACGATTGGAGGGCGAACAAATGGGTGCGATTCATTCGCGGCGCGGCGACAAGGTGTCGTGGGAGGAAAACCGGAGCGCGGCGGATGGCGAGGAGCCGGCCCGCTGGCGGGTCCGCACCAAGCCGTACTTCGAGCCCGCCGAAATCGGGATGATGCTGCGCGTGGTCGAGTACGCTCCGCGATGGGTGGTCGAACCGCACAGCCATGCCGCCTCCGAAGTCATCTATATACTGGATGGTGAGGTGAGTATCGGCAAGGATCGCTTCGTCACCGGCGATGCGGTCCACATTGAGCCCAACACCGTTTACGGTCCGTTGGTAGCCGGTCCCGATGGCGTGCGCTTCGTTCTGATGTTCACCGGCGCGCCGGGCATGACCTCCGCGTCGTAGTCTGACCGCGTAAGACACGCTTCCGGTCTGTCGCTCAACTCGATACTCATCCAGGGAGGCGCGGTGGTCTGCGCCGGTGCGGCGCAGCCATGCCAACCAGAGCGCACTGCGGTCAGTAATCGGGCGTCGGGCGCGGCTCCGCCGCCAAGGGTTACGCTTCAGACTTCCTTCACTTTAGAATCTCGCTCGTACGTGCCGGCACCGTCTGCGTGCTCTTTGGCCGATTTCTTATCCAGGTATTCCTGGGTCGCGAGCTTCACACCAATACTTCCGCGCGCTCCCAGCTTCTCGCGGCGCTCCACCGTCCAGCGCCATGAGTACGGTATCGAACCCAAATTCTCGGTGAAGACCGGCGCCACGTAGCGCGCGAACAATTCGTAGGAGCGGCGGGTTTTCTCCCGCGTGGCCCAATCGACCGCCATATTAAGGTAGCCGCCAAAGCCGCCGCTGGCTGCCTGGAGTTCCCGGATTTTGGCAATCGCGTCGTCGGGCGTGCCCAGTATAACGCCGCCCTCGGCGGCGAGTTGCTCGATCGGCATCGCGTCGATCGCGCCCGGCTGCCCGGGTGTCGCCTGGCGGGTCGGGACCGCGAAGTAGGTTTCCAACAGCGTGTTGCCCACGTCGCGCACGTCGTTTAGCGCCTCCTTGCGCGAATCGGCGAGGTGAAAAGGCAGCGCCAGGCGCCAGTTTGCGCGATCCACGGTGTTGCCAAACTCCGCCGCCGTCTCCTCCACGATCGCCCAGCGGTCGCGCAACTCGCCAAAGCCCCGCACGAAGCCCAGAAGCGTCAGCAGCCCGACGCCCAGTTCACCCGCCGCCATCATTCCCGAAGGAGAAAACAGGCTTGCGACGTACATCGGCATGTACGGTTTTTGAAACGGCTTGACTTGCAGATGGGCGTCGTTGAGCGTGAACCACGACCCTTCGATCGTCACACCGCCCTCTTCCGTGAACAGCCGCCGGATCGCTTTGACGCCCTCGATCATTTTCTTGCGCTGGGTAGCAGGATCGAGCCCGAGCATATAAGCGTCGCCCGGCAGCGCGCCCGGCCCGCATCCGAGAATCACCCTGCCGCGCGTGATCTGATCCAGCATCGCGTAACGGTTCGCGATGTGAAATGGATGATGATACGGAACGCTGACCACGCCCGCCCCCAGCATTATCCGGCGCGTGCGCTGCGCCGCAGCCGCGATAAAGATGTCGGGCGACGGGATGATCTCCCATCCCGCCGAATGATGCTCGCCGATAAACGCCTCGTCGTACCCCAGCTGGTCGAGCCATTCGATCAGTTCCAGGTCGCGCTCATAGGCCATCGCCGGATCCTGACCCGGCGGATGAAACGGGGGGAGGAAAATTCCGAATTTCATCTAGTTCGCAGCCTCCAGTTCAGTCTCGATCGAACTAACCTGCGGATCGCAGATAGCCAGCAGTCCGCGATGCATCATATTCATGTAAGCTTCGGTCTTATCTGCGGGAACGGCGTTGCGATTCAGGCTGCCGCGCAGCGGCGCCAGCAAGATCGATTCGATCGCTGTGTCCGATGCGATACGCGCAAACCTGGCTTCGCCCTGCGCCGCACCGAGCTGCCCTCTGATGCGATCGAGTTCATGAATCAGACGCGCCACCCGCTCCAGCGTGGCGGCGTTGGAACTCGAGGCTGTGATTTTGAAATTTCGCCCCGGACGCGCGTCGACCAAGAGCTGGTCCGCTTCGGCAGCCTCAGGCGGCGGCTCGCGTTCGGCCAGATGAAACCCAATCTCCCCCCATGAGAGCCATGGCTTGGCGCCCATTTGCGCGTAGGGATCCGAGGAAAACAGCAGCGCGTAGTAGCAGTGCTCGACTCCCTTGCAGAAACGAAAAAACGCCGTGCTGATCAGCATCGACTTGCAAGTCACCTTGATTTTCAGTTGAGCCACTGCGCTCTCCAATCATCGCGGCATCGCAGTCATGGTGTTGGTGTGATTTCCGCTTCTGGATCGAGCCCGAAGAAACCGCAGGCGTTGGTGAGCAGCACCTTGCGCCGCTCGGCCTCGGGCACGTCTTCGAGCAACTCGGTCAGAATCTCCCGGGAGTCCGGAAAGGTGCCCTGGCTGTGGGGGAAATCGCTTCCCCACATCAACATCTCCGAGCCGCTGTATTGCCGCAGCTTCATCGCCAGGCGGTCGTGCACGAAACCGAACAGGCAATGGTCGCGCCAGTATTGGCTGGGCATCTTCTTGAGCTTGAGGTCGAAATAACTGTACCAGCGCAGGTAGAACTCATCGACCCAGTTCAGTCCATGCGGCAGCCATCCGGCCTGGGTCTCGGCAAAGTAAAAGCGCAGTTTAGGAAACTTGTCGAACACGTACAGAATCAGGCGGCCGATCGTGCCGCAGTTGGGTCCCGACTGCATCGTCCCGCACACGGTGGATTCCGCCGTCACTCCCTCAACCATTTTGGGCGGGCCCCCGAAGTTGACATGCATCGCCATCTTCACGTCGGCGTCCAGCACCGCGCTCCAGAATCGGTCGTCCTCCGGCGCCGGATCCGGGCTGCCGTTGGGCCACATTGTGAGCGACGCGGCCCGCAGACCCATCTTGCGCACGCGCTGTACCTCGGCCACCGCGTCATCGACGCCGGTTTCGGGCACCAACGCCACTCCGATCAGGCGGTCGGGCGCCACGCTGCAATACTCCTGGGCCAGGAATGTGTTGTAGGCGCGGATCAACTCCAGGTAGCACTGCTTATCCTTGCGGATCATGTTAGCCATCAGGCGCGGACCGTAGATCGGGTAGTACAACACCTCCGCGTCGATACCGTCGAGATCCTGCTCGCGCAGGCGCTGAGCGGCGTCGCCGGTGCCGGGCCGCGGCGAACCGTCGGGGAAATGGTAGGTTGGCGCGCTTTTGGGTGTGAACTCGTCATAGCGCAGACCGCAATAAAGGTTACCGATACAATCGCGGCGCCATTGGTCCATTATCCAGGTTTCGGTGCCGTCGGCGTTGCGCACCAGATGCGGCGCGGCGTCGCGGTACCGGGCAGGCACCCGGGTAGTCCAGTCCAGCGGCACTTCGACGTGACCGTCTCCGGAGATTACCTGATATTTGCGCATTGCAAATTCTCCCTTTGGATCGAGCGCGGCTGCGTATCAGGCTCGACTCGACACCCGCGTGGAATCTACCAAGCGCCGGATCCTTGAAAGTGACCGGATTATCCCGCACCATTGCCCTGATGTCGAGGCAACCAGGTTGAAACAGGGGGGTCTGTGCAATGTCCCAAAACATAAGCGGAGCGGACCCGCCCAATCAAAACGCGCGCGGTAGCGTTGAAATCATCACCAAGGGGCGTGCCGGCTACATCTACTATCGCGAGGGCGCCAACACCGCCGTGTTCGACTGGGAGTTTGCCGGTGCCGGAGCAATCGCGATTATCATGGGAAAACCGGCCAACGTCTGGGATCGGAGCTATCCCTGGGCGACGGGGCGGCAGACGCAGATATTCGATTTCGTGGGCGCGGAGGCGATTCGCCAAAAGGCCAACGATTGCCGATTTGAGGTCGAGCTGGACACCGGCACCATCATGGTTAAAACCGCCTAACCGCACGATAACGCCGCAAATTAGTTTGACACGGTGGACTGCCGCGTCCCGTCAGCTCCATCGATAAGGAAAAATCGCCAATGGCAAACATAGAGGTCAGGTTGCTCTTCTCGGTCGAAATGCAGGTCGAGGACCGCACAGAGTTGATCGGCAACATCCCTCAAGGTTCCCGCTCTATCGGTTATGTAAACGGACGATTCGAAGGCCCGGGAATCAGCGGAACCATCAGCGCCTGTGACTGGTTTCTCACCCGCTCCGATGGCATGGGCGAGGCCGACGTCCGGGGGACTCTGCGCACCGACGACGGCGCTCTGATTTACATGCGCTACAGCGGTCTGCTCGACTTCCGCCAAACCGCGGGAGCAACCCCGACTTCCGGCACCTGCCAGGTTCGGACGGCAGTCAGGTTCGAAACCGGCGCCGAGCGCTATCGCGAACTGAATTGCGTACAGGCAATCGGAATCGGCGAAGTCAGCTTCGACACCGGGTCGATAAAATACAACATCTACGCCCTTTAGATCGCTTCAATCCGCGCTCAGCCCTTGGGCAGACCGAGGACGCGTTCACCCAGGATGTTGCGCTGAATTTCACTCGTTCCGGCGGCAATCGTCAGCATCCGGCAGTTGAGGATCATATTGAGCCATCGCGAGCCGTCCGCCAACGTGCTGGGTTGGTCGAGGAGCACATAGACACCCAATAGCTCGCTGGCGAATGCCGCTATCCGTAATCCCACCTCGGATCCGGTCAGTTTGAGCATCGACTGCTCGGGCCCGGGCGGCAGGTTCCTGAGTTGGCGAGTGAGCCCGCGCAGCGCGGTGTACTTCAACGCCTCGGCTTCGATTAGTAATTGCGCGAGCCGCTGGCGGACCCATTGATGCTCCCAGGCGGGGCGGCCGTCCAGTTCGATGCTGCGCGCCTGTTGCACCAGCCCCTTGACCTGCAAATCCTGGCCACTGCCGCCAGAGATCGAACGCTCGAACATCAAGGTGGTCATGGCGACCCGCCATCCGTCATGAAGCGGTCCTACCAGGTTCTCCCTGGGCAGGCGCACGTTGTCGAAAAAAACCTGGTTGAAATGGTGATGGCCAGCCATCGTGACCAGCGGCCGAACCTCCACGCCAGGGCTTTTCATGTCCAGGTAGAAGCAACTGATGCCCGTGTGCCTGGGCGCCTGCGGGTCGGTGCGCACCAACAGATAAATCCAATCGGCCCATTGAGCGCCCGAGGTCCAAATCTTCGAACCGTTCAGCTCAAAGAAATCGCCCTGGTCGACCGCACGGGTCTGCAGCGAGGCGAGGTCGGAGCCCGCGCCGGGTTCCGAGTAGCCCTGACACCACGTTTCCTCGCCGCTGAGCATAGGTCGGAGGAAACGGCGCTTTTGCTCGTCCGTTCCCCAGTACATCAGGGTCGGTCCCCAGTAGGCGATGGGCGAGGAATTCATCAAGGCGGGGGCACCGGCGCGCCGGTACTCCTCGTTGTAGATAACCTGTTCGATCAGACCCGCGCCGCGCCCGCCGTACTCGGTCGGCCACCAGATTCCCACCCAGTGCGCGTCGAACAGCTTCTTTTGAAAGGCCTGGCGCTGCTTGAAGACCTCGACGGATTCGGGGACAAATTCGAACTGCGCTTCGCTGGAGCGCAGTTCGGCTGGCAGATTGGCCTCAAGCCAACTGCGAAACTCGCTCCGGAAATCTTCGTGCTGCGGGCTGTATTGGAAATCCATCGTCACACCACGCGCCTGGATCGGTTCACCCGATCAGGACTTCTTCGACTCGAACGAAGGGCCCGAAAACGACCCGGCTTGCGGAAACTCGAATCTCGCCATCGCGACGTTGGAGCCACCATCAACCACCATCGCGGTTCCCGTGATCCATCGCGAGTCGTCGCTGGCCAGGAACAGAGCCAGGTCAGCGATATCATCGGGCAAGCCCAGGCGCCCGAGAGGGATGCCACGCGAGGCCAAATCCGGTCTGAAGGTTCCCGCGACCAGCGGCGTGTCGATACCGCCGGGACAGATACAGTTGACGCGGATTTGGTCCTTACCCAATTCGGCGGCGGCAGTCTGCGTCAGGCCGACCACGGCAAACTTGGCCGCGGTGTAGGCGGGCAGTCCCGGCACGCCATGCAGACCCGCCAGCGACGAGGTCGATATGATCGATCCGCCGCCGCTGCGCCGCATCGGCTTGACCGAGTGCTTGATGCCGAAGAACACCGACCGTGCGAGCACCGCCAGCGTGCGGTCCCAGTCCTCGGACTTGATGTCCTCGATATAACCCAAGGCGCCCAATACACCGGCATTGTTGTAGGTGACATCCAAACGGCCGTACTGGCGGACGGCGCGATCGATCACAGCCTCGATATCGGCCTCGCGGGTGACGTCGGTGCGTTGAAAAACGGCGTTGCCGCCGGCCGCGGCGATTTCCGATACCACCAGCTCACCACCTTGCGAATTGAGGTCGGCAACTACAACCTTGGCGCCTTCCCGGGCAAAACGAATTGCGGTCGCGCGGCCCATCCCACTAGCGGAACCGGTTACCACGGCGACTTTGTTTTCGAGCCGTCCCATCGACGGATCCTCCCCGAATAAACGATAGCGGCCTTATAGCCTGATATTGCGCCGGCCGCCAGTTACGCAGTTGCTTTGGCGCGAAGGGCTACGCGCGTATCTCGCGCTATGCGGAGTGCCCGTTTCGCCGGTTGATCTAATGGCCGACGGCGCGCAGCGCTGATGCTGGAACGGCTTCGACTCCTTCGGCGGGCGATATCATTACTACCGCAATCGCCGCTGTTAGCAGCATCGCCGCGCACAGCTCAAAGGCCATCGCATAGCTGCTGGTCGCGTCGAACACGGCGCCCACCAGCAGGGGACCGCCGGCCAGGCCGATCGTCGAGCCCAAGCCGATCAGACCCCACAACGTGCCGAAGCGGCGCAACCCCAGCGTCTCCACCGCGACCACCGGCGTCAGCGAGGAGGTGCAGCCTGCGGTTAGCCCGAAGGCCATAATGTAGCCCGCCAGCCACCAGCCCCACGCGTGAGCGCTGCGCACTCCCAACAGCATCAGGACGGAAACGCCGAGCACCGCCAGCGCACAGGGCAGCACCCGCCGCGCGCTGAAGCGGTCGGCCAGCCATCCCATGAGTACAAACCCCCCGACCGAGATGGCCGCCTGCAAGCTCACCACCAGCGCGCCGTGGGCGGGCGAATAGCCGGCGTCGATCATCGCGGGCACCAGGTGGTAAAACGTTCCGCCCAAGCCCGCCATCCCGAGCCCTTGCACCAACGCCAGCAGCCAAAAGGCGCGGGTGGCCAGCGCTGGACCGACGTCGAGACCGGGCAGGCTTTTAACCTGCTCCGCGACGCTGGTCGCATTCGCATCGCCCTCGGGCCGCGTGCGCACAATCAGCAGCACGGCGGGGATAACAAGCACGGCAATCGGAATCGCCAGCAGAAGGAAAGTGGCGGAGATGCCGAAACTGCGGACCAGGTAGTCTGCCAGCGGCGGCATGAGGATACCGCTGGTCGAAGATCCGCAAACCACCACGCCCACGGCCAATCCGCGCTGATCCTTAAACCAGTTCGCGGCCACCAGCGAGGCGGGAATAAAAGTCGCCGCGCCCACGCCGATACCCGTCGCGATATACGCCCAGGCCATCGAGCCGATCGCCGTGCTCTGGCTGGCGATCAACAGGCCCGCTACGGCAGCAACGGCGCCAGCGCAAACCACGACGCGCGCTTCGAGGCGGTCAAGCAGGTATCCGATCAGCGGCGACACGAGGCCCAGGGACAGGGAAAATACCGTCGGCACCACCGAGACCTTGGCATGGGTCCAGCCGAAGTGTTTCATCAACGGCGTCAGAAACACCGAAATGCAGTTGGTAGTGGCGCCCATGACGAAAAAGATCGCCGTGAACAACGTTGCGATTATCAGCCAGCCCTTGCGTTCCTGCCTGGTCATTAACAAACCACTTTCCGGGTTATGCCTTTAGCCGGTCCTTCTCCCTCAGCCCCGGCCCTGATCGCGGTAGCGCTGGATCTCGTTTTGTACGGCGGCTTCGGAGACTGACAGAAACCGTTCGCGGTTTTGCCGGCAAAACTCCAGACTTGCTTGCCGCGCGTCAAGCTGCCCGTTGAATTGCGGCATTACGTAGCGCGCGATCAGTTCATAGCTGCGCCGCGTCTGTTCCCAATCGGCCCAATCGTGGCCGACGAGCAACAATGCTCCGAACTCGCCGCTGGCGCTCCACAGACGCTCGAGATGGCGCAGCGCATCATCCGGAGTGCCGATCACCCCAAGGCCGCTCTCTACCATGAACCGGGCAGGATCGGTGATTCCCGCCGGCATCGCGCCGAAGGTGGTAACCTCCGTGAGGTATTCCATGAACGGTCCGATGCCGAACTTGACATTCTCGAAGGCCTGCTCGCGCGTTTCGGCAACGTGCATGGACGCAACGATCGCGAGCTTGCGCCGATCGGCCCGATGGCCGTTTTGCCCGGCGCATTCGCAATACACATTCCAGTTGGAATTGAAGTATTGCAGCGCCTCGTCGGAGGTGCCGCCAATCGACAGCAGCCCCAGACCCCATCTGCCGGCCGCCGAAGCTCCAGCCGGAGAGCGCGCCGCCGCCACCGCCATATCGATATGAGGCCGCGTGTAGGGCGGCATCTGCAGCCGCGCATCGCACAGCTTGAACCAATCGGTTTCCATCGCAACCGTCTCACCGCGCAACAGCCTGATGACCGCCTCGAGGCCTTCATTCATGCGCCGGCGCTGATCCACCGGGTTGATACCCATCATGAAGGCGTCGCTGACCAGCGCGCCGGGTCCCACGCCGAACATGGCGCGGCCCCGGGTCATGTGATCGAGCTGCGTTATCCGATCGGCGACCATCAGCGGATGATGGTACGGGAGTGAAACGACGCCCGTACCAAGCCGGATTCGACTGGTCAATTGTGCGGCGGCAGCGATGAACATTTCCGGACAGGCGATGATCTCCACGCCGCCGGAATGATGCTCCCCGACCCAGGCCTCGTCATAGCCGAGGCGATCCAGATGCACCAACAGTTCCATGTTGCGAGCCAGGGTTTCCGTGGGATCCTGGATTACCGCATTGTATGGAGCGAAGAAGACACCCAATCTGAGACGGTCCAACATTTCGGTCACTCCTTGCGCCGAACCGATTCAGCACGATTCGCCTCGGCGGAAAGCCAGCCGCGCAGCCATCGTCCCTAATACTCCCCGGCCCGGCGCTTCGGCAATGAATTTTCGGCCCGGCGTTGCTTGACGGACGATGCCCGCCGGGCGCAGCGTACGCTCATCCGGTCAGGGCATGGAGCGTAAATCATGGCAAAGAGCGTACCCGCCAATTTCGAAGTTGACATCGAGGAAGTTGAGTACTTGCGCCACGGCGACCTGGCGCTGACGGCGCGCGTCTTTCGGCCGCGCGGCGACGGGCCATTTCCGGCGATCGTCGAGATACACGGCGGTGCCTGGAACCTGATGGATCGCACGGCCGACGACACCGTCAATACGCCACTGGCCAAAAGCGGCGTGGTAGTGGCGGCACTGGATTTTCGGATGCCGCCGGCCGCCTCCTACCCTGCTTCGATGGCCGACATCAATTATGGAGTCCGCTGGTTCAAGGTTCACGCCGCGGACTTCAAGATCCGGCACGACCGGGTGGGCTTGATGGGAAGCTCCAGCGGTGGCCACCAGGTGATGCTGGCGGGGATGCGTCCGCACGATCCCCGCTACAGCGCGATCGCGATGCCGCCCGCAGCGCCCCCGGTTGACGCGAGCGTGCGCTGCGTGGTGATGCTGTGGCCGGTGATCGATCCCCTGGGACGTTATCGCTTCGTCAAGCAACTCAAGGAGGCCGGCAAACCATATCCCGACTTCGTGGACTTGCTGGTCAAGATGCACGACCGGTACTGGCACGACGAGGACACGATGGCTGAAGGGAATCCGGCGCTGGCGCTCAAACGCGGCGAGCGCGGCGTGCTGCCGCCCGCGCTGTATATCCAGGGCACGAAGGACATCGTTCATCCCCGCGCCGACCTCGATCAGTTCGTCGCGAACTACCGCAAGGCGGGCGGCCATGTGGAATTGGAGATGTTCGACGGTGAGGCGGAAGGCTTCATTATCCGCCGGCCTTCGTCCGACTCCGCCCAGCGGGCAATCGCGAAGATCGTGGAGTTCGTCCACGAGAATGTCGGCTGACCGCGGGCTTTAGTTTCGAATTCTCAGTTTTTGCGCCTGGCGTTGGTCGTTCCGGGCAAAGCGAGGAATGACCGTCGGCGGGCCATCTACCGTCACACACCGACGCCGGTCATCCTGGCGCTGGCGTCCCATAGCCGGCGCGCCACCGCGATATCGTGGGATTCCGCCGAAGACTGCGCCGGTTTGCAATCGACGAAGTACTTGCCCGTGACTCCCTCCACCTCCGACGACGACGCCAGGTAGATCTGAGTGGCGGCGCCCTGCTCGGGGCTGCGCATGAACAGCCCGATAAGCGGCATCAGCAGCTTGGCAAGCGCGCCATTGTTGGCCCCCAGCCCGGTCGCGACCGCTCCCGGATGGGCGCAGTTCACGGTAACACGCGTGCCATCGAGCCGACGCGCCAGTTCATAGGTAAACAGAATGTTGGCAAGCTTGGATCGCCTATAGACGCGCATCGAACGGTAGCTGCCTTCGCCGCCGAGGTCGTCAAAATCGAGCGTGGCGCCGTGATGCGCCGCGGAGGCGACATTGACGATCCGGGCGGGCGCGCTGTGCTTGATACAATCCAGCAACAGCATTGTCAGCATGAAATAGCTCAAGTGGTTCACGGCGAAGACCGCTTCGATCCCGTCGGCCGTCACTTCGCGCTTGAGGTTGAAAACGCCGGCGTTGTTCACCAGCACATGCAATGGTTCGCCGCGGTCGATGAAGGCGGCGGCCAGCTCGCGGATCGATTGCTGCCGGGACAGATCGGCAAGCATCAACGTGAGCGTGCGATTGGCGGTCTTGTCGCGAATCTCGGCAATGACTTCCTCGCCGCGGGCACGGTTGCGGCATACCAGCGTCAGATTGGCGCCCATCCGCGCCAGTTCTATCGCCGTGATTCGTCCCAGCCCGGAGGAGGCTCCGGTGATCATACAATGCTTGCCCTGCAGTTGGTGGTTCCCCGCAGCTTCCATAGGCAACTATTGTCAGATTACCGAGAAGAAAATGAAAGCCAGCCGCCGCCATAGACCTGCCATGGGCATGGTTTGGCGGCCGTGCAGCCCATGGACAAATTCGACAAAAGGCTCATAATTCAGTTGAGCCTAAATCCACTAGCTATGACGACTTTACAGTTTGGCAAAACCCCGCAGTAGGAGATGATCAGAGATGGCAGCCACTCCACAGCAGACGTCCAGCCGCGAGGCAGCATTTCGGCAGACGATCGCAGACATCAAGGTGATCGACAGCGATACTCATTTAACCGAGCCATATGATTTGTGGACCTCCAGGGCGCCCAAGCAATGGAAGGAGCGGGTGCCGCAGGTCAAAGAAATCGACGGCAAGCGCACCTGGATCATCAACGGAGACACCCAGATGGGCCTTGCCACGCCGGCCAGCGTGATTCGCAAAGATGGCTCGAAAATCCGCGGCTGGAGTTTCATGCAGTGCCGTATCGAGGATGTGCATCCCGGCGGCTCGAATATCAAGGAGCGGCTGCGCTACATGGACGAGACCGGGATTTGGGCGCAGATCATCTACCCAAACTTTCTCGGCTTCGGCGGGCAACGGGCGTCACAGCTGGCGGAGGACATCCGGCTTATCTCCTTCCAGATTTATAATGATGCGATGGCCGAGATTCAGCAGGAGTCAGGCAACCGGATCTTCCCGATGGCGATGATGCCGTGGTGGAACATCGAACTATCCGCGCAGGAAGCGGTTCGATGCCATAAGATGGGGCTGCGCGGCGTCAACATGAACAATCATCCGCAAAGCCACGGGCTGCCCGACCTGGGTCATCGCGATTGGGATCGCCTGTGGGAAGTGTGCAGCGACCTGAACATGCCGGTCAACTTCCATATCGGCGCCAGCGACGAGTCGTCCAGTTGGTTCACCTCGCTGCCATGGCCTTCGCAGTCGCCGGATCAAAAGCTCGCCTTGGGGTCGGCGATGCTCTTCGTCAACAACGCCAACGTACTTGCCAATCTGGTTTTCTCCGGCGTGCTGGAGCGCTTTCCCAAGCTGAAGTTCGCCTCGGTTGAAAGCGGAGTGGGCTGGATACCTTTCATGCTTGAAGCGTTGGATTACCAGCTCGAACAGGAAGTACCTGGAGCGTCTGAAATTCTGAGCATGAAACCGTCGGATTATTTCCGCCGGCAGATTTATGCCTGCTTCTGGTTCGAGCGCAAGGGCCTGCCGGCTGCGCTGGAAGCGCTGGGCGCGGACAACCTGATGTTTGAAACTGACTTCCCCCATCCGACCTGTTTATACCCGGCCGCGCTGAGTTATCCGGCGGAAGGGCTGGCGGGGATCAGCCATGACGTGTTGCGCAAACTCATGAGCGCCAACGCGGCGAGCGTCTATTCGATCCCAGTCTGAACGAATGCATCCGGCGAATTTTCGGCCGGATGCAAGCAAGCCAAAATCGGAAGGGCGGCATCAGCCGCCCTTCCGATTTTGGTTTGGCACTCCCGCCTTGTCAGTCAGCATGCTATTTGGCTCGTCAACGCGTTCGGGTGTACCATCACGTTGGTTGGTCCGCCAGTTATTGAGGTGTTCCGATGAAGTCGGATGCGCCGATAGTCTCAGGGCCGTACTTCGAAGACTTGGAGATTGGCCCATTCCCTGGCAGCGCCCCTGCTCAGACGCTGACGGACGGTCTTGCGGCACTCCACAGGTCGATTGTCGGCGGCAGGCTCCGCCTGGCGCTGGATGCGGAACTGAGCCGGCGCGTGACCGGCGGCGTGCTCGCCAGTCCGGGTCTGGTTTGGGACATCGCAATCGGACAGTCCACTCTCGTCACTCATCGCGTAGTTGCCAATCTGTTTTACAAACAGTTCATGTTTTTGCGCCTTCCCTGTATTGGGGACACGCTCTACACCACCACCGAAATTGTTGCGCTGCGGCAAAACCGTGTGCGCGAAGGGCGCGCCGCAACCGGTCTGGCCGCTTTACGGATGCGCACGCGCGACCAGGCGGGTCGCCCGGTGCTCGATTTCTACCGATGCGCGATGATTCCGCTGCGCGATCCCAAGGGTTCGACCGGCCGCAACGACGATTTGGAATCAATTCCGTCAGACCTTGACCCGCAAGCCATGCGTCGCCCCACCTCGCAATGGCATCTGGCGGATTTCCGAGCCGCCGTTCCCGGACAGCATTTCGAGGGTTTGGTTCCCGGCACATTGTGTGAGATCGCCGGCGGCGATTTGGTTTCTTCGGCTCCCGAACTGGCGCGGCTGACGTTGAATATTGCAATGGTTCATCATGACGTGCGCGCCGGTGCCGGCGGCCGGCTTGTTTACGGCGGGCATACAATTGGTATTGCCGCCACACAGGCCACTCGCGCCTTGCCCAACCTGGCCACAATCGTGGCATGGCACAGTTGCGATCACCTCGCGCCGGTGCGCGAGGGAGATACGCTGCGCAGCACGCTGGAAATCGAGGCATGCGAGCCGCTGCCCGGAGGCGGCGGCTTGGTTCATCTCCGCTCCCGGGTCCGCGCCGACCGCGATGGCGACGCCCAGGACGTGCTGGATTGGCGTTTCGTCGGAGTGATGGCGTGATGGGAATTCTTTCTGGACTGCGTATCGTCGAGGGCTCCGCGTTTGTGGCGGCGCCGCTGTGCGGGATGACGCTTTCGCAACTCGGCGCCGACGTGATCCGCTTCGATCAAATCGGCGGCGGTCTGGATTACCGCCGCTGGCCGCTGGCAGCCGATGCTCAAAGTCTGTTCTGGGCGGGGCTGAACAAGGGCAAGCGCTCAATCCAGATCGACCTGCAATCGCCCGAGGGCCGCGAGCTCGCAACCGCGCTTATCACCGCGTCCGGTGAGGGCAACGGTCTGTTTGTCACAAATTTTCCGGCCCGCGGATGGCTCGCCTATGAAGCGCTGGCCAAGCGTCGCAGGGACCTGGTGATGATCGCGCTGACCGGCAATCCCGACGGCACCAGCGAAGTCGATTATACGGTGAACCCCGCAACCGGCTTTCCCTGGGCAACCGGTCCGCGCAATCTGTCCGAGCCGCTCAACAGCGTGCTGCCCGCCTGGGACATCGCGTTGGGCACGCTGGCAACGGTCGGGCTGCTGGCCGCCGAACGTCATCGGCGGCTTTCCGGTCAGGGACAATTGTTGCGCCTGTCGCTGTCGGATGTGGCGTTCGCGATGGTCGGAAACCTGGGGCGCATCGCGGAAGCCCAGCTGGGCGGGCATGACCAGCCCAAGGACGGCAACTATTTGTACGGCGCCTTCGGACATGATTTCGAAACCCGCGAAGGGCGGCGCGTCATGGTCGTCGCCCTGACCGCGCGGCAGTGGACGGCACTCAAGGAGGCGACCGGGATCGGTGAGGCCTGCGCGAGTATTGAACACGCCACCGGCTACGACCTCGACACCGAAACCGGCCGTTTCCAGGGACGCGATCTGATCGCCGCGCTGCTGCGTCCTTGGTTCGCGTCACGCGACCTGGGCGAAATCCGGCGGACCTTCGCCGACACCACGGTATCGTGGGGGCCCTATCAAACCTTTCGCCAACTGGTGACCGAAGACCCGCGATGCTCGACCGCCAATCCAATGTTTGCCGAGGTTGACCATCCCGGGATCGGCACTTACCTGATGCCGGGTTCGCCGCTGGATTTCAGCGAGGTGCCGCGGGAGCCCATTCGCCGCGCCCCTATACTGGGTGAACATACCGATGAAGTGCTGGCCGGAATTTTGGGACTGAGTACCCGCGAGGTCGCGCGCCTCCATGAACACGGTGTGGTCGCGGGACCCGGCGTCAAAGCGCGAGAACACGAATCATGACTTGACCATTCGCCCAAGTGCCTTTGTTTGCCGGCTGCGGCCGGTCGGGTTGTGCGTCATGAAAAAGTTGCTGACCATTGTGAGTATCGTCTGGCTGATGGGAATAGCGGGAATTTTGCTTATCGGCCGCCAGCAGTATTTCTTCAACGCCGAGACCAATTCAGCCTTTACCGATCCGACTCCGATGCCGAACGTACCCTAGCGGACGGGCTGCAAGTGAGCTGAATTATTCCCGGCTCGCGTTGCAATAGAATTACACCATCCTGAATGGAGGCAGCCGGAGCGAAGGGTCTCGCGCGCGGTGTCCTCCGTTTCCACAGGCCAGCGATATTTGCTTTGGTTCAACCCGGCCGGCGCCCGCAGCGCCGGCGTTCACTCCGGCTCGCTGCCCGGTTCCTGCTCCACGTTGGAGGGCGGCGGCGCCTTGAGCTGGCTCTGCTCATGTCCAACCTCGATCCATTTCTCGACCTGCCGACGTTCGCGCTGCAGGAATGACTGGACCGCCTTGCGCAGACTCGCATTGGTAATGAAGTGCATGCTGCGGGTGATCGCCGGATCGAAGCCGCGCAGCCATTTGTATTCGCCCCCCGCACCTGGCTCGAAGCGCTGATGGCCCATCCGGATGCAATGTTCGATGGCGGCGTAGTAGCAGACGTTGAAGTGCAGGAATTTGTGCTCGCGGAATGCTCCCCAGTAGCGGCCGTACATCACGCCCGCCTTTTGCAGATTAAAGGTGCCTGCGACCAGCTTGTCGCCCCGAAACGCGCACACCAGACACAAATTGCGCTTGAAGGCGAGCATCAGCTCGAAGAACCTGGCCGTCAAGTAGGGACGCCCCCAGTAGAGCTTGTCGATAGTCGTACGGTAAAGCGCATACATCGCAGGCATCAGGTCGTCGGGAATTTCGTCGCCGGTAAAGACGCGGATGTCGATGCGTTGCTGCTCCAGCATGGCGCGCTCATGGCGCACCGCGTAGCGCCGCTTGCTTTTCAGATGCGCCAGGTAGTCGTCGAAACTTGCGTAATCGGCATTGCGCCAATGGTACTGGTAGCCGAGCCGCTCCATGAATTGCAGTCGGGACAGCACCGCGGCTTCCTCCTCGGTGCAGAAATTGACGTGCACCGAGGACAGCCGATTTTGAGTGCATAGCGAAATAAGGGCTTTGGCAAGGGCTTCGATCAGCTGGGCGCGATCCTCCCCCGGCCGGACCAGGAAGCGCTGCCCGGTGTGCGGTGTAAACGGAGTTGCGACCAGCAGCTTGGGAAAGTAGCGCAGACCGGCCCGCTCGGCCGCGTCCGCCCATCCGTGGTCGAACACGAATTCGCCCATGCTATGGCTCTTGAGGTAGACCGGACAGGCTGCGACCAGAGCCCCGGCGCCGTCGCGCACGACGATATGATGCGGCCCCCAGCCGCTGTCGGGCGCGGCGCTTTCGGATTGCTCCATCGCGGCCAGCCAATCCCAATCAAGGAAGGGGGTGTCGTCCGGCGCCAGCAACGCGTTCCATTGCGCACGGGGAATTTTGGCGATGCCTGAGACGACCTCGGCTTTCATGGCGGTTCTTGCTCTGCCCTACTGACCGGGGATGCCTTTCTGCTATTGTAGAGGCTGACTATTGAGCTCGACGGGAGCTACGATGGCAGCGGGAAAGAGCAATCGAGGCAATGGCAGCGGACAGGAAGACGTGGTGGTCGAGCGTCGCACGCAGACCAAAACCAAAAAGCCGTCAATGTACAAGGTCATTCTGCTCAATGACGATTACACCCCGATGGAGTTCGTCGTAGAACTGCTGAAGGTAGTCTTTCACAAGCCGCACACGGAAGCGACCCGCATCATGCTCCACGTGCATCAGAACGGTATGGGTATCGCGGGGATTTATCCCTTTGAAATCGCGGAGACCAAGGTCCGCACCGTGGACGAACTGGCGCGCGAGAATCAGTTCCCGCTTAAGTGTACAATGGAGAAGGAATGACGGTTGCCCGGGGGCCGCTAGCCCGGCGCGAGCCGTGATGAATCAGCTATGGCATCCTCCGGTGTGATGATCAGCCGCGAACTGCAGGTAACCTTGCAGCTCGCCATGACCGAGGCGGCCAATCGCCGCCATGAGTATGTATGCATGGAGCATCTGCTCTACGCGATGCTTCACGACGCCACCGCCAGCAATATCCTGCGCCATTGCGGCGCCGATCTGGCGCGCCTGAGCAAGCGCCTGGTCAAGTTCCTCGACGAGAAGATTGAGCGCGTGCCGGGCCATAGCCAGGTGTCGCCGCGCTACGCCCTGGGCGTCCAGCGGGTGCTCCAGCGCGCCGCCGCTCATGTGCAGTCGGCAGGACGGCAGGAAATCAACGGCGGCAACGTGCTGGTCGCGATGTTCGCTGAGCCCGACTCCTACGCCGTCTATTTCCTCCAGGAGGAGGAAGTCACGCGCTTCGATGTGGTCAACTTCATCTCGCACGGCGTGTCCAAGGTCGAGACCGAAGAGGATGGGAAGGCGGCGGCAGCCGAGGAGGGGGAGACCGGGGAGGAGGACGGCGAGGAGCGCGGTCCCGGCCGCAAACAGTCTCCTGCCAAGGCGCTCCAGACCTATGCGATTAATCTGAATGAAAAAGCCGCCAAGGGGCTGATCGACCCGCTGGTCGGGCGCAAGAACGAGCTCGAGCGAGCGATCCATGTGCTGCTGCGCCGCCGCAAGAACAACCCGATCTTTGTCGGCGAGGCCGGCGTCGGCAAGACCGCGATCGTCGAAGGACTGGCGCTGGCGATCCACAAAGGGGACGTGCCCGCGCCGATTCGGGATTGCGAGATCTACGCGCTCGACATGGGCGCGGTACTGGCCGGCACCAGGTATCGCGGCGACTTCGAGCAGCGCTTAAAGGGCGTGCTCAAGGCCGTGGTCGGTAATCCCAAACGCATCCTCTTTATCGACGAAATTCACACCATTGTCGGAGCGGGCGCTGCCTCGGGCAGCACCATGGACGCCTCCAACTTGCTCAAGCCCTCGCTGGCTTCGGGCGAGCTGCGATGTATCGGATCGACCACCTACCAGGAGTACAAGCGCTCCTTCGACCGCGACAAGGCGCTGGCGCGCCGCTTCCAGCGTATCGACGTGCTGGAGCCCACGCGCGAGGAAGCGCGCCAGATTCTGGCCGGGCTCAAGGGCTACTACGAGAAGCATCATAACGTCAGCTATACGGAAGAGGCGCTGGAACTGGCCGTCGAGCTGTCGGCGCGCTACATCAATGATCGCTACCTGCCCGACAAGGCGATCGACGTGATGGACGAGGCGGGCGTGGGCGCGCGGCTGGCCGCCGCCGACGGCGAAACCGCGGTAGTGGACACGAAGGAAATCGAGCGCGTCGTGTCGCGGATCGCCAAGATTCCGGAGCGCACCGTTTCCGCAACCGACCGGGTCAAACTGGAAACGCTGGAAGAGGACCTCAAGAAGGTCGTTTACGGTCAGGACCATGCGATCGAGGCGGTGGCGCGCGCGATCCGTATGTCGCGCAGTGGCCTGTCCCATCCCGACCGGCCGGTGGGCGCCTTCATGTTCGCGGGACCGACCGGGGTTGGCAAGACCGAAGTGGCACGTCAACTCGCCAAGGTGATGGGCGTCGAGTTCATCCGCTTCGATATGAGTGAGTACATGGAGCGCCACACTGTCTCACGCCTGATTGGCGCCCCGCCGGGATACGTCGGCTTCGATCAGGGCGGCTTGCTCACCGATGCGATCAACCGCACACCGCATAGCGTGCTGCTGCTCGATGAGATCGAAAAGGCCCATCCCGACCTGTTCAACATTCTGCTGCAGGTGATGGACCACGCCTCGCTGGTGGACAACAACGGACGCAAAGCCGACTTTCGCAACGTTGTCCTGGTGATGACCACCAATGCCGGCGCGGGCGAACTCAGCCGCGCGATGATCGGGTTCGGCAAGGATTACCGCTCGGGCACGCCCAAGGACGCGATCGACCGCATGTTCAGCCCCGAATTCCGAAACCGGCTCTCCGCGGTTGTCGAGTTTGTGCAGCTCTCACCTCCGGTGATGGAACGAGTGGTGGACAAATTTATCGGCGAGCTGGGCGAGCGGTTGGCGGCGCAGAAGGTCGATTTGTCAATCACGGAGGCGGCGCGGCGATGGCTCGCCGAGCACGGTTACGACCCCCGCTTCGGGGCCCGGCCGATGGCGCGTCTGATTGAAACGGAAATCGCGCGCGTGCTGGCCGACGAGATCCTGTTCGGCCGTCTAAACGGCGGCGGCCACGTAACGGTGGACGCGGCGGACAACAAGCTCAAGTTCGAATATCTCCAGGGCGGTGGGCTCCCGGAAGGCACACCTGAGGCCGCCAACACCCCGGATCGGAAGGGGCGCACAAGTAGTCCTCTCACTTCAAAATCAAGCGAATCTCCCCCGATTCGGGGAGAAAATCCTTGAGAACTGACTAAATCACACCCCCTTGCCGCAGGTCTTCGATCTCCTTACCGCTCAGGCCCAGCACCTTGCCATAGATCAATTCATTGTCGTGCCCGATCTTCACCGAGCCGCGCCATACTTTGCCCGGAGTGCGGCTGAACTTCGGCACGATACCCATCCCCTTGACATTGCGGCCCAATTGCTCGTCGCGCCATTCGATATGCATTCCACGCGCCTTGTAATGCGGATCGTTAGCCATCGCGTCGCTGGACAGGATGCGCGAGCAAGGAACCTGCTCCTCGTTCATCGCGTGCACGACCTGTTCAACCGTGCGCTCGTTGATCCATCCGCTTAAAATTGCGTCGAATTCGATTCCCTCAACCGATTCCAGGTTGACGCGCGCGCTCTGCCATTTCGGATCGTCGCCCTCCAAACCGATTACGCGGCACAACCGCTTGTAAACGTCCGCCACGGCCCCTACCACGACCCATCCATCCTTGGCGGCGAACGTGTTGAGCGGCTGGAAGCCCTGCGCGCGATTTCCGCTGCGCTCGCGCACCACCTTTTGCTCGAAGTACTCCATCATCGTGCCGCCCAAAGTACGGTGGATAGCCTCGTACTGAGCCAAATCGATCGACTGCCCCTGCCCCGTGCTGCGCGCATGAGTCAGACCCGCCAGCGACGACCACAGCGTAAATAGCGCGGTGATGTAGTCCGCGGTCCATGGCGCGGCGCGGGTGGGCGGGTCCGGGTCGGGGAAGCCGGTCTGATACATCATTCCGCCGAAAGCCTGGCCGACGATGTCGTAGGACGCGCGATGGATATAGTCGGGATCTCCAGTCTGCCCGTAGCCCGAGACGTGCGTGATCACGAGCTTGGGGTTGACCTTGAAAACCGTCTCGTCGTGCAGGTCGAATTTTGAACAGGTGCCGGGCTTGGAGCTTTCCATCCAGATATCGGCACGGGCGACCATTTTCAGGAACAACTCGCGGCCCCGCGGCTTGGTCAGGTCAAGCGAGACGCAAAACATGTTGCGCCGCTCCTGGATCCAGTTGGTCGCCACCGGCGGACTGCCGTCCGCGGCCGACAGGCGGATTCCCAGCGTGCGCCATCCGCTATCTCCCACACGGGGCCGTTCGACCTGAATCACCTCCGCTCCCATCTCGGACGCGAGTTCGGCCGCCCACGGCTGCGCAATTAGCGTTCCGCTGGACAGGATCCGCACGTCCTGCAGCGGGCCGAACCGTTCCGGAACCAGGTTGTCGATCCTCATACTTTCGCGCTCCATTCCGCCCTCGAACTGGCCTACCAATAATCACTTCCCAAGCGCTGCTCGTCCACCCTGTGGAGGGGCGGCTTGTTCCTGTTTACCGGCAGGATATGATGTTTTAAAAGCCGCGTGAATGTCTTCGAAACCCGTGCGCGGCCTTTGACTGGAGATGGAAGGCGTTATCAACCGGCGTGACCTGATTTTCAAGAGCCTGGCCGGGCTGGCCGGAGGTTTTGTGGGATGGCTCCCGGTGGAACTTGCCACCCACGGCCATTCGCTGACTGAGGAACCCTCGGCCGCCGCCCTTTACCTAAACTTCGGCGCAATGGCGCTGCTGTCGGGGTTAATCGGTGGACTGATCAACGCTTCCCAAGACCAGGTTCTGGAATTGACCCCGCTGGTCAAGAAGCGCCTGGTGCAGGGTTTTGTCTTCTGCGCCCTGCTCTCACTTCCCGCAACCTACTATTCGAACTCGGCTTTTGCAGCGATCCTCAACGCCGGCGGATGGCGCGTCGGGCAGGCCGGTGGTATCGGCTACCTGATCATGGGGCGGTTGGTGGGCTGGAGCATGATGGGATTG
>DATFSZ010000150.1:0-50415 GCA_035262365.1 Binataceae bacterium (SeqCode)
GCAGCAAGGCCACGGCCAGCGCCGGCGGCACGTGGAGGCCGAACACCTGCAGCACGGTCATTCCCCACGTCATGCTAAGCGCCGCGGCAATCCATGTAACTCCAAGCGCGTGGTGGAAGAACAGGCCACTCGCCGCCGCCAGAAAGCAGACCATTGGCAGGCGCAAGGGCTGGCTTGCCCAGGGGCATGATTCCGCGTGGGCGAACATTTCGAATCCGAGCACGGCCAGCGGCGGGAACAAGATGAAGCGCTGTCCGGTCAACTTAACCAATGCGAAGGCGACCACCAGAAATGCGAAATATGCGATTACCCAGAGCAGGCCTGGCGGCCTCTCCAGTGCGGGCTGCACGCCCTCGGCCGGCGAGTTGGAGCGGCCCAGCGTTAACCTGCGCCACGGAAATGAGAGCGCGGCCAGCAGCACGGTTCCGAACATGATTCCGGGGGGATAGCCCCAACTCCTGACGCCAAGGACCAGCGGCAGCAGTCCCGCGGAAATCGCCGGTGCGACAGGAGAGCCGAGCGCAAGAATTACCGCCATCGCGCCGCCCACGTTGAGCATCACAGACAGCAATCCATAAGGCAGGTTGCGAGTGATCAGAATTCCGATCGCGCCGGTGATCACCGGCGTGGTGACCAGGTGGATTGGCGAATTGCTCCAGCGTCCGCGCGGCCGCCCGAACACGTCGTAGGCCAGCGCGCCCAGTTCGGGGAACATGATGTAGAAGGCACCAGTGGCGCCGGCCACGGCCGCGATGAGTGCAACGTAAGCCGTTGCCAGGGCCGCGGCGGCGAGCAGAGCAATACCCTGCAGGCCTGAAATGGGCTCAGGTCGCGGCTTATCGCAGTTGCTGCCGCCAGCGTTCATGGTTGCCAAGCCTGCAGCGAATCTTCACGAGACAACGCGTGCAGTCAATCCACCGGGGATGCCCGGGAAATTACCCGTCCCGGCAACTGTGTGGTAGTGTGCGCTCGGTACCGAAGTAACCTGGGCATGTCGGACTCGGATCGCGAAGGAGTTGAGCTAATGGCCGATGGATTTCTGTTCGACGTAAAGGTGCTGGAACTGGGCGACGAAAAAGGCGAGTTTTGCGGCAAGCTGTTCGCCGGCGCCGGCGCCGACGTGATCAAGGTGGAACCGCCGGGAGGCGGCTCGTCGCGGCTCAACGGTCCCTTTTATCACGACCAGCCCGACCCGACGCGCAGCCTGTACTTTTGGCATTACAACGTCGGCAAGCGCGGCGTCACATTGGATATCCATGCGCCGCAGGCCAAAGCCGTGCTGGAGAAGCTGATCGCGCACACCGACGTGGTAATTGACAGCCTGCCGTTGGACACGCTGAGCAAGCTCGGCCTGGATTGGAGCGCGCTGCAAAAGCTCAATCCGCGGCTGATCTACCTGGTAATCACGCCGTTCGGACGCAGCGGACCCTGGCGCGATTACAAGGCGACCGATCTGATCCATCTGGCACTGGGCGGTCCGATGATGTGCTGCGGCTACGATCCCAAGCCCGACGGAACCTACGACACCCCCCCGATTGCGGCCCAGATGTGGCATGCCCATCAAATCGCCTGCAACCAGGCCTTTGTCGGGGCGGTCGGCGCGCTGATTGGACGCGAGGTCCACGGCAACGGGGAGATGATCGACGTGCCGATCCATCAGGCGGTAGCAGTATCGACCGAAGTGGACGTTCCGATCTGGATTTACAGCCAGAAGCCGGTGATGCGGCAGACCGGACGCCATGCGGTGCAACGCGTCACGCCGCAGGCGCAGTTTCAAACCGGCGACGGGCGCCATGCGATGCTGTTGTTGGGTATCACGCCGCGCGAGAACGCGGCGCTGATCGAATTTCTGACCGAGAAAGGTTTCGGCAACGAGCTGACAGAAAAATTCAGCGATCCGGCCAGCCGCCGCGGTCCGGAATTCAATGTCTGCCTGACCGACGCGCTGACCCGATGCATGGGGGCGTTTGGCGTTGAGGAAATCTGGAAACAAGCACAAGCCAAGCGTATCTCGTGGGCTGCCATCCGGCTGCCCGAGGAGAATTTGACCGACGAGCATTGGCGCATGCGCCAGACGTTCACCCGCGTTGAGCATCCGGAACTGGGCGAGACTTTTGATTATGTCGGAGCGCCGACGCTGGCAGAGCAATGTCCATGGCGCACTGGACCGCGCGCCCCGTTGCCGGGTGAGCACAACCAGGAGATTTACGCCGCGCAACTTGGACTCGGCGCAAAAGAAGTCGAAGAGCTGAACCGCAAGGGAATAATTTAGTTGAGCAGCGAGAGCCGTCAGGTGGCGCTAACATGCGCAACACCACCGGGGAGGAGATCACGTGAGACCACTTGAAGGAGTACGCGTACTGGACTTGACCTGGGTTTTGGCCGGAGGCGGAGGACCACGCCTGCTCGACGCGCTGGGCGCGGAAGCGATTCGTATCGAATGGCGCGACCGGCTCGACACTCTACGCCTGGCCGGACCGTTTGTGGGGCCCGAACCGGACAAGACCAAACCGCGCGGTCCGACCGATCCGCCGGCCAACGTGAATCGCTCCGGCATCTACAACGACATCAACTCCGGCAAGCGCGCGATCAGCCTTAACATGACCCGCCCCGAGGGGCGCGAATTGTTCAAGCGGCTGGTCGCGGTTGCCGACGTGGTGGTGGACTCCTTCACCTCGGAGACGATGCGCAATTGGGGGCTCGGCTATGATGCGATGAAAGCGATCAAGCCGGACATCATCTACCTGCAGCAGTCCGGATGGGGCTACAAGGGCGTCTACTCGGGCTTTGGTTCCTATGGTCCGGTGGCGCAGGCGATTTCGGGGCTCACCGAACAATCCGGACTGCCGGCGCCTTATCCGCCCGCCGGTTGGGGCTACTCCTACATGGATTGGAGCGGCGCGTATTACTGCGCGATCATGATGCTGCTGGCGGTTTACCACAAAAAGCGCACCGGCAAGGGACAGTATATCGACGGCTCCCAGCTTGAACCTTCAATTTATTTGACGGGTACCGCGGTCCTCGACTTCGCGGTCAACGGCCGCCATTGGCAGCGGACCGGCAACCGCGCGACCGCGCGAGCCGCGGCGCCTCACGGCACTTATCGCTGCGCAGGCGAGGATCGATGGATCGCAATCGCCGTTACCAACGAAGAGGAATGGGGTGCTCTGGCTGCGCAGATGGGCAATCCTGCCTGGACCGCGGATGAGCGGTTTCGCACGATGGACGTCCGGGTCGCCAACCAGGACGAACTCGATCGCCTGGTGGGCGCATGGACAGCAGGACAAGAGCCGTTTGCGTTGCAGGAACGGCTGCAAAAGGCGGGCGTGCCGGCCGGAGTTTGCCAGACCGCAGAAGATCGCGTCGAGCGCGATCCGCAACTGCGCCACCTCAACTGGCTCATTCCGCTGCCTCATCCCGAGATCGGAACCTGGCCGGTAAAGAACGTGCCGTTTCACTTTACCAACGCTAGCGTCGATCAAGGCGGTCCGTTGGGACGCGCGGCACCGTGCTATGGGCAGGATAATGACTATGTTTACGGCGAACTTTTAAGGATGACGCCGCAGGAACGTGCTGACCTGCGGGCGCAGGGAATAATCTGAACGGGTGGGATCTTCAGCAGTTTCTTGGGACAACTAAAGATCGCTTTAACCTAAACGCCTGGCTTCCAGGTAGCCCCGGAATTGGCGAGGAGCAGTCCACCGGCCGAGCGGTGCGCCCCGGCGCCTAGCCTTTGGCCGCGGGCACCCGGCAGCGCTTCAGGAAGGCTTCGACGTCGCCCTGGCGAAAACGCTTAACCCGGCCTATCGAATAACACGGCAACTCACCCCGATGGACCATCCGGTAAATGGTCATTTCAGTGAGCTGCAGCAGCCTGGCCAACTGTGCCACCGTGTAGAATTCAGGATTTTGAACGTCTTTTGCACCTTTTTTCGGAGCTACTGCCACTGAAGTTAATTTTCTCAACGTCTGGACCTCCCCTGACGGCTCGAACCGTTTTCACGCTTTCAGGCTGTCATCCCGGCCGCTTGATGCGGAAAACCGGGGCGACAAAAAGCCATGACCAAAATCCTATAAAAATTGTGTCCTTAACGTCCGGTTAATACAACAATAGATCAGCATCCCAGAGCAATCAATCGTGGGGCGAACCTAAGATATGGTGATATTTTGTCACCTAAGCAACTATTACCACGTTCGAGTTCGTGGCGGCTTCCTTGCGCACTTTGGTCAACTCCTGTTCAGGGTACCGGCGCGGCCGGCGGTTTGGGCGCAAGGTTGACCCATTGTCCGGCGCTCACATCGACAGTCCGGCTGCCCGGCTGAGCCTTGGGAGCGATGCCCCGTGGCTCTCTTAGCTGGCTGTAATCAACCAGGTAGCGTCCTGGAGCAAGCGGAATCCGAAATTGCGCGTACATACCCGAACAGACGCCGCGCGTAATTAACCGTTGACCGCTGGCGTCGAATATTTTTACACATTCGTAAGTTCGTGGATTGGCCGGAGCATTGCCCCACGCACTGACCATCGCACCGTAAATGCCTGATTCTGCTGAACTTTGACCCGGTTCCGAGCCGGCTGCGGAAGACGCTGGCGCAACCGGGTCGGAGCCTGCCGCCAGCGCGGGAAGCGGGCAGCGCAAGCAAGGGGCAGCGATCAGGAGAAATAAGGAGAGAGTAAGGAGCGATGAGAAGTGTGGGCGCATAACGCAAGCCCCTGCCGGTTGCCTACGGCGGGTCCGGGGCAAGTCAGAATCCAATTCGGACCTGATCACGATTGCTCAATACTTATACCGCCCTGCAGCCGCTTAAGTAGTAGGGGGAATTCGGCGAGAAGCCGCGAGCATCCGGGATGATGCAGCACTCAACGGCATTCCTCCCTGTTCCCTTACGCGCCCTACGCGTTCAGCGCCAGGGCAGCACGAGCACCTCGGAACGCTCCATCGAGGGATTGAGGCGCGCCAGGTACACCGGCAGGCCGCCGGGCTCCGATGCGACGTGGGTGGCGCCGTCGCATTGGCACCAGACGCTAAAGGCGTCGTTGATGCGGGCGAAGGTTTGAGGACCGATTGCGGATTGCTTCAGATTGTCGTCCGGGACCTTCAGTACCAGGGTATGTCCGGTAATCGCGATCGCCGAAAGCATCGGCACCCCGGCCGGCGAGGTATCCTTGCCGATCCAACGTTTAAACGCGTGCTGATTCATTGAATGAAGGCCCGGGTAATCCTCACCAAGGGCCGCCAAAGCCTGATGAATATGCCTCTTCTTACCTCGCCCGAGGCCTTGATCCTGTCGATCGACCGTGACCCACAAGCGCTGGTCCATACGTGCGATGGTTTGCCTGTCGTTGGGCATCACTCGCTCATATCCGCGCACCGCCGCGACCGCGCTGCCGATGTTGCCCGCACTCAGGGCGCGCTTGAACTCCGCCTCATACTGCGCGCCGATCGCAGCGTCGAGCTTTGCGAGCCTCTCGCCGCTCGAGCTTCCCGGTTCGCGCACCGCGTCGGCGCAGGTCTGGCGCTGGTGTGCCAGCGAATAGGCCGGAGGGCCCATCTGGACCTCGAGCGTGCACAGATCGTCCTTGGCTTCGCGCCGGTCCCGGGCGCTTAGCGAAGGATTTTGCAGCGCCGCCTCCAACTCCTGATGGGCCTGGGCATAATTGCCAGCAGCCATGCTGGTGTGAGCGGACGAGAGCACCGTATTGGTGCAAGCTCCCAGTACCGGCGCCATCGCCGCCAGCATCGCAGCGCGCAGGAGCCATTGCGCCATAGATCGCCAGGCGGTCAGCCTGGTTCGGTTGGTCGTGACGAAACCGTCTTTCGAAGATGCCCCCGATACTCGCACACCGAACCTCTTCATGAGAAATCGACCTCGCGCAGGTTAGAAGGAGCCGAGCCGTAGAGCAAGGCATATGCCCGAAAAAACCCTGCTGTTTCTGTGTAATAACGTTCGAACGTGCATGAAAAAGCTGCATGGTTCCAGGCCTCGCCCGTGCAGCCTTCCTTGGAGTCCCGGGTAAGGTCAGAAGGCGCGGGCGTATCCGACAAAGAGCCCGGGCGGAGCAAAGAACCTGGGTTTGTGCAAGCGATTTTCGTCAATTCTTCGTGTCTGCCTCAAAACCCTGCCGACCTATTAAAGCGACGGATTTGGCCGAGCGGGTCCAATTAAGAAAAATGAACACGGTTAGGTTCGAGTGAGCTGAAAGGGGCTTTGACTAGGATTTGCGCGGTTGTCTTACGCCGACCGAGGCGGACAGAAGCCGAAAATGGCAAGCGCGGACCCTAAGCCACTCTTTGGAAAAAGAAATGGGAACTCCGGGGTTTGAAACCAACCGGAGTTCCCATCTTTCAGGACAGCAAACCGTAACCCGAACGCGGGCGGGGCCGGAAGTTAGCGAATAACGTTCCCCCCCGTGGTGCCCAAGGCGTTGGTAGTGCGGGTGTGGATCATAGGCGTGGTGGTGTTCATCGGGATAGTGGACGAACCCGTGGTCAAGTGGTTGTTGCCATGATGATGCCACCATGGGAAGGCGTTCGGGTTTCCGCTTGGAGTAAAACCGCCAAAAGCTGTGGACGTTGGAAAATAACGTCCGGAATTCGTGCCGTAATAGCTCCCATAGCCCGGAACCGCTCCGTAGTAGCTTGGTTGTGCGCTGCCATAGCCGTAGGTCGGGGCGGAAACGAAGTTCGAAAGGACCGGCTCCATAATGGCCGACAACGGCGAGGCGCCGTAGCCTGAAGTCGGAGCATAGCCAGAGTACGGAGCATAGCCAGCGTACGGAGAATAGCCAGAGTACGGAATCGAAGTTGAGGTATAACCCATGTACGGAACCGAGGAGGCCGCGAGGTTGTGGTTCATGGCCCACCGTTGCGCGCGAAGATTGTTAAAATACGCTTGGCGCATTGCGGCGCGCTGTTGGAGCGCGGCCAGGTTGGTATTCGTGTACTGGGTCGCCAGGTAGGGGTTCTGAGCCAAAGATCCGCTCTGAGCCATCCGCGCACTCGCGGTGTTCCATCCGCCGTGATGATGATGGTCCCAGGGATGGGCATCGGCCGCCATAGGCATCGCCAGTAGCAGCAGGGCGCCCGCCAGTGCCCATCCGTTTAAAAGCTTCATGATAAGCCTCCTTCGGTTGTCCATATGCGCTTTGAGACGGAACCAGGAGGGTATCTGTTTACATCCGAAAAAATGAATTTATTTTTTTTCCCACATTGAAGCTCGAATTGGCAGAAGGTAGCGCCGATAGTCAAATCGCCACATTCAGGGAAGGATAAATTCAGCAAACAGGATCGGCGCTTTCAATCACTTCCCACAGGATGCCTCCGTGAGCCATCTTGGGCCGTCTTCCGACTGCTGCATAGCTTCCTTGAACCGGACCCCCGAAAAGCAGATCCTCGGCGCGATAGATGTGGCGCGCGGGCGCGACTTGCAGCAAAGTTTCATCCAAGCCTGGTCAGCGACACGACGATCGCCGCCTCGCGTGCGTGAAGCGAAACCCGCGAAGGAGAGAGCCTATGCCGGCTTTCGGAATCACGACTTTTCCCACCGATTACGCGATGTCTCCTATCGAGCTTGCCGAGGCGGTTGAAGAACGCGGGTTCGATTCGCTGTTTTTCAACGAACATACCCACATTCCGGTAAGCCGGAGGTCTCCATTTCCGGCGGCGGAGATTTGCCGGAGCAGTATCGCCGCACCTATGACCCGTTCGTGGCGCTGTCCGCGGCGGCGTCGGTAACCGGGCGAATTCGGCTAGGTACGGGAATCTGCCTAGTCGTGGAGCGCGATCCTATTTTGCTGGCCAAGGAAGTTGCCTCGCTTGACCGGCTCTCCAATGGCCGCGTGATACTGGGTATCGGTGCCGGCTGGAACGCAGAAGAAATGGAGCATCACGGTACGCCATTCGCACTGCGATGGAAGGTTCTGCGTGAGCGCGTTCTGGCGATGCGCCGGATTTGGGCCGACGACGTAGCCGAATTTCACGGCGAGTTGGTTAACTTCGATCCGATTTGGTCGTGGCCCAAGCCGGTTCAGCAGGGCGGCCCCAGAATCCTCTTGGGAGCCAAGGGCCGGCGATGCTTCGATCGGGTGGTCGAATATTGTGACGGGTGGATGCCGCTGGCCGGCTCCGGCAGCGATCAAGAACTGGCACAGGGACTCCGGCAACTCAGCGATGCCTGTAAACGCGGTGGCCGTCCCTTCAATTCGCTTGAATTAGCCGTCATCGGTCTTGGCGCGGACGCATATGCAGCTGCCAAACTGCTGCAAGCAGGCTTCGAGCATCTGGTCTTCGTGCTTCCCCCAGTCGATCGTGAATCTGCACTGCGCATTCTGGACTCATACGTCAATCTCTTACGAACGCTGCGGGTATAGTTTGCACCAAGCGCCTGACCAGGCAGACAGTTAATCCCTCTGGCCGGAATTGAGTACATTTTTACAGCGGTGCAGCGCAGTTGGATTATTGCAGTTTGCCGCAACTTCGCGACATTGATGGACCAGAGCATGCTGACCCAGACTTGGATTGGGGAAGCGAATGTCAGTTCAGTTCACGATCCATTGCTATTTTAAACATTTAAAAAAAAGTAAAAGCACCAACCTATTTGCCAAGGTGGAACATGGGTGTACTCTTTAGGTATAGCCCCCGAATTTTAGTCCACACGGGGGCGTTTAGGGAAAACAAGATGCGTAACGAAAGGAGTAACCCCAAGGGCAGCCGGGCCCCGCAGAGAGCCCCGGTCGCCAACGAGATCTGGACGGTGTCAATGCTGGCGCGATATCTGCGTTGTCATCCCAGCACGGTCTATCGGCTGCTGAAACGAGGCCAAATACCGGCCTTCAAGATCGGCAGCGACTGGCGATTCCAAAAGTCAGTAATCGATGGTTGGCTGAAGAAGGCGACCATAGATTCGATCAACGGCTGAGCGACTCAATCAGGTCAAAAGATCTCGCAGGCGTTGCCGGACCCGAATTTGATTCTGGTTCGGCATTACTTAATTCGAGCGGCGAACCTTCTCTACATCAATCAAACGCCACTATCTTTAACCGGCCAGCCGGCCGAGTGAACGCGATTTTGCTCGGCCGGCGGCCCTCATCCGCAGACTCTTAGTTCACCCATCAATGTCATTCCCAACGCAGTGAGGAATCCCGGTGCTGTGCGGCCGGGAGCTTTTGGTGTCTCTGGCGAAGTAACTTTGAAATGGAAACTAAAAAAACGGCGGCCCCTTTCGGAGCCGCCGTTTTTGTCTATCTCTCAGAGCGCGAGCGTTACATCATGCCGCCCGGAGGCATCCCCGGCGTGGGGGGCTTCTCATCGGGCTTCTCGGCAACCATGCATTCGGTGGTCAGCAACAGACCGGCTACTGAGGAGGCATTCTGCAATGCGCTGCGCACGACCTTGGTCGGGTCGATGATCCCGGCCTTCATCAGGTCTTCGAACTCCTCGCTGGAGGCGTTGAAACCGAAGCCGCCCTTGTTGTTGCGGATCTTGTCGACCACGATCGAACCTTCCCAGCCGGCGTTCTGAGCGATCCAGCGGGAGGGGTCTTCCAGCGCCTTTTTGATGATGTTGACGCCAGCCTTCTCTTCCTCGGCCACACGCAGGCTCTCCAGCGCGGAAGAGGCACGGATCAGCGCGACGCCGCCGCCCGGCACCACGCCTTCCTCAACCGCGGCGCGAGTGGCGTGCAGCGCGTCCTCGACGCGGGCCTTCTTCTCTTTCATCTCGATTTCGGTCGCCGCGCCGACACGAATCACCGCCACGCCGCCGACCAGCTTGGCCAGCCGCTCCTGCAGCTTTTCGCGATCGTAGTCGGACGTGGTCTCGTCGATTTGCGCGCGGATCTGCTTGATGCGCCCTTCGATATCGGCCTTCTTGCCGGCGCCGTCGATGATCGTGCTGTTGTCCTTGTCGACCACGATACGCTTGGCGCGGCCGAGATCCTGCAGCGTTACGTTCTCAAGCTTGATACCCAGCTCTTCCGCGATCACCTTTCCGCCGGTCAGAATCGCGATATCCTCGAGCATCGCCTTGCGCCGATCGCCGAACCCCGGCGCCTTGACTGCGCAGCAGGCCAGCGTGCCGCGGATCTTGTTGACCACCAAGGTGGCCAGCGCCTCGCCTTCGATATCCTCGGCGATCATCAGGAAGGGCTTGCCGGTCTTGGCAATCGCCTCCAGGATCGGCAGCAGGTCCTTCATCGCGGAGATCTTCTTCTCGTGGATGAGCAGGTAGGCGTCCTCGAGCTTGGCTTCCATCCGCTCCAGGTCGGTCGCGAAGTAAGGCGACAGGTATCCGCGGTCAAACTGCATTCCCTCGACGACTTCCAGGGTGGTCTCCAGGCCCTTGGCTTCCTCGACCGTGATGACACCTTCCTTGCCGACCTTCTCCATCGCCTCGGCGATGATGTCGCCGATGGTGGAGTCGTTGTTGGCGGAAATCGTGCCGACCTGCGCGATCTCCCGGCGGTCTTTGGTCGGCTTTGACAGGCTCTTCAGCTCGCCCGCGACGGCCTCCACGGCGCGGTCAATGCCGCGCTTGATCGACATCGGGTCATGGCCCGCGGCGACCATCTTGATACCTTCGTTGAAAATCGAACGCGCCAGAACCGTGGCGGTGGTGGTCCCGTCGCCCGCCACGTCGGAGGTCTTGGAGGCGACCTCTTTGACCATCTGCGCGCCCATGTTTTCGAATTTGTCTTCGAGCTCGATCTCCTTGGCCACGGTGACGCCGTCCTTGGTTACGGTCGGCGCGCCGAAGCTTTTTTCCAGCACCACGTTGCGGCCCTTGGGACCGAGGGTTACAGTCACCGCGTCAGCCAGGACATTGACCCCGCGCTGAATTTTTTCGCGTGACTCCTGACCAAAGCGAACAAGTTTGGCAGGCATCTTTTCTTATTCCTCCGTTGAAAATGTTTGCGTTGTTGTTCGGCTTGGCTACTCGAGCACGCCCACGATCTCGTCTTCGCGCAGAATCAGATGCTCATCGCCTTCGATCTTGATTTCGGTCCCGGAATACTTCCCGAATAGAATCCGATCGCCCTTCTTGACGTCGGGGGCTATCAGCTTGCCCTCCTCGGTCGTCTTGCCCTTCCCGACCGCAACCACCAGCCCTTCCTGGGGCTTTTCCTTAGCGGTATCGGGAATGATGATTCCGCCCTTGGTCTTTTCCTCCTCCTGGATCCGTTTGACCAAGATCCGATCACCCAGAGGCCTGATACTTTTCATGGTGTGAAACCACCTCCTCAAAAAATGCTCGATATATGGGATTGAACTCTCGCGCACAAAGCTAACCACTATGTGCGTGATGTCAACTGGCACTCTCGGGGTTTGAGTGCCAAAAGAACTCTAGCTCAGGGTAACGGCCTTTAAAAGGGGGTTCCGAAAAGAAATTGTGAAAAGGTTATGGCGAAGGTGAGACGAAAAACCGTCCAACGCTGGTGTCAGGGTGGACGGATCCTGCCGGCTTGGCGGAGCACGCCGCTGCCGATGCGGTCAACGCTGCACGGCAAAAGCTTTCGAGGCAACTATCTGGGGCCTTTTTTTCGCAACTCTTCTTCCCGATAGCGGCGGTAAAGGATCTGCCATTCGTTGCTGCCCTCGACCACGCCGCGCTTGAGAGAGGCGATTTTTCGACGCACGACGGCGTCAACGCGGTCGCCATGCTCAAGCCATTGCGCGATCACTTCGCGACCCTGGCGGAGCGCCAGGGGAAAGTTGGGGATGTCGGCCAATCCCTCCGCGCGCAGTCGGTTCAGCGACTCGCGGGCCAAAAACAAAATCCGAGCCTCGCTGAGCTTCATGCACAGTCTTCCACTAGATGGTGAAATCCTTGCGCTGTGCGATTCGTTGCTTGATCAGGGTGCGCAGCCGCGTCAGGTCGACGCCTGGATGCTTGCGCGCCTCCGCTTCGGCCATGCGATCGGCTTCTTCGTCGATTTGATTTTCCGTCTCGAAGTTGGCCGACATCAGCTCGACCACGCACGCGATCAGGGCGTCGAGGTCGGCTTTGGGCACAATCGCGCCGCCGGCTTTCATGCTCTCGACAAAATGCCGCGCCAGAGAGTCAATTTCCTGTTCGCGTACCGGCATATTATGAACGCCACCCTGTACGAGCGTTTGAATGAGCGCAGTTCCATTCCCTTGTAGGACAGGTTTTCCCGCGTGTCCAGACAAATCGGGTCTGGGTGCCGCATCGGCCCGACCATTAACCGCGCCTTCCGGATTGCAAAACGAAAACAGCCGGGCACCGACGCCAGCGCCAGGCAAACAAGTCCCGGCATCTTTTCTTCTGGGCAGTAGCGCCGCCCATGCCGGTTCCTTTTTGCAAGGCTGCGCGCCGAAAAACAACCGCCCGCGCTCGCGGACGGCGGTCGTCGCCGCGACCGATGAGTGCAGGCGGGCGGCTTTTCCGACTTTCTGATCGACTACGCAGTGGCTGCGGCGAACTCTCCCTGGGAGCCGTGCAGGATCGCTTTGAAGCGCCGATCGCCGAGGAAGAGGCGCAACGCATCGTCGTCGGTCAGCGCCGCGCGGCGCAGGTCGCGCCGGATGATTTGCCACACTCCACCGACCATCGGATGGCGACCCTGACGATAGCTGAAGAAGTAGTAAACGAACTGACGAACCACGGAGCGGCGCGCCTCGGCCGACAGCCCACGCCCGCCCGCGACCGTGAAGATCGTATGCAGCAGACGCCACGGCGAGTAGAAGATCTTGAACGAATCCATGTAAGCGCGCATCCACATGGATTTGTCCATCTTGTCATGCTTGAGCGTGACATGCTGGGAGTCGAGGTTGTTGAAGTCCCAATCGGAAATCTGGCCCTCTTTGGCGTAGCGGATTTGATCCTCTGTCCCCGGCAGCGGTGTCATGATGAAGAACGACACAATATCGAAGCCAAGCTGCCGCAGCGTTCTGCCCGCGATTCGGCCGCAGTCCGGGCCGTCGAAGGGGAAACCCAACATGTAGCCGGCATGCACCGAGATCCCCGCGCGATGCCAGTTGTCCACCACGCGGCGGTACTTGCCCATTACCCGCGCGCGCGCTTCTTCCAGTAACATCCGATGGTTGCGGTCGTCGGTGTTCTGATACTTGGTGGCGTAGTTCAGATTGTCGGGGTTGAGCGACTCGATACCGACAAAGGCCTGGTAGCATCCGGCCTGCGCCGCGAGGTCGACAAAACGCTGGCTGCGGCTGTGCTTGGCGCCGGCCTTCTCGCCGTCGGCTACGTTGGCATAGCACGAGGCGTCCACGTCAACCTGCATCATGAAGGAGAGCTTGGGAAATTCCTTGCGAATCCCGGCCATCCCCGTGAGGATCTCGTCCCAGCGGGGACTGCGGAAGAAGTCGTCGTCAACCAGGAACAGCGATTCGATGCCGTGATTGAACACCGCGTCGCGCACCCACTGCACTACCGATTGCGGATCGCGCGAGCGCATGGTGCGGCCCATCACGTTCTTGACCGAGCAGTACGAGCAGGTAAACGGGCATCCGCGCGAGGTATCCAGCGTGGTCTGGGTGTCGTTGAAAAAACGCGTCAGATAGCGATCGTCGATCATCGGCAATTGCGCGTCGGTGATGACCGGCACCAGGATATCGCCGGTCCCGGTCTTGGCGCGGATGCCCTCGCTGACCGAGTACTCCGCCTTCAGCTTCCCTTCCAGGAAGTCCTCGATCAGTTCGGACCAGAAGTTCTCCGCCTCCCCGACCGCGGTGGAGATGCCGCAGGTGTGCAGGAACTCGCGCGATTGCGGATAACCGCTGACATGAAATCCGCCCATGACCGTGGACAGACCGTGTGCGACGAATTGCAGCGCCAGGTCGCGTCCGCGCGGGTACTGGTTGGACTGTACGCCGGCGATCCCGATCAGCAGCTCGACGCCGTCCTCGCGCGCCCGGTCCTTGATTGCCGTTATGGTCTCGGGACCGATCGCGCCGTCACAGACCTCGTCCCAAATTACCGTTTCCAGAAAAACACTGCGTTCGGCCGCAAACCGCTTGTTGTAGGTGTCGTTAAGGGCCGCGAGGACCGTCAGTGTATTATTGGGCTGTACACCCCAGCGGTAGAACTGGACGTAGCCGTCATCGTCGTAGCGCGAGGGCTTAATGAAGTACACCCGCACGATGCGACAAGGCTCGGGCTTCAATACGGCGGCTTCACCTGCGGCTGGACAGGCCGTTATCTGCTTGCGGCCGCGGGAGCTGGCTCCATAGCGGTTACGGCCAAGTATCAGGTAAAAGAGTCCGGTGGCGGCCAGTAGTGTGCCGGCAAGTAGTACTAAAACACCCATCGTCATGTCCTCTTCAACCTCTCCGTCACCACGTTTGCCGGTCGGGCGAAATCCCTAACCGACTGGTCAATCCTAGTATTCTCGTATAGCATCTATAATAACCGAGTCAATCTTTCCCTCAAACAGGGTTTGCTTCGCCCGCGGGAACGGCGAACCGATCAGCGATACATTTCGACCAGGTTGATCAGGCCAAGGTCCCGGTACCGTTCGACCAGGTAGCCCTTGATCTGCGCAACGGTGCCCATTTCGAGCACGTCTTTGGCGATCAGACGGGCGGTGGCGTAGTTGACGTGGCGGACCACTTCGCGCACCACCGGAATGAAGAGTGGACTGAGGCTCAATTCCGTCAGGCCCATGCCAACCAGAATCAGCGTTGCCATCGGATCGCTGGCCATCTCACCGCAGATGCAGACTGGCTTGCCAGCCTCGTTGGCGACGTCGAAGACTTGCGAAATGACCGCCAGGACCGAAGGATGAAGCGGCTCATAAAGCGGCGCCACTTTGGGATTATTGCGGTCAACCGCGAGCAAAAACTGAATCAGATCGTTAGTCCCAATCGAAAAAAAATCCACTTCCTTAAGCAGGCGCGGCGCCAGCCACACTGCGGCTGGAACCTCAATCATCGCGCCCACCGGGATGTTAGGATTGTGCTCCACTCCTTCGCGGTTGAGCTCAGCCTTTGCTTCGGCCAGCAACTCGCGCGCCGTGCGCAGTTCCTCGATATTTGAAATCATCGGAAACAGCAGCCGCACGTTGTGGCGGGCGGCCGAGCGCAAAATCGCCCGCAATTGCAGCTTGAACAGCGAGGGCATCTCCAGCGATACGCGGATTGATCGCCAGCCCAGAAACGGATTGTCCTCGCGCGGCACCCGCATATAAGAGGGATATTTGTCCGCGCCGATATCCAGGGTGCGGATTGTCACCGGGCGGTTGCCCACCGGCTTGAGCAGCCGATTGTACAGCGACACCTGCTCGTTTTCGTCGGGAAAATCCTCGTAGGTCAGGAAGGAGAACTCGGTGCGGAACAGCCCGACCCCTTCGGCTCCGTACTTGAGTGCAATTTGGATGTCGTTTTGAAGCGCGATATTGGCTAGCAGGTGCACCCGATGGCCGTCGTGCGTGACCGCCAGTTCAGTCGGATGGGCCATCAGCTCCCGCCGAAACGCGTTGTATTGGCGCAACAGCCGCTCGTATTCGCGCTGCACCTCGCTGCTGGGCTTGATGTAGAGGATTCCCGAATTGCCATCGAGAATTAGATCGTCGCCCTCGCTCACCGACTCCATCAGGTGCTCGATCCCGACCACGGTGGGAATTTCGAAAGAGCGCGCCAAAATCGCCGCGTGTGACGTCACGCCGCCCGACTGTAGCGCGATTCCGGCCAGGTTTTCGTGCGAAAGCAAGGTGAGCTGCGACAGCGTCAGTTCCTCGGCCACCAAAATGGTCGGATGAATGAAGGGACTGCGGCTATCCTCGCGCCGCAGATGGCGCAGCAGGCGATGCCCGACGTCGCGGAAGTCACTGGCGCGTTCGCGTAGATATCCGTCCGCCATCGCCAGCATCGAGGCGCTCAGCTCGTCGATCACCCGGAACAGTGCGCTTTCGGCGGCATACCCCGATTCAATCGCCATGCGAATCCGGCCGATGAATTCGTCGTCTTCCAGGATCAACCGGTGCGCGTCGAAAATCTTCAGCTCGCCCTCGGGCATCAGCGTGGACATGCGGCCCTTGAGCGCGGTCAGTTCGGAGCGCGCCTTGGCCAGGCTTTCATCCAGGCGGCGCAGTTCCTCGCCCCGATCATCGGCACGCAGGTTCATGTCGATTGTGTTCAGAAAAGTGCCGACCAGGTGTGCTACGCCGTGGCCGAATCCAGGCGCGGCGCCCAGCCCTACCAGACGCGGGCGCCGTATCTTGACCGGCGCCGCAAGGCGGGTCTTGCCGCCCACCTTCTCGTAGTCCTTGAGTTGGCGGTTGGCCTCGATCATACGCCGGCGGTACTCGTCACGCTCCCGCTCCTTGGTAGCCAGGGTCTGGCGCAGCCGAAAATGGTTGAGCATCTGCGCCAACTGGTTGCCCGCGGCGCGCAGCAGGCGGACCTCGGTGGCGGTAAACTTGCGCTTGCGCAGGGTCTGCGTAACCAGCACCCCGATCGGCTCGCCACGATTGTTTTGCACGGGAACGCCGAGGAAGGAGTGATAGCGCTCCTCGCCGGTCTCCGGAAAGTACTTGTAGCGCCGATGGCTGATGGCGTCGGCAACCGCCACCGGCTGCATCGTTTCGATCACCAGCCCCACCAGCCCCTCGCTGAGTTTCATGGAAACCTTGCCCACCGAATCGCGGTCCAGCCCAACGGTGGCGCGCAGCACCAAGCGCTTCTGGGCGGCGTCAAACAGGTACAGCGAGCAAACCTCGGTCTCCATGCCGGACGCGATAGCGTTGACGAACGCATCCAGCGCTTCCCGAAGATCCGAAGTAGCCCCGGCAAGCGACGAAATATTTTCGATTAATTCTAAGCGCCCGTCGGTTCCAGCCATCGGCGACCCATTAAGGGGAACGTAATCTTATCGTAAGGATCCCGATCTCACAACCGCGGGCGGCGCGCCTGAGCCGCGCGGCCGTTCCTAACCCGGGGCGCCGAACAGCGTAACGGCGCCTTCATGCAGCAGACCGCGCCCGGCGCGGCAGCGGCTGGACTTGATTGCGTCGATCAAAGCCCGCTCGGTCAATGCCGGCTCTTCCAGGACCGTGCAGACGCATCCCACGGAGTCCACCGAATGGGAGTCCGACCCCGCCACTTCGGCCAGTTTGAGCGCGCGCGCAACTTCCAGGGCGAAGCGGTTCTCCTCTTCCGAACAGCAGCCGTTGAGCACTTCGACCGCGTCCACCAGCGAAAAGACCATCTGCTCGGCCGCCTTGTTCACGTCGGCGGGGTCAAACGGGTCGTCGTGATTGTTGAAGAAGCTCAGCTTGGGATCGAGCTTGTAGCGGAAGGGGTGATTCGCAATCAGCAGCCCGCCGCAGTCGTCCGCCACGCGGCGCAGCTCCTTCAACCGGTAAATGCCGCCCACATAGCGGTCCAGACCGAACGCGCCCACGTGGCCGATCTCGGTGGTGACCTCCATGCCGCGCAGGAGCACGATGCCAGCCTGTGCGGCGAGGTCCTGGACCTCCTGGACGTCCCAGATATGGTCGTGCTCGGTGATGCAGATCCCGCTGATTCCAATCTCCCGCGCCCGCTCGATAACGTCGGCCGGCGAGACGTTGGAGTCGGAACTGCCGCGGCTGGTATGCAGATGAAGGTCGATAGTGAAGTGGGGCCCATTACGGTGCCCGCTTCCGGATAGCGCCATTGTGTTCCCTTTACCTTAACAATTTGCAGACTCAGGTTTTTCTTACGTAAATGCTAGGCTGGCGGCTTGCTGGCCAGCGTGATCTTCTTCATGTGGTCGCCGACCTTGATCTGGTCAACGACGCTCATGCCCTTAACCACGCCGCCGAAGATCGTGTACTGGCCGTCCAACCCGGGCTGCGGCTCCAGGCAGATATAGAACTGGCTGCCGCTGCTCTTCCGATCGGGGTTCACGTCGTCGCCGGTGCGCGCCGTGGCGACGCTGCCGCGCAGATGCTTTTCTTGCGGATTGATTTCGGCGACGATTTCGTAGCCGGGACCGCCGGTGCCGTCGCCCTTGGGGTCGCCGCCCTGGACCACGAAGCCTTCCTCCACGCGATGGAAGGTCAGGCCGTTGTAAAAGCCCTTGTTGACCAGCTTTTCGAAGTTCTCGACCGTCTTCGGAGCGACTTTCGGATAGAGCTCGATTACGAACGTGCCGTGCTCCGTTTCGACGATCGCGTAATGGCCGGTGTTGCGGGCGGCCAGGCCGTCCGCTTTCGATTGCGCGAGTGCCGGCGCGGCTGTCAGCCTCAACGCCAGTACTCCCAGTACAAAGGCAAGGCCAGGTCTGATCTTCATACTTCCTATTTTTGCTTTCCCTTTGGCGATTTCAGCTCCGTTCGCTTGAGAGCGGCTACGCAGCCTTCTCGGAAAGGGCGACCTTTTTCATTCGGTCGCCGCGCTGAATCTTGTCCACCACTTCCATCCCGGTGACTACCTGGCCGAAGATCGTGTACTGGCCGTCCAGTCCGGGCTGCGGCTCCAGGCAAATATAAAATTGGCTGCCGCTGCTGCGCCGCTGGGGGTTGACCTCGTCGCCGGTGCGCGCGGTTGCCACCGTACCGCGCAGATGCTTCTCGTCAGCCTTGATTTCACCTGCCACGTCATAGCCCGGACCCCCCGTGCCGTTACCGGCAGGGTCCCCGCCCTGCACGACAAAGCCGGGCACCACCCGATGAAAGGTAAGATTGTTGTAGAAGCCCTGGTTGACCAGCTTTTCGAAATTCTCGACGGTTTTCGGCGCGACTTCCGGGTAAAGTTCAATAATTATCGAACCGCGATCGGTCTCGAGCGTGGCGTAATGCCCTGTGTTGCGCATCTCAAACCCTCCGTGGCCGACGATTTACCCAGCGGGGTGCGGGCCAGTGACGGGACCGGAACGTTCGCCCCAATGCCTCCGCAAAGATAGGCCGGTACACCGCCCCGCGCAACCAGTTATGGTAAAGGGCAATGGGCTTTGCGAGTTGGCTTTTTATGGAGTGCGGCGGCCTGGCAATTATCGGCAAGCAACGGAGCGGGAGCTTAATCGGCTTTGGCAGCGCCATCGTAAATCAAGCGCCCGTCCACGACGCTGGCGAAGTCGGGCAGTGCGTGCGCGGACAGTTTACCGTTGGGGAGGATATGCGTTACGCGCCATCCGAGCAGCAGCAGGCGGTCCGAGATCAGCCGCCGATGGCATCGCCACCACAGACCTTCGGAGCACATGTAGGCGGTGCGCGTGCGCCGCGCCAGCGCGATTAATTCGTTGAGTCCGGGCCGGAACTCTTCGCTGTCCGCATAATCCGCATAGGATCGAAATGCCGGATGTTGCCACGCGGTGTGTGGAGAGTCGGGCCGCACCTCACGGCGGCGGCCGCCCAGGGCGCGGATCCAATAGTATTCAATTCCGGCGCGCTCCATCGATTCGCGCAGCGCTGGTTGATTGAAATGGGGCCAGCGCCTTGAGCTGGGAAAGGAACGGACGTCGGCCAGCGCTTTTATCCCTTGGCCGCCCAGCAATTCCTGGAATTGCTCCAGCGGATGGGTCGAATGGCCGACGCTGAAAATCTCGCCCGGCTCATTGTTTCCCGCTTGCCGCACTGCTGGCAACCTTGATGCCGGCCTCGCTCTGATTGGCCACGGCGACCAGGATGTAGCTGTCGGGATGAAGGTACTGGCGCGCGACCTTCTGCACGTCCTCCTTGGTCACCGAGCGGATGTAGCCCGGATAGCGCTCGATATAGTCCAGGCCCAGACCGTAGATCTGAACCTGCATCAGGAAAGAAACGATCGAGTTCTGAGTATCGAGCTTCAGTGGAAAGCTGCCGATCAGAAATTTTTTCGCCGAATCCATTTCGGCGTCGGCAACCGGCGACTCCTGGATCCGCTTCATCTGCTGCAGCACCATCGCGATGGCCTCGTTGGCGGTCTTGTTCTTGGTCTCCAGCACGACCTGGAAGGAGCCCGGGAAAAGAGCGGCCTGGAAGTAGCTGGCAACCGAGTACGCAAGTCCGGCCTTGCTGCGCACTTCTTTGACCAGGCGCGAGGCGAAGCCGCCGCCGCCCAGGATATAATTCATTACCTGCAGCTTGTAGTAATCGGGATTGGAGCGCGCGATTCCGTCAAAGCCCATGATGATGTTGGCCTGGGCGACGTCGCGGTTGATCGCGGTCAGATGCACGCCCGAACCGATCGGCGGCAATGGAGAAGGCTTCTGCGCCGCGACCGTCCCCGTCAGCGGAGCCAGTGACTCGTTCAGTGCTTTGACCACTTCGTCGGCATCGACGTCGCCGACTACGGCGGCGACCGCGGATTCGGGCCGGTAGAATTGGCGATAGAAGTCGCGCACGTCCTGCGCGGAAAGCTTCTGCACCGTATCGACGGTGCCGTCCGGCAAATGGCCATAAGGCGAGCCTTCGCCGAACACTTCCTTCAGGAAGGTGATCTGAGCCACATAGCCCGGTTGTTCTTCCGCCGCTTTGAGTCCGGCCACCTGCTCGGCCTGTTTGCGCGAAATGTCCTCCGGGCGCAGGCCCGGATCAGTCAACACCCCAGCCAGCAGCTTCAGCGTGTCGCGCCAGTAGCGCTTGAGCGAGGTGAAGGAGGCAGTCGCGTAGTCGCTGCCCGCTCCGACGTCCATCGCACTGCCCAGAAAATCGACCTTGCGATTGAGTTCATCGGCGCTCATCGCGCGCGTCCCTTCCATCAGGGAAGCCGCGCTCAAGGATGCCAACCCCTCCTTGCCCTTGGGGTCGCGCCGCGCACCGGCGTCAAAACCGATCGACGCCGTCACCATCGGCAGATTGTGCTGCGGCGAGATAAGCACGATCATCCCGTTGTCCAGCTTGACGCGTTTTACCTCGAGCGCGCGCGCCGACGCCGCCGGTAGCAGCGCCGCGGCAATCGCCGCCGCGCCAATTATCCCGCAAAGGGCCGCAAGCCGCCTCACAACGGCATCCCCCAATTAATCGGCGCATGGCGCACCGCGCCGCCGCCGGGTCCGCCCGAGGGATGAGGCAGCAGGCCGGTAGGCACCAGCGTGCCCAAGGTGCGATTTGACGAGACCAGGTACTTGGCGGCAACCCGCTGCACGTCGGCGGGCGTCACCTTGTCGATCGACGGGATGTACTGGTCGAGTTGCTTGTAACCGCCGATCAGTTCGTACTGACCCAGCATCATCGCCTCCCTGAAGATGGAGTCCTGGCCGAACACAAAGCCGGCCAGTTCCTGATTTTTGGCTTTTTGCAGCTCCTGCGCATCAACCGGTGTGGTGGCGAGCTGCTTGATTTCGGCCTCGGCTGCCGCGACCACGTCCTCGGCCTTGATGCCGGGCCGCATCTGGGCCGTGATCCAGAACAGTGTCGGATCGAATGAAAGCAGGTCGTAGCTGGCGTCCACATCCACTACCATCCGCTTTTCGATCACCAGCTTTTTGTACAACCGCGAACTCTTGCCGCCCGACAGGATTACCGAGGCCAACTCCAGCGCGAAACAGTCGGGTGACTCGTGCGCGGGCACGTGAAAGGCTTCCCCGAACGCCGGAAGTTCGGCGGCATGCTTGAGGACCAGTTCCCGCGCGCCTTCCTGCGGCGGTTCCATCGCGGTGACCGGCGGGGGCTTGGGGCCATTGCTGATGTTGGAGAACGTCTCGGTTATTTGCTTGATGACAGCGTCGGCGGAGAAATCGCCCACCGCCACGATCAGGGCGTTTTGCGGCGAGTAATAGACGCGATGGTAGTCAAGCGCGTCCTGCAGGGTCAGCCCCTGCACGTCATGCATCCAGCCGATCACCGGCCAATGGTATGGATGCGCTACGTAGGCCTGCGCCTGTGCGACCTCGGAGAGCGCGTCCTGGGGATTGTCCTCGGTTCTCATGCGCCGCTCCTCGATCACCACGGCCTTTTCGGAATCGAAACCCTTGGGCTCGAAGTTGGCCATGCGATCGGCTTCCAGCGCGATGGGCACGTCGAGATGGTCGCGGTTGATGAGCTCGAAGTAAGCGGTCAAATCCTCCTCGGTGAAGGCGTTATCCTCGCCGCCATTTTCCTGGATGATGTTGGAGAACTCTTCGGGCTTGAGCTTCTTGGTGCCGCGGAACATCAGATGCTCGACCAGATGCGATAGCCCGGTCTTGCCCATCTGCTCGTTGCGCGACCCAACCCGATAGATGACGTTGAAGTTGGCCACCGGAGCCTTGTGATTCTCCAGCACCAGGATAGTCAGGCCGTTGGGCAGCACGACCTTTCTGACACCGTCGGTCATCGAGGCGCCGGCCGCTCCGCCCGTGGACGCCAAGAAGGTTAGCATCAGGGCCAAAGCAAGGCCCGCGCGGCAACAACGAAGAATGAGATTTTGCATGGCTGTTACTTAAGTTTAAGGCCGCGCGGTCCGCCGCAGTCAAGAACGCGCCCGCCGCCGCGGACCGGTTTTGCCGCTTTTCGCCGATGACCGCTTGAATGAACTTTGCGTTTATCCAGTCATCAACTGAAATTGCCTGCCGGCGTGACACCTTGCTAATGTCTCAGGCAGGGTTCCTTCTTATGACCAACACGGCGCCGTCGCACGTCCTGGAACTGCACGAAATCAAGGGTGTACTGACGAAATTCATGCGCATGCTGTTTCCGCTCGAGTTCCGCCTCGACGGAATCAGCAGCGAAGGCGCGGTATCAGCGGCGTTTCGCTATCCGCTGCTCGCCGGCGAGGTCATCTTTCTGCCCCAGCGCTCGGAGAGCTTTTCCAGCCGCGAGGAGGCTTTCAGCTACTACAAGGTGATCACGGCCCACCTCGCGGCGCGCCACGAGTTCGGCAGCTTTGCATTCAAACTTAGCGACCTGCCTGGCTTCGACGAGCGAGGCGAGACCGGACTGGAGGCGCTTCAGGCGTACGTGGCGACCTTCGCCGATCCCAAGTTGGCCGGCGCGATGCTGCGGTTGTGCGAATCGGTGCGAATCGACGCCGCGCTGGCGCGCCGCTATCGCGGACTGACGCCCGAAATTTCCGCGGTCAATCGCAAGCTGTCCACCGAGATGCCGCAGTTGGCGCTCAGCACGATGCTGTTCAAGGCGGCAGCGGAAATACGGCCCGGGGGCGAGCCAATCGAACAGGCGTTCATGGCTCAGGCGCAGCGCTACTTCGCCCCGCTGCGCGATTCCTCGGCTGATATCAACCTGAGCCTGCGCCAGAGCACCGAACTCTACCAGTGGCTGGTCGCGCTGATCGAGGCGGCACATGCGGGCGACTCCGAGCTGCTCGACGAGAACGCCCGCAAGATGCTCAACGACCTGACTCAAAGCCTCGGCGAAGGCGAGAGCAACGGGCTGGACGGGATGGATGAGGACGGAGATGACGGCGAGGGCGGAGAGCCGGACCAGGACGTCCGGATGCAGGTTTCGGGTAAGCGGAGCAAAGGGCGCAACGGACGTCCGATCAGTCCCGATGAACTGCGCCGTCTGCTCGAGCGCGGCGCCCAGATCAAGCCGTCGGAATCGGACGGCTCGGGCGAGGGCGGCGAAGGGATGTACCTGACGCAGCTCGACGAAAAGCAGGCGCAGGCGCTGGCCGAGTTGCAGGAGCAGCTTTCCGAGGCGGCGTCCTTCGGCAGCCACGGGCGGCTGGTGGTTGGAGCGCGCTCCAACGACGCATATTACTCGTATGACGAATGGGACTATGCGATGAACGACTACCGGCGCAACTGGTGCCGGTTGCGTGAAATCACACCCGAGGGTGACGACGGAGAATTCTACTCGCGCACGCTGCGCCAGTACGCCGAGATGCTGCCGCAGATCCGCCGCCATTTCCAGCGCATCCGCCCGGCTTCCTACCGGATGGTGCGGGGACTGGAAGACGGCGACGACTTCGACCTCGACCGCGCCGTCGAGCATCGGGTGGCGCGTTACCTGGGCAACTCGCCCGATCCGCGCGTTTACAAAGCGCGCAAAAAGGAAGCACGCGACGTCGCAACCCTGTTTCTGCTCGACATGTCCGCCTCCACCGACGAGCCGATCCATCAGGACAATCGCCGCTTCACCGATTCCGACGACGCCGATGACTGGTTCAAGGTTTGGCAGCGCCACGGTGGTCCGCGCCAGCGTCCCCGCCGCATCATCGACGTCAACAAGGAGGCGTTGGTGATCATGGTCCAGGCCCTCGAGGAAATTGGCGACGCCTACGCGATCATGGGTTTTTCCGGCCATGGCCGTGACAACGTGGAGTTCTACGTGATCAAGGAGTTCGATCGCGAGCTGTCCGACGAGGTCAAGGCGCGGGTCGGCTCCGTGGAGCCCAAACGCTCGACCCGGATGGGCACTGCAATCCGCCATGCGCGCGAAAAGTTCAAGGACGTCAGCTCGCGGGCCAAGCACGTAATCCTGCTGAGCGACGGCTTTCCGCAGGACTTCGACTACGGCCAGGACCGCCGCTCCAACGCCTACGGGATCCAGGACACGATGGTTGCGCTGAAGGAACTCGAGATGGCGGGCGTGATGCCGTTTTGCATCACCGTCGATCGCACCGGGCACGATTATCTGCGCCAGATGTGCCAGCCCTCGCGCTACCTGGTGATTGACGACATCACCGCGCTGCCCAAGCAACTACCGAAGATCTACGAACAAATCGTGCGCTGGTAACCGTCGGTCCCGGCTCAAGCCGGAAGCCGGCGAGCATAAGGTCCGGGCGAAGGTCCGGCAAGCTCCAGACGATCCACGCTGCGGTATCTCCCAAATGCGCTGATCGAAGTTGCTCGCGGCCATTGTCGAGCGCATCGAGAAGACTGCGCTTTACAATGAAGTTGCTCAGGTGAGGGTTGTTTACTTGGCCGCTTTCCCCCCGTTTGCGGCTGGAATCGCCGCCGCGGGATGCGTTGCAACGGGACCCGGCGCGCTTTCACCAGCGGCAGCGAACGCCGCCGCCACGCCGGCTGCTGCCTTTTCGATCAGGACGTCGCGCCGCTCGCGCGACCATTGGTTGGAGTAAACGATCGAGTCCGCCGAGCCCTGGAACAAGGGCATCACATAACGCGCCATTAGTTCGTGCGAGCGCAGTTGCTGCTCGCGCGTGCCCCAGTCCATCATCATATTGAGCACGCCGCCAATCCCACCTGCTGCCTCGTTCATTTCGCGAATCTTTGCGATAGCATCATCCGGAGTCCCTATCAGCATCGCGCCGGCTTCGACCATGCCGTCGATAGTGACTTCGCTCAACGGCTGATCGGGGGAGTCCTTCTGCGCCAGTCCGGTGGTGCTGATCGCGTACTCGCGGAAGTATTCGTTGCCCCAGCCGCGAACCTGGCGCATCGCCTCCTGACGCGACTCCGCCAGATGAATCGGCAATACCATCCGCCACTCCTGCCGGTTGAGCTTGCGGCCGTTTTGAGCCGCGACCTCCTCGGCAAGCTTCCAACGGGCGTTGAGATCCGTAATTCCCCCGGTGAAAAACGTCATGATACCGGTGCCAAGCTGTCCCGCCGCCATGAATCCGGAAGGGGTGAAGGTGCTGGCCGTGACCATCGGTGGATAGGGCTTTTGGAAGGGCTTTACCTGCAGATGGGCGTCGACCAGTTTGAACCACGAACCGTCCAGCGTGACCTTGTCCTCGGTGAATAGGCGGATGATCGCCTTGACCCCCTCGATCATCCTGGGCCGCTGGTCCTTGGGCTCAATTCCGCGCATGTACGCGTCGCCTGGAAGCAACCCTGGTCCCACGCCGAAGATGACGCGGCCGCGCGTGAGATGGTCGAGAAACGCGATGCGGGCGGCGACGTTGAGCGGATGATGGTAGGGGATGCTCACTACGCCGGTGCCGAGCCTGATGTGGCGGGTGCGCGCGGCGGCGTGAGCGATAAAAATCTCGGGCGACGGAATGATCTCCCATCCGGCGGAATGATGCTCGCCGACGAAAACCTCGTCGAAACCGCGCCGCTCCGCCCACTCGATAGTCTCCAGGTCGCGTTCATAACAAAGCGTCGGATTCTCGCCCATCTGATGGAAGGGAGCGACGAAAAGACCAAACTTCATGTCGATTAACCTCGGCGAGCAGGATGCGGCGATTGCACCACTTTGGGCGCCAACTCTCAAGCGCGCCGCCGATTCGCGAATCCAGCGGTTTCCAACCCGGAAGAGGACCGAGAATCGGTCCGAAGGTAGCCGTAACTAATTCGTTTTCATCGCCACCTCGAAATCGCGGCCCTCCCACCGGTTTTCATCCATCCATCGGAAGGTGAACTTCACCGGCGCACGCTGCGATTTCGCAATCGCAATGTCGACGTAATGCAGTCCGATCACGGTTGACTTCGAATCAGCGTCGCTGACGCTGCTCCAGTCGCCCAGGCACCAGTGGAGCATGAAAGCCTTGGCCGCCAACACCCGCAGTGTCGTCCCGGGCGGGACAGCGCGGACCTGGCGGTTGAATTTCCATACCTCTATTGCACTGCCGCGCCGTCCGGTGCGGAAATGGCTGGCAACCTCGGGAATCAGGTCGAAGACCTTGCCGTCGCGGGCCGATCGCAGCAGCTTGATATATTCCGCGTGCGCCCACATCAGGGGCATCGCCGCGCCGGTCGTTTTGCCCAGGAACATCAGCTTTTCAGGCTTGTCCGGTTCGTCCCAGACCTGCTCGGGAAGGAGCCCGGTCGCGGAAGCAAAGCGCTCCATCGCGCGGATGTACGGACGCACGTCGCGTCCGGCGGCGAGTTCATAATGTCCCCGCTCACCGGTCAGCAGCGGCCAGGGCCGGCCCACTCCCGACCCATGCCACGAACTGCCGTCGGCTTGCTGGCCGTACCCGTCATGGTTGTAGCGGCGCCAGCATGGGCCCTCAGGCAGGCTGCACTTCAAAGCTGCGTCCACCACGCGCAGCGAGTCTTCGATCAGCGGATCGCCGGGCGGCCTGATACCGTAGCGCACCAGTTCCAGGAAGCCCGCGTCCACCACTTGGTTGGCAGGAAATTCACTCTGCGTTCGAGGCGGACGGTTCTTGATCTGGATCACCGCATGTTCGGGGTCTTCCGCCGCCTGCGGATCCGAAACATCGACCGGCAGTATGCGGATGAAGTGGCGCTTGATGCCGGGCACCAGCACGCCTTGCGTGGTGACGGTCCAATCGTTGAGATGCGATTCCAGGAAATCGGCGTACTGCAGCAGGAAGTCGCCCTTGCGGCCCTCGACCCGGCGCAACATCTGCGAAGCGCAGACCAGCGCGGCAATTACGATCGCCAGCGTCGAGGGCGAGTAACCGGCGTTCTCCTCCCATCGCTCCTCGCCGGTGGCGGGACCGTTGAGGATCAGGAACTTCGCCGCCCGCTCCACCATCGGCATCGGATCGAAGTTCTTCAGTTCGCCGATATCGAGCAGACGCCATGCCAGCGCGATCGGAAAGGCAACTTCGTCCAGTTGGACACCTTTCCAGTAGGGTTCGCCGTTGATCCAGAAGTTCTGGTAAAAACCACCGTCGTCAAGCTGAGTCGCGGCCAGGTAGATCAACGCCCGCAGCGCCAGGGTGGCGTTGCCACTGGCCAGCAAGCCGGTCGCGCTGTTGACCATGTCGCGGGTCCAGACCAGATGGTATCCGCCCAGGTCCTCGTCGCCCTTCACCTCGCCCCACGGGATGCTCAGCGAGGCGATCAACGCGCCCGGGTAGGTTTTGTCCTCATGAGCCATGATCAGGCTGTGGCTGGTGCGATAGAGTTTGCCGCCATCGCCCGCGGATTCGTCCAGCGGCAGCACATGGGTACAGGCTCGAGTCCATTGCAGGACGAAGCGATCGCGCGCCTCCTCGAAGGGCAAGCCCAGCGATTGGAAGAGGGTGGTGATCGCGCGATGCAGACTGTCGCCGAAGGCCAGTCCCAGCGTGAATTCGTAGCCCAGGCCGAGGTTGATCTCACCGAGCAACGCAACGTTGCCATCGGTCGCCGAATCGAACTCGTTGGCGAGTTGAAAGTTCTCGGACAATTCGCGCCAGCCGTCAGTCGTGCCGACAAAGCCGCAAGTGCGGCGTACGAACCCGCTGGAAACGTCCAGCGCCAACCAGGTGTTGTTCTTGTGGGCGGTCAGTATCAGGCGGCCCGAGGTTTCCACCACGTTGCCGTTATTGTGGGCTCCGCCGACTTCCAAATGGGGCGCCAGCAGTACATAGAGATGAAGCTTCTCCAGCACTTCCGGCTTTCCCTCGAGGCGGGCGTTGATCAGCAGACATTCCTGATGCGGATCCGCGATTACTTCCTTCACAATCTGATAGCCGTGTTGGGGGTCGGAGTTGGTCAGCTTTAAGCCCAGCGCGTGCGATTCGATGTAATCGATCTCGGTGACCAGGCTGCGTTCGTCGCTGAAAAAAGTCGTGCCGTCGGTCACCAGGAACTGCATGTCGCGCGTTTGGGGCCGGTCGATCGTGGGGTAATAGATCTCATTGACGATTCCGGCCGAGAGAGTGAACCAGATGCTGGAGGCAACCGAATAGGATGTGCCGATTGCGTCCTTGGCGCCGCGCGTCCAACGGGGCTCGATCCCCGGACCGCCGGTTGCGGGCCGGGAATTGTAAATGATTGCCATCCTTGTCCTCCAGGCACGTTTAGCCCTCTCCTTGTTCATGGAGAAGGTGAGGGAGGGGCGGCGCTTCACGCTATCGTGCTTCGAGCGTATTCCCTCTCCCAGCCTTTTCTAGAATAAGGAGAGGAAAGCGGAACGCAACTTGTAGATGGATCGTTTTGCCTGCCCGTCGATAGCTAAGGCGCCGGCGCGTCGCCGCCTGCCGGGCTGGGCACTTCCCCCGCCTCCTGGCGGAAAACATAGGACACTCCGATACTGAGGCCATAGAGCAGCAACAGTGGTATCGCGAGCAGGAACTGTGAGATGAAGTCCGGCGGAGTAAGCGCGGCGGCGATTATGAAAATCACCAGCACCGCGTAGCGCAATTGCCGGATCATCCAGTGGTAGTCGATGATCGCGAAGCGGGTCAGGAAAAACGCCAGCACCGGCATCTCGAAGGTGAGCGCAAACGCCAGCAGCAGCTTGGCGGAAAAATTTAGATATTCGCTGATTCGGAGGGTGGGGGTGACTCCGATGCTGGCGTATTGGCTGAGGAAAAACGCATAGCCGATTTTAAGCACGACGGCCCAGCAGAAATACCCGCCCGCCAAAAAGAAGATCGTGGTGAAAACCACGAACGGTTTGGCCATCTTGCGCTCCGACGTGTAAAGACCGGGGGCGATGAAACGCCATACTTCGTAGAGCACGGCGGGGCTCGCGACAAACAAAGCGGCAACCAGCGCGACCTTAATCTTGGTGAAAAATGCCTCGCCGATACCGGTGCCGATCAGCAAAACTTTGTTATGGGAGACCTCGCGTAAGGGCTCGGTGAGCAACTGGAAAATCTGGTCGACGAAAATGTACGCGACAGCGAAGCCGGCCGCGATTGCGATGAGCGAACGGATCAGCCTGACACGTAGCTCCTTGAGATGCTCAATCAGGGGCATCCGGCCGTCGTCCCCGGGATGCGTAGACTCGATGCTTGGCTGTTCGTCCACCGCGATTAGGTCGGGTCTTTATGACTCGGATCTTTATCGGACGGGTCTTTATCAGATGAGGGAGGTGGCTGATACTCGACGGCGGGCGATGGGGGCTCCGCCGGGGGCGGCGTGGGAGGCTTTTCCTGCTCCATCGCCTCGGTTATCTCCCGCATCGCTTCGCTGGCGGCGGTCCGGACCTCGCGCAGGATTTGCACCGCCAGGCGCACCACTTCAGGCATGCGCTCGGGACCGAGCACGATTAGCGCCACGGCGAGGATTATGATGATCTCAAATAAGCCCAATGGGAACTGAGACTTGCGGTTATTCGGCGCGGCAGGGAGCGCCGTCGTGCCGAATAATCATTAATTCGGATTGCCGCAGGGGGTGTCAACCATGCTCAAAACTGCGCTGGTAACCGACCGCCATTACCTGGACCATTTTCCCGGCCGCGGTCATCCCGAGCGGCCTGAACGGGTTAAGGTACTGCTCGACCTGGCCGACGGGCTGCGTCGCGAGCGCCTTCAGCGCGTCGCGCCGCGCGAAGCCACGACCGCGGAACTCGAACTGTGCCACGACCCGCGCTACGTTGCTCTGGTAAGCCAGACCGCTTCGCGCGACTCATACGACTTCGACCCCGACACCCATGCGTCGCGCGCCACCTACCACACTTCGATACTGGCCGCCGGCGGCGTTCTGACCGCGGTGGACGCGGTGCTGGACGGACAGGCGGACAACGGTTTTGCAATCGTGCGTCCGCCAGGCCATCATGCGCTGCCCCACCATGCGATGGGGTTTTGCTTCTTTAACAATGTCGCCGTCGCGGCCAGCTACCTGACTCGGGTCAAGGGACTTGAGCGGGTGATGATACTCGATTGGGACGTCCACCACGGCAACGGCACCCAGGAGATCTTCTACGCCTCGCCCCAAGTGCTCTACTGTTCGCTGCATCAATTTCCACATTATCCGGGAACCGGATCGGTGCGTGAAATCGGAATCGAAGAGGGACGCGGGTTCACGGTCAACCTGCCGCTGCCGGCCACCTTCGGCGATCCGGAATACCTCTCGGCGTTCGACCGGATAATTCTGCCGATCGGACGCCAGTTCCGCCCCGACTTCCTCCTGGTGTCAGCCGGCTTCGATTGCCACTTTCGCGATCCGTTGGCCGACATGCGCGTGACGGAGCAGGGCTTCGCCGCAATGGCGCGCAGGTTGAAAGGGTTGGCCGCGGAATGCTGCCGGGGCCGGATGGTGCTGGCGCTGGAGGGCGGCTACGACCTGGCGGCGCTGGCTTCATCGGTGCGCGACGTAATCGAGGAGCTGGGCAGAGAGGCCGGCGAGCCGATCGCATCGGCGCCGCCGGACCGCGAAGCCTGGCTGTTGGAGAAAGTCCGCAAAGAGATGTCGCCGTTTTGGGATCTGGACGGCTAACGCTTAGCGGCCGCTGCGCGACAGCGTGTCGAAGTCTGGACCGTAGTCCGGAAAATGATCGCCGAAACCCAGCCCTTCCAGCGCCAATCCATAGCCGAGGTTGTCGTTCATCATGCGGCGCAGCGTTTGCGTGACCAGCACGCGGGTGTAGCGCGTGGTAAGTCTTGGCTGGGCAGCGATCTGCTCGGCCAACTCCCAGGCGCGCGGCAGCAGACGCTCGCGGGGCAACACCTCGCCAACCACGCCCAGCGCCAGCGCTTCCTGCGCCGAGATCGTCTGTCCCGTGAACAGAAAGTAGCGTCCGCGGTTGGGTCCCAACACCAGCGGCCAGACCACGTGAACTCCGTCGCCCGGAACGACGCCATTGACGAAATGGCCGGAGTCCTGGAAGCAGGCGGTTTCCGACGCCAGCACAATGTCGCACAAAACCGCCAACTCCGCATGACGCAGGGCCGGTCCGTTGACCGCCGCGATCATCGGCGCCTCGATCGCGAGATGGTTCATCAGCAGATGCTTGCCGGTCGCCAAGCCATGCTCCCAGTCGGCGCTGGCCAGCTTTTTGCCGCCGTGGCTGGGAGCAGGGTTGGCCGCAAACGTCTCGCCGGTGCCGGTTAAAATGATCACGCGGTTCTCGGGGTCCCGCGCGATCTCTCCGAACAGGAAAGACAGTTCGTCATGCGGTTCGGCGCCCCAGACCAGATCCTTGCCGCCGGTATGCAGCGTTACCTGCAGGATTCCGTTGCGCCGATCCAATTTGACGTGTTTGTACTTGTTGGCGTAATCCTCGAATTTAATCGACATGCTTATCCACTCCGTGGGTTTCGACGGCTTTGATTCTTCGCCGCCGGTTAAGCGGCGCGGCTCAGCATACGCCGCTGCCGCTCGGAATGGATAGCCGGATCATTTCGCGAGGGGCGCGCCCGGAAGCATCTCCTGGTAGCGGCCGATCGTCATACCGCCGTCCACCGCGATTTCGGCGCCGCAGATATACGACGCGTCATCACTGGCCAGAAACAAGGTCGTGCGCGCGACTTCTTCAGGACCGCCGATGCGTTGAATCGGCTGACCCGTGTAGGCCTGGTTAGCTTCGGCGATGGACGACCCGGCCGGGTTGCCCATCGAGGTGTTGATGCCGCCGGGATGGATCGAATTGACCCGGATACCTTGAAACCCCAGCTCCATCGCCGCAACTTTGGTCAGCCCGCGCACGCCCCACTTGCTGGCTGCATAGGCCCCAAGCGCGTTGCATCCCTTCATGCCGTCGACCGATGAGATATTGATGATGGAGCCCTTCTTGTGCGCGATCATCGCTGGCGCCACGCTTTTGATGCCGAGGAAGGTGCCGACCAGGTTGATACCAAGCACCTTCTCGAACTCGCTCTTCTCCGTATCGAGCAGCGTCCTGAACAGCACCACGCCGGCATTGTTGACCAGGACATCAATCCGGCCCCATCGGCGCTTGGTCTCGGCTACCAGCCCGCGCCAGCTCTCTTCGTCGGTGACGTCATGATGCTGGAATTGGGCGGCATCGCCGAGTTCACGGGCCAGCTTTTCACCTTCGCGATCGAGCACGTCGGCGATTATGACTTGGGCGCCCTCGGCGGCAAAGATTCGCGACGTCGCCTCGCCCATCCCGCGCGCGCCCCCGGTAACGATTGCCACCTTGTCTTGCAGTTTTCCCATCGTTGATCCCCGTTTTTCCGCGGTAGCGCCGGCCTGTGTGCCGGCTTTGGAATTGTCCCAACTTTGCACTGCTCAATGATGAGCGCCCGGATCAGCCCCCGACCATTGCGCGGACATCGGGCATTTATCGGTTTCGGCTCCGTCGGCTCTCCCGGCTCGGATCCGATCCTCGTCGGTCTGCCGCTGGAAGTATCGAGCCGGCTCCCATGATCCAACCGTTCGAATTCCGGTTGCGGCGACCTTGAGCCCGCCTCCATCGCCTTTGGATCATGCCCCTGTGTTGATCGCGATCTCAGGTATGTAGAAACGTCCCTCTGCCTCGTGCTTGTCATGCCCGCCTGATGCTCGCGATTTCAGATCTGCGCCAGTTTGACCAACTCGTCCAGCTTGCGCATTACGACGGCGGAGGATGCCGAGGGCACTCCCAAGACCACCCGATCGACTCCGGCGGCTTCGAAGCTGTCGAGACGGTCGCGATCGGGGCGGAACCAGAGCACGGTCACGTTAAGCGATTTCGGATCGCGCCCCGCCTCTGTCGCGCGCCGGCGCAGGTCTTCCACGCCGCCCAACAGGTCGCGCATTATGGTGGGCATCCAGCCGTCGTACAGATCGACGACCCGCTGTCTAGCTGTCGGCGTGTGACCGCCGAAGTAGATTGGCGGCCAGGGTTTCTGCACCGGCTTGGGGTAAGACCAAACGGGATCGAAGTTGACGAATTTTCCGTGATACTCAGCCTGCTCTTCGCTCCACAGCTTCTTCATCGCGTCCATCCGCTCGCGCAACAGCCTGTAGCGCGTGTTGAACGCAGTGCCGTGATTTTCCATCTCCTCTACGTTCCATCCCGCGCCGATGCCCAAAATGAACCGTCCGCCCGACAGTAAATCGAGGCTGGCAACCTGCTTGGCCAGGACTATTGGATCGTGTTCGACTACCAGGCAGATTGCGGTGCCCAATTTGATTCGCGTAGTGGCCATGGCGGCTGCAGCCAGTCCAATGAACGGGTCCGCTATGTGCAAATAATCTCTCGGCAGTTCTCCGCCCATCGGGAACGGAGTCCGCCGCGAGACGGGAATATGCGTATGCTCGGGCAGCCAGAGCGAGTCAAAGCCGCGTTCCTCGACGGCGCGTGCCAGTTGGTCTGGTGCAATCGTATATTCGGTCGCATAACTCAGGACGCCAAATTTCATCGCCGGCTCCGCCTCGATTTGGATGGGCCTAATGTGCCTGCTGCCACGCGGGCGGCGCAACCAAAATCAGGTGGAATCAAGATCCGCATGGTTGCAGTCCACGCCCTTGGATCCTTGCCGCACTTTCGACGCAACGAGCGCATGAGGAGCGGCGCTTCGAAAGGGCCGACATCGCGGGCGCGCAGGCTGCATCCAGCCGCTCGAATCAGATCAGCAGATTGCCGCCGTCGATCGTAAGGGCGATCCCGGTCGTGAACGGATTCTGCATCAGAAAAAGCGCGGCCTGAGCGATGTCTTCGGGACGGCCGGTCCGTTTGACCGGCAGTCGAGCGGCAGCGCCGGCAATCATCTTGGCCACCCGTTCCCGCCCGCCCATGGTCCTTTCCAGCAGCGGAGTATCAACTATCCCGGGGGCAATCGCATTGACGCGAATCGGCGACAGATCGATTGCCAGCGCACGCGCCAACGCTTCCACTGCACCGCAGGAAGCGGAAATGACTGCCGACCCGGGAAGGGGCTTGCGAGACGCCGTTCCCGTGATAAGCGTGATCGACCCATCCGGCGGCATCTTCGGAGCGGCATACTTGGCCGCATAATAAGATCCCCAAAACCGCGTATCGATCGTGCTCCTGAGTGTGGCGGTGTCGATTGTGAGGTGAGGATCGAAAGTGAGGGTCGCCGCGGTGAACAGCACATGGTCGACGTGGCCCAGCTCCTCGAACAGTGCGTGCGTTCCGGCCTCGTCGGTGGCGTCGAGAGCGATTGTACGCACCCCCGCGCCCGATTCCTCGCGCGCGTTGCGGAGCCGTTCTTCCGAGCGTCCGGTGATGACGACTTTGGCGCCTTCGGCCAGCGCCGCTTTGGCGGTGGCCAGACCCATTCCCGAGCTTCCGCCAATAATCACCACGGTCTTGTTTGCGAGCGACACGGTTGCCTCCTTGCTGCGATCCGTTGACGTGGTTCTGAAGGCGTATATAGAGCTGGGACGTCCGGCTTTTTCCAGTCAGAGGTCTAGCGGCCATCGGATTAACGCCCTGAAGGCGCAGAGTCACTTTAGTCGCCAAAGGTCCGACGAATCGCTTCGGCGATTGGACCGAACGGGTCCTGCGGCGCGTTGAACATACGATTGTGGCAAATGGCGCCTGCCAGGCGCGTGTGCGGGTTCGCCCACCCGATCGATCCGCCGGCGCCGGGATGGTGCAGGGTGCGGGGATTGGACCCCACCACACTCGGCGCGGTTGGACCACCCAGCCAGTAGCCGGCGGTCCCCACTCGTACCGGAAAACCCAGGATCGCGTCGGGAAGTTCGGTGTTGGGTCGAGGTTTGCTGAAAGAACAGACGCGCTCGGCAGAAAGCATCCGAACGCCATCCAGCTCGCCTTCGTTGGCGAGCATCGCGAATAGCCGCGCCACCTCACGCGCGTTCATGATTCCGCCGGCGCCCGGTATGCATGCTCGCCGCACGTCAGGCCGGCCGAAGACCGCTTCGAAACAGCCGACTGGCGGCGGGATACATTTGAAAAACGGCGCATCGGGCGGCATTTGCGTGTCTGACGGATCAATCAGCCGGGCCACCCTGGGCTCCGCCCCGTCGGGGATACCGATATGGATGTCATGAATTCCCAACGGCGCACAGACCTCCTCTTGCACGAAGGCGCCAAAGGGCCGTCGCTTCGGATCCGTTCTCCGCACGATTTCGGCGACGATCCAGCCGAAGGAGTAGCAATGGTAGGCGTTGGTCGTACCCGGTTCGAACCATGGCTTCATCTGCGCCAGTTGTTCGACCATCCATTCGTAATTGGCCATCTGGGCGGGCGTTACACCCTCCGGCATCTGGGGAATACCGGTGCGATGGCTCAACGCGTCGCGCACCGTTGTCTTGTCTTTGCCGTGTGCGGCGAACTCCGGCCAGTAGTGAGCAATCGGCGTGTCATACTCGACCAGCCCGCGTTCGGCCTGGATATGCAACGCGGTTGCGGTGACGGCTTTGGTGACCGAAAAGACCGGGAAGAGCGTGTCGGATTCGACCTTTCGCCCCGTAAGGGGGTCGGCTACCCCGCCCCACTCGTCCACTACCAGTTCATCGTCCTGATAGATGGCGAGGTGAAGCCCGACCTCGCCATGTTCGCGAATCGAGCTGTCGACGGCCTGCGCGAAGATTTCCTTGAGATTGCTCCTGGTTCTTGCAATCGCTGACATGGGCATGCCCTCCTCTGCTTGGGTGGGACCGAAAACCAGTACCTGGGCGCTGCGTCGATCTAAGAGCGGGGACAGAAGTTGTAGTAACGTTTTGCGCCGCCTGCCAGGACGTTGGCCAGCGTCTCGGGTGACAGTCCCATCCCCTTGATCATCCTGGGCGCATCCGGAAACCCGTCGGCATGCGGATAGTCCGTGGCCCACAGGATATTCTCAGAACCGACATAATCCGCCAGATGTTTGAGCGATCCTTCCACCGGCTCGAACGAGATAAAGCATTGCCGGCGGAAGATTTCGCTCGGGCGAGTCTTCAGTCCGGTGTCGTTCATGCCGAGGTCGTCGAAATGCCGGTCCATGCGATCCAGCAAGCCGGCCATCCATCCACCACCCGACTCGAGGAACGCGATGCGAAGTTTCGGAAACCGATCGCAAACGCCGCACATGATCAGACTGGCCGCCGCCGCCATCATCTCGAACGTATGCGCAACCAGGTGACGCACGGCGAAACCTCGCGTGAAGCGGTCGAAGCCGAGCGTCGGCTGCCCGCTTTCGGAGCCGCCATGAATGCCGATGGAAAAGTCCATCTCCTGTGCCGCGGCCCACAGTGGGTCGAAGGCAGGATCATGCAGCGCGCGGCCATTATAAGGATTTGGACGTATAAAACCGCAGCGGAAGCCCAATTCATTCACCGCGAACATCATTTCATCAACCAGGTGATCGACCGATTGCATCGGTAACATCGCGGCGCCAAACAAACGATCCGGATAAGGCCTGCAATAATCGGCCAGCCAGCGGTTGTATGCCCGGCACGTAGCTGCGGAAAATTCAGGGTCCTTTGTGGCACCGAGAAAAAGGCCAAGGCTCGGATATAGAAAGGCGGCGTCAATTCCCTCGGCATTCATATCGGGAATTCGTGCGTGCGGGTCAAAGCCTCCACGTTTGCCTTCAAGGTAGGCAACGCGAAAGGACTTGACGCCGCCTGCGCGAGCGCCAAACGTCCCAAGTCCGCCAAGCTTAAGGGGCTTCTTGCCGCGTCCGAGGTCGATTCCGTCGTCGCCCTCGATGCGCAGAATTTCCCGGCCGTCTTCACTGATCAGCAGCTTGGGACAATTTTCGCGGAACTTGGGGTCGATGTACTTCTCCCACAGATCAGGCGGTTCCAGAACATGGCCGTCGGCGTCGATAACGTTGTATTTCATTGCGTTTACCTCGGACGTCTATCGAAATCAGCCACCGCTCCGCCTAAGGCTGCGCTTGCCTCTCATATAAACAGACCGGACTGCGGAAACAAGCGGAGGGTCCGCACCGCCAGCGTCTCAGCTCTGCCGACCAGGTTTTACGTTGACCGGAAAATTCTTTTGATGGGTGTAAAAAAATCCTTTGGCTTGTGCACGAAGGGCCAGGAAGCGCTGCTCACGGCGATGATTGTGGACCTACAGTGCAATCAACATGACCGATGGTCGGAGCGCTGCCGCACGAAGATTCGCTCCTCAAGCATGCCATGATAGGTTTCCGGGATGCCGCCGGCGACGGTGGTCTAACGATGCGCCGCATACATTCGACGAGCGGGCAGGAGTGAGAACATGGATCCAGCAGGCAAAGTGGCCGTCATCACCGGCGGCGGATCGGGAATAGGACGAACCACCGCACTCCGGCTGGCGGCTGAGGGTGCGTCGATCCTAATCGTCGATCTCAACGTTGGAATGGGCGAAGAGAGCGTCAGCCTGATCGAGAAGAAGGGTGCGCCCGCGGCTTTCGCCAAGGCCGACGTCACCAATGGTGAGCAGATGAATGCGGCGTTGCAGGCGGCGCTTTCCCGCTTCAACCGCCTGGACATTTTGTACAACAACGCAGGCCTCGCCCTGCCGCCGCCGGGGTTCCCGGGAGTCGCGCTCGACGTATGGCGCCGCGTAGTCGACGTCGATCTTCAGGCCGTGATACTCGGGTGCCAGCTGGCCTATCCGCTGATGAAGCAGCGGGGCGGGGGCGCGATCGTCAACACCGCGTCGATGGCTGGACTCTATCCGATGCCGCTGGACCCGGTGTATGCCGCGGCGAAGGCCGGAGTGGTCCATCTGACTTATTCCCTGGTGAACTGGCAAAAGGACGGGATCCGCGTCAACGCTGTTTGTCCGGGGATAACCGATACGCCGATGGTGGCGCGGATGCTTGAGAACCGCAAAAAGGCGGAGCTCAAGTCCGTAAAGCCGCAGAACCTTCTTCAGCCCGACGCAATCGCGGACGCGGTGCTCAATTTCATTCATGACGATCGGCTTGCCGGGCAGGTAGTTGAAGTCCGCCCATCGGGACCGCACGCGATGCCCGCGCGTGGAATTGTAGGGCGTCACTGAGCTCGAAGCTGATCGGCAACATCTCCCTGTTTCCGATCCTGCACCTTCGGCCTGAAGCAAACCGAACTGACCGCATCGGGTTCGCTATCCGCGGCTCTTGCTGCGGCGATGGCGCTGGATCACAAACTGCAGGGCCGAGACGGAAAACGTCGCCTTCGCGAGTGGTACAGAATACTCCTTTCCGATTCGAGGTATGTTCGACCGGTCCTATCGCAAAGGAGAGCGGGCAGGGGACGGCGCCCCGCTGAGCATTAGCGGTTTTTATTCTGAGCAGATCGGCTGCGGCTTTTGCCAGCAGCGAGTGCGGCGGGCCGCCCGTGCTCGCCATCGATGCGCGGGCGGCGCTCGCGCAACCAATGATTCAGCAACAAGTTTTATTTCACGGGCTGCCTGGCGTCTGCACTACCCGGCGAGAATAGCCCGATTCGTCGTCGGTAAAACTGTCCGGCGGCGGCCCCACTGGCGGGGCGGGTTCGTCGTCAGCGGGTTGAGCTTGCTCAGGCGCCGCGGCGGTTTCATGCACCTTCGCCATAGGATGCGGCGGGGCCGGCGCAGCCGTCTCGGCTTGCTCCGCCAGGGCCGCGGCAGCTTTACTCAGTTGCGACGGTGGCAACGGCGTCAACGTGACGTTGACACTGTCGGCGGAAAGCTTGCGTCCCGCTCCGTCCGACTCGTCGATCACCATTCCGACCACACCGCCGGCAACAAGATTGCCCAGTATCCATCCCGACGTGCTTGAAGTCAGGTTCTCGGTGGTGTCCACGTAGCCCGCCTTGTGAAAGACAAGCTTGTGCGCACTGCCGCGCGCGAGTTTGATCTGGGCCGGAGTGATGGCAGACTGAGCGGAATCGTCGATCATCACTTCCGCGCCAGTCGGAGTGGAGTCGATCTCAACCCGTTCAGTGGTGCCGTGTACAATCGTTGCGCAGCCGGCAAACACTGCCGCCGCGCAAGCCAGCGCGATCGCGCAGGCAAGCCTTCGGACCATGGCTGGTCCCCCCTTTGATTTCTTCCAGCCGAACGACCAAATCAGCCTTTACCTGATTTGGCTAGTACTACGCAACCCTGGTCTTAGTTGTCTACCGGCAACTCCAGGTATTGGTGGTAGATGAAGTCACGATGCTCGTATAGCAGCGGCGACACCGCCGCCGCGACAGCGGGATCCTTATTGGTGTAGGCTTTGCGAAACTCCGGCGCCATTGGGCACAGATCATCGGGCAGTGGATTGATGATGGCGCAGAAGCAGGCCCAGTAGATGTCGAGCGCGCTTAGTTGATTGCCGATGAAATAGCGGCTGCCGGCGCTGCGTTGCTGCTCAAGCCGGGCCGAAAGAGCCCGCAGGATTTCCACGATACGCGCCCGTGAATCGTCCACCTTTGCCACATCATAACCGTACTTGACGGCGAGCACGCGCGTCAGGGCGAGGACCTGTTCGCTGGCGCCCGGCGCGGTCAGGCTGGTGTGAAACAACAGCAGTCGTTTGGACCAGGAAAATCCGTTCTCGCCGCATAGTTCGTTGGAATAACCGAACATCGCGACACGGTCGCCGGTCGCCTTGGGGATCAGCGCTGGCTCGGGAGCCAGCCGTTCGGCCAGGTAAAGCTGATCGATCCATGTTGAGCGGGGACGCTCATCGTTATAGATCGCGACCGGCGCGCTGTCCTGCGCGGTCCATTCCCGCAGCACCGGATCGATACCCATCTTCTGGCGAACAGGGATGTAGGCAATCTTCTTGGCGTAAAAGATCCCCTTGGCCGCTTCGCTCCATGGCCCCGGCACACCCGGCGACAGCACCAGTCGTAGCCCGCTCATGTTGCGCGCGTCCTCGACCTCGATGTACTTGGGCATGGCTGGTTCTCCTGTTTTTTGAAATCGTTCAGCTATCAGCAGTCTCTCTGCCGTGTAACGTCCGGGCTATCGTCTTGCGAATTGCGGACGATTCGCGAGCAAGGCGAAAACGGCTTCCCCGGCTACAGGACGCCGCCTTCTTTGCGCAGGCGGGCTATTTCTTCGTTGCTGAAGCCCAGCAGGCCGCTTAGCACTTCGTCGGTGTGCTCGCCGATTGCAGGGCCGCCGTAGTAGATGGGCTTGAAGCCGGAGAAGGTCACCGGCAGGACCGGAATTAGACGCTTGCCGACCTCCTTGTGGTCAAGTACCACGTGCATGCCGGATTCTTGCATGGAGGGGTCGTCCATTATCTCGGCGGTATTGTACATCGGTCCGGTGGCGATTCCGCGCTCGCGCAGCTTTGTTACCAGGTCATCGCGATCGAACTTTCGCGTCAGTTCGCTTAGTTCGCGCTCCAGCGCGTCAACGTTTTGGAGGCGCGCCGCCATGGTTTGGAAACGCGCGTCAGCGGCCAGCGCGGGCGCATTGAGCACTTCGCACAGGCCGGCGAATTCCGCGTCGGAAACAGTTACAATGGCCACCCATTGATCTTCTCCGGCGGCGGGAAACGCGCCATGCGGCGCGATGTCGGCGTCGCGATTTCCAATCGGCCCCTGTTCGTGCCCGTTCAGGAAGAAATCCAACATTGCCTCGGGCAGCATCCCGGTGACCATCTCGGCGATCGACATATCGATGTATTGGCCCTCGCCGGTGCGGTCGCGATGATGCAACGCGGCCAGGACGCCCATCACCATCACCACACCGACCACGAAATCCGGCCAGGTACCGCCAATTCCGCTGGGCTCTCCGCCAGGATAGCCGGTCAGATGGGAGATGCCCGAGAAGGCCAGGCTATTGGGCCCGTATCCAATCGCGCCGGACAGTGGGCCGGTCTGGCCCAGCGGCGTTCCCGACATCATGACGAGGTCGGGTTTGACGGCGCGCAGATTTTCGTAATCCAGACCGAACTTCGCCATCACGCCGGTGCCGAAGTTCTCGGTCACGATATCACTCATCGAGACCAGCCGGCGGGCAACGTCCGCGCCGCCATTCGTAGTGAGGTCCAGCGCGATACTGCGTTTGGAGAAGTTAATCGAGTGAAACAACCCGCTGCGGTTGATACCGGGGGTGCCGTCGGTAGCGCCCAGGAAGCGGACCAGGTCGGGGCGCTTGGGACTTTCGATCCGGATCACGTCGGCGCCAAGCGCGCCCAGCCAACTGGTGGTGTGGGGCACCGCGAAAATCCATCCGAAGTCCGCAACCCTGACTCCGGCAAGAGGAAGATCGTTCATGTTAGATAACTCCCTCCGATTGCAGCGCGTTGAGTTGATCGCGGCTGATTCCCAGGCGCTCGCAAAAGATCGCCACGTTGTGCTCACCCAGGCGCGGCGCCGGGCGCCTGACCGTGACCGGCGTGCGGCTCATCCGGTAGGGCGGTCCGGGTAACTGGAAGTGCCCGGCCACCGGATGGTCGCATTTCAGGAAAAAGTCGCGCGCCTTGTATTGCCGATTCTCGGCCACCTCGCGCACGTTGTAGAGTGGAAAGCACGGCACTCCCTGCGCCTGCGCGCGTTGGAAGATTTCTTCCTTGTCGTATTGCATGAACCAATTGGTAAGCAGCGCATCCATCGCGTCGGAGTTTTTAAGCCGCAGCAATTCGGTGGCGAAGATCGGCTCTTTGGTCCATTCCGGACTTTCAAGCATCCGCACCGCGCCTTCCCAGAAATTCCCCGGGCTGCTGCGAAAGCTGATGAAGCCGTCGCGGCAGGGGTAAATCCATCCGGCGTTGGTCTTGCGGCGCACGTATAGCCGCCGGGACATCCCCGAGCGCGGCGCGTCGTGCGAAAGCTGCCCCACGTTGATGCGGATCGTGCTGACCATCGAGAGCCACTGGTTGACGTCGATATGCTGCGCCTTGCCCGAGCGCTTGCGCCCCTCCAGCGCCACCATCGCGGCGGCGGCCGCAGTGTAACCGGTCATGTAGTCGGCCTGGCGCTCCGCGGCGCGCAGCGGAGGATGGTTGGGCGGATCGGTCACCTGGTTAAACGGTGTTTCGTAACCGACACCGCTCATCTCGGTCGCGACCAGGTCGCCGCCGCGAAAGTTCCGGTAGAGCGAATCGCTGCCGAAGAAGGTCGTTGAAACCACCACCAGGCGCGGGAACCGGTCGCACAAAGTGCGCCACGCAAGTCCCAGACGATCATTGAGCGGCGGCGGGTTCGGGTTAAAGACCACATCGGCGCCGCCCAGTATTCGCATCAGCAACTCGCCCCCGCGCGGATTGGTAATATCGAGCGTCGCGCCGAGCTTGTTGCAATCAAGATAAAGGTGAAGCGCGCGCGTTTCGGAGTCAGGTCCGCTGCGGCCGACCGGTCCGTAGTGGCGGTCCTGTGCGCCAGCCTTGGGCGGCTCGATCTTGAGCACCTCGGCGCCGAGGTCGGCCATCGTCTTGGCTGCCAGCGAGGCGGCAAAAAACGGCATCGGGTCGAGCATCGGAAGCTCCACCACTTTGAGGTCATCCAGCGCGGCCGGCATTTGCTTGGAGCTATCCACCGATTACCTCATCGAGCCTTTAGGATGCGCTCAACCCTCGCTCGGTATGATTGGGGGAATTCCGGTGTGAGCCGTCTGCCCGCCGTCGGCAACGTAAGCCGAGCCGGTGACGAACGCGGCGAGGTCGGAGGCGAGGAACAGGACCACATTGGCGATATCTTCAGGGCGTCCCAATCTTCCCAGCGGGATCTTGCTTTCGATTCGCTTGCGCATCTCGGGATCCTGGCCGGCGCCGCCAATCAAGGGCGTATCGATCACGCCGGGGCATACACAGTTGGCGCGAATGCCCATGGGGCCGTACTCGATTGCAAAGGCGCGGGTCAGGTTGATCAGTCCGGCCTTGATTGTGTTGTAAGCAGCGACGCCGTAATCGGCCTGGATTCCCGAAATCGATGCGGTGTTTACGATCGCGCCCGATTTTTGTTCGCGCATCACCGGAACGGCAAACTTCATTCCGCGAAAGCAGGCGGTCAGCCCGACGTTCAAGGTATGCTCCCACGCCTCGTCGCGGACTTCTCCAACCCGCGACGGGCGCCATTTTGGCGGCATCGCGAAGGCGTTGTTGTGCAGGAAATCGAGCCGTCCAAAGCGCTTGCGGGCGAGATCAATTGCCGCGTGGATGTCGGCGGCGACAGTCACATCGGCGCGAATCGCGACTGCCTTGCCGCCCGCGGCCGTAATTTCCCCAGCCACCTTGTTCCCCGCCTCTTCGTTGAACTCGGCTATCACCACCGCTCCGCCCCGCTGGGCAAATCCCATCGCGGTCGCGCGGCCGATTCCGGATCCGGCCCCCGTAACTACGCCGACCTTGCCGTCAAATCGCATAGAACGACCTCCTGAAATCGCTTCTCCATAACACAGCCGCCGCCCATCCTGTGAGCGCTCGCAACGCCTTGCCTGCGCTCATGACCCAATCGTCAACCGGCAGGGGCTCGCGCAATCCATAGTCAGGAGCTGGAACCCTTGAGCCGATCGACGACCCTGCTTACCAGGTCCCTTCTCTTCTTCAAGCCTTCGCGGAAGTCAGTTGAGTCGGTGTCGACAATCTCCATCCGCAAGTCGGAAAGGTAATTTTCCAGGATTCCCGATAATTCTTCGGCTTCTTCCGTGGACAACTCAATCTTTGCCATCAGGCACCTTCTTTCATCGTTGCGCCGGAGCACGGCCGCGGGCGCACGGTATGCCGCTCAATATTCGTCGCGTGGCATCTCGATTTGATCGTTCCATAACACAGCCGTCACTTGCCATCATCCCACTCCCGCCTGGGCCGGGCCATGATCGTGATCTACTGTCGCGATATGCTGGGTCGTGTTGACGCATGCGCGGGTCTGGATTACACGCCAAAGCATCAGGCATAAAGCCGCCGTTCAATTCCAGTTAGGGAGCTTTGATCGTGGAATCAGAAAAGCGTGGCATACTGTTCGGAATTCGGGTAATCGATTTTACCCAATATATCGCCGGTCCGGTCCTGGGCAGGTTGCTGGCCGACCTGGGTGCGGAGGTCATCAAACTCGAAATGGCGCCGGCGGGCGATTACGCGCGCCTGTATCCGCCAATGCGGGCGGGGCAGGGCGGACTGTTCATCAGCGATAATCGCGGCAAAAAGAGCCTGTGCCTCCACATCAAGCAGCCCGGCGCGGTCGATTTGGTAAAGGAACTGGTGCGCCGCAGCGACGTGCTGGTTGAAAACTTCACGCCCGGCGTGCTGCCCAAATATGGGCTCGGTTACGAAGCGTTGCAACCGCTCAACCCGCGGCTGATCATGTGTTCGATCTCAGGCTTCGGTCAGAACGGCCCATACTCACACCGGCCCAGCAATGATCTCATCTGCTGGGCCAGCAGCGGATTGCTGGACCAGGCCGGATACCCCGACGACGGGCCGGTCTATCCGGGCGGCAATATGGGCGACTGCACCGGCGGGGTGCATGGTCTGGCCGCCGTCAACGGGGCGTTATTCGCGCGGGAGCGAACCGGCAGGGGTCAGTACATAGACATCGCGCTGATGGAATGCATGTCGCATTACAACAGCCTGGCGATGGTTGGGTACGACATGAACGGCGAGACGCCGAAGCGCGCCGGGGCCCATTCGATGCGGGTGGTGCCCTTCGGCATATTCAAGGCGCGCGACGGTTATATCGCGCTGTCGGTGCTGATCCATCAATGGGAAACCTTCGCCCGGTTGATCGGCAAGCCGGAGATCGCGGCCGACCCGCGCTACGACACACTGGAGCATCGGATGGAGCGTCGCGATGAGGTGATCGCAATCGTGGAGCAGTGGCTGCAATCCTTTCAGTCGCGCGATGAGCCCCTGACGCTGCTCGAGCAGGCGCATATCCTGAGCGCGCCGGTGCGGGACACGCCGGGTGTGATGAACGATCCGCACACGATTGCGCGCAAGGCGCTGGAAGAGATCGACCAGCCGGGGATTGGCAAGCTACGCCTGCCCAAGGCTCCGTTTCGCTTCTCCGACGCGCCGGTGGAGATTGCGGGTCGGGCGCCATTTCTCGGCGAGCATAATGAAAGCGTGCTGCGTGAGGTTCTGGGTTATCCGCAGAGCCGAATCGATTCGCTGCGGGAAGCGGGGTTGCTTTACCAGGAACCGGCGGTGGCTGAGTATCGGGCGCGGGGCGAGTTGTAGAGGAACTATTCCAGCCTCAAAGTTCAGATATTTTCTGACAAATCACTTGCGGAACACTGATGACTGCAGGCGAAAGTATGCAAAGGGCCGGCGCGTGTACCTCTGCCTCACGTTCTCCCAGGATGGAGAGAGGGCAGAGAAAGCGAGCCTGGCCCAAAGTGTTGGTGCACCAGGACCGCCAGGTAATCAGTACCGGGGGCGAGGTGCTACACGACCTCGGCGCTGATGTCTTCGGTTTCGGACAGGACGCGGACCTTGACGAGTTGCTCGCCTTCGGCGAGTGAGCCCCAATGCATCGCGAAGTGCTCCAGTTGTACGTCGGGCCGGAACTTGGCCGACACGCCCATCACTACCTCATCGACTCGCAGCAGGTTGGCGACGCGCGCTATCGCGAAGAGCTGATCGTTGGAAACGACCACCAGTGGAGTGACCGACCGGCCGTGATCCTCGGCAACCTTGACCACCTTGCTGAAGAGCTTTTCCTCGGCCGTCGTGAACACCACGCCGCCGTCGCTGGAAGCCAGGCCTTTTTCGGTGCGAACCGTGAGCACCACCAGCCGTCCGGGGGCCTGTTCGGACAGGTAGCGATGCAGATGGACCAGGTTTTGCGGGTCGCGGATCGCAATCAGCTTGATCGGACCGGCCCCGCCGTTAAGCTTGGCGGGGTCGAGTTGGGCTTCGCTGCTGAGCATCGCCAGGTTGAATTTCTCCAACTCCTCGCCGTAGGCGTGATGAGGCCCGCGGTTGAAGCGCTCGGAGACTTCAAAAACGATAAACAATCCGATTGTAAAGGCGATGCCTGAAATGGTCGCGACCTGCTTGGTGAACAGGTTGACGATTGCAGTCAGGAACAGGACCGCAAAAATCAAGGCAAGGCCCAACGGAAACTCCACGCCGCCGGGCTTGAACCACTTGAGGTTGAGCGGCACGCGCCACAGGCGATGAGACCTGTCGCGAAACCGCAGCACCAGCATCGAGAGGGTCTTGAATACGAAGCTCCAGATCACGCCGAACGCGTACGCTTCACCCAAAACATAAACGTCGCCGCGTGAGAGCACGATGGTGACGATCTGCAAAATCGCCACCATATTGATGATGCGATGCGACGTGCCGAAGCGTTTGTGCGGATGGCGGAACCAGTCAAGCAGTACGCCGTCTTCGGCGACGCGGCAGAGCACGCCGTTGGAGCCCACGATCGCGGTATTTACTGCGCCCGCGAGGATCAGGAATCCCACGAAGACCACGAAAGCGCGGAATGCCAGCCGCAGCCATAGCGGCCCCACCATGAACATCGCCAGGCCGCCGATCAGGTTGTCGCTGTATTCCTTCATGCGCACGCTGTCGGGGATGATCATCACGGCAAAGAAAGAGACCAGCGAGGTCAGCAGCAGACTGTAGAGAAAGATTACAAAGCCCGCGCGCAGCAGGTTCTTCAGCTTCGGCGCCTGGATTTCGCGGTTGACCTGCGCGAGCGATTCCTCACCCGACATCGCCAGAATCGAATGGCCGAACGCGATCATGATTCCCAGCACGCCAAAGGAGCGCGCCGCCGGCCAATGCCGCAGCCATCCGAGGGAATCGTCCGTGAAGCGAAATTCCAGCGGCGGCAGATGCGCGCCGCGTACCAACAGCGTCAGGCCGCACCAGGCGATCATGATCACTGCCATTACGGTCGTTATCTGCATGATCCGCATCGCCTTGCCGCTGGATTCCTCGATTCCGAGGATGTTCTGGCGCCAGAAGTACAAGGTGACGATGATCGCAAAGGAAGCAGAAGCAAAGTCGGGCTGAAGCGCATAGTTGATGTGCCCCAGTTTGAGCATCTCGTTGACCAGTCCCGACAGGTACTGCCCGGCCGACACACCGCTGATCGGCCCGGTCAGGATATAGTCGAACATCAGGGCCGAGACCGACAGCTTGGCCAGCGTCCCGCCCATCGCCTCCTTGACCACGCGATAAACGCCGCCGCGGGTGAACATCGAGCATGACTCGACATAGACCGCGCGCACGGCGTAGGAGAAGATCATTACCGCCAGAATGTAGTAGGGCGCGGAGCGGCCGACGGCCTGCTCCACGATGCCGCCGATATAATAGGAGGTGGAAGCCAGGTCGCAGAGCACCACCGCGGCGACCCTCCAAAACGAGATGAAGGTCAGCATCGCGGTGGAGATGACGATGACTTGAGTTTGCTTACCCCGCTTGGATAGCGGTTGCAGTGGGCCGGCTGGAGAAGCTGATTCGCCGGAAGCGGAGGATGAAGACGACGTAGCCGCGCTGTTCATTTGGTTGAATCACGGACCTCAAGCTCGAAATATCTGGCATTTCAAAACGCAACCCGCATGCCAAGGGAAAAATGTGCCGATCGAGTGACAGGAAAGCGGCCTCTCAATGCAAGACGCAACGAGACCGCAAAGTTTGAGCTTGCATAATGCAATTCACGCCCTTGATCGGCGATCCTGAAAGCGCTGAGAATCGACTCATGTCACAGACTGCGGCCAACGGTGGCAGATGGCGCCGCTTGTGGTGGTCGCTCGCTGGGCGGATTTGGCTCACCAGCGTGGTGTTGGTGGTGCTGATGGGTGCATTGGGGGTCAGTATCGCGGCCCGGCTCGCAATCCTGGAGCGCTCGGTCAACCGGGTGCTGTCGCGCAACTACCGATCGATCCAGGCCGCCGAGGGAATGCTGGCCGCCCTCGACCATTATCGCAGCGGCGACCAGACGCCGGAGCAGGCGCGCGCCGACTTCGCCCGGATGCTGGAGATCGAACGTCATAACCTGACGGAACCCGGCGAAGGCGAACTGGCCGAAGCCATCGCGCGCCAGGCCGGTGAACTCTTTGCGGCAGCGCCCCACGGCGGACGTGGTCCGGCTGCCTCCGTGCAGCGATCGCTGGCCGCGCTCATCGAGCTAAACGAGCGCGCGATGTTCAGCGCCGACCGCCATACTGTGGCGGTGGCGCGCAGTTCGCGTATTGAGGCCCTCTCCCTGCTGCTCGCCGCCGTGGTGCTGCTGGGGGCGTCGAGTTACGCCCTGTCGCGCAGCCTGGTGAATCGGCCCCTGGCCGACCTGATCCGCACCTTGAGCAGGATCGATAGCGAGCAGTCGCTGAGCGCAATGGCGCGGCCGCCGACTTTGGAATTGAACGAACTGGCCGACGAGTTCAACGCGATGATCCGCCGCCTGCAGAATGATTCGGTCAAGCGGCTGGCGGAGCTTGACCGCGAACGATCCAAAACTGCGGCAATCGTCGAAAGTATCGAGGACGGACTGATCGTGCTGGATCCGGGGCGCGCCATCGTCCACATGAACGAAGTGGCGGGCGCGATCCTGGACGTTGCGCCGCCGGGAATCATGGGCACCCGCCTGGAGAGCTTGAGCGAGGGCGGCTCGCACGCGGCAAAACTGGTCAGCGCGCTGAACCATCGGATCGGCGACGGCGGAGTGCCGATGGAGTTCAAGGTGTTCCTGCGCGGGCGCGATCACACCTACCTGGTGCGCGAACTGCCGTGGACGGCCGGCGACGGTGCGTTCAACGGCGCCCGCCCCGAGGCTCAAGGGGCGCTGCTCGGCACCGTGGTGCTGCTGCAGGACGTGACCTTGCTGCGCGACCGTGAAAAAGCCCATTCCCATCTAATCGCGACGCTGTCGCATGAACTCAAGACGCCGCTCACCTCGCTGCGAATCGCGGCCGAATTGCTCGAAGAGACGATCGCCGATGGATTGCCGCCGCGCGCCCGCGAAATCTTCGCGACGCTGCAGGAAGACGTGGCCCGGCTCCAGACTATCGCCGGCGACCTGCTCGACGCGTCGCGCAGCACCGCCGCCCGGATCGGGGTGGAACGCCGCCCGATACTGCTGGATGAGATGGTGCGGGAAATCTCGCGGCCGCTGCAGATCCAGGCCCAGGAAAAAAAGATCGAGCTGGAACTCAGATGGCCCGAGCATCCGCTGCCGATTTGGGGCGACCCGATCAAGCTGCCGTGGGTGATCACCAACCTGGTCGGCAACGCGCTGCGCTACACTCCCGCGAAGGGCCGAATCACGATTGAACTGTCGCAGCAGGATTCGATTGCGCGGGCGGTGGTGCGCGACACCGGATGCGGAATGGACGGCCGCGCGCTCGAGCACATCTTCGAACCTTACGCGCAGGGCGCAGAGGGTCCGCGGCGCGCCGGTTCGGCAGGGCTGGGGCTGTACATCACCAAGGAAATCGTCGAAGCGCACAACGGACGAATTTTTGTCGAGAGCGGAGTTGGCGCAGGCACCACGTTCACGGTCGAGATTCCGATAAGGGAGCAGATGCTTGGCTAACATTCTGGTTGTTGATGACGACCGCAACATTCGCCGCATGCTCGCCACGGCGCTGGAGGCGGCGGGTTACATCGTGGTGGAGGCTGGCGGTGGCGCGCAGGCTGTTGCGCGGCTGGGCGCCGCGCCTTCGATCGACCTGGTGGTGACCGACGTGCGCATGGAAAACATGGATGGGATGCGGCTGCTCGAGCAGATCAAGCAGACGCGCCCGGCGATGCCGGTGATCATCATGACCGCGTTCGGATCGATACCCGCCGCGGTCGAGGCGATGCGGCTGGGCGCGTACGACTACCTGTCCAAGCCATTCAGCGCGCAACAGATCCGGCAGACGGTTGCCCGCGCGCTTGAAATTCAATCGCTCAAGCAGGAAAACCGCGCGCTCAAATCGCGGCTGGAGCGGCTGGCGGGTGAGCGGTTCGTGGCCTCCTCACCTCAGACCGCCGCGCTGCTCGAAGTCGCCGCCAAGGCCGCCGCCAGCGACGCCACCGTCCTGCTCACCGGGGAGAGCGGCACGGGCAAGAGCCTGCTCGCCCGCCATATCCATCAGCTAAGCCCGCGCCGCGGCGGCCCGTTCGTGGGCGTCGCCTGCACCACGCTCAGCGAGCATCTGCTCGAAAGCGAACTGTTCGGCCACGTGCGCGGCGCATTTACCGGAGCGATCAAGGACAAGCCCGGGCGGCTGGAAGCCGCCGAGGGCGGCACCGTCTTCCTCGATGAAATCGGCGACTTGTCGCTGACGCTGCAAGCCAAGCTG
>DATFSZ010000151.1:0-60212 GCA_035262365.1 Binataceae bacterium (SeqCode)
CCAAACCATGCCTCAACCCTACCCGCCCGCAGTATGGCATACGCTCGAATCACCTTAGCACAGGTTCAGGGGCAGCCGTCGAGAAGCCAGCTGGCATAGCAGCAGGGTGTAGCCCGGCGATAGTGCCTTAGGCTGAAACCGGCAGGCGCGTACTATTCGGTGCTTGCCCTATGATCGGCACATGTGGTGATGGGTTGTATTCACGAACCCGCAACCCAAGATAGGTCGAAAGATAGGTCGGAAAAAAGACTCGACGCAGGCCGCTTCCGTTACGACAACTCGTCGTCCTCGGCGGCGGCGGATTCTCGATGGAACCCGAAGATTCCCTATCGCGTCCGACGGCTCAAAGACGAGGTGATCGAACCCCCGATACCGCGGCGATATATGGGTAGATCGCGAGACCCGGGTAGCAAACTCAATCCTCCCGCAATCAGTGATCAATGTTCGCCAAGGGCATGTCTGAGCAGGCGTCTTTCACGCTCGCATACCACATGGCGGTAGCTGGTCAGCAACGCGTAGGCGATGAAGGTCGTGACGATTGGGAAAATAATGCCAATCAGTATGCCATCGGCGATCAGGAGGTATTGCGCCAAACCGAAGTAGCTGGCAATCAGCGCCGCCACAACGGCGAGCGACATCGATGGTCCCAGGAAAGCGACCGCGGCGCTTACTGCGATGACCATCACCGTGGCGGCCAGCAGCTCCAAACCGGCGGTTACCTGGGAACGTTGGATAAAGTCGCCGGTAAGAATGTTGTCGATCGCGTTGGCGTGGAGTTCGACTCCTGGAAACTCGGCGCCCATCGGGGATGACAATCGGTCGCCCAATCCCAGCGCCGAAGCTCCAACCAACACTATCTTGTTGGCCAGCGCCTTGGCCGCCACCCGATGGCCGATCACGTCAGCCACCGAATAGTAAGGAAACGTATGGGCCGGCCCGCGAAAGTTCACCAGCATCCGGCCCTGCTCATCGACAGGAATCCTGAGCGGACCGATCGTGACGCCAGAAACGCCGTAGTCTGCCAGCGTCAGCACAGTGGGTGCGCCGTTCGCGTAGGCGCTGACTATGGCAACGCTCAACGGCACGCAGTAACGATTACCGAACCGTATCACCATCAGCTCCGAACGGAAGACGGCGTCCGCGTCACTCGGCGTATCGAAGAATGCCGTGCCACGGGCCGCGCTATTGATCGCCGGCAGATTCGGCAGGTAGGCAACGGCTTCGATTACCGGCGGTGGAGGCGCTTGGGCGGGGATTTCAACGCGGCTATAGACCAAAGGCGCGGGAGCGACTACCCGGGTCACAAATCCTGGAGTGATTTTTCCGCCCCAGCCGGCTCCGGTCGACACTTCGAGCGGGTAGCCGACAATGGTATTGCCCTGCGTCTTGATGGCATCCGCGAATGCCTGATCGTTGCTGAGGCTCGAGGCTGCCGCCGGCGAATTGGCGGACAGTCCACCGTGCTTGAGTCCACCGACGATCTTTTCGCGCTCCACGTCCATGTTGTCGCGCTCGCTGAAGACCATGTCGAAGCCGACAACGGCGACATTGTAGGACTTCAGCGCGTCGGTCAGCCGCGCAAAAACCGTGCGTGGCCAGGGCCATCGCCCCAGTTCGACGATGCTCTTGTCGTCAACCGCCACGATGACCACCTCGCCATGGGGGTTTCGAGTTCCGCGGGCGTTCATCCGCAAGTCAAATGCCCTCAGTTCGGCAAAGCTCAGCAGAGAAGGATAGCGGCCGTGAACCAAAAGCACGGCGGCGACCATCGCCACCCCAATTCCCAAGGTCCGCAATGCTCCGGGATAGTTGTTATGTACTTCAGCCATAATCTCCGTTGCTTATATTTTAGCGTATTTTACGCAATTTCTCCTAATGATGCCCTCACTCTCCTGTTGCATCGGTCTGTTCCCTTGAATTTCGTTGTGGCCGCCACGCGCTGGGGCCGGAAAATGCTAGAAAATTCGCACCTTTTTCCAGTAACCTCATTTCAACAGCGGGGCAGCCATGAGTGAATTTATCCACAGATTTGTCAAAACCAACGGCATCAGGATGCATCTGGTCGAGGCCGGTCAGGGGTACCCGGTGGTGTTCTGTCATGGGTTTCCCGAGCTTTGGTACTCATGGCGCCATCAGTTGCGCGCCCTCTCTGAGGCGGGCTTTCGCGCGATTGCGCCTGACCAGCGCGGTTACGGCGAAACCGATTGTCCGCAGCGCGTGGAGGATTACCGCGTAAGCGAACTGGTCGCCGATATCGTCGGTATGCTCGACGCGCTCAAAATCGAAACGTGCGCGATCGTCGGCCACGACTGGGGCGGCTTCGTGGTGTGGCATGCCGCGATGCGCGCGCCGGGCCGGATTGCGCGTGTAGCCGCGATCAACACGCCGTTCATGCCCCGGTGGCTGCCATCAACGCCAGGCAGCCCGGAGCACCCGGAACAGGTCTGGATAACCAACCGGCAGACCACGCCGACCAAGCCCACCGAAATGGCGCGCCAGGCAGCCGCCGGCAATTTCCATCACGTGCTTTACTTCCAGCAGCCGGGCGTGGCCGAGGCCGAACTGGAGGGCGACGTCCGCCGCTCGCTGCGCGGCTTCTTCAGCGACCCGCGGCCGCTGCCCGAGCGCTCCATGCGGCAGCCTCCGGGGGTGTTCGGGCCGGCAGTTGGAGGGCTCCTCGATCGCTTCACCGCCGCGCGTCAGGGCAGCTATATGAGTGACGACGACCTTGAAGTATTCGTCAAAGCCTTCAAGCGCACCGGTTTTCGCGGCGGACTTAACTGGTACCGCAACGTTGATGGAAATTGGGAGGAATCGGCTGCCCTGGAGGAGCGCGTCAATCAACCTTCACTAATGATCACGGCCGAACTCGACCCCGTGCTCTGGCCCGAACAAACTCTGGGGATGGAGCGCTGGGTGCCCAACTTCAAGCGTGTACATATCACCGGCTCGGGCCATTGGACCCAGCAGGAAAAGCCCGCCGAGGTCAACGCCGCGCTGCTCGAATTCCTCGCCGGCGTTAAGTGATGCCGCCAGGACTGTCTTGCGGGGTGGTCACGTTTATTAGCTTGTCATAAAGTAAGCCGCTACGGCGCAGGGATGTTCAATCCGCCGATTCGACATGCTCGGGCTGCAAGAGACAATCCCCATTCGCCTGAAGCCGGGTGAAGCGAAGTGGACGCAAGGCCCTGATATGGCGATCACGATCTGCGCTGAAATCAGCAACCGGCGCGCGCGGCCGGGCGGCAGGTAAGCGGCCGGAAGAAACGGAGGCATGACGTGGATATCGGGATCATGATCACCGCGACGGCGGAGACCGGAGACATCGCCGAGATCGCACACGAGGTCGAGAACCTGGGTTTCGAGTCATTTTTTATCCCCGAGCACCCGGTAATTCCGATCGATTTCAAGACGGTACCGCCATACGGCGGCGGAAAACTTCCAGAGCATTACGGCCGCTGGATGGATCCGTTCATCGCCCTGAGCGCCGCCGCCGCGGTAACCAAACGCGTCAAGCTCGGCACCGGTATCTGTCTGCTGCCGGAGCGTGAACCGATCGTCACCGCCAAATTGATCGCCACCCTGGACGTGATTTCCGGCGGGCGCGTCGTGCTGGGCGTCGGCGCGGGATGGCTGCGCGAGGAGACCGAGGCCTTTGGGGTAAATTTCGTGACGCGCTGGAAACTGCTGCGCGAGACCACCGAGGCGATGCGCGTGCTGTGGACCAAGGCGGAATGCAGTTATCAGGGAGAACTGGTGCGTTTTCCGGCGGTGCGATGCGAGCCCAAGCCGGTGCAGAAGCCCTATCCGCCGATACTACTGGGCGCGCTGGGGCCCAAGGCGTTGGAGCGGGTGGCGCGGACCTATGACGGATGGTGCCCGGCGGCGGGCAAACCCGAGGCGCTCAAGCGCGACGCGGAAACCATTCGCAAGCTCGCCGCCGAACATGGCCGCGATCCCAACAGCATTCGCATCGAGCCGTTCACCGCTCCCCCGGATGAAGGCATTTCGCTCGACGAGCTCAAACGGTTCAAGGAAGCGGGCGTCGATCGGCTGATCCTGTTCTCGCAGCGCGACGCCGTCAGGATAGCTCACGGCCGGGCAATGGAAGTGGTCAGACGGCTGGTGCCGATCGTCGAACGGGCTCAGCACGTCTGAAAGGGCCATTTGGCCCGCGTCGCGACCCTTGATCAGCAACCCGGTTCGGAGATTTCGAGAATGCGCGATCCTTTTCTGCCGGAGATTATTCACAACGCCTTGCGTGGAATCGCGGATGAAGCTGGCTTGTTCAGCGCCCGCAGCGCCTACTCGCCGTTCGTCAACACCTCGCCGCAGATCGCGGCCGGCCTGTTCGACGCCAAGGCCCGGCCGATCGCGCAGACCGACTCGGCCCTGATCCATGTGTCGGCCGTGCAGCGGATGCTGCCCGAAGTGCTGCACGACATCCCGGTCGAGACGCTGGCTGCGGGCGACGCGCTCATCATCAACGACCATTTCCGCGGTGGCATCCATCCGACCGATGTCGCCGTCTTCACGCCGATCTTTTACAAGGGCAAGCTGGCGTTCTTTCACGGCGCGATGATGATCGTCTCGGACCTGGGCGGGCTGTCCAACGGCGGCCTGCCGGCCAACGCCACTGAAATCTTCCACGAAGGGCTCGTCATACCGCCGGTCAAGCTCTACAAGCAGGGCGTGCCGAACGAGGAGGTCCATCGCATGATCGCCTCGAACAGCCGCACTCCGGCTCGCGTGCTGGGCGATGTCCGCGCGCTGGTGGTAGGCGGTAACATGTCGGCGCCGCGCCTGGTCGAGTTATGCGACAAGTACGGCTACGAGCAGGTGATGGAGATCATCGACGAGCTGCTTGACTATACCGAGCGGCTTACCCGCCAGGGTATCGAGCGCATCCCCGACGGCGTTTACACGGGCTCTTACGTAATCGAAGACGACGGTATCGAAGTCGGCAAGCACTTCAAGGTCCAGGTCGCAGTCACGGTCGCAGGTTCCAATATCAAGCTGGACTTCACGGGCACCGATCCCCAGGCGCGCGGGCCGATCAATTCTTCCTATTCACAATCCTTATCGGGAGTGGTCGTTGCGCTCAGGTTTTTTCTCGATCCCGACATTCCGCTCAACGAGGGTTTTTATCGGCCGATCGAAGTGGTCTTTCCGCATGGCAGCCTGGTAAATCCCAAGTACCCGGCGGCGGCCAACGCCCGCTTTGCCGTGGTGCAGTCTATTATGGACGCGATCAACCAGGCGCTCTCTGTCGCGCGGCCGGACAAGCTGATGGCGCCCAGCGGATGCCCCCACGTGTTCACCGTTACCGGTATCGATCCGCAAACCAACCAGTTCTGGAGCATGCTCGACGTTCACATGGGCGTCCTGGGCGCACGGGCAGGCAAGGACGGAATCGACGGCCTGCCGCCGCTGCTCAACGCCACGCCCGGATACATGCGCAACGCCGAACATTACGAATGGGAATATCCCGTCATGTACGATTACTTCGCCTTCCGGCCCGACACGGCCGGACCGGGAAAGTGGCGCGGCAGCGCGGGGATGATCAAGCACGTCACCTTCAACAGCGACGCCGACCTCACCGTGCGCGCGGTCGATCGATGCAACCTGCCGCCGCGCGGAGCGGCCGGGGGATTGCCTGGCGGAACGGGCGGCTGGGTGCTGAACGAAGGACTGCCCGGCGAACGGCGTCTGCCGATGAAGCAAACCAACCTGCGCATTCGCGCCGGCGACACCCTAACGATGTACGTTTCGGGCGGCGGCGGCTATGGCGACCCGCTGACGCGCGATCCGGAACTGGTAGGACGTGATGTGCGCAAAAGCCTGGTCAGCGTAGAAGGCGCTGCCCGCGACTACGGCGTAGTGGCAGACAGCAACGGTGTGGTCGATCGGGCGAAAACAAGAAAGCTGCGTGTCCAGCGCCAGTCTGAGTAGAAATGCCCGGCGGGGCCGTCGTCCTCAGAGTTGTTACAATTCTCCTTTGCGTTTCCCGCTTGCCTTTCGAGTCGCCGCTTTTTTATCCCGCGCCTTAAGTTCGGCCAGTACGGAGTCCAGCCGCTCGAAGCTGGCTTCCCAAAAGCGGCGGTAGCCGTCCAGCCATCCGCTGGCGTCGGCCAGCGCCTTGTGCTCAAGCCGGCACGGGCGGCGCTGCGCCTCGCGGCCGCGCGAAATCAGGCCCGCGCGCTCCAGCACCTTGAGGTGCTTGGAGATCGCCGGCTGGCTCATCGCGAATGGCCTGGCCAGCTCTGTCACCGCGGCCTCGCCGGAGGCAAGGCGCGCGAGAATCGCCCGCCGGGTCGGATCGGCAAGCGCGGCAAAGGTGGCATCGAGGCGATCGGAGACGCTCATAATATAACCTATCGGTTCCAGAACTAATTAGTTATAGAATGAATCGCTCGCCGCCGTCAATTGCGGCAGCGCGCACGACCTGGCGCCACGCGGAGCACTCCGCGAAGAATCCTTGACGATGCCTGCGGCCACTTACGTTTGTCATTCCACGGCGTGATTTTCATCAGCACCGCAGCGGGCGAGAAATCAGGGGAGGATCTTCGCGCCGCAAATAGTTCATCGAGTCTCCCCGCCGACGAGGGTACCGCGCTTTATTTCAATACATATTCGGAAAAAAAAGCGCCGTCGTACGCGACCATCCAGCGCGCGGTGTCGAATTCGATAATTCGCGCCGCCGCCGGGCTGGGGAAAAAGCGATGCACCGCGTCGTCTATGGTGAGAAACTGCAACTCGCCGATGCCTCGATAGTTTGGAGCGCCGGGGGTCAGCGATTGCTCAACCACGTTGCGTACGTACTTTGAAAAACCGGTATGGATCCGCAATGCGAGCGGACCGTGGACTTCCCAGGCCAGACGCCCTTCCTCGTCCGTCAGCCCCTGCTTCCATCCCGCCAGCGGTATCATCTTGATCCCCGCCGACCGCTCGCCGATCCGTGTCGGATGCGCGGCCTTTTCGATGACCTCCGTAACACGATAGGTGAAGGCCTCGCCCGCTTTGCCCGCGAGCGCATCCTCAATTCTCCGCCCCGCCTCAGGCGAATCGTACAGGCGGGCGCGGTCGGTGAAGTCTTCGGCCGAGTCGAAACACATTTCGGCGGCTGCCTGGTAGCGCCGCCGCGGCCCCGCGCCCTGTTCGAAATGAGGCATGTTTTCAATCGCTGGAGCGGGCTCGCGTAGATTCACAACACATCGCCGCAGGCGCGGGCAATGGCGCAGCACGGCCGGCGCGTGCTCGTGCAGGAACCATCGTCGAAAGCCGGCGCTGTCCTGGTCAGCAGCCGCGGTGACAAGCGTGAGGAATTTGACCACCCTTCACTCTCCTGAGGTTGGCGCCGGCAAGACGCAGCTGATGCCCTCGCCCCGCGCCGATTGGCGCCGGCTACGGGCCGCTCCTCAATGCGCCTCGAGTTGGCCCGTCGGCGCAGGCGGCTGCAAAGCGCCGGCCGGCTGAGGATTGGGCGACCCGAACTCGGCGCCGGGTGGCACCGTAGTGCTGAAGCTGGGCTTGAAGATCTCGCGCACCTGCGCCATCGGCATGTCACGGAGTTCCTTGCTTCCCAGGGTTTGCAGGAAACGCTGGCGCTCATCCAGCGACAACTCGCGCAAATCCTCGCGGTTGAGAATTACGTGCGGCGTCAGGAACACCAGCAGATCTGTTTTCTGACCGTTGCGCTGGCGATTTGTGAAGAGGTTTCCCAGTACCGGAATATTGGACAGGTAGGGCACGCCCTGCTTGGTGATATCGACCTCGTCGGAAATCAGTCCTCCGATAACGGTGGTGCGATGGTTCTGGACCAGCACCGTGGTGGACGCGGAGCGAAGCGTCGTAGTCGGACCCAAAGGATTATTGACCGTAGTCTGGATGACTGCCGACACTTCCTCATAAACGTCAAGTTTGATGTATCCGCCTTCGGTGATCTGCGGCACCACGTCCAGCGTAATCCCCACGTTCTGGCGGTCCACCGACTGAAAGATTTGTCCCGAAAGAGCCGCCGTGGCGGTGGCCGAGGAGATGAACGGCAGGTTCTGGCCAACCACGATCGTCGCCTCTTCATTGTCCGCGGTCAGCAGAGTGGGCGCCGACAGCACATTGGAATGCGTGTCGGTCTCGATTGCGGTAATCAGCGCGATGTCGCACGGCACCGTCACCGACGTACTGGTCGGAGTGGTGGTGCCGGTCACGGTACTGCTCGCCGCGCTCAGCGCGGAGTTGACCGTGCACATGGTGCCCGAGGCGAGGCCGAAGGTCAGACCGGTGACGCCCAGCGGGTTGGTCAGAGCGTTGGCCAGGTTGCCGTAGTCAAAATGTCCAAAGCCCAGCGTATTGCCGGCAATCGTGGTGGCGCCCTGGTAGCTGATGCCTAGCTCGCGCATTCGCTGCGCGCTCACCTCCACGATAACCGCCTGGACATAGACCTGGCGGCGCGGCACGTCGAGCTGCGAAATGATCTTTTCAAGAGTGCTGTAATCCTGCGGCGAGGCGCTCACCACCAGCGAGTTGGTAGCCGGGTCCGCCGCGACGTGCACCGGTTGCTCGAACTCGGTGCCGGGCCCGCCGCTGGCCGAAAGTGAGGCCGACGCGCCGCCCGTGCCACCGAGACCGCCGCCGCCCAGTGACCCGCCGGCCCGGGAGCTGCCGCCTAAACCTCCAAACCCATTGCCGAAGCCGCTCTGCATCGACCCTTGCCCGCCGCCATAGCCGCCATACGAAGCGTTGCCCAGACCGCCGGTGCCCAGGCCGCCAAAACCCAGGCCGCTGCCGCGCCCAAGTGAACCCTTGCCGGTTTGCGGCGATAGCGCCCCGGGACCACTACCGCTGCCTAGCAGCGCGCCCAGCACTGAGACCATCTCGAGCGCCTGCGCATACTTCAAATAGTAGACGTGCACGTGTGAGCTGGCGGTCGGACTGTGGATATCGAGCTGCGCGATGAGCGACTTGATCATCTTCATCTGCAGCGGATCGGCCATTACGATCAGCGAGTTGGTGCGCTCGTCGGGAATGATTTTCACGGGTCGCGACGCGGAACTCAATCCGCTTCCTTCGGCGCCGCCCGTGCCGTACATCTGCATCTGCATCGGACGCATGAAGCCCGGACGCGGGGCGGACCCGCTACTCCCGCTGGCGCCCATGATTTGTTCGATCTTGGGGGCGAGGTCGTCGGCGTAGGCCAGCCGCAGCGGAATCACTTCGACCGACTCCTGGATTCTCTCCGAATCGATCGCACCGATTATTTTCAGCAGGCGCTGCACGTTCCACGCGTCGTCGGTAATTATCAGGGTATTGGTCTCGGGAAACGCCGCCACCAACCCGTCGCGCGAAATCAGCGGCTGCACCATGCTGACCAGCGCCGACGCGTCGGCGTTGCGCAGCTTGATCATCCGGGTGACGAATTCGTCGCTGCCCGGCTGCTCCGCGGGCATATTGGAGTTGGTCAGTGCGGCCGCGGCGCGGGCGTCGCGGGAGGGGATGATTCGAACCACAGGCCCCGATTCCTCGGTGGCGAAGCCCTTGATTTGCAGCACCGATTTGAAAATCGAGTAGGCCTGCTCGGGCGTAACCTTGGTCGGGGACACGATTGTCACCTTGCCGCGCACGCCCTCGTCTATGACAAAATTCTTGCCGGTAATGTCGCTGATAAATTTCGCCAGGACCGAAATGTCAACGTCCTGGAAATTCATCGTGATGAGATTCTCGCCGCTTGCGCGCCTCGATATTTCCGCCCCTGCGGGCGGTGCGAGCGTCAGGGCTAGCATAATGGCAACCAGGGCAAAGACAAATCTTCTCATTGGACCGACCGCAACAACCCCTTCGGGCCCGAGCCAGACTTATATAAAACGCACCTAAGCGTTCGCAACCCGATTAGATTATTCGGCGTCGTCATCTTATCGGAACCGGCGGGGGAGCGAAACGGTCGCGCAAAACCATCTCAAAGACAGCCCGAATCCATTAGCGCAGCCGAAATCGCAAAGGCACCTCGATCACTACCGGAACGGCTCGATTGCCGGCGTCACGGCCGGGTTCGAACCGCCATTGGCGCAAGGCCTCGATAGCCGCCCGATCCAGCATCGGGACGGATTGGACCACCACGATCTCCCGCCGCACCGTGCCTTGCCGATCAACGATCGCCCGCAGCACAACCTCGCCTTCGACACCTTGCGAGCGCGCGTTGCCCGGATATTCGGGCAGGACCCTGGAGATCGGAACCGGCGGATGTGCCACGCTGGCGTAGGGCTGCGATCCCTCGCCGATACCGGCGCCCGTGCCGCCACCTTCCCCTCCACTACCCGCGCCCGTGGTGCCAGCCCCAGCGGCGCCGGTGCCACCGCCCGATCCCGATCCTGCGCCCGAACCACCAGGGCTGGCCATCGCGTCGCGTGCCTGTGGTATCGGCTTGGCCGGGGACGGGGCAAGGCTGGCCGGCGCCAGCACCGGTTCGTGATCGGGCCGCGGCGGCGGAGCAGCTTCTTCAGCGTCTGCCTGTTCTTCGCTGACGGCGCGCACGGGCCGCACCGCCGCATCATCCGATGGGTTTACGTCCCGCAACCGCCGGTGTCGCGGGTTTTGCACGTTGCGGGCTCCGCGGCGTTGCGGCGCCGCCGCAAACGAATGCTTACTCACAGATGAAACCCGCCGCGGTGCTCCCAGGCGCGGCGGCGGAAATGAAGGGGCAACCGCCTTCAACCCCGGTGCTCCGCCGCTGCCCCGCACACCGGGTCCGCCGCCGGGCGAACCGCCAGCCGTACCGCTGCCAAGTTCGACCAGGTCAACCTCCAGCGGTGGCACGGCGGGAGGAGAGGGATTGCGCAGCATCAGGGCGAAGCCGGCCAGGATCAGGACCCAAAGGCACAATGATGCGGGGAGCACCCACGCGAGGCGCCGCAGCGGGCGATCCAACGAATGCAACGAAAGTCTTTCCCCGCTCTCGCTCATCAGGCGGCACGGTTCATTATCGAAGCCTATTTCCGGCCCCGCAGCACAGACACGCGATACGGAATCGAAACGAACCGTGCCAGATTAGCGCGGTTTTGCCGCTATGCGAACCCTGCGCCGCGCTCAGGGCCCGGTCGTGAACATCCAGTCGAAGTCATCCCCAAGGATAGCGTCGCCAACGTTCGCAACGCCGCCTGAGATACCGGCCGTATACGTGGTATTGGGCTTCAGCGGCGCATCAGGCGTGAAGCTCGGGACAAAGTTGACCGAGTCGTAATCGACGGTTCCCGGCACCGGCAATCCGGCAGGATCGCTCACGACAAAAGTCGAAGAATTGATCGTGGAGGCGTTCATCTGTTGATTGAACGTGGCGGTAACCGTCACAGTCAATGCGATGCCGGTGGCGCCATCCGGGGGGACCGTGGAAGTCACAACAATAGGCGGCAAAGTGGTCCCCGAACCGCTGCCGCATCCGGCCGCCACCAGTCCCATCCCCGCCAGCGGCGCGATCAGCACCAGCCCCACCCACCAGTGCATCCGCGATAGCCTTTTGGCCTTTGCACGGCAGCCAGGATTCCTGCGTTCAAACCTCTTCATTTTCACTGCCGGCTAGAACGCAATTGGAGCACTCAAACCGAACTGAATCAGGAGCGGGGTTCCGACCTTGGGGATACCGCCTCCAAGATCGATAATATATGCGCGGTTCATCACATTCTGAACTTTCGCGAAAATAGTCGCGCCGTTAAGCCATTGCGCGTATCGCGGTTGGGTAAACGTTTTGCTCAGAGTGAGATTCGTCAACCAATAGGCGGACTGAAGATCGTGGTTGTCCGAATCCTCGTACTGTTTGCCGAAATACTGCTCCTGCACGACTAGGTCGCCAAATATCGGAGTGGAGTAGTGCACACCCAGGTTGAAGGTCTGCCACGGCACCAAAGCCAGACGCCGGCCGGTCAGCGTCGGATCGGGCGGGTTGCTGGTCAGCGTGGCTTCGGATTCCAGAAAGCTGCCCGTAATGCTCAGCGAATCGTGGTAGTCCGGGGCGGTGAAAAGCACGTACGGCAGTGTGTATTGAGCGTCGATCTCGTAGCCGCGAATCCGCGCGCGGCCCAGATTGACGCGCGTGCGCTCCGCGTCGTCGCCGGTTACCGGATTGGCGGCCGTGACGACGTTGGAGATCGGGTCAAAGAGTTTGTCCCAGTAGCCCGTAACGCCGAAGGTCAGGCCCTCCCATTTGCTGCACTGAAAGCCGATTTCGCCGCCCTCCAGGAACTCCGGACTCAGGTTCGGATTGGGCAGCAACACCAAATCTTCCACGCTGGATTGACGATATAGTTCCGCCAGCGTCGGCACGCGAAAAGCCTCGTAAAGACCGGCGCGCAAGGTCAGCCACTGCCACGGATTGTAGCGAACGCCCAGGCGGGGGCTGGTCGCGGTGCGCATGTGCGCCGGAAAGGTCACGTCAGTTGGAACGCCTACCGCGGGCGTGGTCTGGATCTCGCCGTCGAAACTGTCGAAAAAATCGCCTCTCACGGAGCCGTCGATTTCCAGGTTCTCGGTGGGCCGGAAGACGTCCTCGATAAACGCTCCGAAGAAATTCTGCCGGCCCGAGCTTACCTGACGCTGGGCTACGAACGCGCCGGCGGTATTGAAGAAGTCATCGTGACTCGAACCGTCGATGAGGCGGAAATCACCGCCCGCCGTCACCTGATGATACTTAAAGAAGGTCCGCGTCCAGGTCAGGAATGCGCCTGCGTCGGTGGAAGGCACGTGCTGGGTCTGGCTCGGAGTCTCCGCCGTGCGCGCTGCGTTTTCGATGGAAAAATTCTGATCGTAATCAGACAGATGGCCATAGGCGCTCAGGCGGAACAGGTCGCCGGCGTCGGTTTGCAGTGTGCCGCCGCCGTTGATGAAACCGCGCGTTGCGCTGGCGCTGCGAAAGGGAGTCCCCAGGTCCAGGTTCTCATTGTAATAGCTGCCGCGCAAAAACGTCTGCAGGCCGGTGCCGGGATCGAATTCCACCCGCCCGGCGAACAGTTCATGAATCGAGCTGGAGTTCTGATCCAGCGGCCCCCGAAACCCGGACTCGACGATGTTCCATCCGTTGGTGTTGAAAAAATTGCCCTCCAGGCTGGTGCGAAAGGCTCCTTTGACGTAGTCCACCGCCAGTGCGTCCTGGGTTGTGTTGCGAATCCCATAGGACGCCTGCGGAGTCACCGCACTGTTCTCCGGGCGGCGGCTGATGATGTTGATAACGCCGCCCTCAGCCTCGTTGCCCCACAGATTGGAACCGCCGCCCTCCACAACTTCGATTCGTTCGATACTGTTCAGTGGGATCTCATCCCAGTAAATCCATCCGCCGAAGGCGTCGTTGACCGGAATCCCGTCGAGCAGAACCAGCGCGCGGCTGGCTCCCCCGGGGCCCACTCCCCGCAGCGTGACGCCCTGCGCTTCGGGATCGTCCGCCGGCGCGGTCACCATACTGCTGGAACGCCTGAAAGTATTGAAACCGCTGACCTGACGCAGAAGATCGTCAAGCACCAATTGCGGCGACTGCTCGATCTGCTGCTCAGTGAGTTCCGTTACATAGTTAGTCGCCTGTTGCGGTGAAATAGATGCTCGGGTCGCGGTGACCACCACCGGCGGCAATGCATAGAAAGACTGCGGTGTGGCAGGGGCCGGCGATGCAGTGGGCGCCGGCGACGGCGCGGCGGCCGCCGGATCCGCCACACCAGCCGCCCATCCAACCGCCGGTATCGTGCAGAGTATCCAACCGATCAGCAGAGTATGGATCCTGACTCGAAGCATCTAACGTTCCGCGTTGGCAAACGACGCGAGCCCGCCGCCGATGGGAAGCAGGGCTAACCACAGCAGCCCATTTCCGCAGCCGCACGGAACCCCAATCAGCACCGCGCTGAACCGCGGACTGAATATAATGAGGCATTATTATTGTCAAGTGTAGTTTGTAATGAGCAGATATATTTCTTGCCGCAATGAATATCGATACGACATATGTCGTATATATCCATCAAGTGTATGTTACGCTGCCGTCGTATGACCGATCGAGGCGAAGAATCTGCGCCGCGATTTGATCAAATGGCAGGATGTTCTACATCGTTTCTCCACGAAACGTCACGAGTGCGCGTGATGATGCCCGCACAATAACTACCTGGTGAAAAATAAAACCAGCCACTGCCCGGTTCCGCGTGTTTCGACAGTCTCTCAATGCTGACAGAGAAATGTGCCGACCAAAACGCGGGTGGACCGCCGGGCTTCCCACCCTCTGGAGGAGCCAAAGCGGCTGCTTCGGGGGCGGCGCAAGTTCCGGCCCAAAGTGTTATCCTGAATCTGATGGACTGGTTGACTTTCAGGCGCAATGGCGAAGCCCGCTCTGTACGCGAAGCGCCGCCGTCTGTAACCGAGCTTCTGCCCGAGCTTCTGATCGGCGAGTACCCGCGCCCGCAAGACGTTGCCTGGCTGAGCCAGGTCCACAGGATTACCGCTGTGCTCAACCTGCAGGATGACGACGATCTGAATATAAAAGGACTGGACTTGCCGGCGCTGGCCGCTTCGTACCGGCGGGCAGGGATCACGCTGGTGCGGATGCCGGTGCCTGACTCCAGCGCCGACCACCTGGAGCGCGCGCTGGAAGACGCCGTCGCCCAGGTTCATGGCCTGGTGCAAGCGGGCCGGCGCGTGTACCTGCATTGCAATGCCGGCATCAACCGGGCGCCGACCGTGGCGATCGCATTCATTCATCTCCATCGCGCGATGGGGCTGGAGGAGGCCGTAGCATACGTCCGCAAACGCCGCGTCTGCGCTCCTTACACCGTGATGCTCAAGGAATTCTTCGCCGGCCGCGACGGCGCGCCGCGCGATTGAGGTCGTTGCCCACGCAAGTGATCCGCAGCCGGTTGCAGTCGAGAGAAACTGTCCTGAAGATTCTGGCCTGGGCGGTGCACGCCTACACCGCCTCCGGCGCGCTGATCGGCCTATTGGCGATCGAACTGGCCGCCCAGCATCGCTTCCGCGGGTCCTTCATCATGATGGCGATAGCTACCGTGATCGATTCCAGCGACGGGATACTGGCGCGCCGGCTCGAAGTCAAAACGCGAATCCCGAATTTTGACGGCGCCTTGCTCGACAACATCGTCGATTATCTAACCTACGTGGTCGTGCCGGCTTATCTGATGCTGTGCGCCGGCATGCTTCCGGCGGGCATCTTCGGATACGCGATCGCCGCCGCGGTGCTGTTGTCCAGCGCTTATGGATTTTGCCAGACCAACGCCAAGACGCCCGACCATTTCTTTCTTGGTTTTCCGTCTTACTGGAACCTGGTGGCCTTCTACCTTTATTGCTTCGGGCTGAGCCCGGCGCTCAACGCCGCGATCTTGGCGGGCTTCGCGCTGATGGTATTCGTGCCGATCAAGTACATCTATCCCAGCCGCACCGAGCTGCTGCGGCGGCTGACTGTATCACTGGGCGTCATCTGGGGCGCGCTGGTCATCTACCTGCTGGCCACGCTGTCTTCGCCAAACCAGTTCGTGGTTTGGCTCTCGTTCACCTATATCGGCTACTATCTGATCATGTCGGTGGTGCTCCACGCCTGGACCACGTGGGCACTGCATCGCGCGCGCACGCATGAACGCCAAGCCTGAAGCCACAGAACTATTCGCAGCCGATTCCTCCTGGCTGCAAGTCATTGAAGGAGAGGCGCCGATTCTGCTCGTCGCGCCGCATGGCGGGCGGGCTGGGCGCGCTTCGCGCGCGCGGCTGCATCCGCGGATCAACGACCTGCACACAGCGGAAATCACGCGCGAGTTGGCGCGCCGGCTTGACGCGCATGCACTGATCAACGTCGCGATGGACCGCAACGTCCTGGACTGCAACCGCGTCGAGGAGATCGCTCACCATGCGCCGTGGGTGCTGGCGCGGCTCGCGGAGCGAGTGTCGCGGATGGCCGATCGCCATGGCCGCGTGCTGATCCTGGTGATCCACGGATGGAACGTCATCCAGGCGCGGATCGACTTCGGCCTGGGCGCACGGCTTTTCAGCGGGCGGCTGCGGCCCGTGTCCTCCGCGCACATCACCGCCAGCGAGCGCTTCATCAACGGGCCGCTGGCGCATCTGTGCGCCCGCCTGGAAGCCAAAGGCATCGTGCCGACTTTTGGGCTGCGCTATCCGGCGGCCGGTCGGCAGAATCTGCTTCAGGTTTTCTCCACGCGATTCGCGCAAAGCCGGCTTGAGCCGCTGCGCATGCTCGCCGGCCTGTCCGCCGCCGGTGCGTTGGACGCACTGCAACTGGAACTGTCGGTGGCGCTAAGATGGCCCGGGGCGCTGCGTGAAACCGCGATCGCGCTGATCGCCGAGTCGTTTTCGGCCACTGCGTCGACGCGGCGGCTCCAGGCCCCGATGGTCATCACGCGGCCGCACAACGACGCAGCGCCCGCCAAGCCGCGGCCCAAAGCAAGCACCGGCGCTCCGGTCAGATTCGGGGTGGAGTTCTTCGATCCGGAGCGCGGCATCGGCGTGATGGCGAGCATGGACCTCTTTGGAGGCGGCGGCGCGCGGGTGATCATGCTGTTACCCAACGGCCGCGTCGCACTATGCACCGTGGAAGGCAAGCTGGAATTGCGCCGCAATCGGATCACGCGCGGACCAATCCATCTGCGTGCCGACGGCCGCACGGTGTCGGTGGAGTACAGCGGACCGGTCCTGGTCGTGCCCGACGCGTCTGCCTATCTGCGGATGGAGCGCGCTCTGGCGACCGGCGGCGTCGATCGGGCCACGCTCAACTGCACACTTGAGCTTAAAGATTGCACCGGCCCGATTTGCTTCGACCCGCAATTCTTCGCAATCGGCAGGCGTCGGATGGGCTTCGGGACTGCGACCGGCGCAATCACGCTGGAAGGCGTGCACCAACCGCTACGCGCGTCGGGCAGGGTGGGCATTTCGCTGCTGGGCCAGGCCGAGCGGGCGTTTTCATCACGCGCTTCGATGTGGGGTTACTTCAATGGCTGTGCGCCGTCGCGCGCGATCGAAGTTCGCACCGAACATGGGCCGCAACAGGGCCGCATCGAAAGCGCAATGGTGCTGATGGACAAGGCCGGCGTTGACTGCCGCGTGGAGCGGCTGGATACGGACACATGGTCGCCAGGCACCGCGCCGCGCTTTCTTGAGGCTGTGCTGGCGCATCCGACGGCGGGGATGATACGCGTGGCGGGTTTTCCCCTCTGCTTCATGGCGTTGTCACGCCCCGGTCCGGCAGGATCGCGAGTTTACACGTCGCTGGGCTTTGCCCGATTCGAATTGGACGGCGCCCCGGGAGCGGGGATGTTCGAATGCTCCACGTCAGTGAGCGCGCCGGTTGCGGCACAACCCGAGCGATCAGACGACTAGGCTCCGGAGCCGATCCGGGAGGGGAATACCCTCACCCCCAACGAGTTCCGCGATCAGGATGAGGGCGCCAAATCATTTACGCGCGGTCGCGAGGCCGACGCCGCCGCGAGCAGTGCCTGCGCCGTTTCGTTGATCAGCTTGCTCACCGGCGCATCGGGGTATTCGCGTACGAAGGGCCGGCCGATGTCGCATGATTCGGCCAGCCGCGAGTCGAAGGGCAACCTCCCGAGAATCGGCAGGTCGAAGTCGCGCGCCAGCGCACCGACATCGGAGCGCGGCAGAAGGGGTCGCACGGAATGACAGTTGCCGCAGTAAAAGCCTTGCATGTTTTCGATCAGACCAATGACTCTCACGCCCTTGCGGCGCGCCTGCTCCAATGATCGCCGCACCGCCGCGCAAGCAGTTGCTGACGCGGGAACAACTATCACCACGCCGGCGCGGTCAACGGCTTGGCACAGCCGTATCGCGTGATTGAAACCCGGCGGCAGGTCGATCAGCAGCAGGTCCAGCGCGCCGAATCGGGCGCGGCTGATCAAGTCTTCGGGCGAGATGAACTCCGGGGTGCCGTTGGACGATGACCCTTCGCCAGCCTCCAGATGCGAGTCGTCCACGGCAAAGCTGGCCAGCGGTTCGTCCGCGGCAGGATCGTTGGCGACAATACGGATGCCGAGGGGGCCGTTGGCGGGTTCCACCGCACCGCCCATGGAAATCAAGCGAACCCGCGCCAAGCCCAACATCGGCGCCACACTGGGGGCCTCGAAGTCAGCGTCGGCGACGCCGACCTTGCGCCCCTTAAGCGCCAGCGCAGCGGCCAGATTGGACACCATCGTGCTTTTTCCGGTGCCTCCCTTGGCACTGGCAAATGCCACGATAGCCTTGACCTGGGCCAGACCCGGATTGCGGGTCTGGGCGGCGGCTTCCGCAACCTGAGCCTCTGTCACGTTCAGGGACATCGGCGAGCAAAAACGAGTTCGAGGAATGAGGGGAAGAGGTACGACAAACTGACTCCTTTAATCCAGCGCCTTGGATGTTTGTAATAGGCTAACAGCTTTGCCCGCCGAGCGCATCGTACTACCTTCGGTCCTTTTACAACTCAGCGTGCTCGGGGACTGACTTCAGGTGTTTTCTTCGTCCGCCTCGGTAGAGCCGAACTTACGGTAACCCGCCCGATCGTCATCGCCGCGCCGCTGGGTGCGGGCCTCGCGCTCCAGGTCCTGCTGGCAGTCGCGGCATAGGCGGGTGAATGGCAGCGCTTCCAGACGCTCTTCGCCAATCTCCAACCCGCAGGACTCGCAGATCCCGTAGGAACCGTCACCGATTTGCTCGAGCGCGTCGTCGATCGAGCCAATCTTGACCCGCTCGCGATCGGAGAGGATGAAGCTGATTTCGCGGTCACGCTCCTCCGAGGCCAGGTCGTAGGTATCCATGCCTTCATCCTTCAGCCCCTCGCGCTCCGAGCGCATCGCCTGCTCCATCTCGGCCAGGATTTTCTCTTTCATCTCCTGCAGACGCCGGCGCACTTTGCCGAGAAATCTTTTGCGGCTGGTTGAAGCGGGCTTCTTAGGCATGAACTGCCAACCTCTCTGACAAATCTTTGGCGTCTACTCGATCTTGAGCGTCCATCCCAGCGCTCACTACCCGAGCGTGCAGGTCGTAGGTAAAGGCCTTTTCTATCCGGGCGCGGATGAACTCACCGGGCTCGGCCGCGCCGCGCAACAAAACCATGCCATCGATTTCCGGCGCCTGGCCCGCCAAACGCCCGCGCAGCCGCCCCTGTGAGCCCGGCGCATAATTCTCAACCATCACTTCCATCTCACGCCCGACCAGCCACTGGTTGCGCGCCAGCGAAATCTCCGCCTGAGCTTGCATCAGACGGGCGCGGCGCGCCCGCATTACCCGGGCGGGCACCTGGCCGGGAAGGTCATAAGCAGCGGTGTTTTCCTCGCGCGAATAGGTAAACACGCCCACACGGTCGAAACGCTGGCGGCGCACGAAGTCCAGCAGGCGTTCAAAGGCCGCGTCGGTCTCTCCCGGAAAGCCGACGATGAAGGAGGTGCGCAAGGTAACGTCCGGGATGCGAGTGCGAATCCTATCCAGCAACCGTTCCAGCGCGGCTTCGGAACGCTCCCGCCGCATCGTCCGCAAAATTCCATCGTCCGCATGCTGCAGCGGCATATCGATGTACTTGACCACCTGGGGCAGCTCCGCGACCGCGTCCAGCAGTTCATCGCTCACAAAGTTCGGGTAGCAATAGAGCAGGCGAATCCAGCGTATCGCGTCGATTCGGGACAGGCCCCGCAGCAGCATGGCGAGCGAAGAGGGTGGTTTCAAATCGCGCCCATAAGCCGTGAGGTCCTGGGCGATCAGATTGATCTCACGCACGCCGCGACGGGCCAGGTCGGCCGCCTCTTCTATAATTACCTCCGCCGGCCGACTTTCGTGCAGACCGCGGATTTTCGGAATGATACAGAAGGCGCACTTGTGGTTGCATCCTTCTGAAATCTTCAAGTAAGAGCTGAAGAATGATGTGGTTGTGATGCGTGGGGCGTCGGCCCCGGGCAGTAGATGGGCCGCGCCGCGGTACGGAGCGGGACGCTCCTCGGGCAGCTCCGTGGTGCGCAACAGGTCGGGCAGATCGAGGAAATTGCCGGTCCCGACGAAGATGTCCACTTCAGGCAACAACTCGCGCAGCTCGTCGCTATAGCGCTGCGACAGGCAGCCAGCCACCACCAGGCGACGCCCGGCGGCGCGCTTCTTGACTTCCGCTGCCTGTAATATGGCGTCGATCGATTCCTTTTTGGCCGCTTCAATAAAAGCGCAGGTGTTTATCACCAATACCTGGGCTTCGTCGGGCGCCATCGTAATTTCATATCCGGCGTGGGTCAGGGCCCCTAGCATAACCTCACTGTCAACGAGATTTTTGGGGCAACCCAGACTCAGCAGGTGAACTTTCGGCATGATGCGTGCTTAATTTAGAGAGCCTATATCTCTATCCCGCCGCCTGAGGCGAGGCAATCTACCCCCGATTTTAGAGGCTGTGTGGTTGTGCTCCTGGCGCGTTGGGAGCCTGAACAATGTCGGCACCGGGCGGCACTTCGAACTGAAACATCGCGTCAGCAAGTTGCACGTTGGTGCGCACGTCGCTGAACCGGATCGCGGTGACGTTTCCCAGCGCGTTGGTCACCTTGGCTTCGACCAAGTCACAGGTTGAAGGATTAAGCCCCATTTCAATCCGGTCACCGCCGCCCTTGGGCGTCAGGACAACCCGCAGCAAGGTGTCTGAAGAGGCCGCCACGGGCAGCGAAACATTAAAGTCGCGCCGCAGATTTCCCATTCCGAGCAGAAAGCTCAGCGGCGCGGCTGACTTGAAGGCGCGATCGATCGGCACTTCGAGCACCTGGTTGAGGTCCGGCTGATAGTCGTAAAGCTTATGCCCGTCGGACACCACGGTCTCCTTCTGCGGCGCGTCGAATTCCCATCGCATCTTGCCCGGCCGCTTATAAGACACCGACCCGCTCCGAGTCCGTTTGGTTGCGCCAACTCCCGTCAACTCTTCGGTAAATTTCGCACTGAAAGAGGTGGTATGTTGGTAATGATCCTGGATTCGGTCCACCCTCGCCGAATCCTTCGCCGAGAGCGAATCACCGGCGCCGTGGCCTTGAGTGTAAGCGTGAGACGCGAACAAAAACGGCGCCGACGCAGCTAACAGCACCGCGCAGATCGTGTTGAAGTTGAACTTGAAGCGATAGTTGAGAAACTTTTTCATGAATATGGTCGATTTTCGGCTCTTGCGGGTTCAAACGGGCCGGTTTGTAAAGATCAACCTTCAGGTTAACCCTTTCAAAGCGTGGGGAGAATACGAAAGGTGAGCGCGCGAGAGCGGCGGCAAAAAACTTTGAGTCTCGCGAGATAAAACAGGCCGGTAAGTTTGGCAGGGTAACCTGCCAAGATCGACGGTTACCCTGTTTTTGAGCTACCCGTGAGCCCCTCCCGCTCTGCTAGTTGAAGTGCGGCATCACCTTGTTGGCAAACAACTCGATGTTCTCCGTCACCTTGCTGACCGGGACTCCGGGCGGCGCGATCGCGATACCGAAGGTCTCGACCGGCACCTCTGCAACTTGCGCCTTGATCAGTTTGACGGCTTCGTCGGGAGTAACGACGGTCATGAGGTTCAGCCGCTTGAGGTCCTCAACGCCGTCGAGATACGGCCAGACATTGGTGTCGGTGCCCTCGAACCACTTGGCGTAAGAGTTGTACCAATACATCACACCCGGAGCGAACAAGTTGAAGCTGCGATCTGGATCGTTGGAAACGACCAGCCACGGGAGCCCGCCGGTCATCCGCGCCTTGGACGGATCCTTGCCGGCCTTCTGCAGTTCCTCGCGATACATCTCAAGCGTCTGCTTGTTTGCCGGTCCCGTATAGCCGTCGCCGTACTTGGCGGCGCGTCTGACCGCGGCACGGTTGAACCCGCCCACCCAGATTGGAGGATTGGGTTCCTGCACCGGACGCGGTGTGACCTTGGCACCCTCGATATGAAAATGCTTGCCGTGAAAGGTCACCTTCTCGCCCTGCCAGAGGCGGCGGATGATTTCCAATGCCTCATTGGCGCGTGCGCCTCGGGTCTTGAGGTCGATTCCGTAGCCGGCATACTCCTCGGGCCGATAACCGAGCCCGACGCCCAAATCGAGCCGGCCGTTGGAGATCACGTCCAGGACCGCGCCGTCCTCGGCAAGTCCAACCGGATCGTACAACGGCAGGATGGCGATATTGGTGCCGACGCGCATCTTTTTAGTGCGCGCCGCCACGGCCGTGGCGGCGATCAGGGGCGAGGGCACGTAGCCGTCGTCGGTAAAGTGATGCTCCAGAAACGCGGCGTCGCCGAAGCCCAGCGACTCGGCCCAGACCATGTGGTCTATGATGTCGGCGTAAACTTCCGCCGAGGGCCGCGCCCACTGCGGGGGATTGCGAAAATCGGTCATTAATCCAAATCGCATCGCCCTGTTCCTCCGGTTAAAGAGCCGTGTCGTCTATTAGACAGATTTGCGGCACTCGCGCCAGAGCCGCGTTTGACGTGCTTCAAGGAAAAAGGCCGGCACGCAGCTCGGCGGTGCGGGAATGCGACGTAGCTAACTAACGACCGCGTTCGCCGCCCTACTCCGGCTTGCGTACCGGCGCGCGCATCGCATAGATGCGGCTTAACTTGATCGCCAGTTCGACCACGCGCCGCGGTTTGCCGCTGCGGCCTGCGCCGCTTGGCGCAAGCTGCCCGCAACTTCGCTGGCGCGACCATAAAGGATCGCCGCTGCGCCATCGTCGCGCCACGTCGTCAACGCGACGCGCGGGCTGCGTACAAGGTCGGCGCGGCGCACAGCATCTTCGTACACGACCATTCGCACCGTAGTAAGGTCGGAGTTCTCATCGCCGACCGCGTCGTGACCCGGGCCGAAGCCGAAGCTGGTGCCCCCCAGTTGCGCATGGACGGGAGCGATATGTGGCTGGCCGGCGCCGCCCACTGTTGCCATCGCGATCAGGCGCACCCCGCGCCAGAACTCTACGAATTCCGGCGCCGACATCTGCCGCTCGCTGTATGCCACCGAGTCAGCCACCGAGACCGTAGCGGTGGCAGTGCTGCGATCGATCAGCGCTTGCAGCCGCGCGAGTTCCCCGCCTGCCCCGGTCTGGTGACGCTCGGCCGCTTCTTCACTTTTGGACATGATCTAAAGTCATCCTTGAGGCGACGCGCTAGCCTTGGCCGCGGCCATCGCGGCCGCCCGCGCCGGCATCGGACCCGGCAGGCCGTCGTAAACCAGGCTGCGGCCGTCGGAATGAAACCGCATCGCGGCCAATTCGCCAACCCGTGCCGAGTCCAGCGCCGCCTGGCCGTCAACCGTATCAATCCTGATCTTGTGCCTTAACTTCAAGATCGCACCGATCGCGGCGCTGAATCGCTCGGAGTCCGTTGCGGCAAAGGCGATCAGCTCGCGCCCAGCGAGACCGATTAGCGGACGTCCGCCGGCGATTACGATCACATTGCCGGGCTCGCGCGCAATACCGCATCCGGGCAGCGCGACGCCATATGGATTGGCCGGATCGACGGCGCACAATGCCGCGATGTGCTCAGGCGGCGGCGTGGTTCTGATCGCGCGCAGCATCTCTACCGCTTCGGGCAGCGCGTACTGCTCGCCCGAAAGCGAGCGCACGAAGTAGCCGCGCCGGATGGTTCCGCCGTACTCAAGCCGCCGCAGCGCGAAAACCAGGTCTGACCATGTGACACCCTCCTCGGCGGCGAGCAGTTCGCGCGTCAGGATTCCATGGCGGCGCAGCAGCGCCATCGCCAACTCACGTTCCGAATCGGTGCCGGTCTGCGCGTCGTGGTTAGCGTCGGCATTGCCGCCAATCGCGACCCATCTGCCTCCCAAGCTGGACTTGAGCCGCGCCCGCAATCCGGCATCGTAGCGGCTGGACTTGCGCTCCGGCGGCGCCGCGATCGCCGCAGCCGCTGTTGGCGCTCCGGCCAGCAGGCGCAGGGGCGCAAAGCCGTCATTGGTGGCCCAGCCGTCGGCGGCCAGACTCCACAGCGCGCGCAGCACGTCGCGATCGGAAAGACCTGCACGTTGCGCAATCTGGTGAAGATAAAGCGCGCCGCCTTCGCGCAGGGCCTTCAACACCGTTTGTTCCTTGGCCTCCTCCGGCTCCGCTTCGGATGCGTGCCGGCGCGCCAGGAAGCCGCGCTCGCGGGGCACGAACGCAACGCGCGAAGGTACCTCTTCATCCGCTGCGCGCCGCGGTCCCGCGACCCAGGTTATCTGTCCGCCCAGGCATAGAAGGTCCAGATAGTCGGGCCGATAGCCGGGCACGCGCGCAGAAAGGATCGCGCGCTCCCAAAGTTCGGTGTCCAGCGCAACGCCGCTTAGCTGGTCGAGCACGGCCGCGGCGCCTTCGACTCCGGGCGGCAAATCAGTTCCGCCGATATGATGCCAGCGCAGCAGGAAGCTGACGTACTCGTGGTCCTCGCAAGGCTCGACCTCGGCGCGAATTTTCTCCAGGGTCAGGCGATGGATTCGCTCCAGGTTATAGCGATCGCACCAGCTTTCGCCGGCGCCGATGAAGCGTCCGCGAAATACCGCGCCCCTTGCTTCCAGCGCTGCCAGATGGCGCTCGGTCTCCTTGAGTTCGAAGCCAAGGCGCTGGGCGAGTTCGCCGGCCAGGACCGGACCCGAGGTGCGCATCGCACGCCGCACGATTTCCTCGCGCGCCGAGTCCCGATCGGGTTCGCCACCGTTTTGGTTTGTGGCCGGAGCGCTCAAGCTCGCCTCGGGGTACGCGGCGCGAAGCAGGGCCGCGTCGTCGGCAGCGATCCACACGGGAGTTCGCCGATGCTTAAGCTGAAGCCTAATTATCCGCTCGCCTTCGGCTAACCGATGGATCATCGCGGCAGCTTCGCTTACGACCCGATCGCCGAGTTCGTCCTCCCCAAGCGCGCCATGCGCCTTGATCAATTCGTAAAGCTCGTCGGCGTCGCGCGCTCTGCGCGCGGGCGCGGCCCCGCACGCTTCCGCGCCGACTCGCGCCACGGCGTCGCGCGCCAGCATTTCCGACAGGTCCTCCGTGCGCAGCACATCCTCGGCCATCCCGCGGTTCATCATCACCGAGCGGCTGCGGCGGTTGGCCCGCTCGCCGTCGTCCAGGAAGGAATAGTCCCAGGCCAACAGCAGGCGCTGGGCAAAGACCGAGGGCGCGATCGAGTCCACCGCGATCGTTCGCACCCGCCCGCGCTCGATTTCCTCCATCAAGGTGCACAACCGTTTGATATCGGTTGATTCCTCCAGGCATTCACGAATCGCTTCCTGGACGATGAAATGATCCGGAATCTCCACGTGCACGGGCTTGTTGTCCTGACAGGCCTGCTGCTGCGGAAAGAGCGCAACCGTCAGGTCCTGAGAGCGCAGGCGCTGGATCCAGGCGGGCACCTTGCGCCCTTTGGAATTGCGCATCACGCTCAGCGCGCGCGTGGCAACGTGGCGAAAGCGCACTTCGAACATCGGAGCGGCGAGCAGCGCCTGTACCAAAGTGTCGCGCAGCGTGCGCGAATTGAGAAAGCTGAAGACCTCTTCGAGCGGGAAACTGTGGCGCGAATTGAGTGCGAGCAGCACGCCGTCGTCGATGGCAGAGGCCTGAATTTCGAAATCGAACGATTGGCAAAGCCGCTTGCGCAGGGCCAGACCCAGGCCGCGATTGAGCCGCATGCCCAGCGGCGAATGAAGCACGATCTGTGTACCGCCCAAGCCGTCGAAAAAGCGCTCCGCGACGATCGTGTGCTCATCGGGAATTGCGCCCAGCGCGTCCAGCCCGCGCCGCACATAGTCAACCGTCTGCGCCGCCGCCGAGGGTTCGAGTGCGCACTCATCAATCAGGAACGCCTGCGCCTGGTCAGGATTGGGCAAGCGGCGCGCGACCTCGTGCCGCAGTTCGCTTATCTCGTTTGACAGCGCAGGCGTTCTGCCGGCCGCCTCCGCCATCCAGAACGGCAGCGTCGGCGCCATCCCAGGGGCCGGCTCGACCATCAGGCGGCCGCGAGAAATGCGCTGGATCTGCCACGGCATCGAGCCCAGCGCGAAAACGTCGCCGCGCACGGATTCCTGGGCGAAGTCCTCCTCGACATCGCCAATCTTGCGCTGCTGCGATTCGATCACGACGTCGTAATTGCCGGCTTCTGGTATGGTTCCTCCCGAGGTGATTGCGGTCAGCCGCGCGGCGCGCCGGGCCTTCACCCTGCCGCTGACGCGGTCGTAAAAAATTTTCGGATACGCGCCCTGGATCCGCTCGGGTAGCTCGGCCGCCATCTGATCCAGCAGTCGGCGCATCTGCGCGGCGTGAAGCGCGGCAAAATTATGCGCGCCCCGCAACATACGCAGCAGTTCGGCTTCGAAAATCTCGCCCTCTTCCGCGGAGATCGCCACGATTTGCTGAGCGGCTACGTCCAGGCATCCAAGCGGAATCTCGACCTGGTCCAGGCGGCCGTTTCGTATCGCGCGCACCGCCGCGCCGCATTCGAGCAGGTCATCCAGAGTCATCGCGAAAAAGCGCCCCTTGGGTGTTTGACCCAGCGCATGCCCCGAACGGCCAACCCGCTGGATCGCGGCCGAGATCGATTTAGGCGTGTCGATCTGACAGACCAGATCGACGGCGCCCACGTCGATGCCCAGCTCCAGCGAAGCGGTCGCCACGATCGCGCGCAGCTCGCCGCGCTTTAAGCGCTGCTCGGCCAGCAGGCGCTCGGCGCGCGCCATGCTGCCGTGATGAGCCATCACGGCTTGGTCGCCGACGCGCTTTTGCAGGGCCAGCGCGACCCGCTCGGCCCATCGGCGGGAGAGCGTGAACACCAGGGTCGTGCGATGCTCCGCGATAAGGGCGGCGATCTTGTCGTACATCGCATCCCAATGCGGGTGAGTCGCCAGCGGACCCAGCTCCGGACCCGGCGCCAGAACCTGCAAGTCCAGCTCGCGCGGACCGTCGCCGGCACGCACGATTCGGCATGGACGCTCCGTCCGCTCGCCGGAGGAATCGACCTCGCCGCCGGTGAGAAAGCGGCCCAGCTCCTCGATCGGGCTGAGCGTTGCTGAAAGCCCGATCCGCACGGGCCTGGCCCCGGTACGCGCCTTTACCATCCGCTCCAGCCGCTCCAACGTGATCGCCAGGTGCGCGCCGCGTTTGTTGCCCGCCATCGCATGCAATTCGTCAACGATAACCCACCGCACCGACTCCAGCTTCTGGCGAAAGCGCGTGGTGGTGAGCAGGATGAACAGCGATTCGGGAGTGGTGACCAGGATCTGCGGCGGGCGGCGCAGCATCGCACCGCGCTCCGTGGCGGGAGTATCTCCCGTGCGCAGCCCGGCGCGGATTGGCGCCAGCGTCATCCCGGCCACCGCCGCGGCTTCGCGCACTCCGCTCAGCGGTTCTTCAAGGTTGAGCCGGATATCGTTGGCCAGCGCCTTGAGCGGCGAGACGTAGAGGACCGACACCTCATCGGGCAGAAACCCGGACTGCGCCTCGATAACAAGCTGGTTTATTGACCATAGGAAGGCGGCCAGCGTTTTGCCGCTGCCGGTGGGGGCGCACAACAGGACGTCGTGGCCTCCGCCGATCACCGGCCATCCGGCGTCCTGGATTGCCGAAGGCCGCCCGAAGCGGCCCTCGAACCAGGTGCGGACAATCGGATGAAATGCCGAGACTGCGGAACTCACTCGATCTTTATATCACGCTGCGGGACCGGGGGAGAAAATTCGGCGCGGAAAGTCCAAAGACGCCCGGCGCCCGTGCCGGAAATGGACCGCGAGAAAAGAACTAATGGTCTGAGCTCGCCTTATGCCGATGGCAATGCGCGACAAGCAGCGGCATTGGGCGGCGCGCGCAGTATGCCATCTTCTGCAATGAGCATCGGCCGATTAACTTCGCCGTCCGTGGAGGCGCAGTTGAATGTTTCAAAATCACTGCACGCCTCCAAATCACAACGGCGGCAGGAGAACTACGATGCGCTCCAAACTGAGACAGATGGCGTTGTTCGGGATGCTGGCGGGACTCGCAACCGCGCAGTGCGGATGCTCGGTTCTGATGGAAACGGCGCGTCCCGGCTACAAGGACGTGACTGTGCTTCAAACCGGCGCAACCCGCGCGCATGTGGACCGTTACGTCGGCGAGCCCGCGATCACTTATCCCCATAACGGCGGGACGATCGAAGTCTACCGCCTCGACCCCGACGGACAGAGCATCAGGACCAAGATCGCAACCGGCGCTTTGCTCCTGACCGCGGACGCGTTGACCTTCGGTGTTACGGAAGCGGTTTTCACGCCGCTGCAGATTTGCAGTTGGAACCACAAGGTCGACTTCATTGTGGCTTACACTTCCGAGGGCACCATCGATTCGGTTCATTGCGCTCATCCGGACAGCGAGTTATCCACCCTGATGAAGGGACCAAACGAGATTGCCGACGAACGTCAGATGAACTGCCCGAATCCGGGCGAAGCACCAGGCGCGTTCTGCGAACAACACTAGAGCCGTGGAGCGCGGACAACCGCAAGCGCGTGGATACTTTCAAAGCCCGCCGCTCTGCTATAAAGCTCTACTTGAGGATTTGAGAACGCCGTTTAAACCGCTGGTAACCGTCGGCGCGGCGCTGTGCCTGATGCTCACTTGCCGGATGGCCCGCGCCGGCTCCGAAGTGCCGCTTTCCCTTGGGCAGCAAAACGAGTTGATCCGCCCGCCGCTTCAGGACGGCCAACCCATTCCCGTGTCGATCTCGATTCACGTCATCAATCTGACCGACATCGACGAAGTGCAGCAGCGGTTTCACCTGATGTTCTACCTGTTCGTGCAATGGCACGACTCGCGGCTGGTTTTCACGCCGCGCGACGCGCGCGAGCGTTACCATCTGTATTCGCCCGATCAGGTTTGGCACCCGCGGCTGGATTTCATAAATGGAGTCGGAGCCCGCGTTACCAACGAGGTTTCGCTGCGCGTCGCGCCCGACGGCCAGGTGCTTTACGTCGAACGCGCGGAAGCTTTTTTGAGCACGCGTTTCCATTTGCGCAGGTTTCCATTCGACCGGCAGGCGCTCCAGATAATCATTCACCCCTTCGTCGCCCAGGCCCAGATCGTGACCTTTAAAGCCAACGAGCAACACACATGGATCAGTGCCGAGGAATCCATTTATTCCTCGCTGGCGGAATGGGAGCTGGTTAAAGTCCGGACCGAGCACGATCATGTGCCGCTGTCAAAATTTGGCACCGTACCCGAGGCGCATTTCGAGATCCTGGTCAAACGCAAATACGATTTCTACCTGTGGAAAATCTTCCTGCCACTGGTGCTGATGGTGATCCTGTCGTGGACCGTTTACTGGATCGACCCGCGCGATTTAAGCAGCCAGGTGCAGATCTCGATCACCACGATCCTCACGGTAATCGCGTTCGCATTTTCGATTTCGCTGAGCCTGCCCAAGGTGCCATACCTGACTTACATCGACGCCTTCTTTCTGCTCTGCCTGGTGTTTGTGTTCTTCACCGCAATCGAAATGACGACAGTTCACGTCTCGGGCCGCACCCGGCGCGTTGACTTCGGGCTGCGGTTGCGGCGCATAAGCCGCATCCTGGTGCCGTTCGCCTTCGTGGTCTTCAACGCGATAATCGCGTTGCGCTATTTCGGATGAAACGTCGGCGCGGGCTTAAGCGGATCACCCGGATTGCGGCTTGAGCAGCGCTGGAAGCTGCGCGGCGAATTCCTGGCGTGAGAGCACGCGGGTAAAGCCGGCCTGGCGGGCGCCGGCCAGCGCCTTCAAGTCGACGTGCGAGGCGAATCCGATGACCTTCGCACCGGGAGCGTGGTCGCGGAGCGCCGCCATCGTCGGTTCGGGCGCAAAGGACTTCTCGGAAAGATCGATCACCACAACCGACGGCTGAATTTCGGCGCAGCGCTGCGTCAGGCGCTCGGGGGCCGACACGTAAGCAACCTCCACGCCCATCGATTCGCACACCGCGTCGATCTTTGAGCGGAACATCAGATCCTTGACGAGACCCAGAACTCGCATGGCTCCTAACGCGTGTGGCCCGCGCTGTTGAAGCGGGCCGGTGAAAATGGTCCGATGTCGGTTTCGGGTTTGCCTCCAGTTAGGAGCGCCGCGATGATGCGCCCGGTGATCGCGGCCAGCAGGATACCGCTGCGGAAATGGCCGGTGGCGTAGTAAAGGCCGGCAACGGTCGGCGACGGACCCAACACCGGCAGGAAATCCGAAGTGGCGGGACGCAACCCGGCCCACGCCTCGCGAAAACGCATCGCCGACAGCGCCGGCAGCATGTCTCTGGCGGCGTGCACGATACTATCCATCCCCTCCAGCGTCACATCCTTGCTGTAGCGGGCCATTTCGCGCGTGGAGCCGGCCAGCACGCGGCCGTCGCGCCGGGGCACAGCGTAGCCGCGCAGCGAAAAGATCGATGGCCCGACCAGATTGGGCCGCGCCTGGAAACAGACGATTTGGCCGCGCACCGGATGAAGCTTGACGTTGTCAGCCTCGGCGCCGGAAATCAGGCTGGCCCACGAACCGGCGGCGTTGATCACCGCGTCGCCTTCGAGCAGCTCGCCGCCTTGCAAGCGCAAGCCGCGGAGTTTCCCGCCGGCCGTTTCGATCGCCTCGACGCGGCTATCCTCTATCAGCTTTGCTCCGGCCTTGAGCGCCGCAATCAGAAAGGCCTGGGTAAGCTGGCGGTTTTCGATCCGGTTCTCATGCGGAAAGTACAACGCGTAGATGGCCTGCGGAGAAATCGCCGGAGTGATTGCGCGCGCCCGATCGCCGTTGATTTCCTCCACCTGCAGCCCCGCCTCGCGCTGCCAGACCGCGCGGGCCGCTAGCTCTGCGCGATCCTCCTCGTTGAGCGCGACGTAGAGCACGCCGCTACCCCTGTCATATTCGGGGTCGATACCGCCCTCCGCGATCAGTTCGGGCAGCATCGCTTCGAAGGCCTTTTTGCCTTCGACGCAAAAGCGCAGGAATGGACCGGCGCCCTCGGCTTCGGCCTGGGGCGCGATCACTCCGGCCGCCGCCCATGACGCCTCCTGCCCCGCCCTGCCCCGCTCCACGATTGTAACGTCTGCGCCCGCGCGCGCGAGCCGCCACGCCACCGCGTTGCCGATTATGCCGGCGCCTATGATCAGGACCCTCATCTGCAATTGCACATCGCTTGAGATAAGCTTAGCGGCCGTGCGGCTCTAATCAATGGGTTAATCCTGCGCCGCGCGCAGCAGCTGGCCGGGCGCGGCCGGCGCGGCGCGCCGATAGGCAAAGCTGAGCGTATGAGCCATCGCGGCGCTGTACACCAGGCCGCCTAGCGCAATCAGAAACGCGCCGGCCTGGGCGATCGAAACTCTCCCCGCCAGCAGGCCTCCAGCCATCAGCAGCACCCCGGCGTTTAAGGCCCAGAAGACCAGCGGACGTCCGCCGTCGATCGACAGTTCCGCCATGCTCAGGTGGGGCCATCCCAGAACCGATCGGACTCGCGCCACTAATCCGGTGAAGAGCCGATAGGACATCCCGACGATAAAATTGCTGACCCAGCCGAGAATTCCCAACACTCCGTATGTGCAGACCAGGCGCGCGTCGAAGGGGCTTCCAGCGCCCGCTACCGCGAGTGCGATACCGGCGGCCGCGGCGAGCAGCAGGCAGAATATAGCGGCCATCGCGTGGCGAATTGCCCAATCGGCGGGAACAGCGCGGCCCTTGGCGATGCCTTGGAAGACGATCGCGTACGCCACCAGGGCAGCGGCGACCAGCACAGTGGAAACAGGAACCCCATCTCCACCGATAAGCGCCACGAACAGGGCGACGGTCGCGGCCGCCAGCGCGAAGATCTGCGCGAGCGCGGAACGCGGCACCCGTCCCTCCTTCGATCCGGTCGCCGCCATGAAGCGGTAGGAGGTCGCGCAAATCGCCAGCGTCACCCAGCCCAAGGCGGCCAGATGCGCGTGAGCGGAAAGATTGCGCAGCAGAGTTCCAGCCATGAATCCGCGCCCCTTGTCAAACGCGAGCAGCGCGCCAAAACAACTGGCGCACAAGAGAAACAACAGCGCTATCAGGAGACCGGTTTCAGCCGCAGCGCGGCCGAAGCTGCGCGCCATGCCGGGAACAATATTGATCGCGAACAGGATTACGCTCAGCGCCACCACCGCTCCGGCCATCCATACACCGTCCCAACTGCCGAGCATGAAGTGCGCCACCACGCCTGACGCGCCCAGGAAGTAGAGCACCAATTGCACCTTTGCCAGGCGCGGAAACCTGAGTTCGCGCTCGGCCTTCGCCGGCACATCGCCGAACATCACGCCCATCAGCGCCGACGTAATCCATCCGAGGGTGAAAGTGTGCACCCAGGAAAGAACCTGGAGCTGGTAGAAATACTCCGCCAGCTTGACAGCGGCCCAGGGAGCCGTGGCGGTGCCCAGCGCAAAGGAAAAGATCGCGATTGCAAAGAAATAGATCGGAAGGCGAACCGGGTCGCCGGCGGCCGGCCGCCTCAGCGTGGCCGCCAAGCCGCGACTGGATTCAAGCTCAGACATGACTTGTTTCATTTAACGCCATGCGGGATTTTCAGGCCAGTGAAACCGCGAGCAGCGGCGGTTTTGCGCGCGGCGTCCCAAATCTTTAAAATCGCTCCGAGGTTCAGCCATGGCCCAGGAGATGCCAGAGGAATTCTTCCGCCGCATCGACGAAAGTGACGATCCGCTGTTTTACAGCTTTCCCCGCTTCGTTGTGCATATCGACGATTGGGCGATCGCCACGATCGGCGAAATCTTCGAGCAACGCCTCCCGCGCAACGCCGCCCTGCTCGACCTGATGAGCAGTTGGCGCTCTCATCTGCCCGTGTCGCTGGCTCCGGCGTCGGTCACCGGCTTGGGCCTCAATCGGGCCGAGATGGAAGACAATCCGGCGCTGACCGAGGTCGTGGTCCACGACCTCAACCGCGATCCGCGATTGCCATTTGCGGATGACCGCTTCGACGGCGCGGCGCTTACCGTCTCGATTCAATATATGATCCGGCCGGTTGAAGTGTTTGCCGAGATGGGGCGCGTGCTGCGCCCGGGCGCCCCGTTCGTGGTGTCGTTTTCGAATCGGATGTTCCCCACCAAGGCGGTGTGGGTGTGGCAACGGACCACGGAAGGACAGCGCGTCGAGCTGGTAAAGCGGTATTTCGCCGACAGCGGCGTGTTCGACGCCATCCAATCCGTCGAACGGCACTGCGACACCGGTTACGCCGATCCGGTTTACGCGGTCATCGGCAGGCGCCGGCACTGAGCCCGGTCTCGAGTGGAAAGAATAGCCGGGCTGCTTGCCCGCGATCTGGCGGCCTGCTTTTAGAAGAGAACGTCAAGAATCGATTTCATCCTGCGCTCGTTCACAACGTGATTGATCGCTCCCTCGACGGCAAACGCCCGGAGTTGCTGCGCTTGATCTCTGGCGACGGCTATCGAGTCGTCTTTGTCGAGCAACTCGACCGCCTGGTCGGGGCCACGTGATTTTTCGGCCTCGTTGGACCTCCGCACGGAGGCCAACGCGCAATCAACGGCCACGTCCAGCCGTGAAATGGGATCGCGCAACCGGCTGCTTTGCCGGGCAACTTGCCGCAGCGAATTAAGGTTTCCCTGGATCAGGGTTACGCTCTCGTAGATATCCTGAGAAAACCTCACATCCCCTGTGCGAATGAAGAAGCGTTGAGCAAGACTGAGACGATCCAGACCGTCCACGATCGTGTCCGCGTCGTCCGCAACCAGAAACGCCCGGTTCATTGACACTCCCACCCTGCTCAGGGAACGGTTTAAAGCGAACTGAAACCCGATTCCCAGGCACAGCACCACCAAAACCAGGCCCGATCCAAACCTGACTAATTCCCTTGTCTCTCCTGTCTCGGAATCCAGCGGTCTTTCAACCTTCAGGAAACGCATCCTACTTGCCTCCTTTTAGGTTGCTTCAGCCATCTCTTTACTCACTCTCAATAACTGGGGCGTTCAGCACGGCTGAACGAATTGTTCCGTCGTGAAAGCCCGAGAAAACCGGTCGAGATTTAGGCCACGCCCAGGGGACCTGGGTTGCTGAACACATCGTTCATCAATCCTGAACGCCTCCTTTCTTGAGGGCTCAAAAAGCAGCTCCAAACAGGAGGAAAGAGTGATGGTTAAGTTCAAGAAGACGGCAGCAGTTCTGGTCTCAGGCTTCCTGTTGACCGGGGCCTGGATGCCCGCGCGGGCGAGTGACGAAAGCACTGCTTTCGGGCTGCACTTCGTACCGCTGAGCGTTGAGGCGGCGACAAAATTGCCGCCCTGGCTGAAGGCAAGCGACGTAAGGGGCATGAGCGTTGAGACCGCGCCCCTTCCGAAGAATGCCGCCGCGGGAACCAACCTGGCCGAGATGGACACCAGGGACCATGCCGAAGCGCTCCTGACCGAGGTTGGCCGCCACATTCGGCACGCGGAGAATAGCTCTTTCTACAGCTCGCAGGCGAAAACCGAATACGGAGCCGGCGTGCGGGCAATGGAAGAGGGCAAGTACTCCGAGGCCATCGAGCATCTGAGGGCAGCCGACAAATGCGTCTCCGGCATCCCGAATGAGAGGGTGGAAATAGGCTGACCCGCCCCGCCAGGACTGACGGCTGAGCAGGACGAGGGCGGCGAACCATCAAGGATGGTTCCGCCGCCCTCGCTCCAAATGAAATCCGGGTTTGGAAACAAACGTTACCACTCAACTGCTGAATGTTCAGAACTAATTCGCCCCAGAGGAAGATTCGAAGTGCGTTTCTGAGATATTCAGCATGTTTGGCTCTTCTTTTTTTCAGGCGTCCCCTGATATATGCAGCTCCGGCCGATTCGCTCCCTCATATCGACGATTACTCAAATGAGATGTATTGCCCATAAGCTCAATAAAACCCTAGAACATTTGTGGCTGGATCGGGCAGCTTTATCTCTATTATTTTTTCATCTGTTTATTCGGCTGAGGCACTGGAAGAATGCCTAATTACTCCTCATAACTTTTATTTCCGATGGTCATAGTAAAGCCGAATTAATCGAGAAATTCGGAGATCCATCGAACTAGACCATCATCAAAGGGCATTTCGAAAACGAGCGGTGAGATGAGGCTAACTGCCGCTGGATGCTGCTTTTATTTTCGAACTGATCGAGTTGCTGGCGACAAACTACAAAAAAGCAATTGGATTGCTTTTATGTAGTTAGAAGGAGTATGAAGGATAGTCTTGAGGTGGAATGCAGTCAGCGCGCGGCTGCTCGCGGAATCCTGCTGATTAGGTCTCGTTGGTCGCGCCCGCCTCAATTGACCGGGTTCGTTGGAGCGGAACTGTCGTGGGATCAACCATGAGGAGCGCTGACAGCGGATCGCGTCTTCCGCCGGAGTCCAACCCCATCTCCGATCCGGCAGTGCAGACGGCAATCTTTGCGCTTACCGGTGAGAGTTGGACTCTCGAGTACGCCGGCGTCAGTTTTTCGCTCAGGAATACACTCGGTCTCAGCTACCTGCAGCGATTGGTGCAGCATCCTGGGGAGGAGGTTCACGCCCTCGACCTTTTAATGGGCCCCGGCGCACATGCGGTTCAAGAAGGCAAAGACCCGAACAAGGATGCACTGATAAATTCCGAAGAATTTATTCCGAGCCGGCCGGGCGACCTGGGGCCGATGCTCGATCCGCAGGCAAAGCAGAACTACAGACGCAGGATCAATGAACTCAACGAGGAGCTGGACGATCTGCGCGAAAGAGGCGCTCACGAACAGGCCGAGAAGGTCGAGTCGGAACTCGAATTTATCAAGTACGAACTTGCTAAGTCGGTTGGCCTGGGAGGCCGTGATCGTCACGCCGGATCCGCCGCGGAGCGCGCGCGGATCAACGTAACCCGGGCGATCCGCACGGCGATCCAGCGCGTTTCGGAACAAAACAAGTTGCTCGGAAAGCTCTTTGACGAATCGATCCGGACCGGCTCATTTTGCCGCTACATGCCGAATCCCAAAGTCCAGATCAATTGGAGATTCGGCTCCGATGCTGCGTGGGCCTCCGTCGCGGCGGCGCCTCCCGCTCCCCCGCCGCAAGTCGTCTATCCGGCTGAACCCGCGGTCCAGCAGGGATTCCAGGAGCAAACTGCATTTGTGGGGCGCGCCGCGGAGCGCGCGGCCCTGCGCGGCTACCTGCAGCGGGTCATGAAGGGCGAGGGCAACTGCATATTAATTTGCGGCCCCGCCGGTATTGGCAAGACCCGCCTGTCGCGCGAAACCGGCGCCGAGGCACGCCATATGGGCTTCGTCACGCTGGCAGGCAATTCCTACGATCGCGAAGACTCGGTACCGTTCATACCGATAGTCGAGATCCTGGAGGTGGCGATGGCGCAATTGCCTACTCCAGGAAGTTTTCGCGAATTCGTGGGAGACCAGGCTCCCGAGATAACCCGGCTGATGCCGCAACTGCGCCGGCTCTTCCCGGATATTCAGCCTCCGTTGCAGGGCTCTCCCGAACAGGCGCGCCGGGCTTTGTTCAATGCGATTACGGAATTGGTCGCGCGCCAGTCGCGGATTGCACCGCTCCTGCTCCTGGTCGAAGACGTTCATTGGGCGGAAGAAGGAACCCTGGCCCTGTTGGTCCATCTTGCGGGCGCGATCAAGAACCTGCCCGTCCTGCTCATGATGACCTATCGGGACGACGAACTCGATCCCGCGGGCCCGGTGAGCAAGACGCTCGACGAACTGATTCGCTTGCGGGTCGGGCAGATCCGGCTGGCGGGGCTGCCCGAGACGGAAGTGGCTGAAATGATCGAGGCGCTGAGCGGACACGCGCCTCCAACTGCCCTGGTCAACAGCATTTACGCCAACACTGAAGGCAATCCCCTGTTTGTCGAGGAATTGATCCGTCATCTCGAGCGCAACGGCTCAAGGGATACCCCGCTGGAAGGGGTCGATCAGACCGAGCTCGATTTGCCTTACAGCCTGCGGCTGATACTCGGCCGGCGTCTGACTCGCGTGAGCGAAGAAACCCAGAAGGTTTTGAGCACGGCGGCAGTGATCGGCCGGTCCTTTACCTTCGCGCTGCTCGAGGCCGCAACGCATATCGAAGGCGACCACCTTATCGAGCAGGTGGAAGAAGCGGAAAAGGCAGGCCTGATCACATCCCGGCTGCGCTATCCGGACGCGCAGTTCAAGTTCGGGCACGAGCTTATACGCCGGACCGTTCTCGATAACCTGTCTATTCCACGGCGGCAACGGCTTCACCTGAACGTCGCTGAAGCGATCGAACAGCTTTATTCGAACACCGTTGAAGACCATGCCGAAGACCTTGCCCATCACCTCTGGAGCGCCGGAAGAGCAGCGGACGCTGGTAAAACCATCCGCTACTTGCACACTGCGGGTGGGAAAGCGGTTCAAACTACGGCCAATTTCGAGGCGATTGGCCTTTTCCGCAAAGCTTTGGAGCTGGTCAACTCGGCGCCCGATTCTCCCGAGCGAACCCAGACCGAGCTGATGATTCAGTTGGGTCTCACCATTCCTCTGGCTACGACGAAAGGCTACGCGTCGCCCGAACTCGAGACGGTATTCGCCAGAGCGCGGTACCTCTGCAGGCAGACCGGCGAATCGCCCCAATTGTTTCCCGTGCTATGGGGCATGTGGCTGTTCCACACCGCCCGCGCTGAGCACATGACCGCGCGTGACCTGGCCGGAGAATGTCTGCGCATGGCGGAAAGGGCCGGTGACCCAGCGCTGCTCCTGGCGGCGCATCATGCGCTGGGAGTGTCCCTATCGACGCTCGCGGATTTCCCGACCGCACTCGAACACCTGGAGCAGACCATACAACTCTACGACGAGGAGCGGCACGCAGTCCTTGCCTTTCAATTCGGACAGGATTTCGGGGTGGTGGCGCGCTCCCATGCCGCCGTTGACCTATGGCACCTCGGCTTTCCGGAGCGCGCCCTGGCGATAACGGAAGAGGCGCTGGCCTTGGCGCGCAAACTGTCCCATCCGCATAGCCTGGCCGCCGCCCTGGTCTTCGCTTCGTGGGTTCATCGTCTGTCGCGCGACACGGAGGCGACCCGGAAACGGGCGGAAGAAGCGTTGAAACTGTCAGACCAGGGCGATTTCGGCTTTTGGCTGCCGGTTGCGCGAATCTTCTACCATTGGGCCCTCGCACAGGATTCAGGGTCACTGGAGGACATCGCTGAAATGCGCAACGGCCTGGGCGCCTATCGAGCATCAGGCGCGGGTGTGGGTCTACCAACTTTTCTGGTGGCACTTGCCGAAGCATACGGCAGGGCCGGCCTTCCGGCAGACGGGCTGGAGGCGCTGAGCGAAGCTTACTCCACGATAAGGCAATCGGGCGAGAAATGGTCCGAGGCTGAACTTTATCGCATGGAAGGAGAGCTTATCCTGATGCTTTCCGCCAACCTCCAAACGCAGACTGCCTACCAGAAGAGGGCGGAAAGCTGTTTTCTCCGTGCCGGCGAGATCGCTCGCGATCATAAGGCGAAATTTCCCGAGTTGCGTGCGACCATCGGTCTTTGCCGCCTATGGACCCCGCTGGGCAAGGGAGCCGAAGCACTTCGGATGCTCGAAGAAATCCACGCAGGGTTCACCGAGGGGTTTGACTCTCCCGATCTGATCGAGGCTGCGCAGTTGATCGCAGGCAAACCCTAAACTTCCGGCTTTCAGCTCGGACTCAGACCACCGGTTCGGGCGAGAAGCAAATCTTCGATTGGCTGGCCATAGTCCCCCGCCAGCGGATGGCCACGCTGGATGGGGAACAAATTGTTCATTCGTTCTGAACGCCTTTTTTTAAGAGAGGGCCGAACCGGATTTCCGATCCGGCAAGGGCAGCAAACCATAACGCCTTAATAACCCAAAGGAGAACGGCAATGCCTGGTAGCATCGACAATCTTAAACTTACCCTGAGCGCGACCATCAACGCGTTCAACACGCACGATTGGGCGTCGGTCCAGAGGCACATGGCGGACGACGCGGTCGTCAGATCGATCGGCAACCGGCCGCACAATCCAGGCGCGTCAGTAAAGACCTATACTGCGGTGAGCAGACCAACCAGCGCTCGGGAAGCGATACAGGCCGAGTTCGTTGAGAATGCGTATTTCGAACCCATCGGCCAGATTGTTTTCAATCCCCCGAGCGGTTCAGCCCAAACCGCGACCATTTCGGGAGTAGCCCATTGGACGGACATCCACGGCGTCGATCACATCAAATTTACATTTGGGTGCGTGTTTGATTCCAGCAGGGGCTGGCTGTTCCAGGACATCTCGGCCACAGCCGGCTAGCCGGTTTGCCCCTGCTGTTTCCAATTTCGCGGATTGGTTGCTCGTCGGACCGAACGCAGGGACCTCGTGATAAACCGAACCGCAATCCAGATGATCAAGAAGCAAGAAAAATGGAAGACGCCGCAAACATCATGGCTCGAATCCCATTTTATAAACTGGTGGCGAGTGGCGTGGACCTTGCCAGCGCGTTCAAGAGCGCGGTCGACGCTTTCAACGGGCGAGATTTAACCACTCTCATGAACCTTTGCGATGACAACGTCGTCCTGGTCACGGTCAAGCGGCAGATGTATTTCTGTGGAAAGCAGCGGGTTTCCGATTTCCTGGCCGAACAGTTCAGAATGAAGAAACCTACTTTCCTACCGACCACCACCGAGACCACGATCAATCCGTCCGGGACAATCGCGCATATCATCGGCGCCGCCGAGTGGACCGATTATGAGCCGAACGAGCCACAGGGCACTCGTTTCGACGGCACGATTCGCTACGCGTTCAACTTCATCAACCGTGGAAATGGGTGGCTCATTTCGACCGCCTGGGGTTCCACCGATCTTCTTGGTCCTCAACCCTAACCAGAAGCCTTTGCAAGCTTCTTTTTCGCGAACTGGCTCCATGAGGAATGCATATGAAACCAACTCTCGATTTCGCAAGCGGCTCCGCCGTTGACTTCGGTCCGGCCGGCCCTGGACTCTCCAACGCGGCGCCCCTCGAAGCATCGGCGCAAGAGCTTCCCGAAGATGACCCCAGGGACCCGCCGCCTCCCCCAGGCTCTTCACTTCAGGATGTGATGAATTATTACGGCGGCAAGACGGCGGCTATCCTGCGGCGCTACGGGCCCGGCCCCCGCGTACATTACCACGCCGGCCTGGTTGACGAGCTGGAGGACCTGCAAGCGCAGGCTCACGTCTTGCGCCGGCGTCTCGTAGTCTCGCAGGAACGTTTGCTCTTCCATGCGGCTCAGGTCTGGAATGCGGCTTCGACCATGTCCGGTCAGGTGCTCGACGTCGGATGCGGACTGGGGGGCGGTTCGCTGTTTTGGGCCCAGGAGTGCGGTGCGCTGGTAACCGCGGTGACTTGCGTTCCGGCCCACGCCAAGTTGGTCAAACGATTCGCGGGAAGCGCCGGTGTGGCGTCAAAGGTCAGACCGATGGTTGCCGACGTGCTGCAGCTACCCGGCCGGTCATGCTTTGACGCGGCGGTCGCGGTGGACGCCTCTTGCCATTTGCCGCGGCGGGAATGGTTCCGGCGGCTATTCACGCTTCTGCGTCCCGGCGGCCGGGTGTTCATCAGCGACTGCTTTCTTGGACGCCGCGAAAACCAGGAATACGAAGATACGTTCAACGGCTACTGGCACACGCAAATCGGTACCATTGCCGAGTATCACGCCGCGGCCCGCGAAGCCGGTATTGAGCCCGACGGCGTTGAGGATCTCTCGAGCCGTGTGGAAGACTTCTTTTCCATCACGCGCGCTCTGATCCGGATTGAAGCGAGCGAAGCCGGCTCCGACGCTACCGAAGCGGCGCGATGCAGCGCGTCATTTCGTGAGCACACGATCATGCGGCAGGGACTGCGCGACCAGGGCTATATCTACGCGCAGTTGAGTTTCAAAAGATCGTGACGGCGAAAATCCGCCGGCTCTCGGCGGAGGTCGGGAGGTTCTGTTTCCGCGTTGCCCGTTCCAATGCTCTTACGGCACGCCGGCTCTTGAAAATCTCGCGGCTGCATGATTCTTAAAACAGTCAGGATCCCGTCCGGCCAATTGAAGTTGCGGCGCCGGACGGGATCCAAATCAAACAGCCAAGCGAGGTTTGACCGCCAGAGCGGGCACGCCCGGGCGGAGGATATTGAAACGATGGCAACCTATGAGACGTTTGCGAATGTGCTGGGTGCGGAACCTGACAACCGCATGAAGACCTGCGACGAGCGCATCGACGACAACGGGGCATTTGACGATTTCTATTGGCAGTGCGGATGTATCATCGAGGTCTTCGCCGGTGACGGCAGCGCCACCCTCAAACCCTGCGGGAAACATACAAGTCTAAGCGCGGCCTGACCGGCGAGGGCGGCACCTGCCCCTCCGCGCCGGTACATTCTGTACCGCCTATTGCAACGCGCGTGCTCGTGAAGCGCTGAGCATCGGCGCTGCCGCGGCGCGGCGCACGATCGAGAGCACGTAACACACTGTACTGATGCGGCGTTGCGCGTTCTCAAATCCCGCCTTGCATCACGATCAAAACGTCTGTTCTGACTTTGAATGGTCTGATCAATCCGGTATGATTTGGCTTCATCAGGGCGCTTACCATTTTTAGCACCTTTCGATGGGCCCTAATGATTGGGCGCCGTGCAGACGACCAGGCAGCAAGCAAAGGACAAGGATGGGCGACGTGGCTAAGGACAAGGCATTACGCAAAACCACCAAAACCGTCGGTACGGCAGGGCAGGCGCGGCAGTCGAAGACCAAGTCCGCCGCACGGCGCCATCACGACGCCAACGTGGAAAACATTCTGGGCTCCGCCGCCAGCCTGTTCGCGGAGAAGAGCTTTGGCCTGGCGTCGATCAGAGAAATCGCCGCGCGGGCCAACATCTCGTTTCCACGCATCTACTATTACCTCCGCAACAAGGAGGAATTGCTCTACCTGGTAGCCAAGCGCGGCCTGGAGCGGTCAATCGCTTCGTACGGCAAGCTGGTAGCGACCGTCGATGACCCGGCCGAGAAGTTGCGCATCTTTATCGAAAACCATTTCAGTTCGTCTGCTTCCAGTCCCGCCGAGGCCAAGGTGCTTATTCAGGAGACCACCAAGCTCTCCGAGCCCTACCTCTCGGAGATTCGGGAGATGGAGCGTCAGTACACGGAAACCTGCCGCACGCTGCTGGCCGACATGGCCAAAGCGAACGGCAAGGAGCTGAGCCGTTCGCGGTCGCGGATATTGGTTTCGCTGCTGTTCGGGGCGCTCAATTCGATAGGCAACTGGTACATCCCGTCGCGCGACGAAACGCATCTGCACGAGATTACTAGCGAGATCTACCGCATGTTTTCCAGCGCGGTACAGTAAGCACCGCCAATTTTCATCAGCTTGATTGAGCGCTCTCTCCCAGACTCTGGTCAAGGAGAGAGCGCCGAGCGCGCTTCGCCATTGGAGAAAAGCCCCTATCGCTCGGACCCTCCCGCTTGTCCCATCGGCGGTTGGCCAATCCAAGGGCCTTAGTACTGTTTGATCACCGAGACGCGCGCACTTTCGTCGTAGACGTAGGTTTCGCTGGCGTTTTCGTCCTTGGTTCTGCGATGGGAGCCGTCGCAAAATGGCTTGTTCTTGGACAGCCCGCACGCGCAAATGTAGAGGGGGAGCTCGGTGCCTTCGGGGATCTCGTAAGGCAGGTTACGCTCATGCCTGATCATACGTGCCATCGGGTGACTCCTTTGTGCGAGTTGATAAATCCGTATTCAAGCCCGCAGCACGCAAACTAAGGCCGGTGCGGCGTGACAGTCAATATGCGGCGGCTTCAGGCGGCACCAGGCGGCGCCGGGACCTCAATCGCTTCTATCTGCGCCGCTCGCGGACGCGAAGGGTCGCTGCCCAGCACCAGGGCCAGGATACCCGCGATGGCAACCGCGATCGCGGCAAGCTGCCGTATCCCGGTCCGCTCTCCCAGGAACACCACCGCGAACAACACCGACAATACCGGAACGCCGGGCACCACGACCGCGGTTGTCCAACTGAGCGACAAGCGGCTGATGGCGCCGTACCAGGTCAGCGTGCCGATGAAATAGACGATCGCACCGGTGGTCAGTAGCGTCGCGACGACATTGAGCTGCTCCAATTGGCGCAGTGCTGACGGGCTGCGCAGGGCCAGCAGACCTCCGAGCAGTATTGCGGCGAATGCGTTGCGCGCAGCGGTAACGCTGATTGGGCGCAGTGGCGGCATCACGCGCAGCGTGATCGCGTGAGAGACCTGCCACATCAGCGGCGTCAGCGCGACCAGCAGCGCGATGGCGCTGATGTCGATTCCGGCGCCGCCCCCGAAAGCCGACACGATTCCCAACAGGATCGTTGCCGTCGCGATCATCTGGCGCAAGGAAGGCGCCTCGCCTACCACCAGGGTGGCGATCGCCAGCGAATACACCGGCTCGGTCTGGAGCAGCAGCACGGCACTCACCGCGTTCACCCGCCGCAGCCCATAGACCATCGCCAGGCTCGGCAGGAAGGAGCCAGCCAGCGAGATCGCCGCCAGCCGCAACCTGTAACGTGGGTCGATCAGCGCGCCGAATCCGTCGCCATTGCGCAGCATCGGCAGGGCGCAAACCGCCGCCACCAGCGCCGACCCCGCACAGAACAGCAGCGGGTCGATATGGGTTGCGCCATAGCGGGTTACAATCGGAAGCATCGCCCCGGTCACAGTGGTGATCACGGCCTGGGTGATACCGGCCGCCAACGGGCCTGTGCCCGAAACCATCGCGCTTTCGCCCATTGACCGCAATTACATGTGTCCCGCCCGCATCACGTAGATCGCCACCACGAACGCTGCCAGGATGAAGCGGTACCAGGCGAAAGCTTTATAGGTGCGGGTGCGTACATAAGCGATCAGTATCGCGATTGCGGCCAGGCTGAACACGGTGGACATTACGAACCCTACCGTCAGTGCTCCCGTTATACCGGAGTGCAGCAGTTCGTGGGCCTTGAGCAGGCCCGCGCCCCCGATGATCGGCGCCGACATCAGGAAAGAAAAGTTTGCTGCATCCTGCCGATTGATCCCCAGCGCCCGGCCAACCGTGATCGTCGCACCTGAGCGCGAGACGCCCGGGACCAGCGCAAAGGCCTGCGCCAGGCCAATCAGGAGCGCGTCGCCAAGCCTGATTTCGTCGATATCGCGGACTTGGGGCGCGGCCACATCGACTATCCACAGGGCCAGACCCAGAACTGCGAGCGCCCCGGCGATCAGGAGCGGGGAGCGGAAGACCGTTTCGGCCTGTTTTTCGAATAAGAAGCCGAGGATCGCGCCCGGCACCGACGCCGCTACCAGCAGTCCCAGAAGGCGGCGGCCACGGCGGTCGCCACCGATCGCCCCATTGATAATGCTGAGCCAGTCGTTCCGGTAATAGATAAGTAGAGCAAGCAGTGAGCCCATGTGCAGGGCCACGTCAAAGGCCAAACCTGGGTCATTCCACCCCAGCAGCCACGGCGTGAGGGTCAGATGCGCCGAGCTTGAAACCGGAAGGAATTCCGTCAAGCCCTGAAGGATACCAAGTACTGCGGCTTGTAGTTCTGAATGCATGACTCCCGTTCACTTTTTGGCGGTCCCACTGCGCTGTTAAAGCTCGACTGACCGATCAATCAGTTCAGCAATCGGAGGCCTTGACTCTCCAGCCCAATGCCGAGAATACTGATAGCCGGGCTGAGCGTTAGCCCAAACAGGTTCTTTGGAAGGATATGGCGAGCAATTTAAAAGGCAAAGTCATCCCCCTTTGGGAGGATGACGCCGTCAAGAAGAAGGCGGCCATGCCGTTCGTGCCGTCCACCGGTCCGCGCCAATTTCCTGTTGTCACCACCCCTCCCCGTTTGCCGGTAATGATACCGGACGAGATCCTCGACTACTATGGGTGGGTGTTCTGCCAGGGCGGATTTGTCAACCTTCAGATGACTTTCGAGCAGTTCCTCACTGTCATCGCAGCCGTCAGCCCGGCGGGCCTATGTCCCGAATACGAAGGCGCGGAGGAGAGATCGACGCCGATCGATTAGACGGCGGTTGAAGCCGGCGTCTCCAAAGTGGTCTGCGTTCCAGGAGCCAAAGCTCTCACGTTACTTTAGCCAATTAGTCTTCTACCAGCCCCCTCGTGGCCTCAGCGCGACTCTGATGGGTGCGTCTGCGGCTTGGTTTTGATCAAATTGTCGGGCACCCAGATGGTTTGAAACGGCGTGACGTCGGTCGGCGAGGTCAGCCCGTTGCGATCCGCGATCACTTTCCAGTTCTCGGGGTCGCCGGTAACGCGTTTGGCCAGACCGCGCAGGTCCTCATTGGGCAGCAACGCAAAATTCACACCACCAGCGCTGGGCGCCTTGCGCGCGGGCGGCAGGTCGTTGGCCAACTGGTCGATTTTCTGAAACAGGTTGAAGCGCCGGCTGGCCTTGTATTTCGAGATGTCCTGCTCGGGCACGTATTCGGTGCGAACGTTGCTAATGATCCGGCTTTTGGCTCCGCCTTCAGGAAGAACCGTGATTTCGTACCGGTACTGCGGCTTCCTGCCGGCCATCGAACCGAAGAATCCGGCCGTATTGTCGGCGGGTTTCCACAATGTCACGATCGAGTTGTCGGCGCGGACGTCGAACAAAAGGCCTTCCCCGCGGAGCACTTCCTCCACCAATTCGAGAGTCTGATCGGCGGGAAAAGCCATCTCATGTTCTTCGCCCACCGCAACATCCGCGCGTGACGGAGGCGCCCACATAAATGTGCCGCAGGCAAACAACATTAATGCGCCAATGGCAGAGACAGGAATCTTGTGCTGCATGATGGTCGCTTCTTACGAAACCATCCGCGCATCGTGGAGGCAAGGCGACGACCCTAAACGGGTCTCGGGTTATTGAGCTTGGATCGCTCCTATCCTATGCTCACGGGCCGAAATGGGCCGGTCTACGATCAACGAGTTTGGAAGTTCGGCCGGATCCTGACCCTATCGACTTACCTTTTGAGAACCGGATTAGAAACCTATGGCCATAGACAAGTCCCTGGCGTGCCACGTTGTCGCCGTCATCGGCGGCGCAACTGCGGGTTCCGAGGTCGCCAATATCCTTGCCGAGCGCGGAGCCCTGGTTGCAGTTTTTGAGCAGAACCCCCGTCCCTTCGGAAAAATCGAGGATGGCCTGCCGCGATGGCACGTCAAGCAGCGCAAGGACGAGTACGAAGAGATCAACTCCCGGCTGTGCCACCCCAACATCGAGTTCGTGCCACTGATCCGCCTGGGACGCGATCTCGAATTCGACGATCTGGCGCACAATTGGGGGCTGAGCGCCGTGATTCTGGCCAACGGTGCCTGGCGCGACCGCCCATTTCCCGTCGAAGGTGCGGACCAGTTCGTCGATCGCGGACTCATCTATCAGAACCCGCTGATCTACTGGTTCAACCACTACCCCGAAAACAGCTACCAAGGTCAGCGCTACGAACTGGTGCCGGGCGGAATCGTGGTCGGAGGTGGTCTGGCGTCGATCGACGTGGTCAAGGTGCTCCAGATCGAAACCACTCTGAACGCTCTCGCCGCCAGGGGTATAAAGGAGGACATGGTCAAGCTCGAGCGCGAGGGCATCGAGCCGGTGCTCAAGCAGCACGGCTTGGGCTGGACGGACCTGGGCGTCGCTCCCTGCAGGCTTTTCTATCGGCGCCGGGTGCTCGACATGCCGCTGTCGGATATTCCGCCCGACGCCAATCCAAAGCGCGCTGAGGCTTTGCGTCAGGCGCGCGCCAAGATTCTCGAGAAGGCGCAGCGCAAGTACCTCTTCGAATTCCAGGAATTGCGGGCTCCAACCGGACTGGTTGAAAAAGATGGGCGGCTGGTCGGATTGCGGCTTAGCCGAACCGAGGTGGTCGAAGGCTCTGCTCGGATTATTGCCGGCAGCGACGAAGAAGTGCGCGGCCCGTTTGTCATCAGTTCGATCGGAAGCATCCCGGAACGCATCCCCGAGATCCCACAGCAAGGCGAAGTCTATCGCTACGTGGACGTCCAGTCCGGCCTGCTGCTCGACGGCAACACCGCGGTGTTCGCGGCGGGCAACGTCCTCACCGGCAAGGGCAACATCAAAGATTCCCTGGACAGCGGCACCGAGATCGGAACCCGGGTGGCGGAAAGCTATCTCGGGCTGAGTGAGGAACAATTGCCACTGGCCGAGGTAGAACGCAACCGCGCCCATCAGCAGGGCGAGCAGGTCGCGGCAGCAATCGTGGCCAAGCCCGCGCTGCCCGCGGAGGCGGTATCGCACCTGCGTGATCGAATCCGGGCGCTCCAAAGATCGCACGGCTACGAGGGCGATTACCGAAGCTGGATCGCCAGGGTGACTCCGCCGGATTTGCAGTAGTATCGCTCCTCATATTTGGGTGGCGCAGGTCTTGCGCGTGCCGGTCTTACCGGAGTTCATCCGGTTCACCGATCTCTCCTCATTTTCAAGCATGGAATGACTGTCAGCCTCCGGCTAATGTAGTTGTCAGGAGCCAGCAAAGTGGAGCCACTCAAGCAGATCGACCCCGAGATTTACTCGCTGATCCGGCAGGAAGAACGCTACGAACTGGAAACCATCCGGTTGATCCCGTCGGAGAATTACGTATCCCAAGCGGTGCTCGAGGCCAGCGGCTCGATCCTGACCAACAAGTATTCCGAAGGCTATCCCGCCAAGCGCTATTACGAGGGCCAGCGCTACATCGATGAGATGGAATCGTTGGTGGTCGAACGCGCAAAAAAATTGTTCGGCGCGGAGCACGCGAACGTTCAGCCTTACTCGGGTTCACCGGCGAACTTGGCAGTCTATTTCGGATTGCTCAAGCCGGGCGACAAGATCATGGGGATGGGCCTGCCGCACGGCGGCCATCTGAGCCACGGCTGGAACGTAAGCATCACGGGCCAGTTCTGGAAGACGGTTCAGTACACCGTCGATCGCGAAACCAGGCGGATCGATTATGACGCCGTGCGCGAGCTGGCGCGGCGCGAGCATCCGCAAATCATCGTTGCCGGCGCCACTGCCTATCCGCGACAGATTGACTTCCGGATCTTCGGCGAGATTGCAAAGGAGGCCGGCGCTTTCCTGCTGGCCGACATCGCCCACGTCGCCGGCCTGGTGGTCGCGGGGGTCCATCCCGATCCGGTGCCCTACGCCGACGTCGTTACCACCACCGCTCACAAAACGCTCCGCGGACCGCGCGGCGCGATGATCTTGTGCCGCAAGGAAGTGGCCGACCGCATCGACCGCGCCGTATTCCCCGGTTTGCAGGGTGGACCGCACAATCAAACCACCGCAGCAATTGGCGTGGCGCTAAAAGAAGCCGCCACGCCCGCCTTCAAGGAATACGGCCATCAGATCGTGCGCAATGCCAAAGCGATGGCGGAGGAGCTGATGCGTCGCGGTTTCGATCTGGTCTCGGGCGGCACCGACAATCATCTCATTCTGATCGACTTGACCAACAGGAATGTTCCGGGGAAGAAGGCGGCCAAGGCGTTGGAAAAAGCCGGCATCGTCTGCAACTACAACACCGTGCCCTACGACCCGCGCAAACCCTTCAATCCCAGCGGCATCAGGTTAGGTACGCCGGCGGTAACGTCGCGGGGCATGGGTGAAGATCAGATGCGACAGATCGCAATGTGGATGGACCAGGTCGTTGGGCACGTCGATGACGCGAGCGCAATCGCACGGGTCGGCGAAGAAGTCCGCTCGATGTGCCGCGGCTTCCCTGCTCCCGGCATTCTGCTGGGCAACCAATGAGCAAATCGGATCGTTCGCTCGCAGGTCAACGCAAAGCTGCGCTTGACAGATCTTAGCTGGCAAACTAATTACAATTAGGCACTGGCCGTGGTTGTCTCCTCTGTGGACTGTCTTCGGGCCGAGTGAACGCTTGAAGGCCCGCGCCCGCTTCGTGTGACACCGCATGCTGCTTCGCTGTGCTTGAATAAATTTCGGGGATTGGCTGTCGATACTATGGGGTTCTATACAGCGACTAAATACACCGACATAACCTCCGCCTGCACCTGCATCCTGGTAGCGACCGGAAGGCCATTCCCGCCCGGCTGAATCAACCTCAGACCGCGCTCAAGTTTTCATCCGGTATTTTTCAATTTTCGATGCACTCAGGGCGCCGCCGCCGGCGCTGCGAACAATAGGAGGAAACGATTGAGATGAGAACACGGTTCCTGGTCATCCTGGGAGGCCTCGCATTGGTAGGCGCGCTCATCTTTATGGTCAGCTCCGCGCGCGCAGAAACGATGTTCGATGAAGCGAATTACAAGGCGTTGGCCGATGATACGTCTCCCGATACGATCCCGGTCGGCACCAAGATCACGCTGCAAAACTGGCAACAGCATCGCAAGTTCATGCCGGTGTGGTTGCAGGCGCTTTATAGCGGCGACTACCACTGGAAAATCGGTTCCGCCCCCGAGTTCACCATCGAAGTTGGGCCCACCCATGATTTCCCGCTGCCCAAGAAGTTCAAGGAGGATACGGAGAAGTACGCCGGCCAAACCAAACTGGCGAAAGCCTCAACCGGCGGCTGGACGATTGAAGGCTACACTGCCGGAGTGCCGTTCCCCAATCCAGCCGAGCCCAACAAAGCAGTCAAGGTGATGTATAACACCTGGCTGGTCTTCAGGCCGGCGATCCTGCATTACTACACTTACGATTGGATCGTCGATCAGTACGATAATGTCTCAAAAGAGGAGACGGACGATACCTGGTATCAACTTTCGCATCTGAGCGAACCGGGGATGCCGGTGAACCTGCCCTATGCCAATGGAACCCTGTTCGCGGCGCGCTACCTGGTCGCCAATCCGGAGCAGTCCAAGTACACCACCGAACTTCAGCTCCAGCCGGCAGATCCGTCCCGCTTTCAGGAAAGCTACGTGTTCCTTCCCTCGCTGCGCCGATCGCTGCGCTTGTCGTCGGCCGCGCGATGCTCGCCGGTTCTGGGAACCGACTACGTTCAGGACGACGGCGGGTGGATGCCCACCAATTTCGATCCTCATTACCTCGGATCGAAGAAGCTGCTGACGCTGATCATGGATCCCACCAAAGCCTACTCGGCGTCCGCATACGTGGGCGGCGGCGGAACCCGCTCGGGCAGCCTGCCGGGATGGCCCAAGGCCGGAACCAACAAGTGGGAGCTGCGCGACTACGACGTGATCGACTTGCAGCCGCTGCCCGTGATGGGCGCCTATTGCTACTCGCATCGCATTTTCTACGTTGACAAGCAGACGCAGATTGTCGCTATGGCGGGTTCGGAAGGCTACGATCGCACTGGCAAGCTTTACAAGGTCCTGTGGGAAGGAATCGTTCCGCATGAATTCCACGGCGAGACCACGATTCTGACCTATACCACCGGGATGAGCCTGGAGTGGGATTTTCAGAATAAGCACGCCACCGCGAATAACGACGAGCCGGCCACAATCGACGAAGCGGTACCTGCGCAGTATCGCGACGTTGCCACGCTGTCCACGCCGGGCGGCCTCGCCAGCGTTATGAAATGATCGCGCAGTTCGTCTAACCGGAGCAGGGGCCGGCACGGAAATTTCCGTCCGGCCCTGTTTCTTTTGAGGGTGCACTTACCAAATGTAGAACTCGGGGACAGGCCTTCCAGCCTGTCATCTTGAAGAGCTGGCTTCGGGCCCCACCGTTGACCCGATCTGCGATCGCGGGAGCACCCTCGATGCGCGCCGTTTGACTGCGTCGATCAACCGCCGCCTGGCGGCCCACGCGGGGCCCGCGGTGAGGAACGCCTGAAACTCGCGCTGCGTGGTGTCCGCGATCACTCCCATTCGATGCAGGATCGTGTTTTCGCTCCACCCATAGCCGAAGTCCGAGGTCATGATGCGCCGATAACCGGCGCCCCACAGGGCCTGCAGCACCGCGTCGTTGTAAGCACCCGAAGGCAGCGCGAAACTCGAGACTTCCACGCCGAGCAGATCCTCGAGCCGGCGTTTTGAATCGAGCGCTTCGCGCCACAGCTCCACCGGGCCGACCTCGGTAAGCCGCTTATGCGTCAAGCCGTGCGAACCGATTTCAAACGATGCGTAGCGCAACTCGCGCACCTGCTGGCGCTTGAGATAACCGGGCCGGTCCAGAAATGACCAGGTGACGAAAAAAGCCGCCGTCAGTCTTCGCGCTTTGAGTTCCGGCGCCGCGATCAGATAGTCGCTGCAATGGCCGTCATCGAAAGTGATTACCACCGGACGCGCCGGCAGCGAGACCTGATCTAAAGCGCCGAGGCTCACCGGATGCATCCCATGGGCGACAATTGCATCCAACTGTGCCGTAAACGCGGCCGCATCGATCGCATGCCTGCGACTCCATCCCGGCGGGACCTGGCCGGCGGGCGAGCGCCGGATTGCGTGGTACATGAGGATCGGAAGAGAGGTCGTTCCATGGTTGGCCATTAATGATGTTCTCCGCTGTTTTGTTCCACGGGTTTTCAGCTTCGCGCGCGCCGGGGCCGCTTTACTTCCACACTGTCTCCATGAGCAGTAACCTGCGCATCTGTTGTTGGCGCACGAACCTCACCAGGTCGGGCTCGGCGGTCCTTGGTTCACCGCGCATATATGCGCCGGCGTAGCCGCTGATCATCAGTATGGCGGCCAGTCCGAGCGGCGCCGACAATCCACGGCGCGCTGCCCGCGCGGCCAGAAACAGCGGGGAATATCCGGCGTGATATGCCGCGCGCCCGCCGGCCACCAGCACCCGCCACCGGCCGTCGGCAGCGCCCAGCGGGCGATGATGAATAGCCTTGATGTGGGTAAAGCTTCTGGTCCTGAAACGCCGCATCATCGCGCGCGTTTCATCGATCGTGTCCCAGCCCGGTCCGGCCTCCAGACCGCCAATCGCCTCGAAGCAGGCGCGTGTGTACATCTTGGTGGCGCCGCGCACATGAAACGCGGGAGGGCGATCGTGTCGGAGCGCCCTCCCGCGGCGCTCCAACAAAGTCGCACCCGCGATGCCAAGCTTCGGATCCCGTTCGAACTCCGCCATCAGCGACTGGACAAAAGCGGGGCCGAAACTGATATCGGCATCCAGTCGCAGGATGAAATCGGCATCCTGCCAGACTTCGCGGGGCAGATGGCGCATCACGATCGAAGCGCCGCCGCGTTTGCGGGCGCGGCCGCGTGCGAGGTGATGCACCTGGATCCAGGGGTTTTCCTGCGCTGCGGCATCGGCCAAAGCCGCGGTCGCATCGGTCGATCCGTCGTCGATTATGATCCAGCGCCACGGTTTGATGGTCTGCTGCGCGATCGATTCGATGAGGAATGGAAGGAAGCGCTCCTCATCCCTCGCCGGTGTGATTGTTATGTATCGCTTGTTCATTGCGGCTCCGGATTTACTCAATCTTCTGGCGTGCGAGTGAGATCGGCAGAACCAATGGCGTGGCTGACGAGTGCTGTGTCCGGCTGCGTTCGGCGTCTCGATATTCCAGACGCTGCCGCTCTGCGAACCCCCAGCATAACGTCGCCAGCAGCCCGACCGAGTAGCGACAGTCGCCCGCGGTGGTCTCCACCATGTTGAGTATCAGGATGGGCACCACGACAAGCAGGAAGATCCGCTTAAGCTGCCATGGGTCCTCCTTGCGGCTCAGAACCCATAGCCAGGGCCGCATGAAAAGGAATATCCAGAAAACCAGCGCGGGAACTCCCACTCCAACCGCGCGCGAGAGGTAACCGTTGTGCAGCGAGCTGTGAGGCCCCTCCTCCCACGGTCCCCACCAGACCGGAAAATATTTGCTCTGCAGAATCTGACCCTCCACTTCGAAGCCCCAGCCAAGCAGCGGGCGCTGCTTGATCTCTTGCACGGCGAATTTCCAAACATCGGTGCGCCCAGTCAGGGTCGAAACCTCACCGCGGGTCAGGTAATCGGGTGCTATGACAGTCGCGGCACTGAACAGCAGGACCGCGCCCGCAAGACAAAACGGGATGGCGCGCAAACGGTAGCGCCACAGCGTGTACGCCAGCGCCCCGATCGCAAGGCCGATGAAGGGTGAGCGCGAATCGGCCAGCGCTCCCAACGCGATCGCGACCGCCACTTCCAGCGCCAGCCAAATCTTCAGGCGACGCGATGTCGAGTTCCAGATGATGGCTGCCGCGCCAACCGTAGCCAGCGTTACTTCACCGACCTGATTCGGAGATCCGAAAAAACCGCGGAAGCGCACCATGCCGCTGAGTTCCTCTTCGCTCCACGCGAGATCGTGCGGTGCGACGGCCAGCACTGCCACAAGCCCCACCCACACGACCGCCAGACCGACGAGGAACCACTTCAGCAAGCGCTCCATGTCCCGACGATCTTTTACTGTGGTCGCGAGCTGCACCGACAGCACATAGATCAGAATCGCCGCGGTGACACGCGCCAGCGAATATCCCGGCAGCAGCGAATACGTGATACTCACCGCACCCCATCCAAGGTAGAGCAGGTAGTCGCGGAAGCCGCCGCGCCAGAGCATTGGGTTGCGCAAAGCCCCGATCAGTCCGGGCGCGCAGAACAGGAGCAGAATCGGGTATCTGATGATGAAGCGCTGCTCCTCGGAGACCGGGAGCAGGGTGGCCGAACACAACAGTTCGATCATGACCAGCGCGCATAACAGATGCGCACCATCGTTTTGCACGCGCCACGCCGCCCACAAGATGAAGACCGTGCCGGCCGCCAGCACGGACGCGGCGGCGACCGCCATCGAACCCATCGCCAGCAACAACCACAGGCCGGCGAATCCCGCCAGAGCAAGGATCGGAAGGGCGCCGGAGTCGTTACGGGTTTGCACCTGTTCAAATTGCAATGTCGATTCCCTCCATGGTGACGGGCGCATCCAGCACTTCCCAGTCCGGGCGAGGCGCGGCGATCATTTCCTGTGCTATTTCCTGAAGCGACAGGGGGCCGCAAACCCTTCTCGCGCGCAAAGCTCAGCACTTCATCGAAGTGCCGCGAGGGCGCTTCCCACGGCCTGTAGATGCACGTAAAGCGTCTGAGACCGACCTCGAACGGATGCGCGGCAGCGATGATTGGCAAATCCAGCGCCGCGTTCGCCAACAGCTTATCGCGGGTCAATTCAGGAGCAAGGTAGCGGCGCAGCGCCGGCAGGAACCTGATGTAAGTGTCGTGGCAGACGGTCGAGTAGTGCATGAACCCGGGGAGCGAGGGGAGTATCCCGGGACGGGGATCGGCATGGAACACCGCCGCGCTGAAGCCGGCGCCGCGCAAATAGAGCAGCGTTGCTTCATCCACATCCTGAAAAGGGAGAATCATGATCGGTTGCAAGCTCACCGAGTAGCGCCGCGCGATTTTTTCCATCCGCCTAAGCCCCTGCCGATGATCGGCGCAGAAGTTCCGGACCAGCCGATGATCGACATGCCGATGCAGTCCATGCCAGACAAATCCGGTGTTAAAGCGCTTCAATGCACCGATGTAACGGGCGCTGGGGCGGCTATGCCGCGGCGTCCATGCAAAGTCGACATGAGTTCCCGGACAGATTCGTTCGACCTGCGACAGCCACTGCGCGACCCTTGCGGCGTTGAAGTAGTCAAAGTTGCGGGGCCGATCGTCGAGCACCAGGTTGTAGGCGGAAACGGCCGCCGTGGCGCGCCCGGCGGCGTGATTTACCGCGGCCAGCGCGCCGACATCGAAGCATCGCAGCCTGGAGTCCGCGAGCCGGTTCGCAATCGGGGTCGCAACACCTGACGGCATCTCATCGGGCATCAGGTCGTAAATGATCACTCCGCCACCGCAGGACATCGCGCAGATAAATCCGCGGCCGGCGCCAAAGCCCAATCTGAAGGCCACCGACTCGATTGGCGCATCCGTTATATGAGCGGACGGCAACTGAAGCTCCGCGCTGAATGTTTCGTCTCTCAGCACCTTGGGAAGCAGCCAATGGCCGGTCAGGCGGTAGCCGCCGCAGCGTTCCTCGGCCCTAACCGTCAAAGCGCCGGACACAAACGGCGCCAGCGGGCAGCGTTGCCCGGCTGGGAAGCCGCCCCGCACGTAGAGCGTCGCCCCCTGACAAACTGCCGCTTTAAGCGCGATCAGCTCATTGGGCCCCAATGAAGCCAGCGTGCTGTACGACATCGCCAACAGAGTCCTGCGACCAAGGCCGGCGGCGCAAAAATCTCCCGTCGCGAGATCCATCCGCCACGACCGCAGGCCTCGCAGCGCCGCCCACTGGTAAGCGAGCAGGGGCATGCGCTCGCGGCGCGAATCAGCGATCAGCACGCACACCGCAACCGGCAAGATCATGCCCTCCCGTTTGCGGCCTCTTGCATCGGCGTGGCGCGCTGAAGTTCGTCGGCGCGGCGGCGGTTGGAATCGAGCACCGCGTCGAGCAACGGCGAGCGCGCGATGCGGCGGAGCAGATTGATGTTGGGAATCACGCAATGGCCGCCGATGAAGCCGGGGGAATAGCGCGTGCGCGGTAGGAAATCCACCTCTTCAAAAAAGCGCACCGCCTGTTCGTAATCGGCCCCTGCCGCGGCGGCGTAGCGGTTGAGTTCCTGGGCGAAAGCGATCAGCACCCCGAAGTAGGTTGTCTCCGCCAGTTTGGCGAGTTCCAAAGTTTCCGGCCGATCGATTCGCTGGGTTTTTACTCCAACCTGGCGGAAATGCTCCTCGGCCCGGCGTACGGTATCCTGCTCGCAGGCCGCCACGAACTTGTTGTAGCGCAACAGGTCGAGCACCATACGCACATGCTTGCCGCGCACCGGGCTGTAGGCGACCAGCCGGCCCGAGCGCCGCGCGAGGACGCGGGTCGTGCCCGGCAGTACTGTGCTGTTGACGATGGTGAGTTCAGGCTTGAAGCGCTCCAGGTAGGAGAGCGCCATCTCCACGAACTGCTCGCTGCTCGAAAACGGAACGCACAAATGCATGACTTCGATTGGATCACGGAACTCACGCGCTTCGATGTCGTGTTTGAGAACGGGGCCAGTGCGTTCCAGCACTTCGGCCAGGGCGCCGCCCACCTCACCCAATCCTACCACCAGGGTCTTACCTTTCTTGTGCACTGAGCTGCTCCTTGCGATTGTCTAAAAGCGAATCCACGGCCCCAAAGTAGCGGCGCGATTGTTCGGTCCAACTGAGTTTGGCGACCTCCAGCGCCGCGCGGCGCGAGAGCTCGCGCCGCTTGCAAGGGTCGCGGTAGAGATCCTCGATCGCCCGGGCGAGGTCGTGGCAGTCTCCCGGGGTGAAATAACGCACGGCTTGGTCGCCGAAATAGTGCTCGATAGTGCGCAGGCGCGCGGCAATCGCCGGAATACCGAGAGTAGCGAATTCCAGCAGCTTGACGGGCAGCATGAGCTGCGTGGCGCTGGTGGCGAGATTGGGCACCAATCCTACGGCGGCAACGGACAGCCGTTCCGGGAGCCGGTGAATCGGCACGGGCTCTTCAAAGGTGACCACCGGGTTCAGCGCCAGGCGCTCGCACAGCGCCTTGACCTCGCTCAAATGGTCGCCGGCTCCAATAACGCGCAGCCGCACGCCCGGCAGGCGCTCGCGCACCAGCGCCATCGCCTGAACGGCGGTGTCTAGTCCCAGGCGGCGCGTCACGGTGCCGTGGCATACGATTGTGAAAGGGTCTGCCTCACTGGGGCGATGGCCGTTTTTCAGCCGATCTTGAGCCGCGGGGTTGAAGATGCGCGGGTCGGGACCGTTGGTTACGACAACGATTTTGCTGCCCGGGATACCGGCCTGGCGCAGCCGCTCCGCGTGCAGTTCGTGCACCGCCAGCACCCGGTCCGCCATCCGTGCGCTGATCCGCTCTCCGGCCATCAGCAATCGCGCCCCGAAGCGTCCGCGCCTGCCCTCGAACTTGTCCAGGTACAGCTCGGGCATGGTGTCGTGAATGTCGAGTACGGTTTTGGATCCGAACAGCCGGCACGGCAGGGCGCTGAGGATCGCCTCGTCGGGCATGGTGCAGACGATCACCACGTCGTAGCGCGCGCGCAGGCTGCGGCGCAGCGCGATCGCGGCAGCGTACGCAAAAAACTTCAGATAGCTGCGCACGTAACTGGCGCGGCTGTTGCCGCGATAACGTGGGAGTTCGATACCAACTATGTTAACGTCGCGCGCGTCGCTGACCGGTTCGGATGAAAGGCAGATTACATCGACCTCATCGCCGCGGCTGCTCAAAGCCTCGGCCTGCCGTTTGACGCGTCCGTCGTGCGCGTAAGTGGTGTAGGCGATGATCAGAAATCGTGCCACGGTTACCTCGTATTAAGCAGCGGTTCGGAGCAGAGCCGGCGGGCGGTTGCGCTATGCACTCCAGGTCCGGTGATCTCGGGCCCGCCGCCGCTAAGCTCAAGCCGCAATCCGGCCCGGCGCCGCCACCACGCACTCACCTCTCCTGGAAGCGCACGCCAGGCTGACGGTACGTCCGCGAGCCGCTTCAGCAATTCGCTGTAGGCATGCAGACCAATCCCTTTTCCGGAGTAATCGGGATGTGTAAGCGTAAGCACCATCGCGCCGCGCGCCACCAGCCAGTTCATCTTTTCGATCCAGATCGGCAACGGATCGCGGCGCATCAGGTTAATCAGCGTGTGATCCTGCGCCATCGTGTAGGGCAGCTCGACCATATCGCCGATGAAGTAGGGAAAAATGGAACATGAACCTCCCGGTTGCGGCTCGAACGGATCGGTATCGGAGAAGCTAGAGTCGAAATCGAAATCCATTGCGCTGAGCCAGCGCGCGTTGCGCAGCGTCGAGGGCGAACGGAAACCGCGCAAACCGTGCTGGCGTGCCAGGTGTTCAACACGCGGCGCCAGGGCGAGGAAATTTCGATGACTGCGAAACAGCATGCCATCATGGCGCAGGCCGTGCGCGCCGAACTCAAAACCCAATTCGCGCAAACTTTCGACGCGACGCCAGTCAATCGGGTACTGATCCAAAGGCAGGTTCCAGGCCGAACGGAACCCCAGACGATCTTCGAGCTCGGCCATCGCTTCCATTCGGTCAAAGCCGGCCGGGCTTTCCACGTCGTGAGTCAGAACGATGCAGCAGTTGTGCTCCGCGGGCCAGAAACCGACATGCCACGCCTCGCGCGCGCCCAGCAGCTCCAACGCCTGCAGCACCCAATCGCGCTGAAAGAGCAACAGCGCGTCCTCGCACGGCCACTTGGGGAATCCAGGTTCCCTGCGCAGGCGAAACAGCAGCGCCCGGGCGAAATGGCGCGTTGCAACCGGAATGAAGTTTTTGATCGCGTAGTAAAAGCTAAGCCTCAGGCACGCATCCTCGATCGCGCCGCCGCGATAGCGCTCTAGCAGGTACCATTCGGAGATGATCCGGGAGTACTCCAGCACCTTCGGTCCCAGCGCTGCGCCCCAACTTTCGGGCAGCTTCCAGAAGGAAAAGGCGTCATTGGTTGTTCCTCCCGTCGTGGGACAAGCGAGCGGAGCCACAGGTTGCGGCAGTTCCATAATGGTATTCACGCCATGTACCTGTAGAGCGCCGAACCCAGCGTGCGAGTTGCGGTTTTGGGCAGCCGCCGCCAGGCGCGAGAGAGCAGCAGCATCGGCCCCGACAGGACCTCGGCACTCACCTGGGCGGGCGCCTTCGGATAAAAGCTGTAGGGCAGCGGTGCGGGCTTGGCGCCAGCCTCTTTTTTGAAACGGACCAGGCCCGCGTTGCGCGCGTCGGTCCTACCGAGGTTCAACGAGCTCGTGATCCCCGCGTGCCGTTCGATCGCGCTCCAAATGAGTAGTTGAGCGGCGCCGGCCGGGCAATCGGTGCGGCGCGCGCTCCACTTGTAGTGCAGGCAATCGAATGACCGCAGCATCAAGCCCGCGGCGATCACGCTGCCCTTTTCGATCACACTCCAGATCTCGCTGTCGCCGATGGGGCTAAACAGCTCGTGCGCGCGCTTGAAGAAGCGCAGCGACTGAACAGGCAGGCCTTTGCGATGGCGCGTTTCCGCCATCAGTTGATAGAAGCCGTAAAGATCGTCGATGCTGGAGCCGCAGCGCACCGACAGGCCGCTTTCGATGCCGCGGCGTACCTGGCGGCGGAAATGCGACGCGGTGCGGCGCGAGAGTTCCGCCAACGGACGAGTCAGATCGACCGTCCATTCACCGAAGCAGTCCACCACTCGCCAGGGCTCCGGCAGGGCTACTCCGCGGATTTCACAGCCGGCGCGAGGCATGGGATGCATGGTCAGGGCGTTGCCGAGCAACGGCATCAGTGCCGGGTCCGCGGCCAGCGGCGGGCAGGTATCGGAAAACGGTAGCGCCAGGAAGCGGGGTTTGAAGGGATTGCGGGTGCGCGCCAAGAGGCAGGCGGCCTCGAGCGACGAGCCTTCGTAAACTCCCGCCACGGTGATCTTAAAACCATAGACCTCTTCGAGCAGCCTCAGCCATCGCTCGTCATGATAGAGCGTGGCGCCATTGGCCCGTGTGGCGAGTTGTTTCCATGACGGTCGGCATGAAGCCAATGACTGCACTACAAATCGTTTGCTTTGCACCCGAGCCAATCTCGCTCCTGAAATACTCAAGCTCTTTCTCCTTGGGTCTGCGCGAGTTCGACCGCGCGCATCGCGCCAAACGCGTTGCCCACCAATTCGCGGGCAGTGGCGGCTTCCAGCCATAGGAAGGCAGCCGCTGCGGGCAGCGCTATCGCCGCCAGCGCTGGCACTCCGTGAAGCTGCAAGCTGGCCGCCAGGGTCTTGCCGATCAGCACCCCAGCCGCGCACAGCGCGGCGGTCTTCAGGCTCGGACCCATCGCGGCGAAAACGCCCGACAGATTGGTTCGAACCAGGCGGCAGGCAATTAGCTGGCCGACCGCGCTGATACTCAACTCCACCAGGCTCATCGCGATGCTGACGGCCAGAAGCCCGCCGCGCGCCGCAGAAAAGACCGCGACCACAATCAGCAGCAGCCGCAGACTGTGCAGATACACATCCAGCGATGGGCGGCCCTTCGCGTAGTAAACGGCGCCCATCCCGGCGCGCATCCCAACTCCGATCAGGCCGAGGGTCAGGATTCGCATCGGCGTGGCGGCGGGTATCCACTTGGCGCCGTAAATGTTGGCCAGCAGTTCAGGAGCTGCCACCGCGATACAGACCAGTATCGGCAGCACTACGCGGCTGACGGAGCCCAGGAAGTTGAGGAATGCCTCGCGCATTTCGGCGGGCCGGTCCTGCATGCGGCAAAACGCCGGCACCGTGACGCGTCCCGCCACTTTGTAAAGACGGTCCGGAACGAAGCGGAGCAGGTCCCAGGCCATGCCGTAAAAGCCCAGCGCCGAACTCCCGAGCAGGCGTCCGACCAGAAGGTAATCGGCATTGTTGGAGACGGCGAATAGCACCCTGCCGGTGACCACGCCGCCG
>DATFSZ010000152.1:0-7740 GCA_035262365.1 Binataceae bacterium (SeqCode)
GGCACAGCGATCCCGATTACCAGAAGATAATTCCGATCAGGACACAGGCGTATCACGACCTGGAAATCACCGTCTTCCAGGAATAATGCGGACCGTGGGCGCGGGCCGGCGGCTAGGCTGTGGCTGACGGGCTCGCGCCGCGCGGCGGCTGAACCGCCATGGTCCTTTCCTTGCCCCATCCTTGCTCGTAACGCGTGATGAACGCCTGGGTGAACTTGAGCGTCTTGATTCGCCAGCCCTCGCGCGTTCGGGCGTACTCCTCGTCATAGATGCCGGCGATCCAGACCGCTTGATTGTCGGGTCGCGTCAGCGCCACCAGCACATGCCAGTTGCCGGTTGCCCGATTGCCGTCGACCTTGATAATCGGGTTGGTGACGCGATGGAAAGCAAAAGGAGTGGCTTGGTAGGACCGGTACAGCCGCCGAATGTTCTCGCGCCCCGCGGTGCGGCCAGCGGTGCCCTCCGTAACGGCATCCTCGGTGAACAGCGCCGCGATGGCGTCGTAGTCGTGGGTAGGCCGATCCCATCCGCCGTCGCAACCATTGCAATAGGCCGCCTTGAGTTGCTTTATCTCCTCGAAGTCTTCCATTAAGCGTAGCCTCTGCGCCAAAGACGTGCGGGCTGCCGGTGCCTTTTTTGCCGTTCGTGTTTGCTTTTTCATGCGATGGAATTTCGTCCCGACGCGCTCAACTTGTCAATTGCCGGGCCGTTGCGCTGAATGAACTGTCATAAACCTAGGGAGGACCGCTGATGGCTCTTCGTTTGAAAGGAAAAAACGCTCTGATCACCGGCGCGTCGGACGACGCGGGGCGCGCCTCAGCCCTGCGCTTCGCCGCGGAAGGCGCAAATGTCTTCCTGGCTGATCGCAGCTCGGAGGTGGCGCGGAGTGTGGCCGCGGAAGTCGCCGCCGCCGGTCGCACGTCAGGAGCGATCGGAGTGGATGTCAGCCAAGAGGAGCAGGTTGATCGGATGGTGGAGCGCGCCGTCAGCGAACTGGGCGGGATCGACATCTTGATGGTCGCCGACGCGGTGATGCATGCCCGCTACCCGGGCGGTAAGAATCCGGGTTATAAGTTGGTGGACGAACCTCTGGCCGACTGGCGCCGCGTGTTCAGCTACAATCTCGACGCCTATTTCCTGACCGATCGTGCGGCGGCGCGTGCAATGATCAAAGCGGGAAGGGGAGGGCGCATCATCAATTATCTCTCCGTGGCCGCGCTGATGGCGGCGCCGGGCGCGGGCGACTACAGCGTAAGCCGGGCCGGTGCGTGGATGCTGACCAAGGTGCTGGCTTTGGAATTGGCGTCCCACAAGATTCGGGTCAACGCTATCGCGCCCGGCTACCTCAACAGCAACATGAGCCGGGAGTATTACAGCGGCGCACCGGGACGGCTTGAGGCCGTGAAGAAGCGCGTGCCGCTCGGGCGCATCGCGGAGATTGATGAGATCGCGGATGTGGCGTTGTTCCTGGCTGGCGACGAATCCTCTTACATCACTGGACAGATCATGCAGCCCAACGGCGGCCTGCTCATGCAGTAGAGCGCCGAACCTCTCGATGGGAAGCTTCAGGTTCTACCGACGCCTCAAGATTTTCCCCGGGCTTTCGGTAAACATCTCGAAATCCGGCCCGAGCCTCAGTGTCGGCGTGCGGGGCGCGCATATGACGGTGGGCCGGAGGGGAATCCGCAAAAGTGTCGGCATTCCGGGGACCGGCATATACTACACGTCCTCCAGCGGCTATCACACTGGTTTCCATTCTGCGCACCAGGAAACGCCGCTGGATCCGCAACAACAGGCCGCCCAGGATCGCAGGGCAGAGCGAATAGTGGGAATAATCGTTTTGGCGATTGTCGCGATAGCGCTGCTGTTTGTGTACGTGGCCAAACGTTGAGCCGTGGCGGGCGGCTCTTCGTTATTTTGACGCCGCCTCGGGCATTAGCGATAGTGCCGTGCGATCTCCGAACTGTAACTGGTGCCGACTCGGTTCGCGTTGCGGGCGAGCCATTCGCTCAGTCTAGTCGTGCCTGTCGGCGGGGTGCCGGACACCAACAGGTTAGCCATCAGGCCCTTAACTTCATCCGCGGTTAGAACGACGTCGCCGACGAAGATGCCGATTGCTTTTGACGCGAGCAATACTACCTGAGGCGGTAACTGCATTATCATCGCACGGCTGCCCACCGTTTGGGCCAGCATCCTGACCAGCGCGTTGAAGGAATGGATTTCGGGGCCGACGCCGTCGATAGTGGTGCTTTCCTCCTTTTGCGCCCATTGGATCGCGATTGCGGCGAGGTCTTTCACGAAAATCGGCTGCAGCCGGTACTCGCCATTGCCCGGAATTGCGAAGAGGGGAAACCGTCGCAGAAGCCAGGCGATGTTGTTAATCAGGATGTCTTCCGGGCCGAACACAACGGTGGGGCGGATTATCGAATAGGAAAGACCCGATTCGACAATGCAGCGTTCGACGCGGGCCTTGCCGCGGAAATACGGCAGCGGTGAGTCCTCGGACGGATTGGTGATACTGATGTGGACGAATTTGCGCACCCCTGCCTGCCGCGCCGCCTCGACCATCGTGCGGCTGTTGGCGACGGCCTGGTCAAAGTCGATCCGGCTGTGCGCAAAGCGTATCCAGTAGGTGTTGAACAACGTGTCGCATCCCTTAAGGCTGACCAAAAGTTCCTCAGGCCGCTCGAAATTGAAGGGAGCAACCTCGATCCGGCCGCCGAACGGATTGGGCCGGTCAAGATGCCCGGTGAGGGTTTTGACGCTGTGGCCCTGCGCAAGCAGCCCTTCGGCAATATAACGCCCGATATATCCGAACGCCCCTGTGACAACGTCGAACGACACGCGAGCAATGACCTCAATCCCAAGACTTTAACGGCGCTGCTATTAGCGCAACAGGACAAGCCGCGATCGATGCTGAAACGCTCCGCGCGCGAACGCCGTTGCTCCGAGCGGCGTTGCGCGTGATAATCCCGTCAATGGCTAGTGCTTCCGTTGTCAGTCCCGTCGCGCGCGCCAAAGCCACGCAGGCCGACGCAGAGCCCGCGCTGGAGGCGCGCGATGTCAACTTCTTCTACGGCGAGCGCCAGGCGCTAAAGAACGTCAGCTTCTCGATACCGCGGGGAGAGATATTCGGCTTCCTGGGTCCTAATGGGGGCGGCAAAACCACTCTGTTCAAGGTGCTGTCGACGCTGGTTCCTTGCCAGACGGGCGCGGTGCAAATGCTGGGGCGCGACCTGGTGCGCGAAAAGGCGGAGATCCAGCGGCGGATGGGCGTGGTGTTCCAGCATCCCAGCGTGGACGACAAGCTGACCGTGCGCGAGAACCTCGAACATCACGGGCATCTATACGGAATGCGCAGCAATCACTTGCGCCAGCGTATCGCAGAGATGCTCGCACGCGTGGGGTTGGGCGAACGGGCGCGGGACCGGGTGGAGACGCTGTCGGGCGGATTGCGCCGGCGCACCGAATTGGCCAAGGCGTTGCTGCATCAGCCGGAGCTGCTGCTGCTCGATGAACCAAGCACGGGGCTGGATCCCGGCGCGCGGCGCGAATTCAACGATTACCTGGCCCATCTGCGCCGCAGCGACGGCGTTACGATCGTGCTGACGACGCATTACATGGAAGAGGCTGAACGCTGCGACCGTATCGCGATTATGGATGAAGGCCGGATGGCCGCGATCGCGCAGCCTGGCCAGCTCAAGGAACAAATCGGAGGCGACGTGGTGGCAGTGCGCAGCACCGGCGACCCGGCTGCGCTGATGACAAAGATCGATATTACGTTAGGCCTTAAGAGCACGCTGGTGGACGGTACGATCCGGATCGAACGCCAGCGCGGCCACGAACTGGTCCGCGACCTGGTTGAGGCCTTCAGCGATCAGATCGAAAGCGTCACCTTCGGCAAACCGACGCTGGAGGACGTGTTCGTGCACCTTACCGGCCGCAGATTTTTCATTGAGGGCACCGGCAACGGCGCGAGCGACTAAGGAAGTGTTGCTGCAGATCTACACCTTATGGAAGCGGGAAGTGGTGCGGTTCGTGCGCCAGCGCAGCCGCTTGACCGGCGCCTTTCTTCAGCCGCTGGTATTCTGGCTGCTGCTTGGAGTCGGGTTCAACGCTTCCTTCCGTCCCGCGGGCACGCCGGCCACCGTGAGCTACGCGGAATATTTCTATCCCGGTGTGATTGCGCTGGTGCTTTTGTTCACCGCGATATTTGCGACTATTTCGACTATCGAAGATCGCAAGCAGGGCTTTCTGCAGGGCGTGCTGGTGGCGCCAATCACGCGCCGGTCGATCGTGATGAGCCAGGCTTTGGGCGGGACGACGCTGGCTCTGATTCAGGGCATCATCTTCCTGGCGCTGGCTCCTATCGCGGGCGTAGCGCTTAATCTGTCAGCGATCGCGGCAACAATCGTGATCATGGCGCTGGTGGCGTTCGCACTCACCAACCTGGGATTGATCATCGCCTGGCGGATCGACTCGACGCAGGGCTTTCACGCGATCATGAACCTGATCCTGCTGCCAATCTGGATGCTCTCGGGCGCGTTTTTCCCCGCCGCCGGCGCCCCGAAATTGCTCGCCTGGGTGATGCGCCTGAACCCGATGACCTATGGGATGGCGGCCTTGCGCGAAAGCCTCTACCTTGCCCATCCAGGCTCCCTCGGCTCGCTGCCCAACCTGACTTTCTCCACCGTCCTGACCATAACCTTCGCGCTGGCCACATACCTCGGCGCCGTCCGCATCGCTTCGCGCCCCGTCACGGTGTGATCGTGGGCAAGCGGTGACCCGGATCTAAGCCCTGCACGATCGAGAAAAATAAAGACCTTTGCCGCACCTTCGGCGGACTCTCCAAATATCCGCCATCGATCTGGAGCTTTTGATGATGGCGGGAATCGGCTAGGTTTTAGGCCGTCCGGCAGGTTTGTGCCTGGACCGCCGGCGACGGAATCTGCAGGAGGCTCAACCATGGCCATGAACGAAAAATTCATCTCGGCCGACAGCCATGTGGTCGAACCCGAGGATCTGTGGACCAAGAGGATGAGCGGCGCATGGCACGAGCGCGCCCCGCATTTCGTCCAGGGCGAAGACACCGACTACATGATCGTCGAGGGAATTCCGCCCGTCCAAGGTGCCGATCTGATGGCCGGAATGATGGACGACAAACTTAAGGGCCGCGCTCTGGATCGCTCCAAGAATCATTTCAAGGACGTAAGGCCGGAATCGATCGATCCCAAGCTGCGGCTCGGTGACCAGGACCTCGACAATATCCGCGCCGAGGTGGTCTATCCAAACTATGCGCTGATGCTTTACGGGGCTCCAGACCCCGATTACAAGCGCGAATGCTGTCGTGCATACAACGACTGGTTGATAGAGTTCTGCTCGGAGGCCCCCAAGCGCTACGTGGGCGTGGCGATGCTGCCCACCAGCGGACCTATCGAATGGGCAGTCAAGGAGGCCGAGCGCGTGCGCAAGGCGGGGCTGCGGTCTGTCATTATCCCTTCGTGCCAGCCCAAGATCCCTTACTGGGATCCCTACTACAAGCCGCTCTGGGCCGCACTGCAGGACAACGACATGATCATGGCTTTTCACAACGCTGCCACCGAGGAACCGGTGCGGCAGGACCTGCCGCTGCTGCCGCTGGTGGTGGACCTGAAGATGGTCGGTCAGGTGCGCACGTTGGCTGGAATTCTGTCCTCGGGCGTACCCGGCGCCTACCCGAAGTTGAAGTTCGTCGTGGTCGAAGGCGGTATCGGCTGGGTGGCGGCGGCGGTGCGCCTGATGGACCATCTGTGGGAGGACCACCGTGGCTGGATCGAACCGCACCTGGAGGAACCGCCGAGCTTTTACTGCAAGCGGCAGTTCTACTTTACCTTCGAGGACGACAAGGCGGGCCTGCTGACCCGCCAGCTGCTCAACGTTGATCACCTGATGTGGGGTTCGGACTATCCACACACCGAAGGCACGTTCCCGCGCTCGCGGGAGCAGATCGCGCGAGACTTTGCCGAACTCCCCGAAGGCGAAACGCGCAAGATCGTGATCGACAACGCGGCGCGGCTCTACGGCATCTAAACCTCATCTGACAGCGAGCATAGTAACTGGGAGAATCGACCATGGCCTACAGCGAAAAGGAAAGAGGCGTTCTGGAGCGGGTAAAAAAGTCACCGTTTCCAACCGACTACAAGGGTCTGCGCGACTCTATCAATGCGACGATTGGAGCCACCAACGCCAGGCCTCCCGAGATTGGCGCCTTTGAGGAGGACGTCGAGCTACGTCCCGGTCTGCGTGCCGACATCTCGGTACCCAAGGGCGCCGGGCCTCATCCGGTCGCGATATATCTGCACGGTGGCGGATGGGTGGCGGGAAGCTCAAAGAGTCATCGCAAGCTTGGAATGCAGTTTGCCGAAGCGGGTTACCTGACGTTGAACCTGGATTACCGCCTGGCCCCCGAACATCCGTTTCCCGCCGGCTTTGAGGATAGCGTCTTCGCCCTGCGATGGGCTCGTGAGAATGCCAAACGCTGGAACGGCGACGGAGCGCGGATGGCGATCGGAGGCGATTCGGCGGGAGCAAATTTGGCCGCCGCGGCAGCGTTGGAGATCGGCAAGCATCCGAACGGCGTCTTGCTGAGCGCGCTCCTGCTGCTTTACGGGCTTTACGACATTCGAGCGATGATGGCGCGCGGCCGTGAGGGAGGCGTGCCAGGCACTAACAAGCATTACCTGGGCGCGGACTTCGAAGCCAAACTGGACGACCCGCGCGTCAGTCCGATCCGGGGGGTGAAGCCGGGAGCTCTGCCACCAACCTTCATAATGGTCGGTACTGCAGACAACCTTCTGGCGGAGAGCTACGCGATGGCTCAGGAGCTTGGCAGGGCGGAAATCCCCCACGAGGTGCACGTCCTGGAGGAGATGCCGCACGCGTTCATGCAGATGTGGATGCTCTCCGGATGCGTGGAGGGGCAGCGGCTGATGTTCAACTTCATGAAGCGGCACATCGAATAGATGGAAGGACACGAGCCATTGAAACGCGGGCGCGGTCAAGGCGGGCCGCGCCCGCGTGCGTCTAGTTCAGTCCGTACAGCTCCGCCACGTTATCGTGCACGATCAAGTTGAACTCCTGGTCAGTCAGTCCCTTGCGATGTTCCTGGAGCAGTTCCTGCGACCAGGGCCAGGTCGAATCGCTGTGAGGAAAATCGTTGGCCCACAGCAGGCGTCTGATATTGCACATGTCCTTCATCAATTCTGCGTATAGCAACTGCGCGGCACAATCGGCACAAAACCCAACGGGCGCAAGGCCAATCGTCACGTCACGTACTAATAGATGGTAACCAGTGGTATATACGTTTGGCACTGGTTTGGCACTGGGGTTGGCACCAATCTGGCACCACGAAAAAGCATGCTTTCCGGCCATCGCGACCCAGGTACACCCAAAAAACGCGATCGCGATTTTCGCGTGACCCCCTGCGTTCGGTAGGGAAACTCACAAAATTTGAACTTCACAATCTCGCCCACCACCACCCTCAAAACACCTCACAAAAAATTCTAGGGAATTTTCTCCCGAGTTTTTATTTCAAAACCGATGCGACATACCACCGCGAGCGAAGAACGCGTGTACGGGGCTGCTAGGTGCCTTCTTTGCGATTTCGCCTGCGCGACAAGGTTTTTGTTGCTGTTACACCTCGCAGTAATAAAATAATAACCATCTGTTGAAAACGGAGGAAAATGGGAGATGTCCTCGGAA
>DATFSZ010000153.1:0-126376 GCA_035262365.1 Binataceae bacterium (SeqCode)
GCGATGCCCTCGAACTGGACTTGAAAGCCGTTCAGGCAATGGCCCGAGCGCGAATTGCGGCTGGGATGCAGAAGGGTGCGCGCCAACAGCGAAATTGGTCCCGACCGCGCTACATTTCGTCGCCACCGAACGCCCCACCAGACCAAACGCGCTGTGGATGGATCGCCCAGGTCCCTAACGACCGAGGGCGGCCAAGATGGCAGACCGGAAAGGTACTAGGTAGCCATCGCGGAACGATATCACGTCGGCTTTCGTATACCTTGCGCAGTCATACCGCGCTCGCTCACTTTCGTCTTTTAGCCGACGGTAATGAGGGAATACATCTGACGAAGATGTCCAGTTTCGCCGGAAGTACGACTCGAAGCCAGGATGGTTGGTGATAGTCTTTGCGCCGCAGTGAACGATATAAGCCCGTCCGTAATGAGCTGCCGCGTAGAAGAGTGCGACGACCGCCCATTCAGCGAATTCAGCGTCCCAACTCTGAATTAAACGATTGGCAAATTGCTCATTCTTTTTGGCCTGCTGAAGATGATCATCCAGCGTTCTCATGCAGGTCGCCCCAGACCGCAAAAAACCGCTGCCCCGGTATAGGAATCGGTGTACCACCCTCCGCCTCAGAGGCAAGCCGAAGATGAAAATCGAAGACGAGGTCCGGGAAGGCGTCTATTGTAGCCGCTTCTATCGCGTAGATCTCTGCCCTTGATTGCTCAGAGACGGGATCAGCAAAGGTCGTGAAGTGAACGATCTGACCTTCAGCTTCCTCGACAGCGATACACTTTACTCCCTTGACGTTGGCGACGTTCTGGACGAATTGTTCGACGGCTAGGTGAACCGAAGGTTTCGGGTACATCGGGACCGGTGCCGGCGGTGGCATTGGAGAAACCTCGACAGCGGACACGCGCCACGGTTCCAAAACCACGAACCCCACCTTTGTCGTTACCGACCGATCGGTCTCTTGAACCTTGTCCTTGGGCCGAGGGATGATCAGGGTAATCTCCGAACTCGGCGCGGAAAAACTAATGCAATTGCTGTCCATGGGGCACCGTCTCTAGCTGTTGAACGATTAAGAAATACCGCGCTACTGATTCCCCGTTTATCAAAAGCTCAAATTGATGCTCCCCAAACTCCGTGAACTGAAGTCCCTGAATGTTGACCCAGCCCTCGGTCATCCCTGTTGGTCCGATGTTTGTGATTGGAAGATCTGGAGTGATGTGCTTAATACCTGACGGACTGCCGAACGCCAACGATGCAACCACACCAGACTTAGGAGCGTCGAACTTCAGGCGAAAATAGGCAGATGTCGACGAGTGGATCGCAGGAAGCTCTCGGACAAAAATTGTATCGAACACTCCTTGGACGTTGACTTTCCCCGTCTGCGCGTCCCGTATGACAGAATCGCACATTAGAAAGGCCACTACGTCAAATTGTAGACCGGATGCTCGCATTCCAACTCTTCAACCCGCAATGTTCGATCCTAAAGCAATCATGCTCCAACGTCTCCCGATCGTACGTCAAGTTGTCGACAGCAGTCAATGGAAATTAGCAAGTAAAGCTAATGAAAACGGACTCTTTAGGTTCGCACGGTTTCGTTGCTATGGCGGCGAAATCTCCCGAGAGCTTTCCGCGCTGCTATGGAATGCGAATTTCCTGTTAGCTTTGCCGCGAGTTGTTTGATCGGATGCTGATACGGTGGAGACCGCGCAGCCGCTGTACGAATTGGCGTGTTTTTGTTGCCGGCGAAAAGTCCAGGATCCCGGCGATAAGAGAGAGGGTGCCGCCGCCATGGCGCGCACGATGGCGGCCGATCCCACCCCCGGCCTCTGCCCCGGCATGGGCATATGCCAGCAACCGCGCCTGCGCTTATCCACTCGATTGCGGCATGTTCTCACACGTTTGCTGCGTTGTTCATGCATGCAGCGCTCAAGAGATATGGATCATGCTTGTTCTGCTTCACCGGTCTGCTTCTCTTGCAAATGGGCTGTTGTATCCCATTTCATCCCGGTTTCGGCATGGGATGATGCGGCGAAATGCTAGAACGCGGCATCCAAAGCAGCGCCTGGGGCTCGCGTAAACGCATATCCAACCCGCCTTGGCGCGGGCGCAGTAGCATGGCTTCAGGAATGCCCGAATTTCGAACGGAAACGCTCTTCTCGTGGGCCGGGTTAAAATCCGTAGGCAGTTTTTCCGCCTTCGTGTCCCAGAGACTTCTGTGGCTAGGTGGCGGCGGTCTGGTCATGCCTTTTGGCGTCTGAGGTCCTCGCGCTTGAATTCTCACCGCTGATCCGCAGGCGCGTCGAGGTCTGCGAGGTGATCCACTTCTTCGCACTTAAAGGCATGCTCCGTGATTTTGGTTCTACGAATTCTTGGGTCCAATCAGGGGTCGGAGGCTAAGCGATCTTTCAGACTACGGAGCGCCGGGCGGTCCCCCCCATTCAAACCTTATCGGGGCGGAGCCCCGCAGAGCCAGCACGACGCTACCGAGCGCGGCGTCCCTACGGCACCCGAGATGGAAGAGTGTCTCGGAGCGTCGAGGTGCGCTCGCGGAAGGGGGCGAGTTTTGACAGCCAATTTGATAGCCATACGCACGGACTGACAGCCACGATGCGGACGCGCGGACCCGACGGGCGAACTCTGAACGCCAGACGGGCCAAGCTGCCGCTAACCTTCCGCCACTTAAACCGGCCCGACGTTCTGAAGGGATCAAAAATGGCAGCCTGACAATTCGAACGTCTATGCAGCGTCTATTCCGTCCGAAATGTCAATAAGTTCGTGACCTTGTCTAACGAGAAAAGAGCAATATTATTTGGATAAATTCTGGCGCGCCCTGAGGGATTTGAACCCCCGACCCACAGATCCGTAGTCTGTTGCTCTAATCCGCTGAGCTAAGGGCGCGCGATCGGCTGGAAACCTTGTTTTTATTGGATACCTGGCCTTCTGGCAAGATGACCCTGGAGACAGCACGTTCCGAACATCGTGGCGTTTCGTTTTGGCCTTGGACGGGCCTTTTGCGCTATGCGACTGGGGGCGAAAGGCGACAAAGGCGCAAAGGCCAGCGTGTGATCTTTCCCTCACCCTCTCTTGGCGAGGACAAGGAGAGAGACAGAAAAGGGCCTCTGCGCTGTTGGAATCGGGCTAAACCGGGCGGCGGCGGATTGTGTTTGGGCTGCTTCAAACGTCTGCGGAGTACAATGCAATACGCCGCCTACTTCAAGCGGATCACGCTCAGCAGCAGCTCCACCACGATCAGGATAACGATCGCCTCCTCCAGCAGCACCAGCCGGCGGTCGCGCGCCACGTCGAGCAGCAACTCGAGCGATTCCTGCACGCTGCGCAGCTTCATCTCCAGCGCCGAGTATCGATCGCCCAGGTCGAACTCGGCGCGCAGGTCGTCGTAAATGCGATCCATCGCCGGGTCCTCCCAGGTCTCCTCCGGCTTGTCTAGCAGATGCAACACCGCCAGCACCTCAGTGCGGGTTGAAATCGCCTCTCCGATGAAGCGATGCAGCGGGCGCGTCCTGATCGCCACCGTGCCGCGCTTCTCCAGGCGGTCGACCAGCTTGCTGGCGCGGTCGAAGAGCTGGTCCACGATGCGCTCGTAGTATTCCATCGCCGCGCTTTGCGCCACCGTCATCGCAACCACGCCCGCGCGCGCCGGCGTCAGGCGGTCAACCTCCAGCATCCCGTCGTGAATACCGGTCTGGCAGCGAGGGTCTTCCACCACCGAGTAATCCTCGCGCACCACCTGCGTCGTTAGACCAGGACGCGCCCGGTGCAGCCGTGCCAGCTCGGCCTCGCGCCGCTCGGGCGTGACATCGTAGGTGACGACCGCGCCAAAAGGGTAGATGTACATTCCGCCGTCGGTCCCGATGGTCTGATACATGTGATGGGGCGTCAGCCGGGCGCCGGGAAAAGTCGTGGCAAGCTGCCTGATCGAAAGGTTTTCGACAAACGCCACCGCGTAGAACTGATGGATGCGCCCGGCCACGTTTGGGATCGTACTGCAAGCCGCGCGGCCCATGCCACGGTTTGACCGGTAGTGTTCCGCACGCGGCTCGTTGTGAGGCGGGGCATATTCGGTTAGTCTTCGTCAAATGCGTTTTAACATCGCGACGCGCCCGCGGGCCCGCCATCGAATACAAGCCGGTGCTCTTTAATGAACCATGCCGCCCTTGGGAGGGTTGAGGGCGGCGTGCGCCAGAACAGCGCCGCGCGCTCGCGCAAGTTCCTGGTGGAGCTGATAAAGCCGTCGCACTATGACGACGACGGCTACGTGATCCAATGGTGGCGCGGATGGATCCCCTCCAATTCGCTGTCATGCCTGTACGGTCTGGCGATCGACGCCAAATCGCGCCGCGTTTTGGGTGACGGCGTTGAGATCGAGATCCACGCCCAGGACGAAACCAACTCGGTGCTTCATCTGCGGCGGATCATCAAGCGCTTTCGCCGCAGCGCCCAAAGCGGCGTGGTCTGCCTGGTCGGTGTGCAAAGCAATCAATTCCCCCGCGCGATGGATATCGCGCGAATCCTGCGCCGGCACGGGATCGCAGTCGTAATCGGAGGCTTTCACGTAAGCGGATGCCTCGCGATGCTTCCGGAACTCGCCGATGATTTGAAGCAGGCGCTGGACCTCGGCGTCACATTGTTCGCCGGAGAAGCCGAAGGCCGCCTCGACGAGATTCTGCGGGCCGCGTACGAACAGCGCCTCAAGCCGATGTACAACTTCATCGCGGACTTGCCCGGGTTGGAAGGCCAGCCGCCCATCTACCTGCCGCAAAATCTCCTGCGGCAGAACCTGGGCAACATCAGCTCCTTTGACGCGGGGCGCGGATGCCCGTTCAGTTGCAGCTTCTGCACCATCATCAACGTGCAGGGGCGCAAGTCGCGCTACCGCACGGCCGACGACGTGGAGCAAGTGATCCGCGCCAACCAGGGCTCGGGAGTCACCACTTACTTCATCACGGACGACAACTTTGCGCGCAACCGCAACTGGGAGGCGATCCTGGACCGCATCATCGAGTTGCGCGAGCAGCATCGCTTCCGGATTCACCTCACCATCCAGGTGGACACGCTGTGCCATAAGATTGCGCATTTCGTGGAAAAGGCGGCGCGCGCCGGATGCAAGCGGGTTTTCATCGGACTGGAGAACATCAACCCCGACAGCCTCAAGGGCGCCTCCAAAAACCAGAACCGCATCACCGAATACCGTGCAATGTTGCAGGCGTGGCGCAAGGCGGGCGTACTGACCTACGCCGGCTATATCCTCGGCTTTCCCAGCGACACGCCGGAAAGCATCGCGCGCGATATCGCGATAATCCAGCGCGAATTGCCCATCGATCTACTCGAGTTTTTCGTGCTGACGCCGCTGCCCGGCTCCAAAGACCATCAGGAGATGGTGGCGCGCGGGGCGTGGCTCGATCCGGACCTCAACCGCTACGACGCCGAGCACGTGACGGCGATGCATCCGCTGATGACTGCGTCGCAATGGCAATCGATCTACGAGCGGGCCTGGGATCTGTACTATTCACCGGAGCACATCGAGACTTTGATCAAGCGGGCGATCGCCGACGGGATCAATCCGGCGCGCCTGACTTCCATGATCTTTACCTTCCACGCCAGCCACGCCTTCGAGCGGGTGCATCCGCTGCAAAGCGGTGCTATCCGGCGCAAGCGGCGCAAGGATCGGCGGCCGGCTTTGCCGCGCGAGAGCATCGCGGCCTTCTATCCGCGCCGGATCAGGGAGATCATCGCGACCTATGTTCCAGCGTTGCTCTTTTTGTGGAAGTTGACGCGGCTGCGTCATCGGCTCGCGAAAGATCCCTCGACGCGCAGCTACAGGGACCTGGCGATCACGCCATTGGAGGACGAACTGGCCAATCCGCTGGCGCTCTACCAAGCCACCGAAGGAGCGCGCAAGGCAGCCGACCGGGCCCGCCTGCGCACCGCGGCGGCACATTCCTGACCGCCAGCGCATCAGGCGTTGGCGGCGCAAGACGTTCGTGCCACGAGTCAGCCCAATTTCAGCCGAGGAACCATCTGCTGCCGCGACATGCCGTTTATGCGGCAACCGCAATGAGATTGCCTTGCACAAGAACGGTTATCCGGTACTCCGTTGCCGTGGCTGCGGAACCGGGCACATTGAACCGTCGGACTTCGATCCCAGGACGTACTACACACGCGACTATTTCGAAGGCGGCCATTGCGACGGCTATGCGGATTACGGCGCGAGCGCAGCGGTGCTGCGCCGGGAGTTCGCTGCCGTTGCGCGTCGGTTGGCGCGCTACGCTCCGGCCGGCGGGAATCTCCTCGAAATCGGATGTGCCTATGGCTACTTCCTGGAGGCGGCGCAAGGCCGATGGCGGGTTTATGGACTCGAAATTTCGGCGGATGCCGTAGCCCATTGCCAGGCATCAGGGTTGCGTGACGTGCGCCAGGGAACTGCCGACCATGATGCTCTAACTGATTTGCCGGCGCTGGACGCGGTCGTGATGCTGGACGTGGTCGAACATCTGGAAGATCCGGCGGCGGTGCTCGAAGCGTGCTTCCGGAAGTTAAGGCCGGGCGGCGTGATTTACCTCTCGACCGGCGACTTCGCGTCGCCACTTGCCCGGATCATGCGAAGACACTGGCGGCTGATGACCCCGCCGCAGCACATCTGGTACTTTACGCCGCACTCATTCAGGCAACTCGCCGCCCGGTTCGGCGCCATCATCGAAAGCGTTTCGCATCCGGGCAAGGCGGTTCCGCTCTCACTGATAATCTTCCAACTGCTGCGGGTTCTTCATATGCCGGACAAGGCAAGTACGTGGGTCCGGGGAAGCAGCATCGGAATACCGCTCAACCTTTTCGACGCGATGCATGTTGTGCTGCGAAAACCGCTGCAGCCCTAGAAATGTTTTGCTTTCGCATACCGGTTTGAACGGCCCCACGCCGCAGCCCGCAGGTCAGCGGAGAGGGCGCCGATTATCCAATTAACCTAGAAAGCCCCAAGCGAGCGACGGGCCGCAGTCCCCAAGTCGGAACTGCGGCCCGGAGGAAACCCCCTAACTTCAATCGACGGGTGTCGCTACTGCCCTACGGGCACCAGTTCGACGCGGCGGTTCTGGGCGCGACCCTCAGCAGTACTGTTGGTGGCGATGAAATGGGTCTTGCCGTATCCGTGCGTCACCAAGCGGTTGGCTGGAATGCCCTTGCCTTCCAGGTAATGCGCAACAGCCCCTGCGCGCCGGTCTGACAACCGCTGGTTGTAGCTGAAGCCACCGATGATATCGCAGTAGCCGTTGACGTCGACCGTCACGTCAGGATGTTTGCTGAGGATGTCGGCGGCCTCGTCAAGGATCGGCGCTGCGTCGGGGCGGATATTGTACCGGTTAAAGTCAAAATGCACTCCGCGCAGGATGATCCGTTCCTGAGGCGCAGGCGGAGGAGGTGGAGGAGGTGGTGGTGGCGGCGGTGGCGGCGGTGGCGGCGGGGGTGCAGCTTCCTTAGCCAACAGATAACCGATTGTGCCGCCAATGATTGCTCCCGCACCTACCCCGATCGGACAGCCAATCGCGTACGTGGTCCCGTCGTCTTCATCAATTCCGGCGGCAATACCGCATCCTATTCCACCACCCACGATGGCGCCGGCCCCGGCGCCAATCAGCATTCCCTGTTGCTTTGCCGGTGACATCGAACAGCCGGATAACAGTGCGGAAATTCCGGCTATCCATAGAGAACACGTGGCCAACTTCCTCATCACTTACCGATCCTCCTTACGTCTGCTCAAGAAACCGCAATCGGTGCTTACTGCGCTTAAGGATTGTTTACATGAACGTTGAAGAAAGCAACAAAAAGCAGGGGTGGACTTGACAGATGTGTCCGCCGGAACTAAATTGAGAATCAGTTTCAATATCAAAAAGGCGCGCCTCTCGTCACATGTCGCGCCGGGTGAAACCGATGATTTTGTGCCAGTGCTCAGCCGTTACCGACGCCACCGTTGAGAAGCTCATCAACGAAGGCGCTTCGACTTTGCGCTCCATCGTCAAGAGTTGCGGCGCTGGCCGCCGCTGCGCGCCGTGCCGCGCCGAAATCAACGCGATGCTCTGTCGCTCCGGCGCTGGTGCGGGCTATGATAGCGCCAGCGGCGTATCCTGCGCCGCCTAGCAGGATGCGGAACGCCGCCCGGCCGCGGTCGTCCGGTCCAGGAGCGTCGAACATGAAAGGCGACAACCGGCTAATCGAGGCTCTCAACGAAATCCTGACCGGCGAACTCACCGGCATCAATCAATATTTCATCCACGCGATGATGTGCGAGCATTGGGGCTACGAGCGCATCGCGGAAAAAGTCCGCGCCGAATCGATCGAGGAGATGAAGCACGCCGAGGAGCTGATCGAGCGGATTCTGGACCTGGAAGGCGTACCCAACCTGCAGCGGCTGGAAAAAGTCAAAGTCGGCGAAAAGGTCGCCGAGCAGTTCAAACTCGACCTTGCCTTGGAAGTAGTTGCCGTGGGCCGCTTCAACAAGACCATTGCAATGGCGGTTGAATTGCACGACAACACCACCCGGGAGCTGCTTGAAAAAATGCTGGTTTCGGAAGAGGAGCATCTGCACTGGCTGGAAACCCAACTCGAGCTGATCCATCAGGTCGGCGAACCGAACTATCTCTCCCAGCAAATTCGCAAGTAGACCGGGCGTACCGCGATCATCCACGCTCGCGAGTCAAATCCGCGATTCGCTCGCCGATCATCATAGTGGTCAGATTGGTGTTGGCGCGCGGGCAGTGCGGCATGATCGACGCGTCGGCCACCCTGAGATTTTCAACTCCGCGCACCAGGCCCGACTGATCGACCACCGCCATCGGATCCGACGCCGGCCCCATCTTGCATGTCCCCGAAATATGCTGGCAGGTGCCCGCGCTCCTGATGATGTATTCATCCAGCGCGGTGTTGCTGGCCAGGTCCGCGCCGGTCGGCGCAACCCGCTGCTCGACGATGTTCGCGAATGCCTGGTGCTCGCTGAGTTTAACCGCCAGCCGCAGCGCTTCGCGCATCCTGCGCAGATCGAACTCATCTTCGAAATAGCGGTACTCGATTGCCGGCTGCACGTGCGGGTCCGTGGATTGCAGGCGCAGCTCGCCGCAATTCATCGACATGTACAGCGCCGGGCCAATTGAGACGCCGATCGGCACCACCTGACCGTCGGTGCTGAACTGATGGGTCACCGAAGTCATCATCATCTGTATGTCGTTGCGAAAGCGCGAACCGCCGGCCGTGTAGCGCAACGCCATCTGGATCCACGGCCCGCGCGAATTCAGTGGATATCCCGGCCTGGTGCGCAGGTTGACGAAGCTGTAGGGATGGTCGCGCAGGTTGCGCCCGACGCCGGGCGAATCGTGGATCACCTCGATTCCGAAGCTGCGCAGGTGCTCCTGCGGCCCGACGCCGGAGAGCAGCAAAAGCTGCGGCGTTATGGCGGCGCCCGCGCTCAGGATTATCTCGCCGCCCTCGACCATGAATGTTTCGCCGCCGCTTTCGACCTCAACGCCGGCCGCCGTGAGGCCATCGAAAACGATCCGCCGGACGGTGCACTTGTCGCGGATGGTGAGATTGACCCGATGGCGCGCGGGGTCGAGGTATCCGATCGCGGTGCTCAGGCGGATGCCGTCGGGGTTGTTGAACGCCATCGGTCCGACGCCGGAACTGTCGGGCAGGTTATGGTCGGCGCAGTCGGCAAAGCCGGCCGCGCGGCAAGCGTCGTAAAAGGCCTTCTGATCGGGCAGCCATTCGGCGGGCGTGGGGCGGCGGGCTTTAATCGGACCGCTTGCGCCGTGGTAATCGCTGCCGCCGAAATCCAGATCGGTTTCGAGCTTGCGAAAGTAGCGCAGGCACTGGTTGAAATCCCATAGATCATTTCCCGCCGTGGCCCACGAGTCGTAATCCTCTGGAACACCACGGATGAACATCGCACCGTTCACCGCGCTGCCACCGCCGGCGACCTTGCCGACGAACGGCACGGTTTCGGTCCGTGCCGTGGCCTTGGCGGTCCAGCGCCGGATGTGCCGCTCGTCCATCCAGTTGTCGTACGCGGGCGCGTAACCTGAGTAGCCGACCCGCACCACGTCCGGCATCGCTTCGGGCTCGGGGTAGTCGGCCCCCGCCTCCAGCAGCAGAACCGATCGCGAACTGTCCTCGCTCAGCCGGCTGGCAATGATCGCACCGGCCGAGCCCGCTCCCACTACGATGAAGTCGTATTTCACTCTTTTCTCCACTGAGCCTGTGGCAAGAATCCTTTTCCATGGCGCAATCTGGGCACCACTTTCGCGGATATCGATTGCCCCGGGCTTTGACCCTCGGCTACAAGCTAGCTAACAGCCGAGGAAAAACAATGCACGATCCGGTTCTGCTCGAAGTGATAAAAAACGCGATGGCTACGGTCGCCGAGGAAATCGGGATCGTCGCCGTGCGCAGCGCCTACTCCACCGCGGTCAAGGAATCGGCCGACGCCAGCGCCGCCATCTGCGACTGCGCCGGCCAGGTCATCGCGCAGTCGCTGGGCGCCCCGTTGATGCATCTCTCCAGCCTGGCTGGTCCCCGCGCGAGCTGATGAAGGACTTTCCGCCCGAAACGATGAAAGACGGCGACGTCTTCCTCTTCAACGATCAGTTTCGCGGCGGTATTCATTCCAACGACATCATGGTGTTCAAACCGGTGTTCAGCGCCGGTCACCCCCGCTTTCTGACCTCGGCCCTGATTCACGTCGCCGACCTCGGCGGGCTTTCCGCCGGCGGTTTGCCGGCTACCGCCACGGAATATTTTCACGAGGGGCTGATGCTGCCGCCGGTCAAGCTTTACGACGGCGGGCGGCTCAACGAGGACCTGGTCAGGATCATATCGGCCAACAGCCGCACGCCGGAAAAAGTGATGGGTGACATCCGGTCGATGGTGGGTGGCACCAACGTCGGGGCCCGGCGCTTGGTTGAGCTGATCGACAAGTACGGGCTGGAGCTATTGCAGACGTTGGTGCACGAACTGATCGATTACACCGAGCGGCTGACGCGCGCCGAGATCGCCAGGATTCCCGCAGGCACCTACCACGGCTCCTACGAGATCGAAGATGACGGGGTAGTGCCCGACAAAACCTACACCGTGCGCGTCGCGGTCACCGTGAATGGTTCGGATTGTCATTTCGACTTCACCGGCACCGATCGCCAGGCGCGCGGCGCGATCAACGCGGCGTTCTCGCAGGCGCTGTCCGGCGTGGTATTCGCGCTGCGATGCTTTCTTGACCCGGCGATTCCGATGAACGAAGGCTGCTTTCGTCCCCTCAGCTTTACGCTGCCGCCAGGCACGATGGTCAATCCCACGCCACCGGCCGCGTGCAACGCGCGCATGGCAACGGTGCAGGCGGTTATTGACGCCATTTTCCAGGCGCTTTCGCAGGCTGTTCCCGATCGCGCGCTGGCGGCGTCGGGCAACGTGCATGTTTACACGATGAACGGGGTTGACCGTGCTACCGGCCGCATCTGGAGCTACATGGATCCGGTGATCGGATCGCTGGGCGCCCGCTCGGTCAAGGACGGACTGGACGGTCTGCCAATCAGCCTCTTTGGGGGAAACGAGAGCCGCCCTAGTATCGAAGCGTATGAAATCGAATATCCGGTCAGGTTCAACCGCTTTCGCCTGTGGACCGACTCCGGTGGACCCGGCAAATGGCGGGGCGGCCTGGGGTTGCATCGCGAAGTCACCGCCCTCGAAGAGGCCGAAGTCACGGTGCGCGCCGCGGATCGATGCGCCATCCCGCCGCCCGGAATCATGGGCGGAAAGCCTGCCAAGGGCGGCGGCTGGGTGATCAACCTGGGCAGTGCGCAACAGGTTGACTTACCCGGCAAGAAAACCAACCAACCGCTGCACGCTGGCGACACCCTGAGCATGTTTATTTCCGGCGGCGGCGGTTTTGGCGACCCGATGGATCGCGACCCGCTGCTCGTTGCGCGCGACGTCGAGCAGGGGATGGTGTCGGTGGAGGGGGCCGCGCGGGATTACGGCGTGATCGTCGATCCCGTCACGCTGAAACTCGACGCCGCCGCGACCGCAAAGATCAGAAACGGCCGGCAAGCATGAAATTCTTTTGTCCCGTTCCTGTTCAATAAAAGTTTATTGCAGCGCCGCGGTCGCGGCGCCGGTCTTGGAGCGGCCGGCGCCGCAAGCAGCATTCCCAAGGTTCAGAAGTAACGCCCAAGCCAGGGCTTGAGCGACATCAGGCTCTTAATCTGGTTGATGTATGTAATCGCGCCCGGGTCGTACCATCCGCCGCTATACCAGTTCCCTACGCAGCCCCACAATTGCTCGTTGGCATTCGGAGATGGGTAGCTATGGTATCCTCCCGTGGGGGTGATTCTTCCCAGATAATTGATATATCCATTTACGCAGGCGCGTTGATAGGCAAGCTTGAAATCCACGTTGAAGGCCGTTGACTGCAGGGACATCGGGTAGGTGGCTGGAAAGCTGCGGAGCTGAATCTGCAGGATTCCATAACTGGCGCCGGTCTCATATTGATGCCACCATGACTCGTTGGCGGCAATCGCCCTGACCAGGTTCGGGTCAAAACCCCATTTGTAAGCGCCCCACTGCAGGACCTCGTCTGTGGTCCCGGTGAATTGTCCGTCCACAAAGCCGATGATGGCGTTGCCGCCCGGCCAGAGGATGGACAGGCTGGAATGGGCCCGGTAAGCGGCGACTTGCGCGGCGCCCGGCATGGTTTGATTCGCCGTATGGTTTTGCGGCCGCGGTTCGAACGGACTGCGCTGCACCGTGGCCGCGGCAGCCGCGTCGCTGCGCACCGGCCCCGTTGTGGCCGCAGCATGCATCGGCGGCGCCGCAATTACATACAGCGCCAGGATCGGAATTAGTAACACTTTTGGTCTACAACCACATACTCTATGTTTCATCCTCTCTCCCTTGGCACAGCAAACGAATAGCTAATCGTTCTGCCGGAATCCGGCCGCCATGACAAGATACAGGTGTGCGCATTTGTCCACATGACAAGTTGCATTTTTGTGCTTCATATCATTGGCCATGAGAGATATATAGCGAGTGGACTGGAGAAATCTCGAAGATCGGCAGCGGATGAATGCATAAGAAGCAAGAGACGACCATTTCAGGCGGTCTTTGGTTTCCTGCCTGGAGCGGAGCCTTCAGTGCTCGTGCGAAATCGCCGCAGAAGTTTGAGGCGGCGCCCGTCTGGCATAAAGGCGCGCGCCCCGCGATGTTCCAGCGTAGCGCCGCGGTCTGCCGTAAGATAAGGATGGAATATGGCCAATTACGTCAGCGTCAACGAAGCCCGCAACATGTCCGGCCTGCGCGTGGTGCTGCCGCCCGCGCCCGGCCCCTGGGCTGAATCAATCAAGGGCATTCTCCACGTCAAGAAGATCCCTTACACCCGCGTACTGCATGAAGTCGGCAGCGCAAGCCTGGAGCTGCGGGAATGGACCGCACAGACCTCCTCGCCGGTGCTGGTCTGGAACGACGAACGGCCGCGCACCATCTGGAACGATCAGCTGTACCTGGCCGAACGGCTGGCGCCGCAGCCGCGGCTTATTCCGGAGGCAATCGAGGATCGAACGCTGATGTTCGGGATGGGCAACGAGCTGATGGGCGAAACCGGTCTGGTCTGGAGTCTGCGCGTGCTGGCAATCCATCGGGGCCAGACCAACCTGAAGCTCAACGAGAAGGCGCGCGCGATGGTGGATTTCCTGGCCGCCAAGTATCAGCACGGCGTGCCCGATGAGGCCGAGCACGCCGCGGTGCGCTGCTCTCAGATAGTCACGGTGTTCGGCGCCCGCCTGGAGCATCAGCGCCAGCGCGGCAGCCGCTTTCTAATCGGGAATCAGCTGACGGCGCTCGACATCTATTGGTCGGCATCGGCCGCGATGATCCAGCCGCTGCCACCTGAGCTGTGCGACATGCCGCGCTGGCTGCGCACTACCTATACCGCCAACGAGCCGCGCGTGGTGGCCGCGGTCAACTCCGCCCTGCTCGATCATCGCGACTTTATCTACCGCGAGCACCTGCAACTGCCGCTGGATTTCACGCCCGCCTGATGATCCGCGCGCCTAATCGGGTTCGCCGCCTTCTGCGACGCTGCGCAGGCTTTCAATCCAGTTTTGGTGGCCCCGCAGGAGCATCGGGCGCAGATACCACCATGCCAGCGAAGGCAGGATGCCGTTCTGGCATTCTTCGGTTACGACGCGGCATCCGCTCGGATGCGGTTCCAGCAGCCATCCGTGATAGGCGCGCAGCACGCCGCGCGCGTCCCATCCCAGTTCATGCGGCGGCTCGAACACGATCACCCGACTGCGGATGGTCGCGTTGAAGGTGCTCCACTGAAATTCGGCGCCGGGCGCGAGGTCCGGCGGCGTCCCGCCGATGAACGTCACGCGCCTGCTGTTGCTGTACCATGCAGGCCATAACGTCGCGCGGATGAGCCAGCGCCAGACGCGCTCGGCGGGCGCGCCGATAACTATTTCATTGCGCGCGTGCACTGAGGATCGTTCGGGCTCAAAGCCGGATGGCCACTTCATGGATGGGTCCTCGGCCGGGGTGCGACCAAATCTCATAGCGCAGCGCGGCCCGAAACGCACGCGCGGGCCTGTGGTTCCGAGCTTGCCGGGCGTCGGCGGCACGTGGTATGGGCATGGCTGTTAAACTAAAGTTGCGGTTGCTTGGGGCGCCGCTTGGTCGGCGCATTCAATCGGCGGGGACTCGGCGATAAAAGTTTGGCGGGCCATTGGCCCGGTTAGGAAGTGACTTAGGTGTCCGGCGAAACTGTTTACGTTGTCGATCAGATAACGCCCAAGCCCGGGATGGGCCGCGCTTTTCTCGATAGCTACATGCAACGTTACGCCGCCGACGCGAAGGAGCGCGGCATGACCCTGGATCATACCTGGGTCGCGCCGCCGGTGTGGCTGGAGGACGGCTCGAATACGATCTTCTTCGTGTGGTCGGTGAAAGGCGGGGCCAAGGGGGTCTGGGGATCATTGATAGGCGGCCGGCGCGGCAACGCACTGGATGATTGGTGGTGGAAGGACGCGGCGCCGATGATTGTTGCGCGCGAGCGGTTTTTTCTTAGCAACCCATCCGACATAGCGAGCCTGACCAATGTTTAAGCTAACCCGATTGCTCTATTTTCCCGCCGACTGTCCGGCACCCGAGCGCCAGGCGGCAACGCAAAAACTGCGCGACGCCACCGCTCAAAGCCCGATGGTGAAGCGCTCGATGCTGGAGCCGACGCTGCCCGGAGTGCTAAACGGCGGCGACTATATCTGGCACCTGCAGTTCGCCGACGAGGCCGCGTACCGCGCCTGCCTGGCCCAGCCCCATTGGCGGGAGAAGGTCAACCCGCTGTTCGAAGGCAAGACCCTGAAGCGCTATGAGAGCGTTGCCTACAAGGGCGAGCTGAGCGGCGAGCGGCCGGTCAAGCTGGCGCGCGGCGTGTATCGCACCTTGATCATGACTCTGAGGCCAGGCACCAGTTCGCAGTCTGCGGCACAATTCGAAAAGGAATTGTCCGGGATGCCGAAGTACATCTCGTCTATAAAAAACTGGGGCTTGAGCCACGCTTCCGAAGCCAGCGGGCTGCGCCAGTGGAGCCTCGTCTGGGAACAGGAATACGAAAACCTCGAGGGACTGACGGGTCCATACATGGATCATCCGTTCCACTGGGGGCTGGTCGATCGCTGGTTCAATCCTGAGTGCAGCCAATATATCGTGGACAAGGTCTTGTGCCACACCTACTGCGAGTTCAAGAGCCCTGTCCTCGGACCTGACGCATAGCTTTCGTTGACGCGCTGATGCGCGAAATAAAGTTCAACCTGACCTTGCCCATGACCAGCTTGGAGCGGGTCAGGGAATACGCCACTCTGGCCGAAGAACTTGGCTTCTATTCGGTCTCAGTGGGCGACCATCTGTTCGTGCGCGTGCCGCATCTTTCCTGGGGTCCGCAGGTCCCGCATCTGGAATGTTTCATGACGCTGAGCGCGGTCGCCGCCACCACCCAGCGGGTCCGCCTCGCGCCGCTGGTTGCCGTAGTACCCTTTCGAAGCCCGGCGCTGCTCGCCAAAATGACCTCCACTATCGATCAGATCAGCGGCGGGCGGCTGATCGCTGGTTTGGGATCCGGATGGTTCAACGACGAGTTTACGGCTTACGGCTACGGTTCTGGCTCCGACAGTGAGCGCATCGAGCGCCTGGCCGAGGCGATCTGTGTGCTGAAGGCGATGTGGACCCAAGAGGAGCCGAGCTACCGCGGCCGATACTACACGATCGACAAGGCCTACAACTTTCCCAAACCGCTCCAGAAGCCGCATCCGCCGATAATGATTGGCGGCGCTGGCAGGAAAGTCCTGGAAATCGCAGCTCGCGAGGCGGACATCGTAAACCTGGTCTCGTCCGCGCCAGCCGCCAATCGTGGCGGCAGGTTCGACAAGGCTAAACTCCGGCGCCGTCTGGAGATGCTGCGCGAGTTCGCGCGCTCCGCCGGACGCGACCCGGATTCAATTGAAATCTCGGGGTTTCCATTTGTCTTTATTGCAGGCGATAAGAGCGAAGCCGACGCGACCGGCGCAAAGATCGCGCAGCGCAACGGTTTTGCCAAGATCGATGAGGCGCGCGAATCACCCGGCCTACTGTTGGGAACTCCAGCAGAGATCAAGCGCGAACTACATTCACGGATCGAAGAGTTCGGCATGACCTATTACATGGTCTCGCTCCCCAATGCGGAAGCGACCAGACTTTTCGCGACCCAGGTGATGCCCGAGTTCATCAAGCAGCCGCAATCGGCGCATCCAGACTAGCGGCCTTTGGGTGGTTCGTGCCAGGTCTTGAGATAGTTCGGAAGCCCCTGGTCGTGCCGCATTCGGTTGTACAGGTTGAATACCGCTTCCAGGTACGACGCGCGGGGATGCGCCTCGCAATATGATCGCAGGAACTTTTTTTGGGTTTCTTGCGGCAACTCTTTCAGGTCGGTCTCGCCATGCTGCAGCAGTTCAGTGTTGAGGCCCGACATGAAACCCAACGCCCAGGAAAAAAACAGATTCTCGGCGTTGGCGGGATCTCCAGCGCATGCTTTGGCAAAATCCGCGCACCAGGTTATTCCGGGTCCCATCCAGGCGGCCTTGTCTGAACCTAAAGCCGCGACCGGGAAGAACAGCAGCAGCATTAGCAGAACGAAAGGCTTTATACTCATGCGGTTTCCGCCGGGATGTATTGTCAATATTCCGTTACGCTGGTGGCTAGTGAATAATAGCAAACGCAAAACCGAATCAAATCGTTGGTTGATAAGATTATCTCATCGGCGCGTTCAATAACTATCGGTCGCAGGCCGTTTTAGAGGTCTGGAATCTTGAAATTGGTTCGATATCCGAAAAGACACCATTCATTCTGTCGGGTCTGAGACCGCTGTTGCGGAACGCAGCGTTCTCCCAGGCGGCGCCCGGGTGCCCATAACGCAGCGATCGTGACACTTGTTGCTCGATGCTGCGACCGGCTAGTCTGAGCCGCGTCCAAAACTGCTATCGCCGCGCACGGCGAAGGGAAAGGTGAACCGATGAAGTTCTGTCTCTTCTACGAGATTCCAGTCGATGCAACCGATCCGCTCGCTGAATACCGCGCCTACCAAAACGCGCTGGAGCAGGCGGTGCTCGCCGACACGGTGGGCTTTCACAGTTTCATGACCGTCGAGCACCACTTCCTCAAGCGCTTTTCCCATTGCTCAAATCCGGAAGTGCTCTACGGAGCCGTCGCCGCGCGCACCAAGAATCTGCGTATCGGCTACGGCGTTCGCCTGATGCCCAAGCCTTACAACCATCCCCTTCGCTCGGCGGAATCGGCTGCGGTGCTGGATCTGATCAGCGGCGGGCGGGTTGACTTCGGCACCGGACGCTCGGCAACGCGCACTGAACTGGAAGGCTTCGGTATCGACCCGGCGGATACGCGCGGGATGTGGCAAGAGGCGATCGAGCACGTGGTCGGCGCCTGGACCAACGAAGAATATGCGATGAAGGGGAAATATTGGCAGTCGCCGCCGCGCCCCGTCATCCCCAAGCCGATGCAGTTGCCGCATCCGCCGATCTTTGCCGCCACCACCAGTATGTCGGGCCATCAAGTGGTCGGCGAATTGGGCGTGGGACTGTTTTCGTTCACCGTCGGTCTGCCACCCGAACAACTCGCCGAGCACATCGCGATCTACCGCAAGGCGCAGGCGCGATGCACCAAACCGCTGGGCAAGTTCCTCAACGACCAGGCGTGCGGCCTTACGATGGTCAACTGCGCGCCGACCAAAGAGGAGTCGTACGCGGTCGCCCGAGAATCCTTCGAATGGTACCCGTCGTATTCCTCCAAGCTGGTCGCCAGTGTCGCGCAATGGCAGGAGGAAAAGAAAGCCGACTTGGGCACCTACGACTACACCCGCGACATTCTCGCCCGCAGCCGCGAGGGCGTGCTGGACAACGTACCCTTCAGTTACCTCAAGGACAGCGGCGCGGTGCTGGCCGGCGATCCCGATCAGGTGACCCAGACCTGCAAGCGCTACGAAGCCGCCGGTTGCGATACACTGATATGTTTGACGAATCCGCTAAAAATTCCGCATGAAAAGATAATACAGACGATTGAATTGATGGGAAAATATGTTATCCCCGAGTTTAAGAATCATCGGCCTGCCAAAGTTGAGTTACGCCTGCGCGCCTAATAGTCACTGATGAATCGAACCGTAATAGAAAGAAGCAAGTAGAAGACTAAAAAGATCGAGTGATCCATTGTTCTCAAGCTGATTGTGCACTACTAGGTTTACATGCGTGCGGACAGCGTTAACGGCAAAGGAGGAGATCGATGGTAAGCTTGCAAAGACGGTTGGTCGCGGAGTTTATCGGTACGTTCTGGCTGGTGCTCGGCGGATGCGGCAGTGCGGTGCTGGCGGCGGGCTTTCCCCATCTCGGGATCGGATTTGCCGGGGTTGCTCTCGCTTTCGGTCTGACACTTCTGACCATGGCATACGCGATTGGCGGGATCTCGGGATGCCACATCAACCCCGCCGTGACGGTCGGATTGTGGGCGGGCAAGCGTTTCGAAGCCGCCGAAGTTATCCCTTACATCATCGCACAGGTGGTCGGCGCGATCGTGGCGGCCGGAGTTCTGTACGTCATTGCCAGCGGCAAGGACGGATTCACCCTAAGCGCCGGATTCGCCGCCAACGGCTACGGTGAACACTCTCCGGGCGGATACCCGCTCAGCTCGGCGCTGGTGTGCGAGCTGGTAATGACTTTCATGTTTCTGTTCGTAATCCTGGGCTCGCTCGACAAGCGGGTACCGGCCGGGTTTGCGCCCATTCCTATCGGCCTGGTGCTGACGCTGATTCATCTGATCAGCATCCCGGTCACCAACACTTCGGTGAATCCCGCGCGCAGTACCGGTCCCGCGATTTTTGTCGGCGGATGGGCGCTGGGGTAGCTTTGGCTGTTCTGGGTGGCGCCGATTATCGGCGCCGCGTTCGCGGGCTTTTTCTACCGATGGTTGGGTGCGGAGGAAGCTGAGCAGGAGATGCCGGGTCTGGCGCCTGCTACTCCGCGGCCTGAGCGCTCTTAGATACAACGGCCGCGTTGTTCGTGGGGCGGGCGTCCCCTGCCCGCCCTGCGTCAAATCTTACGGCCCGAATCGACCACCAGCACCTGTCCGGTCATCATCGCGCTGTCGTCGGAGGCCAGGTAAAGCGCGGTGCCCGTGAGCTGCGCGGGTTCCAGCGGGCGGCCCAGCGCACTGCCGCTGGTCAATGCCTGGACAAAGGGTTCGGGCACCACCTTTTTGGTGGCCTCAGACATCGTTACACCCGGAGCGATCGCATTGACCCGGATATTGTAGCGCCCGAAGCTCAGCGCCATCGACTGGGTCAGGTGAATGACCGCGACCTTGGAAATACCGTAGTAATCGGCGGTCGGCTTTTCGATGTCGGGCATATGGCCGAGCATCACGTTTCCGACTGAGCCGGGATAGGCCGCGATCGAGGAGATATTGATGATCGATCCGCTGCGCTGGCGCTTCATGTAGGGAAACACGGCCCAGCTCGCCAGCATCACGCCAAACACGTTTACGTCCATGACCTTGCGGCCATACTCGATACTCGAATTGCCCAGCTCGAGGTCGTAGTAAATGGCGGCATTGTTGACCAGGATGTCGATACGGCCGAAGCGGTCGAACACCTGTTTGGCCATCGCGTTGAGTTCCTGCTCGCTGGTCACGTCAACCCGCATCGCCAGCGACTTGCCGCCCCGATCGACAATCTCCTGTTCGACCATCTTGGTCTGCTCGTAGCGCAGATCGACGACACCGACCGCAGCCCCTTCCTGCGCGAAACGCAGCGAGTATTCGCGACCGATCCCCTGCGCGGCGCCGGTCACGATCGCAACTTTGTCCTTAAGTCTCATGGTTGTTCCCCCAGAATTCTCGGAATTAGCTGATGCGTAGGATCTCCCCAGATTCCGTTTACGGCGTCTAACACATGCCGGTTTGGACAGCAAACCTCGCCGGTTAAAAGGCAGGATTCAATCGTCATGCCACGCAACGCCGCGAGAGAACTGTTTTCGGTTGCAATTTAAGGTGTACTAAGATTAGGATGCCCGTTCAGTTCGCAGCCTAGCGGTGCGCACCGGGAAATCGCGCATTCAGCACTCCGCCGACAGGGCGGGAACAGGGGATAGTGCTATGACGAAGGCGTTTGTTCCGCGGACATGGGGTCTTGTATCAGCTTTGGCCCTTCTTGGACTCGCAGTATGGGCCTCAGCAGCATCGGCGCAGATGCCTGACGATCGATGGAGCGCCGATTACTACAAACAATTGGCCGACGCGAGTTCTCCGGACACGATACCGCCCGGAACCAAAATCACCTTACAGAATTGGAAACAGTATCGTAAGTTCATGCCTTACTGGATGCAGGCTGCATACGCGGGCAATTTCCATTTCAAGGTGGGATCCGGGCCCGAGTACACGGTTGATGTCGAGGCAACGCAAAACTATCCCCTGCCGCGCCAATGGCGGGAGGATGGCGAAAAGTACGGAAGCCAGGTCAAGCTCACGAAGGACGCCAATGGCGGCTGGATAATGAAGGGATGGGTCGCTGGACCGCCATTTCCGCATCCCAGCGGACCCAACCAGGGCATTGAGGGCGTCTATGATGTATGGTGTCCTTACCGGCCCTTCGTAATCCATTACAATACCACCGGCTGGTTGATCGACCGCTTCGGCAACAAGACCAGCAACAACGCCGACGTTAGTTTTTACGAGGTTTCGCACTTGAGCGAGCCCGGGATGCCCGTGAACTTGTCCTATGGCAAAGGGTTTTTCTACGCGGCCCGTTTCGTCGTGCTGACCCCGGAGCAGTCTAAATACACCACCGCGCTGCAAATTCAGCCCGACGATCCGGCGGTAGTTCCCAATAACTACGTCTTTCTTCCCTCGCTGCGCCGATCGCTGCGCCTTTCCTCCGCAGCCCGCTGCGCCCCGATTAACGGTTCCGACGCCGTCAACGACGACAACGTATGGAACCCGCCCAACTACAAGACGACCCTCATCGGCACCAAGAAGTTGCTGGTAAACGTCCAGGATCCGGCCAAGGCCTACGACCCGCACTCCTATGTCGGTATTGCTGACTCAAGCGCCGGCGATTTCCCGGATTGGCCCAAGGCCGGGACCGGACATTGGGAACTGCACAACACCGATGTCATTAACCTGGAATGGCTGCCGGCGCTCGGCAGCTACTGCTTTTCGCATCGGATGTTCTACTTTGACCGCGAGACCATGAACATTTTTACTGCGGAAAACTGGGATAATAACCAGAAGCTCTGGAAGATGCTTTGGGAGAAATACGCGCCGCTCAAAATTCACGGCGAGGCAACCCTAAGCGCGCTCGATGGAATCGCGGCGTCGTCTCAATTGGACTGGCAAAACGGTCATATCACCGCGGGCACCGACGAACTGCCTACCATCGACGATGAGGTGCCGGGTGAATACAGGGACGCCGAGTCGATGACCAGTCCGAGCAGCCTGGCGCGCATCATGAAATAGACGGGCGCGTTTGGTCGCATTGCGAATACAGCGGCGTCGCGCGTCAACCCGCCCACCCGCGCGCGGCGCCGCTCCGACAAACTTCCGCTGCGCTGACCAAGTTCGTACAGCCGTTCAAGATCATCCATTAGTGAGCTGAAACTTTCTCCGCAACCGGCCGCAAGGGACGCCGCCGCAGGGCTCCGAACAATTACGGTTGCGTCATATAGCCAAGACCCCTGCTTCTCCTTGCCGCGGCACTCTTAAGGTTCACACAGGATGTGCGGCTGAACGCCAGCCTTAAGCAGCACGTTTTTTGCGCAATCAGCCCGATTATGATTCAATTGGCATCATGGATAAGCATATCAGCCGTTATGCGGAGACACGGCATCTGCCCAAGGACGTGGTTCATTACCGTGAGTACAAGATCCTGCTGCGGCCCGATCGCTTCACCACCAAGCATGCCTTTCTTGAATTCTGGGAGGAAGTATCCAAAACGCTGACGCGCTTCAAGCTCAAAGTGGAGATCGATCACAACGCTTTCGACAGCCAGACACGGGAGGTGTTGTTTTACGATACGACCGGTTTCCACCTCTACAACAATCACTTCATCCTGCGAAAGCGCACCTTCTACGATCGGGGATGGCCGCGCGCCGACCACGAGCTGACGTTTAAGTATCGGGACCCCGACCTGAACAAGGCCGCCGCCGTGGACGTGCGCCCGATGCTGGGAGGACATGACGAAATAAAATTCAAGGAAGAGCTGCTGCTGGAACGCGACCGCCTGGGTGGAATTCGCAGCATGTACTCGCATGGATGCGTCCTTACGTCGCCAAAAATCGAACTCGATCAGGGAATCGAGAACATCACGCGGGTATTTCCAACGTTGCGGCAAATAGATATCAGCCCCGCGACCAGGATGGCGTTGGTCAACAACGTGGCGGTCGAAGAAGTGCAAAATACGGTAGGCTTCATTCACTTCGGCCATCACTTCAAGGGCAAGACGACGATCGCGATATGGCGAAGCAGGGCGCTTGAGAAGCCGCTGGCGGGCGAGTTCGCATTCCAATGCAAGTTCGAGGAACTCGAGGAAGTGCCCAAGGCCGCGGTTCAGGTCTCGGAGGACTTTTACAAGCAGGTTCAGATCGACTGCGCCGACTGGATCAAGCTGGGCTCGACCAAGACCGCGATGGTGTACGGCCTCAGTGGAAGCGGCGTTAGCAACACCGAGTAATAAGTTTTCTGTTTTTTCCCCAAGATCGGATGAGCATGGAGAGGCCACCTAATCCGCGGGGGGTTGTGTTGCGGGGCCGCCGTTCGGAACCGTTCCGGACAAAGGTGGTGAACCGCCGCCGCCGGTGGGAGTCGCGTATCGGTTTGGACCGGGAGAAACCGTTGAAGCGGGAGATGGGACGTCGGTCTTCGGATGGAGTTCCATCGGCTTGGCCTTACGCATCCGCTCGGGCGTCCAGTATTGGCCAGCGCCGGACTGATCGCCGTCGCTGTAGGTGGATCCGGCGGGAGACGGAGATGATTGCGCCCGGCAGGAGATTGGCGTTGCCGCGAACAAGATAGCCAGCACAACCGCAAACGCCGCGCCGGAGCTTCGTCTGCGCAACAAGCTGTCCATTGTTTTGAATCTTCTCTAAAAGGCTGCAGCGCGGCCAGAGGCCGCGTGCAAAAAATAGCGCTGGCCGGCGGGTTCGCCACCCGCCGGCCAGCCGCTCAACCAATCAAGTCAGACCGTCTGCCATCAGCAGTTTCCGCTGGTCGCGGCACCGCAGGCGGCGCTGAGCAGGCTCTGGAAGCGGGAGTCCAGGTTCGACGCGCCGAGGTACTCGGGCACGGTCGAAATCGGTCCGTAGGAAGTGACTCCGACCAGGATGTTGCCGCCGAAGGCCACCGGCGGTGCGCCGGCCGGCTGCACGCCGAAGTCCTGGATCCAGGGGCCGCCGCTGGCGCCACCACGCATCGCCGAGCCGTAAATCGTGGTGTTGTTGCCGCCCGATTCGAAGGCTTGCGCGCCGGTGTACTGCATCTTGAGGCAGCTATCCAGGTTGCATGGATAGCCGAGCATCGTGACGTTGTCATTGCTCAGCACGTTGATCTCCCATCCAAGCCATCCGGTTACATTGCCGATCTTGATCGGCGCGCCCAGCGCGCTGCGATGGTCGGCGATAATCAGGATACCCACATCCTGGGCGTTGGGGACTGACCCGTCGGAAAAGTACCAGGTGTTGGTGATCCACTCGCCACTGGGCGTCCAGGTACCGAAGGGCGCGGAGCCGTTATTGTAGGCGGGGACGAACAGCCAGTTGGTGAAAAAATGCCGCAGTGCCGGATTGGGACTGGGCTTGGTCACGCAATGGCCGGCGGTGACCACGATTCGCGGCCGCAGCACCGACGCTGAACAGACGAAATTTCCTACTCCCTGTTCGGTGAAGAACAGCTTGCCGGCGGTACGCGTCGGATACGCCAGGGTGTTGGTATCGGGGAAGACCCGGCTGGTGGTGAAGTGGGCGCCGAAGCTGCTGGTCGCTGACGGCACGCTTTCCATATCCTCACTCGCCGCGGCCATTGCCTGCGCCTGTGCCAGCATTTGTTGCGGGATCAGGACCTTGCTTTCAGACGCGGGCAGAGTGACCGAAGGCTTGGCCCCGCCGCCGCCGGCAGACGGTCCCTTGGTCTGCGTGCCCGCCGGTGCGATCGGAAACCCGTTGCTGCCAACCACCGGATGCAGGTCCAGCGGCTTGGCACTAAGCAAGCGTTCGGGAGTCCAATATTGAACGACGGCCGCTTGCTGGGCCTGCGCATCCGCAGCAGCGACTGCACCTGATCCGTTGAAAGTTGAGCCCGCGATGTACTGGGATTGGGCCCGGGCCGAAATCGGCGCGACGATCGCGGCGGCCAGGACCAGCGCCGCTACCGGCGCCGTGCTCCATCGAGCGTTGCGTTTGCCTAGCGAGATTCTCATCCTGTTTCACCTTTCCTTTTTTGATTACGATTGGAGGTCAATCGCTCGTCGGGAAAGGCGTAACAATCAATGGCACAATAAGGTGAGTTCGGATGGAACAGCGTGAAAAAGTGCGGCCATTGGACGCGCCACCACAGTAGCGCGCTCATTTTCGACCGCGCCCCCGCTTTTGCGCGGCAATGCTTACAAAATTCTTCCGCTAATCTTTCAAGGGTGGGCTTTGAAACGGGCGAGGTGAAGATGGCGCGGGTACGTGAAATACGTCCGGTCACCCTCCCCTCGCCCGCAACTGAATGCGGAAGGAAGGAGCAGAAGATCCCTTTTCCAGAGAGACTTGGAATGAGGTTCTAACGCTGGAGGAGCTGAGCGATAAGCCTCTTCATATCCATCGCATGTTCTTCCTCGACCGCGAGTATGTCGAGCAATATTTTGCGCGTGGTTGGATCGTCCAGGCCCAGCCATCGCGCAACCTCGGAGTACGACTCGACCGCGATACGCTCCGCGATCAGATCGTCGCGGATCATATCAACCAGACCCTTGGGCTGACAAAACTCGGAGCGGCTGCGCTGCGCTAGTCCAGCAGGATTAAAGTCAGGAGCGCCGTTGAGTTCGACGATTCTCTGCGCCAGCAAATCGACGTGCTGTTGCGCCTCCTGGGCATGCTGCAGGAATTCGGGTTTCACCGCGTCCGAGTGGATTCCACTGACGTTGTAATAATGGCTCTTATAGCGCAGGACGCACATCAACTCGGTTGCAAGGAGTTCGTTCAGGATTTTGATGACCTCGGTCCGGTCCGCCTTGTACTCATCGGTCACCGCACCCATTTCCAGATGTTTGCGTGCGCGTTCCCGAATTTCAGTTATCGATGCAAGCGTGTTTTGTTGTGCCATCGTAGATTCTCCATGAATCAGGCAGCGCGCGGGACGGTCCGGTGGATGATTGGAACCACGACAAGGCAGCGCAACCGGAACAAATTACCGCTGCTGCCAGATATGAGGATATGGTAATGCGTTGCATATTTAGTTTTCTCCGCCCATTTCGCTGCTCTAGCGGAGCTAACCGGAATACATCGTGAGATGCAGCAAGATGCATACCCGCGCTGTCGGCGCTGGTTCAAAACACGCTCTCCCAAGGCGCAGAGCGACCAAACCGGAGTAATTAGCCGCAAGTGCGCGGGCCGCCGTGCGGCCGCGCCACCGTCACTCGACGTCTTTGAACACGGCGAAACTGGTCGGCTGAGTCTCCAGGCGAGGAAAGTTGAAGCCGCACTTCGGGCAGGGTTCAGCCAGCACCGACTGCTCCTTTTTCAAGTCGTAAGGTTTGTCCTGGAACTCAGCGCAGGTCGGGCAGATGCGCAGCAGCCTGGTTCCGGCCAGTTCGAAGTTGGTGATGATGTCTTCCATGATCGCGCCGGACTGCGCCGCCCAGGTCTTGGCGTTCTTGTGATAGGTCGCCATATGCCAGTCGTCGAGCGCCTGCTTGCTCGTCCAGAAGCTGACCTCGTTGTACCAGGTGGGGTCGTCCGGATGTATCCACCAGGTCAGATGCATGAAGCCGGGCAGCTTGCGCAGATGGTTGCGCACGTCCTTGAAAACCAGCTTGAACTTCTCGTAGCCGTCCTGGCTGGAGAAGCGCACCCTCTGCATGCTGAGATAGATAGCCATCAGCGATCCTCCCTTGTGCTGCGCAATGGAGCCGTTTTACGAGCCTATTGATAAATAGCCTCCGACCGCTTACGCATAAGCGATGCCATCGGTGGAGCCGCCCGCCAATCGAATATCGGGCGTTTTTGGTCCGCGAGTCTGCCTTTCCTCAATGCTGCTGTTCAAACCGCGGGCATCCCGATGAACGCGCGGTTGCCATAGCGGTCCAACGATACCACCTCGCCAACCGCGCGCCGGTGGGTTGGTCCGTAGCGTCCTATCGGCCAGCCCAGCGGCACGACCGCGCACGGGGCGACGTTCCAGGGTAAGCCCAGCGCGCGGCGCGCCAAAAAGCGGCTCCACAGCGGCAGGGTGATGAGCGCGGCGCCCAAGCCCGCGGCGCGCGCAGCCAAAAGCAGGTTCTGCACCGAGGGGAAGATCGATCCATACATGCTGATGGTGGCGACGGGAGGCCAGGGCGGAATGAAGCCCTTGAGGCAGGCGACGACCAGCACCGGGATCTGCTCAAAATGATCTGCCTGCCACTGCACGGCGTTGATGATTCGTAACATCGCCTGATCGCCGGCGCGATTCGCCATCCGCCGCCCGATGCCTCCGTACACATTCCACGCGCGGCGATTAAGCCGGCCCAGCCGCGCCTTGACCGTGGGGTCTTTGACGACGACGAATTCCCAGTTTTGCGCGTTGGACCCGGTCGGCGCCTTCAGCGCGAGCTCTATCAAATGAACGATGAGAGCGTCGTCCACCGGGTCGGGCTTGAGCCGCCGGATAGCGCGCTGCGTGCACATCGCTTGCTCCAACGGCATGCTCAGGGTCTGCAGTTCAGTCATGAAGCCTCCAGTGCGGGCTCAGAATCTGAGGCCGGTTTTCGCGATGCGGGGCGAAGGGCTCAGCGCATCGCAGCGGAGCGGGCGATTGGAGCAGGTTGCCGCTCGCCGAAGAGCCACCACGCAAAGATCCCGGCCAGGATCGGATCACCGGCAGCGGCAATGACACCGCGCCCGGGACTGAAGCCCGCCAACCATAACGCCAGGATAATTCCAAATGCGCCGGTCTTGCCGATTGCGGCAAACGCGACCAGCGGCCGATCGATTTCACGTTGCCGGGCCAGCCAGGCGTATGCACCCGCGAACAAAACGACGAAGAACGCCATCATCATCCGGTACAACTCTGGCGCCCCGGTCGGCAGACCGGCGAGGCGGCCAGGCGCCGATGAGGGAAAGGCGAACAGGAGGGCAGCGCCGAGATTGTAGATCGCGCTAACCGCAAGCGCCGGCCGGATTAGGCGGTCCCGCTCCCCGGAGTCCGCTCTGAAGGTTCCGGACATGCTCGCCCGCGTCAACGCTGGGCCGCGTTTGAGAAATTCACAATCTCCTTAGAGCCCTGCAACTGGGACGCGAAAATTGAGCGCCCCATCCCAGGTTGTCGATCCGGATCACGAATTCAATTTGCGCGAGCGCAGAACCTGTCCCGGTAACGCGCCCGTATGCTGGCCGTGCTGGTAGAGCACCTCGCCGTTGACGATCGTGTACTCCACGCCGCGCGAGGTGGTCACCAGCCGCAGGCCGCCGCCCGGCAGGTCGTGGCGCGATTCGGGGCGCTTGGCGCATCCGACGTTGTCATAGTCGAAGATGGTGATATCAGCCGCGACGCCCGCCGCCAGCCGTCCGCGCTCGGGGAATCCAAAGAGGTCCGCGGGTTGCGAGGTAAGCCGGCGCACTCCCTCTTCCAGCGTTAGCAACTCCTTCTCGCGCACCCAGGTCCCGATCATGTGAGTCGGATAACCCGCCATGCAAATCATATCCACGTGCGCGCCGCCGTCGGCTTGTCCGACCAGGGTGCGCGGATCCCGGATTAGCGCCCCGAGCCGATCTTCGCCGCGGTTGGCCACCGCGTATCGAATCCGCAGGTCGTCCTCGATCGCCAAATCCAGGAAGGTGTCGAGCGCATCGGCGCCGCGCTCCTGCGCGATCTCGGCCACCATTTTGCCCTCCATCCGCTTAAGCGCCGCATCGCCCACTTCATCGATCCGCACGCGGTCGAATCTGCCGGCGAAGATCTGCGGCGTCCTGAGCGCCTCGCGAAACGCGTTGCGGAAGGCGGGATCGCGGTAAATCTGCTTTTGCACCTCGGGCGGCTTGTTGAACACCTGCTGCCACGATTCGATGCTGGCCAGTAGGAACGGATTGCGCATGCTGAACTGCGGCTCGGAGGGATACCCGATTACCTGGGGTATCCCGCCGCGCGCCATATATGGCGCCATCTGGTTCAGCGTCTCGACGAATGCATTGCCTCTGCCCGACGTGGGCGCCAGACCGAGCCATGTAACCGGCCGCGCGCTTTGGGTGAGCATGAAGTCGAGCAGTTCCGCCTCTTCCTCGGTCACCAGCGAGAGGTCCTGGTTGAGCGCGATTTCGATCGTGCCCTTACCCAACTCCTTAAGCGCGTTGGCATACGCGCCCAACTCATCGCGGTCAGCCAGGCGGCAGGCGAGCGGACGTCCCTGGTAGCCAATATGCTGGCGGACGCGGGTCAAGGAAAATCCCAGCGCCCCGGCGTCCACCGCTTCCTTAAGCAATGCTTTAATTTCTGCGCGTTCCTGCGGACGCGCCGCGCGTTCCATCGACTCTTCGCCCATGACCATGTGGCGGAACGGAGTCAGCGGCGCCAGGAAGCCCAGGTTGAGCGCGCTGTGGCGCCGCGCCGCCGCGTCCATGAATTCGGGGAAGGTCTGCCAGTCCCAGGTGATTCCACGGTTCAGGACGTCGAAAGGAATGCCCTCCACGTTGACCAAATCCCAGGTGGCGACCTCGCGGTCCTTGGGGCGGCAGGGTGCAATACCGACGCCGCAGTTGCCCATCACGATACTGGTCACGCCATGCCACGACGAGCACGTAATCAGGGGGTCCCAACACATCTGCGCGTCGTAATGGGTATGCGGATCGAAGAACCCCGGCGCAACGACCAAGCCTGCCGCGTCCACAGTGCGCTGAGCGCCTTCCTTGATCTTGCCGATTTGCGCGATGCGGCCGGACGCGATGGCGAGGTCGGCCTGAAAGCGCGGCGCGCCCGTCCCGTCGACTATGGTTCCGTTCTTGATCAGCAGTTCGTAAGCCATGTCAAAAACTCCCGTGGTTAGCGTTGCGCGCGCACTTGTCGATCGATTTGCCGGTCGATTCCTGCATCTTAGTTCATTCCTTTCCGCAGGCTCAAACACAATGTGCGTGGCTGGCGCCGGCCGTCATCGAGAAGCTTCTGCCTTGATGAAAAGGTCCGCCCCTGAAGGCGCGCGATTTTGGCGCGTGCGTATGTTTTTGGATAGCGGTAATCTGGTTGCAAAGGAGCTTTCGTCATGGACCAAATCGTACGCCTGGCCGGCGCGGAAAAGGTGCCTACATGCACGGTGGTGATCTTCGGCGCGTCCGGGGACCTTGCGATGCGCAAATTGATTCCGGCGCTCTATAGCCTGGACGCGTGCGGTGAGCGGATGTTGGCCGACGAAGCGATGATCCTGGGCTGCGCTCGCCGTCCCATACCCATCGATCAGTTTCGTAAGCAGGCGCGGGAAGCAATACAGCGCTTCTCCAACGCGCCGGTTCAGGAGCCGTGCTGGGATCGGTTTGCGGCGCGGCTGGACTACCTCTCCGGTATCGAAAGCCCCGAAAGCTTTGTCCGGCTGAAGAGCCGCCTGGAGCAGTTCGAGTCGGCGGGAGGGCTGCCCCCCAACCGCATCTTCTACCTGGCGATTCCACCCGAATCGATTCTCGAGTGGGTGCAGCGTCTGCACGACGCGGGCCTGATTGCGCCGCCGCAGGGACGCGGTTTCAGCCGGGTGGTGGTCGAAAAACCGATCGGAGTTGATTTGCCCAGCGCGATGGCGATCAACAGCGGCTTGCACAAGTACCTGGACGAAAGTCAGATCTTTCGAATCGATCACTACCTGGGCAAGGAAACCGTGCGCAACTTCATGGTGCTGCGCTTCGGCAACAGCGTCTTCGAACAGGTGTGGAACAGCCACCATATCGACCACGTCCAGATTACCGTGTCCGAACAGGAGGGAGTGGGCACGCGTGCGTCCTATTACGATCATGCCGGCGCGCTGCGCGACATGGTCCAGAATCACATCTTCCAACTTTTAAGTCTCACTGCGATGGAGCCGCCGGTCAGCCTGGCAGCCGACGCCGTGCGGGAGGCAAAGCTTAACGTGCTGCGCGCAATCAAGCCGCTCAGCCCCGAGGAGGTCCACCGCCAGGTCGTGCGCGCGCAATACACCACCGGTCAACTCGATGGCAAAGTGCTGCCGGATTATTTGCGCGAGCAGGGCATCGCTCCCAACTCCGCCACGGAAACTTATGTGGCACTTAAAGTTTTCGTGAATAACTGGCGCTGGTCCGGAGTGCCGTTCTATCTGCGCACGGGCAAAGCGCTCCCGCGCCGCGCCAGTTCCATCGCCATCTATTTCAAGCATCTGCCGGCGATCCTGTTTGCCGAGCACCATCGGCTTCCGGCCAACGTATTGACCCTGAGGATCCAGCCCGATGAGGGTTTTTCGCTCTCCGTAATCGGCAAGCAGCCGGGACTGGACCTGTCGATTAGGCCGGTGAACATGGATCTTCAATATGAACGCGAGTTCAACGCCCGCTCGCCGGAGGCCTACGAGATGCTGCTCTACGAGGTGATGATCGGCGATCAGACCCTGTTCGTGGAGGCCGAGATGGTCGAGCGGTCCTGGCGCTTCATCCAGAGCATCCTGGACGTCTGGGAACGCGACGGGCGCAACGGTCTTTTGACCTATCCGGCCGGAAGCTGGGGACCCGAGGCGGCCCTTCAAATGCTGACGGCGCATCGATGCGGATGGCTGGAATCATGAACTGACCCGGTTCCGCGCCTCCGCCCATCCCCGAGGCGGGCGTCGGGGAAAAAAGTGCTGGCAAACGATCCCGATCAACGCTAATCTGGCCTTCCGCACAGCACTCGAAGGGGCCGATTTGGAAACAGGTGAGATGATCAAGAGAGCACAGGTATCCTGCCGCGGGGAGGCGTTCTGAGCACCCCCAAAAGGTCGGATTCCGGCAGCGAACAGGTTGCGATCCTGGGGGCCAACGGGGTGATGGGGGTTGGCGCCGCCGAACTCTTTGCCGCGGGCGGCTACCATGTTGTGATGTTGGCGCGCGAACGCGAGAAGGCCATAGACGCGATCGCGGAGGTCCAGGGGCTGGCGCGGGCCGAAGCCATTTCCGAACAGATTGAACCGGGCTCGTACGATGCCGACTTGCAGCGCGCGGTGTCGGGAGCGGCGATCGTGTTCGAGGCGCTGGCCGAGGACCTGGCTCTCAAGCGCAGCTTTTTCGAGCGAATCGATCGATATCGCGCGCCGGATTCCATTGTGGCTACGGTTTCCTCGGGGCTTTCGATTGCCGAAATGGCGCAAGGACGCAGTCCATCCTTCCGCCAACATTTTCTGGGCATCCATCTCTTCAACCCGCCGCACGTAATCGTGGGTACCGAGGTCATCCCGCATGCGGAGACCGACCCCGCGGTCGTCGAGCGCGTGGTCGAGTTGCTGAACAAGCGGCTGGGACGCCGTCTTATCGAAGCCAGAGACCGGCCGGCCTTTGCCGGCAACCGGGTCGCGTTCAAGACCATGAACGAAGTCGCTCAACTGGTGCCGGACTATGGCGTGGTGTTCCTGGACTACCTGATTGGACCACACACGGGGCGCGCGATGGCACCCTTGGCGACCATCGATCTGGTAGGATGGGACGTGCATGAAGCAATTGTTAACAATGTGTATACTCGAGCGCGAGACGAGGCCCATGTGCTATTTAAGTTGCCGGGTTACATGAAGGACGGTATCGCGCAAGGACGCTTGGGGGACAAGACGCCTGCGCACGGCGGTTTCTATCGCCGCACCGAAAAAGGCGTTGAAATACTCGACACCAGCAGCGGCAAGTACCACGAAGCGGCCGCGCCCAAACCGATCGACTTCGTTGAAGAGATGAAGGTGCTGCATCGCGTCGGGCGCTATCGCGAGTCGCTCGCGGTGCTGAAGACGGCGCGCGCCGCGGAGGCCGACCTGGCTCGCCGCGTTGTGCTGGGTTACGTCAGCTACGCGCTCAACCGGGTCGGTGAAGTGGCGGAAACCAATGGCGCGATCGACACGATTATGAGCTACGGCTTCAACTGGGCGCCGCCTTCGGTGTTGGTCGATCTGTTGGGTGCCGCTTCGATCGTGGAGCTGCTCAAGCGCTATGAACTGAAGGTTCCGCCGATCGTCGAGCGCGCGGCCGCGGAGAATAAAAAGTTATACGCGGGGAGCGTGCTGGACTTTGGCCGCACCTTCGTCGGATGAGGAGATAATCCATGAGCCAGCCACCGGTTTTCATTTTGGGCGGAGCCCAGACCGATTTCTCCCGCAACTGGTCAAAGGAGAACAAGCACATCGTGGCGCTGATGCGCGAGGCGATGCTGGGCGCGCTGGAAACAACCGGTATGGAGCCGCGCGAGGTGCAGACCGCGCACGTGGGCAACTTCGCCGCCGAGCTATACGCGCATCAGGGTCATCTGGGAGCCTTTGTGATCGACGTCGACCCCGCGCTTTCCGGGATTCCAACCAGCCGCCATGAGGCGGCGTGCGCGTCGGGATCGATCGCGATTCTGGCCGCTTCGGCCGAGATCGAAGCCGGCCGCTACGACCTGGCCGCGGTGATCGGAGTGGAGCAGATGAAGACCGTCGATCCGGCCACCGGCGGCGACTTCCTGGGCACCGCGGCATGGTACGAGCGCGAGGCGAAGGGAATCGAGTTTCCCTTTCCAAAACTGTTCGGGCGCCTGGGCGATGAATACGACAAGCGCTACGGGCTGCGCGACGAGCATCTGGCGCATATCGCAGCGGTCAACTACTCCAACGCGCGGCGCAACCCGCTGGCGCAAACCCGCAACTGGTACATGAGCGAAAGTCACGCGTCGCGCCAAAGCCGCTACAACGCGGTGATCGGCGGCCGTATCAAGGCCTCGGATTGCTCGCAGGTGACCGACGGAGCGGTGGCGATCTTTCTGGCCTCGGAGAAGTACGCGCGCGAGTACGCCAAGCGCAGCCGGGTCGCGTTGGATAAAATCCCGCGCATCCTGGGATGGGGTCATCGCACGGCGCCAGTTGAGTTCGACACCAAGATGGACGAGAGCCGCGACAACCCTTACGTTTTGCCGCACACGCGCCGCGCAATCCTCGACGCGTTTGCGCGCGCCGGTGTTTCGTTGGAGCAGATCTCCGGTATCGAAACCCACGACTGTTTTACCACCTCCGAGTACATGGCGATCGATCACTTCGGCATCACCAAGCCGGGCGAGTCATGGAAGGCGGTGGAAGAAGGTGTGATCGAAATGGGCGGCGCGTTTCCGATTAATCCCAGCGGCGGGCTGATCGGGGCGGGTCATCCGGTGGGCGCGACCGGGGTGCGCCAGATGTTGGACGCGTTCCGGCAGGTAACCGAAGCGGCCGGCGACTACCAGGTCGAAGCAGCCAGGAAGATCGCCACGCTTAACATCGGCGGCAGCGGCACGACCAGCTGCGCGTTCGTGATCGGGAGTTGAGCAGGCGCGCGTCGACCAGTTTGTTCGCGCCGAAGAAGAAGCTTTGGAAGACAAGAACTTCAGGCCACGGCAGCTAGTCGCGGAGGCCGGCTCCCAATACGAGGGTGTCTCCGTCGGCCCCGACGCCAACAGCACCCGGCCCGAGCGCTTCGCTCTGCTGTACGAGCTGGGCTGCGCGTTTGCGGCGCGAATTGAGCTGGCTGAACTGATTCCACTGGTGGTCGCCAAATGCCGCGAGGTGTTAAACGCCGAGGGAATCTCGGTGATGCTGCTGGACGCGGAGCACAACGAATTCTATTTCCCGTACGTTGCACAGGTCGATCCGGAGATTGTCGAGCGGCTGCTCAAATTTCGCTTTCCCGCTGAAATGGGAGTTGCCGGATGCGCCCTCAAGGAAGGCGTTGCGATCCGGGTGATCGATGCCCAAATCGATCCACGCCATTATCACGGCGCCGATCGTGTCACCGGGATGACGACCCGTGACCTTCTCGCGGTGCCGCTGATTACTCATCAGGGCAAGGTGGGCGTTATCGAGGCGGTCAACTGCCGCGGCCCGCAACCTTTCACCGAGGACGACCTGGCGTTCTTCGAGGCGCTGGGCGGCAGTATCGCCATTGCGATCGAGAATGCCCGCCTTTACGCGCAGGTGCGCGACTCGGAAGCGAGCTTGCGAACCCGTATCGGGGTACTGCGCCGCGATCTGGCGCGCACCGACGTCTTTAACAAGATCATCGGCACCACGCCCGGAATGATCGACGTATTCCGCCTGATGGAGAGTGCGGCGGCTTCGTCGATTCCAGTTTTGATTGAAGGCGAGACCGGCACCGGCAAGGAACTGGTTGCCCGCGGGATCCATATGGCCAGCGCTCGCAGCGAAGGACCCTTCGTCGCCATCAATTGCGCGTCGCTGCCTGAAACCCTGCTGGAAAGCGAACTGTTCGGCCATCGTCGCGGCGCCTTCACTGGCGCGATCCGCGACAACCCCGGTTTGTTCAGGGCGGCGAATGGCGGAGTGATCTTCCTCGATGAAATCTCGGATATGCCGATTACCATGCAGGCAAAACTGCTGCGGGTGCTGGAAGAAGAGGAAGTTGTAGCCATTGGAGACAATTTTCCCCGCAAAGTGGACGTCAGAGTGCTTTCTGCCACCAACCGCGACCTTAAAGCCGAGGTGGAGCGGGGCAATTTTCGCCAGGACTTGTACTATCGCGTGGCAGTTTTCCCCATCAAGCTGCCGCCGTTGCGCCAACGGCGTGAGGATATTACGCCCCTGGCGATGCATTTCCTTGGCGCCGCAGCCGAGCGCCACCACAAGCGGATCGAGGGTTTCGCGCCGGAAACGATTGAGATCCTCACGCGCTATGACTGGCCGGGCAATGTGCGCGAGCTGCGCAACGAGATCGAGCGCGCGGTTGCGATTGCCCGTGAGGGTGATGCTATTAGTCCCAACCAACTTACGCTTGCGCTTGGTGAGCTTTTCGCTGCGCAAAGTGCTCCACCCGCAGCCCCCTCCCAGCCCACCGCTGCCCGCCCGGCAATTCAACCGCCTCCGGACCCCGAACGCATCGAGTCGGCCAAGAGAGCTTCCGAACCCTTGCGCAAGGCGCGCGCGGCGTTCGAGGCTCGTCACATCGCCGAGGCGCTGCTTCAGCATCAGAGCAACGTGTCACGCACGGCGCAGGCGCTGGGGCTTTCCAGGGCGGCACTGCAGAAGAAGATGAAGGCGTACGGCCTGCGATGAAAGTGTACCGTCAGCGTTTACTTTTCGATGCACCGCCAAAAATGATGGCTGCTCGGGTCCGCTACAAAATCAGCACCGAGCTAACTCTAAAACTTACGAATTTAGTGTATAGTTTAGCTAAGACGATCATATAGTTCGCGGCATCTGTTTTGCAATTGATGGGTCCCGTCAAATGGAGTCGCAACGAACCGTGGCAAGAAAAACTGGAAACGCGTGTCTTCGTAGTCCCGGCCGCTTTGTGGTCAGTGATTGCCGTCGCGGGCTGGTCGAGGAGCGAATGGCAATCGCGACGCTTGAGGTCTTCAGGATACGTTATCGCGCCTTTTGCGACCGATTTGGGCGCGACCCCGAACCCGACGAGCCCCTATTCTTTGATCCAGCTTCGGATAAACCCGTGCCGCCTGAGTCCTCTGTCATTCGTGCACAGGTGCTGGCAGCTGCCGCGTCCGCCGGCGTGGATGGCCACATTGTGCTGAGTTTCATGCGCCTGGACCGTCGCACCCGGCCGTTGGAATCCACCCCTGTGGCTGCGCCGTGGCGTCAGCGCGCAATTCCTGATCGGGATCGTTCCGGTTGGGTGCCCGTAATCCCGGAAGAACCTTCTTCAAAATAGGCTTTCCATTCGTTCCGGCCTCGCGCTCGCGTGGCTGCTCAGTATCGAGCCGCCACGCGAGGAAGGCAGCGGATCGTTTCGCCTCCGGTTCATCGGGCGATTCTTAAGGTTGCGCCGGCGCATCCGACCAATTCGGCCAGACCTTTCGGCATCCGCGCGCGGGTAATAAAATGGAAGAGCGCGAGGAATCCATCCGGAGCAAGCAGATGCCGCTGGTCGTTCCGCCCGAAGGCTTCGAAGAGCCGCCGCCGATCGAAATGCCGAACATCTACCCGATGGAATGGCGGGTAGGCAACGCCGCAAAACTGGCCGAAATCTACGAGCGCGCCAAGGTTGAAGGCTTCAACCCTTCCGACCTGCCCTGGGATGCGCTCGACCCGTCGGTATGGGACGCGGAGCAACGGGTCGCGTTGATGTACTGGTGGGCGCTGCTGGCCAATTTCGATTCCTCGGGGCCCCCGGTTTTCGCTCGCGCCATGATCCAGGCCTTCGAGGCCCACGAAGAAAACCCGGTGCGCAAATGCTTTTTTTCCATCACGCGCGACGAGGTCAATCACGAAGAATGTTGCCAGCGGGCGATTCAGCGGCTCGTACCTGGCGGCCCGCTCAACTTTGCGCCGCGCACGATTGTGGAGCAGGCGGCGCATAACAATATCGCGTGGCTTTATCATAACGGCGCCCGCTACTGGCGCGGTTTTAATCAGGCGGTCAACCGCTATCCCCTGGCTGTTCTTTTCACTTCGTTCATGATGGGCGAGGTGGCCTCCTCGAGCCTGTTTCATGGCATGGCGTCCAAGGCGGCTCATCCGCTCTTTCGCGAAGTATTCCGCCGCGTCGGGCGCGACGAAGCGCGGCATCTGCAAATTTGTATGGCGCTGCTGGAAAAGGACTGGCCCGGTTTGAGCGACGATCTCAAGCCGCTGGTCACCAGGCAGCTGCGCGCCGGCTTCATTTTTCTCTCGATGGTGCTTTGGGAGCCGCAACCGGGACAGTTCTGGGAGCTGCCGGACTATTTCCTGGACAACCATCGCGCGCTGATCGATATCGCGCGCGCCGCAGGGCTCGGTGTTCTTTCCTACGACGAACAGGCGGCCAATTGGCGGCTCGCGATGGCGCGGGTAGCCAAGCTGGTCAGCCGTTGGGGTATCGAGTTCCCCGCCATTCCTGAACTCGACATCAAGGGCGTGGACGTAGGCGAAATCAGCGCCGCCGATATCGTCCCGGTCTTTTAGCCATAAAACGCAAATATCCACCGGCCGCTTCGTGATATGCTCGTAATTCGTCTGTCCGAGCGGAGTCCCGCGGGAGGCCTGGATGTCACACTGGTACGAAGACAACTCACAATCCATTGGGCGCACGCCGCTGGTGCGGCTCAATCGCATCATTGACGGAGCACCGGCCACGGTGCTGGGAAAAGTCGAGGGGCGCAACCCCGCCTATTCGGTCAAATGCCGGATCGGCGCAGCGATGGTGTGGGACGCTGAGCGCCGCGGCCTGCTGGGACCGGGCAAGGAGTTGGTGGAGCCGACCAGCGGCAACACCGGAATCGCGCTGGCCTTCGTCGCCGCCGCCCGCAACATTCCTTTGACCCTGACGATGCCGGAGACTATGAGCCTGGAGCGGCGCAAATTGCTGGTCGCTTACGGCGCCAAGCTGGTGCTGACCGAAGGCGCGCGCGGTATGACCGGCGCGGTGGCGAAAGCCGAAGAGATCGCAGCCTCCGATCCTGGACGCTACGTCCTGCTCCAGCAGTTCAAGAATCCAGCCAACCCTGCCATTCATGAGACCACTACCGGTCCGGAAATCTGGGAAGATAGCGGGGGCGCGATCGATATCCTGGTGTCCGGAGTCGGCACCGGCGGCACCATCACCGGGGTCACGCGGTACATCAAGCACACCAAGGGCAAACAGATCCTTTCGATCGCCGTTGAACCGGACGCGAGCCCCGTGCTCACGCAGCAGCGGGCGGGCTTGCCGCTGAAGCCCGGAGCGCACAAGATCCAGGGTATCGGGGCGGGCTTCGTTCCGGAGATTCTAGACATGTCGCTGGTGGACCAGATCGAACAGGTCAGCAACGAAGAATCGATTCACTACGCGCGCCGGCTGACGCGCGAGGAAGGGATACTGTCGGGAATCTCGTGCGGCGCCGCCGCGGCCGTCGCAGCGCGCATCGCGCGGCGTCCGGAGAATGCGGGCAAGACTATTGTCACGATTCTGCCCGATTCTGGCGAGCGCTACCTGAGTACGGTTCTCTTCGAGGGCGTATTTGACGCCAAGGGGCTTCAAGTATGACTGCACAGGTCCGGGCAAATGGCAGCGGGAACGCCGGCCAAAATTGGGATCTGGATCGGATAGTGGCCGACCTGCGCCTCTCGAGGTCGCGCGCGGGGCAGACTTGCGATTCCGGCGCCTGCGAGATGCCGTCGCGCGAGGCGTTGCGCACGATCGTGGACGGCCTGTTCGCCACGCTTTTTCCCAACCAGCTCGGATTGCCCGATCTGACCGACGAGGGGATCGATTATTTTGTCGGCCACACGCTCGACGCAACGCTGCGCGCGCTGCATCGGCAGGTGCAGCGCGAATTGCAGTTTACCGCGCAGCAGAGCGAAGGAGGCAAGGTGCAGTTCGATGGGCGCGCGTTGGAAATCACCCGTGATTTCGCCGCACGCCTGCCGCGCGTTCATGCGATGCTCGAAAGTGATGTTGAGGCCGCCTACCAGGGCGATCCTGCCGCCAGGAGCCTGCAGGAAGTGCGGCTGTGCTATCCGGGCCTCACCGCGATGACCCATCATCGGCTGGCGCACGAACTCTACTTGCTGGGTGCGCCGTTGCTGGCTCGCGTCATCGCGGAACTCGCGCACTCCGCCACCGGCATCGATATCCATCCCGGAGCGGAAATCGGTGAGAGCTTCTTCATGGACCACGGCACGGGCGTGGTGATCGGGGAGACAGCGATCATCGGCCGGCGAGTGCGTGTTTACCAGGCGGTAACGCTGGGCGCCAAAAGCTTTCCGGTGGGCCGCAACGGAGAGTTGGTCAAAGGCATCCCGCGCCATCCGATTGTGGAAGACGACGTTGTCATCTATGCCGGCGCGACCATCCTGGGCCGCATCACGATCGGACGCGGCTCGACGATCGGCGGCAACGTGTGGCTCACCCGCAGCGTACCGGCGGGCAGCAATGTCACCCAGATTCAGGCGCGCAGCGAAGTCTTCGACAGCGGCGGCGGAATCTAGGCGCCGCACAGGCTCATTGAGGAGTCGGGCGATGCGGGAAATTGTCGGCGGAATTTTCACATGGCCGTGGTTTTCAACTCCACACGGCTACAATTTCAATGGTTATCTAATCGAGGATCGGAGCGGCAACATCTGCATCGATCCAGCGGAACCCGACGCCAACACCGAGGCGGAAATCGCCCGGCGCGGCGCAGCAGTCATTATCCTGACCAATCGCAATCACGTGCGGGCGGCAAATCGGGTTCGCGCCGCGACCGGGGCGCGCACCGCGATCCATCCCGCGGACGCCGACTACGCGCGCGGCCAAGGCGCCGAACTTGACGATGAGCTGAGCGCCGGGCAAAGAATTGGACCGCTTACCCTGGTTGCGGTGTCGGGCAAATCACCCGGCGAAGTCGCGCTGCATTGGCCGGAGCGCAAGATCCTGATCGTCGGCGACGCGGTGATCGGAAACCCTCCGGGAAGTTGCTCGTTGCTGCGCGAGCGAGTGCTTAACGATCCGGCGCGGCTGCGCGCCAGCGTGCGCGCACTGCTTGAGCTGGATTTCGACACGCTCCTGGCAGGCGACGGAGAGTCGATCCTAAGCGGGGCCAAAGGCAAGCTGCGCGATCTGGTCCAGACCTTCGCCTGACCACACAGATTATTGGGATAGAACAGTCGCTCACCCAACTCTCGCTGCGGCGTTGAACTGCATCCCGGTGAATCGCACACCTATCCGGGCAGGCTGTAACTCTTTGTATTTCCTCAGGCCCCGCTTTAGCCGCCCGATTGACGGGAAATCCGCCACGTCCGGCGCAGCGTGCAGACGCGATGGTAAATCCGCCAACCGTCGGCGGTCTTTCGCACGCGGTCGCAGTAGCTCGCCGAGGACACCCGTCCCCGATGGCCGGCGGCAATGATTCGGCTGTGAAGAATGACCTCGCTTCCCGCCGACTCGACGTAGATGTTGGTAATATGATGGCCCAGCGGGTGATACTGCGATTCGTCCATGTATTTGCGTATCGCGTCGAGTCCCTCCAGCAGCGGCATCCCCAGGTCGGTAGCATCGAACACGGCATCGTCAGTGAACACGGCGGCCAGCCCCTTCCAGTCGCGGGTGTCGATCAAATCGCCGTAATGCGCCGCGATCTCGTGCAGTTCGAGACGATCCTCGACGTTTAGATTGTTCATAGGGAATTGTTCCTCCTCCTCCGATGCATGCTGCAAATTTATGTGTCCTCCCGGGCTGCAGCTTCCGTGGCAGCACACTAGCACTGCCGGCCAAAAAAACTTATTCATAAACGTGTCCGCGCGATGGTTTGCGCAGGACGTTCGAATTGTTTACAAAATCCGCAACGTCAACAGCGGAGTGAAAAATCATGTCAGGCAACCTTGACGGAAAGACCGCGCTCGTAACCGGCGGTGGTTCGGGAATCGGCCGCGCCACGGCCTTGGCCTTCGCCCGCGAAGGCGCGCGTGTGGCGATCGTCGATTACGTCCCCGAGGGCGGAAATCAGACCCTCAACATGATCAAGGAAATCGGCGACGGCCGCTTCTTCAAGGCCGACGTATCCAAACCCGACGAAGTCAGGCGCGCGGTTGAACAGACCGTCGAAGCTTATGGGCGGCTGGACTGCTCGTTCAACAACGCGGGCATCGAAGGATCCGGCGCGCGAGACAACCCGTGGGATCAGGAAAACTGGCACCGCGTGATTGCCATCAATCTGACCGGCGTGTTTCTCAGCATGCAATATGAGATTGAGCACATGCTCAAGCACGGCGGCGGCGCGATTGTTAACACGTCATCCATCCTGGGGCTGGTGGGGATGGGCGGAGCGTTTGCCTACACCGCTGCCAAGCACGGCGTCGCCGGACTCACCAAGTCGGCCGCCCTGCTGTACGCGCAATCGGGGATTCGGGTCAACGCGATCTGTCCGGGATTCATACGCACGCCAATGGTCGAGCGCAGCATCGGGTCTGGCACCGAATTCGAGCAGCACATCGTGAAGCATCTGCAGCCAATCGGCCGGCTCGGACGCCCCGAGGAAATCGCGGAAGCGGTGGTGTGGTTATGTTCCCCGGCAGCCTCGCTGGTCACGGGAATCACGATGCCTGTGGACGGCGGCTGTATCGCGCAGTAGTGAATCGATTGGTGTGCGACAGGCTTCCATCCCGCCATCTTCGTGTTCTGGATTCCGTTTCCGGCAACGCCGGCCTGCGCTCCGGCTTTCTCGACACTCGAAAAAGAGGTCGGCACCGGAGGCCGGCGCTACCGGAAGGCTACTGCGCTTCGTTGCTGAAAATTATCGTGCCGCTGGCGGCGAACATTCCGCCGACGCCGTGGCATACGGAGATCTTCGCTCCGCGCACCTGGGCCGGCGCGATGCCGCGCATCTGGCGCACGCTCTCCTGCAACGCGTACATCCCGTACATCCCCGAATGCATATAGCTAAGCCCGCCGCCATTGGTGTTCACCGGCAGCTTGCCGCCGGGCGCGGTGTTGCGCTCCCAGATAAAGCCAGCCGCTTCACCCGGCTTGCAGAAGCCCAGGTCCTCCAGCCCATAAAGCGGCAGATGCGCGAACGCGTCGTAGATCATTACATGGTCCACGTCCTTGTGCGCGATGCCGGCTTCGTCGAAGGCCTTTTTGCCCGATACCCGGAACGCCTTCGATGTGGTGAAGTCCTCCATCTGGCTGATCATCCACGACTCGGCGCCTTCGCCAGTGCCCAGAATATAGACGGGCTTGCGCGGAAAATTCTTCGCACGCTCGGCCGAGGTCAGGATCAATGCTCCGCCGCCGTCAGTGACCAGGCAGCACATCATCAGCCGGAATGGATACGCGATCATCCGCGAGCCGAGCACGTCGGCCACGGTAATCGGATCCTTCATCGTTGCCCGCGGATTCTTTGCTGCCCATTCACGCTGGACCACGGCCACCATTGCGAGCTGCTCCTCGCTGACGCCGTAGGTCTTCATGTAGCGCAGCACCGGAATCGTGAAGACGTTGGTCGGCCCCGTGATTCCGTAGGGCGCCTCGAACTGACCCTCCAGGCTGGCGCGATTGCCGACAAAACCGCCGACGCCCACGCGCGATCGGCCGCTTTCGCCGTGAGTGATCAGTACCGTGTTGCACAGCCCCTCGTTGATCGCCGCCGCCGCATGACGCACGTGCAGCATGAACGAGCATCCGCCGACCATCGTGCCGTCCACCCAGCTCGGCGTGATACCAAGGTAGTTGGCCAGCACAGGCGTCCATTCCGGAGTCGTCGCCAAGCCGTCGATATCAGCGGGCTTGAGCCCCGCATCCGCCATCGCGTTGAGCGCGGCGTCCGCATGGAGCTGGATTTGGGAAAGGTCGGGGATAAGGCCAAGCTCGGTGGTTTCAGCCGCGCCGACCACCGCTATCGACTTGCGTTTCATATCAGGCACCTGCCGGCTTGAAAAAAGGAAGAGTGATTTCGTCGGTCTGTTTCTCGAACACCACTTCCAGGGCCATATCCAGTTGCAACGCCTCGGGCGTTTGCGCGCAGCCGACGATGTTGCTCATCATGCGCGGCCCCTCGGCCAGTTCGACCACCGCGATTGAGTAAGGAGCGGTGAAGGGCGGCATCGGCCGATGATTGATCACATAGCTATATAGTTTGGCGCGCCCGCTCGCCTTGAACACCGATACCTTGCGCGAGCCGCATTTCGGACAAAATGGGCGCGGCGGAAAATACACGTGGCGGCATTGATCGCAGCGCTGGAGGCGCAGTTCGCTGGCGGCGGTTCCTTCCCAGAAATGCCGGGTCTCCGGCGTTGGTTTGGGCAGCGGTCTTTTGGCTTCGGGCAAGGTTATATCTCCCAATCGATAATTTGGACGCCGCCTCGCCGCGCTATCGCCACCGGGCGCAACGCGAAGCAAGAAGGCGGTTCGCACGGCGGGCCGCCCACCGTGTTTTTGCTCAGCGGCCCTTGGGCATGCCGAGGATCCGCTCGGCGATTGTATTGCGATGGATCTCCGAGGTCCCCGCGGCGATCGTCAAACATCGCGCACGCAACAGTCCCATCCCCCAGCGGCCGGAATCCACCGCGTTAGAACCGTCCATCAGTTGTCCGGCCGGGCCCAGCATATGCACCGCGAATTCCTCCATCCGCTGATCCAGCTCCGACCACCATAGCTTGGCAATCGATCCCTCCGGACCGGGTGTGCCACCATGAAGGATTTTGGAAAAATTCCGATACAGGCTGTATTTGAGGCATTGGAGGTCGATAAAGAACTGGGCGATCTGCTGGCGCGCCATCGGCGACGTTCCTCCGCCCATCCGCCGGCACAGCTCCACGACCTCGTTAAAGATTATTTCGTATCGCGCCGCCAGCGCGAACGCCATCGTACCGCGCTCGTTGGACAGCGTGGTCACGGCAACGCGCCATCCGTCGTTGAGCCGGCCGACGAGGTTTTCGCGCGGCACACGCACGTCTTCGAAGAACACCTCGTTGAAGTCCGCCTCGCCCGTCATCTGCCGCAGCGGCTTCACCGTGATGCCCGGAGTTTTCATGTCCACCAGCAGGTAGCTGATGCCCCGATGTTTGGGCGCGGTGGGATCGGTACGCACCAGCAGAAAGCACCAGTCCGCGTAGTGCGCACCCGAAGTCCAGACCTTCTGCCCGTTGACCACGAACTCATCTCCCTTGAGTTCGGCGCGTGTGCGCAGCGCAGCCAAGTCCGATCCGGCGCCCGGTTCGGAAAAACCCTGGCACCAAAGTTCTTCGCCCGAAAGCACCTTGCCGATGAAGCGCTCCCTCTGCTGGTCGGTGCCGTGCGCGATGAGCGTCGGACCTACCATCGTCAGCCCCATGTAGTTGAGCGGGGCCGGCGCGCGGACGCGGGCCATCTCCTCGTTGAGTATCGCCACTTCGATCTGAGTGGCGCCCTGGCCGCCGAACTCCTTGGGCCACGACATCCCCAGAAAGCCGTTCTCGTAAAGCTTGCGGGTCCACTCGCGCATGAACTTGAGGTTTCCCCCGCTGGTCACGCTGTGGCCGGGTTTACCCCAGCCCTCGGGAAGATTGGTTTTGAGGAACCTGCGTACCCGCTCCCTGAAGCGTTCTTCTTCCGGGTTGTAGCTTAGATCCACCGAAGTTCACCGACCTCCCTGTGCGCGCGGATGCGAACAAAGTAGCCAAAAGCGATCGAAAAGGCCAAAAGCACCCGTTGCGCTTCCCACCCGCCGCGGAGATCAAGCTTGAATCGGAAATGTCGCCGATGCTCAGGCCTTGCCTACCAGCTCCCGTCCGGCCTGCGAAACGAAGCCCACGATTTCCTGCTCGGTGCGTCCACGATGAGTCAGGATCAGGCGATGCACCCCCAACTCGGCGAAGCGCTTGGCTATATCCAGGTCCATGCGCCCGCGCGGCGTTACGCTCACTTCGAGCTCTTCGAAACGACGCTCCGCCTTCTTGCATGCCGACCGCAGCCCTTCGATCGACTTGGCTGCCGTGTCGACATCCATCGCGAACCCATACCATCCGCGAGCCAGTCGGGCGGCGCGGCTGTAGGCGCTCTTGGTGCCGCCGCCGAAGACGATTTCAGGATGCGGTTTTTGCACCGGACGCGGCATCGCATTGACGCCGCTGAAGTTTACGAACCGTCCGCGATACGCCGGCTTGTCCATCGTCCACAGCGCGATCATCGCGGCCAGGTATTCCTCGGTGCGCGGACCCTTGTGCTCGAATGGCGCCCCGATCGCCTCGAACTCCGGCTTGAGATAGCCGATACCGATTCCGAAGATAAGCCGGCCGCCAGAAACTACGTCAACCGAGGCCAGTTCCTTGGCCAGCACGACGGGATTGCGCTGGGGGAGAATGATGATGCCCGTGCCAAGCCGCAGCTTCGACGTATGCGCCGCCACGTAGGCGAGCGAGACCGCGGTATCGATAAACGGTGCATGCGCGGGCACCGGAGAAGGCGGCACCTGCGGATCGGGCAGGACGATGTGCTCGCCAGTCCACACGCTCTCAAAGCCGGAATTCTCGGCCGCGCGCGCCACCGCCGCGGCGATAGGCGGGGCGGCGCATGGCCCGGTGTTGATTCCAAAAAGTCCGAATTTCATGAACGAACGACTAACACGAAGCGCCGCGTATCCGCCAGCGCAGCGGATGCGGCGGGATAGCGCGGATGAGGTGGATCTCGCGTTCAGCGGCTGCGAACCAGCGCGTCGGCCGCAACGATATTATCGAACACGCGATATCACACTTCCCAACGCGGCCGACGACGGACCGTGGCGGGAGCGTCGCCACGGCGGCGGGACTCCGATGTCTCCCTCCTGACTTCATCGCCTTATTTTCGTAGTTATGCAATCAAACGCATTCCTGTGATAGTGTCAGCTTGAGAGAGAAGTTCGAGCTTCGACCGGGCGTACGCGGTGTTCGATAGGATTGTAAACCATCTCCATATTCTCGGGCTGGCGCTCCGGCTTTGTGCAAACCACTTAATCTCATTCGGTTGCGCGGCCGCGATCTTCGTTGTTTGTGTTCTGGCCGCGTATTCTGCGCAAGCTCAGGACACATCAATGGCCGTGGTAAAGGGAGGCGGAGCAAACGACCGGACCCATAGCGTCGAGATTTTACCCAATGCCGCCAACGCTAGAAGCGTGGACGAGCAGACCGACGATGAACAGGAAGCGGCCCCGCAACAGAGCGTTCCAAATTCCCAGGGTGGGCCGCGGTTCGCCGACCAGGATCAATTCGTCACCAACGACGACGTCTATGAGTCGCCGATCGGCGCCTTGTTACAACATAATTGTGTCGAGTTGACGCAGGCGCAGGTGGCTTGCGGGTTGGCTGTGCTGGAAGTTCATCCGCGCAGCGCGGCCGCGGCAGCCGGAATACGGCCCTACTCTGGTCTGGGCCATACCCTGCTTGGCGCCAGTGTGGTGAGCGCCGCGATAGTTTTTCCGCCGGCTATCGGAGCACTAAGCATCGTGGAGCGGAGCCGCACAGGCGAGTCGTTCGATTTGATAATCGGCGTTGACGGACAACGCATCCGCTATATCCCGGATTTTCAGGCCGCTATCTTCAATCTGCGCGATGGTGACGTTATCTATTTGACGCTGGTGCGCGATGGTAAGCGTTTGCAGTTGCCAATGAGAATCGCGCAGCGCAGCGGCCGCCGTCAATAATTGCCTGAACCTACGTCCTGTCGCGGTTTGAGCGCGCGAGCCGTCTTAATTATCCGCCATATTCGGAGCCGGCATCGCCGGCCCATTTGGGTGCGCGCACTTCCATTCCCGGCCGTGTGCCGTCAACCCGAATCTGATGGGCTCGGGCGCCGCCGGCTGATGCGTAGCGCACGGTGTACTGCTGGCGCAGCTCCGCTGAGATACTTTGGAAGTGAGCATCGAGCCGGGACATATCGGTGACCCGCGGATTCATTACAAAGGTGGTGGCCCCGGTCTCATCGCTCAAATGCCGCAACGTGGCAGCATCCACACGTTCGTCCTCGGCCATGCCGCCCATGTGGTGTCCGAAACCGCCCGGCCCGAACCCGCCACCGAATCCCAGGCCACCGCCGCCGAACATGATCATCGGCGAACCCATCCCCATGGAAAATGCCGACCCGCCGACAGTCCCCAGACCTACGGTATAAATCAAAACTCCACCGCGGCGTGCGGCTTGGATAGCGTCGCTGAGGGAGCTTGAGCTGGCGTTGTCCATGCCGTCGGTCATAACCAGCAGCGCCTTCTTGGGCCATCGGCCCTGCTCCACTCTCTGCAGCCCCTGCACCACGGCATCGTACAGCGCGGTTCGGCCGTATGCGTGAAGCAGCCCGATCGCGCGATTGAGATCAGCGCGATTGTAGGTGAAATCCTGGAGCATAAAAGCGCGATCAGAAAATGCGATCAGAAAAAACTGGTCGCGCGGATTGAGGGTGCGGACGAAGTGCTGCAGAGCTGCCTCCGCGGCCGACAGCTTCCATTCCATGCTGCCGCTGGTATCAACCACGATACCGATACTGATGGGCGTGTCGGTATCACGCTGCACCCCGAGAACCGGACGGCGAGTTCCATCTTCATAAACGGTGAGATCCTGCTTGCGCAGGTCTTGGATCCAGCGTCCGTTGTCGGTCACGGTAATCGTAATACTACCCACCGCAGATTGGGGTTGGCGCTCGATTGGCGCCTCCAGCGGCGCTTCGGGCGCCCGCTCCTGACCTTGGGATCCTGGTATTTCCAGGGCCGGTGACGATGGCGGTTGCGGAGCTTGCTGCGGCAGAGTCAGAGTCTGATGGGATGAGCCCTGACCGGGCGGAGGCGGTGCATACCCGGGCTGGATCTCCTGCATTTGGGACGCCTGTGCAAGCTGAACCGGAGCAGCGCCGTCCTTTTGACCGATTGCCTGACCGGGGCTGGACGCAACGGTCCCAGCGCGCGCTTTCGTGACCAAAACAATCAAGACTGCCAAGGCGATCGCCGCAACGACAATCGCATCGATCGCATCCCAACGACCTTTATTTTTTCGCTTCATCTCCCCGTGTACCCGAGAACCATGTGCGGGAACCGCTACGCTTGATTTAGACGTTGCGCCGGGTGTTTTCGTTTACGGAATTTCCAGGTTTCGCCGCACGGCTGATTGAATTTCTGAACGTTTGAAGATGCTTGAATCTTAACCATCGCGAAGGTTTAATGCCGCACCCCTTCCAGATTTCCGTCAGGAGCCCAGCGCCGGTATCGAGCGGCAGAAAGTCGCGGATACCTTCTGCGCATTAAATGCTGCGACTATCAATCTATCCCCCCACGTATTGGCAGTTTGCGAAATCCTGAGTAGATTACTGGAACGTGATGCGAGAGGGGCACTTGAACCCCCACTCCTTGCGGCACCGGATCCTAAGGTTAGATGCGTCGTATTTACTCTAGTTCGCCACGTCTCAATAGAAATCAGGGTTTCGCATTCGCCACCTTCGCGCCGAGTCACCGGTGTGGCTGTCTACGTGGCTGTCAAACCGGGCCCCCAATCTTTGGCGCATTGGCTGCTGCCGGCACCCACCGCCAAGAAACGGATCGCATGATCGCGCGCACCTCCGATAGTCCCGTCAAGAAATCTCAAAAAAAGATAGGTCCCATTTTCCAACCTGCGCAAAAAATAGGACCGGGCCTTTTCTATAAAATTTGCGGTGGGACCCCAGAAAAAATAACAACGGCTCCGCTGAGTGAGCTGATGAAGGGTTTCTGGGCTGCGCGCAACGCCTCGCACTGAACCCGGGCGACGTTCAGGCCGAGTGTGACCGACCGCACTGACTTCGCGGAGCGAGTCAGCCTGTTGGGGCGAACCAATTCGCCCGGCGGCGTTTATGTCATCAGGAAGATACCGCGAGAAGATTTAGAGCGGAGCCGATCGTCAATCGCTACTTTTCCTCAATTTACTGATAAGTAAGGAATCTATTATCATCATAATGCAATAATTTATGTTTCTTATCATTTACTCTAAATTATATTTCCATTCTTCGATACGTTGACCTTTGCTTTTTCCATTGCTACTTAACTGCCTTGCACTTGGGCAGCGACGCCATCTCAGGTTATCGCCCTCTCTGCGTTGACGCGATGGCGTAGTCAGGCTGACTCAGCATCCCCAGTTAGCAGCAGCTTTTCGGAAAAGCAGGAGGAGACGATTGTGTTTCACGTCCGCGACCCGCCGCACTGAAACCTGGCCACACCGCCGCTACGACCCGGCAAACTGCAGGTCGCTGTTGAGGGACCTGCCTACCCTCAAGATGGGATGTGCAATGAAAAGACTTCTCTTGATTTCGATGGCCGCTTTCGCCCTGCTCACGACTCACGATTACATGGAGTCTATGCGGGAAACCACGAGGATGGGAATCAGATCCCTCTTTCCAGCTGGCGGGAAAGTTTTCAAACGCAACTCAAGGATCTATAAGTTTCTGTTTTAACTCTATGCTTTCGACCGAGCCCTGTTCGAGCAAGTCTACCATTATCCCCGAAAATGGATCGTCAACCGGGGAACTAACTCAGGACCAGAACGGAAACTTCTGTCAGACCGCAGTAGGCACTTTTGGGTTCGGCGGTCCACTTGCATTTCTGCCTCCGCTTGTAAGCGCATTCCAGGCGGTTTCCAAAGTCACCAACTATGATCCCTCGACCGGAAGCGGAGATACCAGTTTCACAAACTACACGGGTGGCAAGTGCAACGGATCAAAATTCGACCCAACGGGCTCGACTGTCACCGCGACCGGCACGAGCCATTTCGTGGTGTCTAATGGTGGCGAGCGCACGGACTTTGTAATAACAACCATTAACAATCCGCAGGGCAGCGCCGGCGTATTCAGCCTGAATGGTTTTAATCTTAAACAGAAAAGATAGGAATCGGTAAACGCAAGGGAGAGGCAATTCGGGGCGATTTTAGGTGCCCTGAAATTCCATTCCGGCGACACCCTGGTAGTAATGTTGCGGACGACCTAACGGCAGCCCGCGCCTTGGCATTCCCCGGCGAGGAGCAGAGGTTCCGATTGCGACATGTATAAAGGACCTCGCCGGGTGCGTACAGATTGAACCGGGTCACTTAGTTAGTTCGAAGCAAAGGCGATGAACGGCCTCGGGCAGGTCGCGCAATGCCGCCACGCGGGAAGCCTTGCTCATTTTGTGGCGCAACGGTTCGAGTCCGCGAATATCGCATTGGGAAACGGGCCGGGCAGTTCGCTTTGGGCCAGGGCGCTGTGCGCGAGCGGCAGATTGCGCGGGCTTTATCTCGGCGTCCAATTGCGCGATTTCCGCTTGCCTAATTTGGTTTCGTTCGACAACGGTCGAGGGGTGCCCGAAGATTCCGGCGCAGCGCTTAATTTCGCGCTCAAGATCGCGCTCCTGATGGGTCATCAGCCGCCGCTGCTTTTAGAACGTCGCCTGTCCCTCACATCAACCCTTCCATCCCACTGTCTGCCGCGTATCTATTGAAGGCTGACGCGAGCCTCCGGATGCCGCTCTGTACGGCCATCGCCCGCTCAAGCATGCCCTTCAACTGCGCCACTTCTGCGAGCAAACGCAGGTTGTATACAGCCTGCTGCTCGCTCTGCTCGTTTGGCTGTTGAATCTGCTCCGCCTGTCGTTGGACTTATGCGAGCCATGCCTGATGGATGCAAAGCACGCGCTACAAGGGCATCACTGTGCTCCGGATGAAAACATTCTTGCTTGCTTGAATAGACAGGTGAGTTCTCAACACCAAATCCCTTGACATGGCTACACTTTGAATGCTTTCCTAATCCGACAGACAACTAGTTTGCTGTTTGGAGGCTGGAGCTTAACAAATAAAAGAGTCTCATGGCTAGGCGGATTCTTTTTGCAGCTCTATTCACCATCACCACAGTGCTCTTTGTAGAGGTGGCGCATGCCGAAATATTCGCTGCGGGACCGGTCTACGGCGGCAATCTTGCCGAACTAACGGGCGCAGTAGTTACGGTTCGCGTTTTCAATGCCGGCTTGGCTCCGGTAACGATCAACCTAACCCAGATCCTCACGAACACGAACTCGCTGATCGCCCTCACCTCGAACACTTGCCTCAGCCCGCCCAATGCCGCGCTAGCGGCTGCCCGGTATTGCGCATTCGCCGGTGTGAGCCCCGGTAACTTTGCGTTTTCATGCCGTCTCAATGCCACTGGCATTGACACCAACCTCAGGGGCGTTTGTGAGGTCAGGGGAACCAGCGGTCGGATCTTGAGCGTCGAGCCACTGCAGAGATAAGCGGCCCGCAAGCCATAAATAAGGCGCGCTTCGCGGACATACTACCGCCCTCGGTTCCCCTCGGGGGTCGTGGCTTCGCCAGAGAGTCGGTTTACCCAACTTGGCGCTAAGCGCTTCACTAAGCTTCTGCCACGCCGGCGCTTTACGGTCGCTCGGCGCGCCCGCGCGCGGCCTCCGCTTTCGTCAGCACAAGCTCAGGCAATTCGTACTTCCAGCCCGATTCAGATTCCTTGGCTGTCAGCTTCGCTGTCAAAGCTCGGAGGACCCAATCAGTAGGCGGTCGAAGCAGCGAAAAAGCCCGGAAATCCTTAGCTAATGCGAGAGGGGGGACTTGAACCCCCACGCCTTGCGGCACCGGATCCTAAGTCCGGCGCGTCTGCCATTCCGCCACTCTCGCGTAAGCGAGAAAGTATAGGAAATCAAGGCATTTTTGAAGCAGGCGGGAATCGGTCTTTGACTCCGATCGACGGAACTTTGACTGAAGTTGGATTGCTCGCCTCGGCCGAGTGAAGGGCGCCGAGTTGGCCGCAGCTTCCTGCAGCATCTCTGAATCGATGATCGCGTAGCGGCGGTAAGTTGCTTCAGTCTTGTGGCCGCCGCGCCACCTTTTTTGGGCGGCTTGCCGCGGCAGCCCGTAACGACCGCGGCGGCCTGCTGAAGCTCATCGCATTTCCGTTCGAGCAACGCTTGGACCAGCCTCAACCTTCATGCCCTAAAGCCGCCGATTGGCCTGCGTATTCAAGCCGGCTATGGCCGCAAAAAGAGGCCCCCGCTGATGTTGATTGATTCACCGGTAATGTATGGAGCCTCGTCGGAAGCCAGGAAGGCGATGGTTGCCGCCACTTCCGACGCCTCGCCGATCCGGCGCGCCGGGCAGGAGTTCGCCAACTGCTGGTAGCGATCAATATATTTGCTGACGAAGGCGCTACGTATCAGACCTGGAGCGACCACGTTGCACCGGATTCCGGCGGGTCCGTATTCGGCCGCAACGGATCTGGTCAGCGACATCATTCCGGCTTTGCAGGCGGAGTAAGCGGCCTCGCCGCTGCCTGAGGTCCACCCCGCCACCGATGCTATGTTGATGATGCATCCTGACTTGCGGGCAATCATCCCCGGCAGCGCCCTGTGCATGCAATAGTAGATCGCGGTGAGATCCACATCGACTACGTGATCCCAGTCGTCAGGGCTGAGGTCGGCTACTCCTGCCAAAATATTGATCGCGGCATTGTTAACCAGCACATCGATGCGGCCGCATCTTTCAATAACCCTGGTGAATACGTCATCCACCTCTTTGCGGTCGGCAATGTCCATCACATAGCCAAGGATTTTTGACCCATGAATAGCAGCGAGTTCATGACTAACCTCCTCGGTGCGCTTTGGATGGATGTCGGTAACGACGACGGTGCAGCCCTCTTCGGCACAGCGACGCGCCGTCGCTTGACCTATTCCGGCTCCCGCGGCGCCGGTAATAAGTACCACTTTGCCTGCCAGGCCTTTCATTGGTGCTCACCTCCAAATCGTTTGACCGGTGCTGGCCTGCATCGCCTCAGCATCGCCCTGCTGCATGCGCGCGGCCAGTTCAGCAGCCGGTCCTCAAAGTCGCCGCGCATCGGGCAACTGGACCCCGGTGCGGTCGCCGTAGCGTGGGTTGGTCCACGCATCCGCAATTTCTGGCCGCCGGCCCGCCACAGCGTCGGACGCGTTTAATTAGTCCGCAGTTCGTTCCCTCGCATTCCCGGAACCCGAAGGTACATAGTAGATACGTTCCAAAAGCGTCATCCATTCACTATCCGACAACGGGTCGGCCGGAACGCGAAAATCGATACTTCGCTGCCTAAGGTCGGTGATGAAGATACTCATGACGCGATCGAGGGTCAGGGACTCTGAATGCGCGTCGGACTCGCGAATAGCCTTCCACAGGAGGGAGAAACGGATCGCGCTGGTGGTGTACCTCGCGCACGTTTCGCCGTTTTCCACGATTTCCCAGCCCGCACTGCCGACAGGGCGAATTTCAGCGACAGAGGTTATGCTCGGGACCTTCGCATCCGGTTCGCCCACCTGTCCGATACGATGATAGACACGGTCGTTGTCCGCCATGATCGCGAAATTCCCGAAAGGTGGACGCTCCGCGAAAATCGGACCGTTGAGACCTTCGGGCCAGTATTCAAAATTGCCGCCGGGACCATCGTAGAACCATGTCAGTGCGCCCGCCTGTATTACGCGCCAACTCTCGAAGAGACCGGACGAACCCATGTAAACGAGAAAGCGCAGCGGGTACTGGTCGCGCGTCGCGCCGCGGAAACTCGGAATATCTACATGCGCAGTCCCCGCCGGCATCGGTGCATTCACGTTTACCACGATGAACGTAGGACGCACATCTGAGCCGCCAAAGAAGGCACGCGCCGCGTCGATAAACCGTCGGTTATGCAGAATCTTTTCCGCACCGGCCACCAGCGGCTCGCCATTTGCCGCCCAGTTTCCCCGGAACCAGGGGAGACCGGTTCCCTCCCTTGATTCTATGGGAAGGTATCCCGCCATCGGCCTGTAAGGTGCGTGACGCTCGAACATCCGCCGGACTGACTCTGGGTCATCGAATGCCGGTTCGATGCGGATCAATTTGGCGACGTTTTGCATAGCGCACCCCCGTCGGACTCAATTGCGAGATGCCTGCTGCTGTGCTCGTTTGGATCGCTAAGTCGGTGCCAACCCTATCACAATTGCTCTCCAATCACCCAGTTGGACCGACCTCCTGAGGAATGTCGGATTCCCGCCCACGCAATGGATTCCGATCGGGGCGCTGGCAGGTAACCGTGGCGCTGGCGGAATTTCCGGATGGCGTAGTGGAGATAGCAGATATGGTGCAGTTGAGTACCTGACCGGCCGTCTTCACTTCGCACCACGGCCGGCCGCGATCGGTTCGGCTCGATTTTATGAACAACAATGTTGTGTTATAGCCTGACGGAAACAGCGGCGGAACCAGGGAAGCGCTCGACGTTGAGAGGCACGAGCGGCAAACCCTGGTGCACAAGGGCTGCCCGGGTACACCCTGAACATCGCCTGGGAGTTGAACGTTGCTCCCAGACTGCTACGTTGAACAAGCCGCAATCAGGGACAAAAACACAGCATCGAACCGGCGGAGGAATTATGCGATTCGGCCTGCTTTATGAAATGGAGATGCCCCGGCCGTGGAACGAACGCAGCGAATACAATATCTACTGGCAGGCTCTTGAGCAGATCGAACTGGCCGATAGGCTGGGCTTCAATTTCGTGTGGGAGGTCGAGCATCATTTCCTGGAGGAATATTCGCATAGTTCCGCGCCCGAAGTGTTCTTTGGCGCCGTCAGCCAGCGCACCAAAAATATTCGCATCGCGCACGGCGTCCGGCTGCTGCCTTTTCAGTTCAACCATCCGATCAAGGTGGCGGAACAGGCTGCCGTGCTCGATATCATCAGCAACGGCCGGGTCGAATTCGGCCTGGGACGCTCGACCACCGTACAGGAGCTGGACGGTTTCAGCGTCGATTACGAGCGCACTCGCGAGGAGGTTCGCGAGGCCACCGAAGTTATCGTCAAAGCGTGGACCGAAGACATCCTCGAGTATGACGGCAAACTGCTGAAAATCCCGCCGCGGCGCGTAGTCCCTAAACCGATCCAAAAGCCGCATCCTCCCATGTGGATGGCGTGCGTCGCACCCGACAGCTACGAAATAGCAGGCGATCGCGGATTGGGCGTGCTCAGCTTCAGTCTCAATTTCGAACAGGTGCAAAAGGCGCTCGGCAAATATCGCAAGGCGTGCGCCCGGCGCACCGATCAGATCCCCAAATTCGCCAACGAAGCGTTTGCCGGCATGGTCATCTGCCACGTCGTGGAGAAGAAAGCCGACGAGTCGTTCGGCCTGGATGCGGCGCGCTGGTTCATGCATTACGTGGCCGAGCTGTTCAAACCGTTCGCTACCAAAAATCAGCTTTACTCCTATGAATACATGCGCCGGGTGCTCGACATGGACATGGATCCCAAAGACGCATCCGATGCGCAGCTCAAGGAGCATCCGCTGGTCGTGGTGGGCACGCCCGACGAGGTCATTGACAAGTTCGAGCGGCTCCGCATCGCCGGATTGGATCAAGCAATCTGCTTCAAGCAGGCAGGAAGGATCCCGCATGCGAATATCATGCGCTCCTTCGGGCTGATGGGACGTCATGTGCTGCCGCACTTCAATGAAAAAACAGCGGCCGCGGCCACCGGGCGGTAAGGATAAAAAGGACAATATCGACGCGCGCACTTTGTTCAGTCAGACAACGGAGGAACAGCAGAGATGGCAGACAAGGTTGATAAGATAAATATGGATCCGCTTGACACCACGGAGACCGACAAGTGGATCGGCAAGCCGCTGGGCGGCGGTCAGTTGAAGGAACCTATCACTGTGACCGACATCCGGCGCTGGGCGCAGGGGATGCAAAATCCGAATCCGCTTTATTACGACGAGAAGTACGCTGCCGACAGCCGCGTCGGCGAAATTCTCGCTCCGCAATCGTTCACGGTTAACTGTACCGTCGGGCACGGAGCCGTGCCCGCAATCCAGGGCTACATTCCGGGGACTCATATGCTGTTTGGAGGCGACGAATGGTGGTTTTACGGCCCGCGCATCCGCCCGGGCGACAAGATCCGCTCGGACCGGATGCTATTCGACTACCGGGTGACGCACACCAAGTTCTCTGGACCGACGATGTTCTCACGCGGCGACACTACCTACATCAACCAGAACGGCGAGGTAATCGCCAAGGGACGCTCCACGTCTATCCGCTACCGCGCCGAGAACGCCCGCGCGATGGACTCCTTCGGCGAACAGCGCAAGCCGCCCGAATGGACTATCGAAGATCTAGACAACATCGAGGCGCAGAAGTTCGACTACTACAAGACCTTCCAGAACCACATGATCCGCTACTTCAACGATGTGAAGGAAGGCGAAGAGCTGCCGGTAAGGCCAATCGGTCCGCACACGCTGCAGACCTTCACCAGCGAGTGGCGCGCATATATTTTCACTGTCTGGGGCACCGACGAACCCGACGATCTGCCCAACACCTCCATGGAAGCCGGATGGCTGCCAGAGATGTCGCGTGACATGGAAAGGTCGAAAATCGATCCCACGTACGCAGATGGGCTTTACTACGGCCCGTCGCGCGGCCACGTGCATGAGAGATATGCGCAACTGATTGGGGTGCCACGCGGTTACGGCTACGGCGCCACGATGGGCGCCTGGGTGCTGGACTATCTGGCCAACTGGGGCGGCGAACTCGGCTTCGTGACCCATTGCAACGCGCGCTACATCGGCCCTGCCTTCGTCGGCGACGCCACCTTTCTGACCGGCCGCGTGACCAGGAAGGAGGAGAACGCGCGCGCGAAAAACGGCATCATCACCGTTGATTTCGAGATGAAAAACCAGAGTGGGATGCTGATGGCCAAGGGACCGGCCGAGATCAGGCTGCCCTTGAAGTGACAAGGCTGCGTGCTTGCGCGCAGCTTTCCCAGTCGAGTGCGGCCGGTTGACAACGCAGCCGAGCCGGTCGTAGCGTCGCAACGATCGGGAGGTTTCGAGGACTTCCATCATGTACGACCTGCTGATCAAGAATGGCAAAGTGGTCGACGGTACCGGAGCTGCCGGATATGAAGCAGATGTGGCGGTTAGCGGTGGACGAATCGCCGCGATCGACAAGCTGAAAAGCCCATCGAAAGCGGTGATCGACGCTTCGGGCTTGATTGTAGCTCCGGGCTTCATCGATCCACACACGCACTATGACGCGCAGATCTGCTGGGATCCGCTCGTCACCTGCTCCTCCTGGCATGGTGTGACGAGCGTGTTGATGGGCAATTGTGGAGTTGGCATCGCTCCATGCCGAACGCAGGAGCGTGAGATTGTGACCTGGGATCTGGTTAACGTCGAAGCGATTCCCTTTGATGTTCTAAACCAGGGCATCCGCTGGGAATGGCAAAGCTTTCCGGAATACATGGACGCCGCGCAGCGGCGCAACAAAGCCATCAACCTGGGTTTTCTGGCGCCACTGACCCCGTTTCGCCATTTCGTGATGGGCTATGAGGAGTCGATTAGCCGAGCCGCGAATGACGACGAGATGGCAGCCATCGCCGCGCTACTTAAGGAGGCGGTTGCGGCCGGCGCGATGGGCTTTTCCGTCAGTACGGTACATCATATCGGTTATCAGGGACGCCCATTGGGTTCGCGCCGGGCAAGCCGGACGGAGTTGGGAACTTATGCCGAAGTCCTGAGGGAGTTGGGCAAGGGCGTCATCGAGATCACCCTACTCGATGTTCCCGGCATGATGAGCGATGCAGAATTCGACCTGCTGGATCTGCTGCTTACGAAAAGCGCACGGCCCGTGACCTGGATTACTTTGTCATCGCGGGCGGACCGCCCCGATACCTGTGCAAATACTCTTGACAGGGCGGAGCCGCTGATAAGGCGCGGCGGCGTGCCTCAAATCAACTGCCGGCCGACCACGGTTCTGTTGGACCTCAAAGATCCTTATCTGATTCGGATCTCAGGCTTCGAATCGTGGAAGCGTGTCCTGGACCAGCCTTTGGATGTGCAAAAGAGGGTTCTGCGCGAGCCCGAATTTCGCAACGCGTTCCGCCTGGAGCTTCAGCATCCGCGGATTTTTCGCGGTAACTGGGATCGCATCGAAATCAGCGCCGCAAGCAGCGCGCCGTTGAAGCCGCTCGAGGGAAAAACCGTCGCCGACATAGCGCGCGAACGGGGCCGCGACCCGCTTGATACATTTCTCGATCTCGCGCTGGAGGATGACCTCAACCTTTATTATGCGACTACTTCGGACACAGGCGAGATACCAAAGCTGGTCGCGGATTCACGTACAATTCTTGGACTGTCGGATGCCGGAGCGCATGTTGGGCTGCTGTGCGACGCCGGATACTGTACCCATCTGCTCGGCACATGGGCGCGTGAGAAGCAGGTTTTAACTCTGGAGCGGGCGATCCAACGCCTCACTTCGGAACCCGCGGACTACTTCGGGATCGGGACTAGAGGGCGGCTGAGACCAGGTTTGGCGGCGGACATCACTATTTTCGACTACGAGCGGGTCATGCCGGGCCCGGTCGTGACGCTTTCCGATCTTCCGGGCGGCGGACGCCGCCTGGTCCAGGAAGCCCGCGGAATACAGTACACGATCGTCAATGGCGAAGTCGTTTATGAAAACGGAAAACACACTGGTGCTCTGCCCGGCGAAGTCCTGCGCTCCGGAAACTGCTAGCTTCTTGAAGCTGGTTTTATAAAGCGAATGGCCGCCGGCTCGGATGGAGATCGGACAATGGAAGCGCAGCGCCTTATTTCGGCCGATTCACACGTAAACGAACCCTCCGACCTATGGCAAACCCGATTGGACACAAAGTTTCGGGAGCGCGCGCCATACATCACCAAAAACGAAAAGGGCACGGGCTTCCTGTTCGTTGTGCCGGGGGTATTGGTCACTCAGATCGCTGGAGGGTTCGCGGCCGGCAAAAGCGGGCATGAACTGAAAGAGCACATGTCCAGGGGCTATGAAGCCGCGCGTCCCGGCGGCTGGGACCCGGCGGAGCGTATCAAGGATCAGGAGATCGACGGCGTTAAGGCCGAGGTCATCTACACCACACTTGGCGCCCGCCTCTTTGGGCTCCAGGACGCTGAATTTCAATGCGCCTGCTTTCGTGCTTTCAACAGTTGGCTGGCCGAATTCTGCTCGTACGATCCGCGCCGGCTTGCCGGTATCGGTCTGATTCCGCTGGACGACATCCGGAAAGCGGTCGAGGAATTGGAATTTTGCGCCAAATCAGGTCTGCGCGGCGCCGCCATTTGGGCTGCCACGCCCGAGGACAGGCCTTTCCGCAGCAAAATTTACGAACCGTTCTGGCAAGCGGCATCTGAAGCGGGACTTCCTTTGTCGCTCCATCTCGCGACCGGTGCAACGTTCTTTGCCAAGCAGCGTCCGACCCAAGTGCTCGCACCCGAGGGTTACGTCAACGCGATGTACGAGGTGCCGCGCTCGCTGTGCGCGCTGGTGTTCGCCGGTGTGATGGAGCGTTACCCGAAGTTGAATTTCATCTCGGTGGAAAATGACGTCGGATGGCTGCCGCACTTCCTCTACCGGCTCGACCACGCTTACGAAAAATACTGGGCGATGATGAGCGAACCGCTGCCTCATCCGCCCAGCGAGTATCTGCGCCGCCAGCTTTACGCGACTTTTCAGGACGATCCGGTAGGTCCGGCCACTTATCAGCTTTTCGGTGAAAACAATTACATGTGGGCTTCCGACTATCCGCACTCGGATTCGACCTGGCCAAATTCGCGAGACATCATAAAGCGCAACTTCGGCAGCCTACCCGCCGAAGTTACTCATAAGATCGTCTGCGATAATGTTGCCCGGCTGTACAATCTGCCTTGAGCCAGGCGAACGCGATATCCGACCGCGGCGGCGCCGGTTGCCTTAACCGAAGCTCCGCACCTGGGCGGGCTGCAAAACCGGGAAGGGACGCAAGCTGCCGCGAGTTTGACAGAAGGAACAGACCATGCGAAAGGAGCCATTCCGCGTCGCAGTCCCGGATCAAGTACTACAGGACTTGCGCGATCGCCTGACGCGAACGCATTGGCCGGCCGATTTTGCGAATCGAAACTGGGCATACGGCACCAATCGGGAGTATCTCCAGGAACTCGTTGACTACTGGATTCACAAATACGACTGGCGCAAGGCCGAACGGGAGATCAATACCTTCTCCCATTACAAGGTCACGATTGATCAAGTCCCCATCCACTTTATTCATGAACCAGGCAAAGGCCCCAATCCGATCCCACTGATCCTGTCTCACGGATGGCCCTGGACCTTTTGGGACTTGCATAAGGTGATTAGGCCTTTGGCCGACCCCGCGGCGTTTGGCGCAGACCCGGGCGACTCTTTTGACGTAGTCGTCCCCTCGCTGCCGGGCTTCTGCTTCTCCACCCCGCTTAGCAAAACCGGCGTCAACTGGTGGCGCACAGCCGATCTCTGGCTGGTCCTGATGCAGGAAGTCCTGGGATACAAGAAATTCGCCGCGCAAGGCGGGGATTGGGGCGCGTTCGTAACCGAGCAGCTCGGCCATAAATACCCGCAGCATCTGATCGGTATCTATCTGAGTCTCGCGGTTCCGATGGACTTTTTCGCTCGCCGCGTGATTAAGGCCGATGACTATGGGGAGGATGAGCAGGCCGCACTGGCGCGTTCGAAGGAGGTGGCCTCTTTCGTCACCAGCCACGTTGCGGTGCAAACGACGGATCCCCAAACCCTGGCCTATGCAATGCACGATTCGCCCGCCGGGTTGTGCGCGTGGATTGCGGAGCGACGCCGGAACTGGAGCGACTGCGGCGGAGACCTTGAGCGGCGATTCTCCAAGGATGAATTCCTGACGCAGATCATGTTGTACTGGGTCACGGATTGTTTCGTGACTTCGGTGCGCTACTACTACGAAGCGGCGCACAATCCCTGGACGCCGGTCCATTCGCGCACACCGGTAGTCGAGGCTCCGACAGCCCTGGGCATCTTTCCCCGCGAGCTGTTCATACCACCGCGCAAATGGGCGGAACGCTACTTCAATCTCAAACGATGGACGCCAATGACCGCGGGAGGACATTTTGCGCCCAGTGAAGAGCCGGAGCAGTTGGTAAAAGATCTTCGCGCATTCTACCGTTCATTCCGGTGATTCCATTCATTCAAGTCAGCGGACGATTTGCCTATTGGGTTCCGCGCATGAAAAGGCGCTCTGTATGACGAACCCTCCGGCCATCGACCTCCTTAGCGTCGCATCCTTTGCTAACGGCCAGCCGCATGAGCAGTTTCGCTGGCTGCGGCGCAACGCTCCGGTCTATTGGCATCCCGAGCCGCATGGGCGCGGATTCTGGGCCGTGACCCGCTATCACGACGTCCGCGCGATCGGCCGCGATCCGAAGACCTATTCGTCCTACCAGGGCGGAATACTGATCGATGACCCCGGCGGGCCGGCGCTGGCGGCCACGCGCAACATGATGCTCATGATGGACCCGCCGCAGCATACCCGTTACCGGCAACTGGTCAGCCGGCAGTTCACGCCGCATAGCGTGCAAGCGCTACGGCCGCGTATTGAGGAACTGGCCGCAAGGATCATCGATCGGGTGAGCGCACGCGGTGAATGCGACCTGGTGCGCGATATCGCCGGCGAGCTGCCGTCCTACGTTATCGCAGACCTGATGGGCATCCCGCTGGAAGATGGACGCCGCTTGTACGAACTGACGGAGAAGATGCATGCGTCGGAGGAGGCGGTGACCCAGGATCAACGGGCCATCGCGTCGATGGAGATGCTCAACTACGCGATGGGCGTGGCGGACGACAAGCGCACGCATCCGGGCGCCGACCTGGCGACGCAGCTGCTCAATTCGCAGATTGACGGCGATCGGCTGACACCCGCAGAGTACGGCCTGTTTTTCATGCTGCTGATCAACGCCGGGGGCGACACCACGCGCAATCTGCTCGCCGCGGGAATGCTGGCGCTGTTGAACAATCCCGGGCAGCGGCGGCTGTTGGAGAAGGACCTTGAGGGGCGGCTGCCCGGCCTGGTTGAAGAAATGCTTCGTTATGTGAGTCCGGTCATCTATATGCGCCGCACTGCGACCTGCGACACGGAATTGGGAGGAATGAAGATCGGCGCCGGAGACAAAGTGGTGATGTACTACGGCTCGGCAAATCGCGACGAGACAGTCTTCACCAATCCCGATGAATTCGACATCGGTCGTACGCCCAACGATCACATAGCATTCGGCGGCGGCGGGACCCATTTTTGCCTCGGTGCCCACATCGCACGTCTGGAAATCCAGGTGATGCTGCGCGAAATCTTCACCCGCCTGCCCGACATCCGACCCGCTGGTCCGCCGCAGTGGCTGGCGTCAAACTTCATTTCAGGCCTGACCCATCTGCCAGTGCAATTCACAGCGAAGGGCCAAGATCGTATGTAGAAGTGCGGTACGTTTATACGAAATAGCTCTCGGGTACTGAGGTGTCCAGCTCATCTCTTAGGGCAAGCCGGGTTGGATGATAACTCGGTCAGAGGAGACATAGATATGGCCCCGGTGAATTCCAAATCACAAGCGACTCGCGCAAGCCTGGCACATCCGGTGATAGATTCGGATGGACATTTTACGGAGTACCTGCCGATTCTGCGTGAATACCTGGTTAAAGAAGGCGGGCATGATCTGGAGCGAGAGTTTTTCTCATCTTTCAAAGAAACCCCTTTAAGTACGGAATGGTACGCGTTGTCGCCCGCGCAACGCCGCGATCAATGGGCGAAGCGGCCGCCGTTCTTCGCCACGCCGGCGGAAAACACCCTGGACCTTGCCACATCATTTTTCCCTAAGTTGCTGTACAGCCGGCTGGATGAGATTGGGTTGGACTACACTGTCCTATACCCTGGGATTGGTTTCATTGCGCAGTTCTTCTCTAACGATCATGTGCGCCGCGCCGGGTGCCGGGCGCTCAACGATTACTATGCCGACGCATTCGGCGAATTTGCGGATCGAATGACTCCGGTCGCAGCCATACCCATGCATACCCCGCAGGAAGCCATCGACGAACTGGAATACGTGGTACGCAAGCGTGGCCTCAAGGTTGTTATCTTCCCGAGCTACGTCAAACGTCCGATTCCCGCCCTCGCTCGCACCTACCCGGAGGCCGGCCGCTTCGCCTATCGTCTGGATACCTATGGCATAGACAGCGCATACGACTACGATCCGGTTTGGACGAAATGCCTGGAGCTCAAGGTGGTGCCTACCTTCCACGGACCGGGGGAGGGCTTGGTCCTTCGTAATTCGATTTCCAATTACGTTTACAACCACATTGGTCATTTCGGTTCCGCGAGCGAAGCGGTCTGCAAATCGCTGTTTCTAGGCGGGGTCACGAGGCGTTTTCCCCAGCTTAAATTCCTATTTCTCGAGGGCGGAGTAGGCTGGGGGCGTACGCTGCTTTCTGATCTGAAGTCCCATTGGGAGAAGCGCAACCGCAACGCGATCAGAAAGCTGGATCCGGCCAGAATCGATCGTGAGCAATTCCTGGATCTGTATCGGCGCTACGGTGGAACGCTGTACCGGGAAAAAGTAACGCTTAAAGACACTGCCCATTTCGTGGCCCAGCGCCAGGATCCCGCGGATATCGATGACTTTGCCGCCTGTGGCATCGAACGCGAAGAGGACATTCGGGATTTATTCGTTCCCTTTTTTTATTTTGGATGCGAAGCGGACGATCCAGTGACCTCCTCGGCGTTCGACTCTAAGCGAAACCCATTCGGCGTCCGCTTTAACGCCGTGTTCGGTTCCGATATCGGCCACTGGGATGTTCCGGATATGACCGAAGTAACCGAAGAAGCTTATGAAGCGGTCGAGCAAGGGCTGATAACCGGCGATGACTTCCGGGATTTTGTGTTCACGAATCCTGTGGCGTTGTGGACCGCCGTGAATCCTGATTTCTTTAAAGGCACGAGGGTAGAGGGAGCCGTTGCCACGGCTTTGTCCGTAGCGTGATATGGTCAACAGGACTTAGCCAAACTAGTGGCCTGTAACGCTGAATTAATCACGCCCATGAAACATAATCGTTGGCACACAGTGCTTTTATTCGGGTGCCTGACACCAATTCAGTTGTTACAGGCCACTAGGTCTTACGCAAATGATGACATAACTGGGGCTTATTTCAGAACCTCATTGGCGATCCGCTCCATACGGTCTGCATAAGGCTCAGCTGCCAAGGGCTCAAGCGTTGCCCAAATTAACCGATGCACGCCGGACTCCTCGTAACGTCCGATCAGATCTCCGACCTTGGACCTCTCCACGGCCATCTTGGAGTCAATCACCACACTGATCTCAAGTTTTGAAAAATCACGTCCGGCCGCGGAGCACGTTTCTTTAAGCGCCGCCACGTGGCCTTTCACCTCTTCCGCGCTTATCGCCACCGGCATCCACCCGTCCGCGAAGGCAACCGTGTTGCGCAGGGCTCGTTCATTTTTGTGACCAAGCCCGCCGGCCCCAATATGGATCGGCGGATGCGGTTTTTGCAGCGGTTTGGGATAGCAGAGAACCGGCGGAAAACTGATGAATTCGCCATTGTAAGCGGCTTCATCCTTGGTCCACAGTTCTTTCATCGCCTGTATGTAGTCGCGTGTGATGTCCCATCGGCGGCGAAAGTTTACGCGCATTACTTCCGACTCTTCCCGCAGCCATCCCGCGCCGATGCCAATCAGCAGGCGGCCGCCGCTGTAGAAGTCCAAAGTGGCGATATCTTTAGCCAATCCGATCGGCTCGCGCTCCGGAATCAAAGCTACATCCGTTCCAAGGCGAATCCGCTTGGTCACTGCCGCTGCCAATGCCAGGCAAATCCAGGGTGAAGGCATCCGCTCGTATCCATCCGGTACGCCTCCGCCGAACGGGTGGCTGGTCTGGGACTGTACAGGTATGACGGGATGCTCACCCATGAAAAGTGATTCGAATCCCAAGTCCTCAATCAGCTTGGCGTAACGAACCATATGCAGGCCACGATCGGTGATAAGCCCTGAAACGCCGTGCTTCATTGCGCACCTTCTTTAAAGCCCTGTAGCAGTGTCGTCTCCTTCTCGAAGAATTCGAGCGAGACCGAATCGAAATAAGAGACATCCCTGGTCAACGACGCCTAACTTAGCGGGCGCGGCGTGGTTCGTCGAGAGGCGTTTCCACGGCTCGTTCCGTTTGTGCGCTCGGGGCGGTCTCCGCGGCCGGCGTGCAACGATTTGAAGAGGCCGATCTGCTCGAAAGCGCGACCGTTTTCCTGTATCTCAATGGTGATGGCGCGAGAGTTTCGGCTGTATCTTAAGCTCGTTCAATCGTTAATACGGAGGTTCATCCCATGCGTGTAGTTTCAGCGGATTCGCATACGGTGGAACCGGCCGACCTTTGGACCTCGCGGCTGGACCGCAAGTTCCGAGACAGCGCGCCGCATATCGAGATGCGAGGTTCGACAGCGCTCCTGGTCGCTCCGGGTATCAGACCGTTTCCGGTGGGCGGCATCAGCGCAAGCGGCAAGAGTGGCGAGGAACTCGCCAAACACTGGAAAACCGGGTACGAAGCGGTGCGCCCCAGCGGTTGGGATCCCGCCGAACGGCTGAAGGACCAGGACATCGACGGAGTTGAAGGCGAGGTGCTTTACACCAGTCTTGGCCTGCCGCTATTCGCGCTGCCCGATCTGGAGCTTCAGCAGGCATGTTTCTCGAGTTACAACGATTGGCTGGCCGAATACTGCAACTACGACCGCAAACGCCTGGCCGGCATCGCCATGATCTCTACCGACGACATCGGCGTGGCGATTGGCGAGCTGGAGCGCGCCGCCAAGCTGGGCCTCGCCGGGGCGCAGATCAGCGGCGCTCCGCCTGAGGATAAACCCTACCGGCATGCGATGTACGATCCGTTTTGGCAGGCGGCCAGCGACCTGCATATCCCGATCTCACTGCATGTCATCAGCGGCAGAAGAAATCTTCCCAAACCTGGCGAGAAAACCAGGCCGCTTGAGAAGACCAATGTGGTCCTCAACTATATGTTCCTGATTTCCGAGGTTCAGGAGACCTTTGCCGACATCATTATTGGCGGCGTGTTGGAGCGTTTTCCGAATTTGCGGCTGGTATCGGCGGAAAATGACACTGGATGGCTGCCGCACTTCCTCTACCGGCTCGACCATGCCTGGGACAAGTACAGCAAGGTCGGAACCTATGCGAAGCTCACGCTTAAACCCAGCGAATACGTCAAGCGGCAGGTTTGGGCCACTTTTCTCGACGATCCGGTTGGCCCCGCCACCTTCAAGTTCTTCGGCGAGAGCAATTACATGTGGGGTTCCGACTTTCCACACTCCGATTCCACCTGGCCGCGTTCGCGCGCGGTGATCAAGGCAGACTTTGACGGGGTGCCGGATGAAGTTACCCGCAAGATGGTATTCGACAACGCAGCCCGGCTATATCACTTGGGATCATAAGCCCCGGAAAGATCGGCTTGAACCCGGCCGCGACATCTGAACGTCCGAAGAGCGGTTTCTCGACGGCCTAGGGCGGCAGTTCCACCTCCGCCGTGCCGTCGAGCAGCACTCCACCGTCCTGGTTGGTCATGCGCAGCTTCACCGTGACCAGCGGCGCGCCGTAAGCGGATTCGGCCTCCCTGGCGACAACTTCACCATCGGTATACGTGACGTCGCCCTCAAAGGGCGGCCCGCGGAACTGCGCCTTTGAATGCCTCACGAAGCCGTCGTTGCCAGCCCAGAAGCCCAGATAGTCGAGCACCCATGCGCCCATCGTCGCGCCGTAGCCATAGGCTCGCGGCATCCCTATCTCGGTGGCCTTATTCGTGTCAACGTGGCCACGGGAGGGGCCCAGATACAAACCGTCGCGCTTCCGCGGATCGATTTTGGCCCCCTCCTCGTCGAAACCGAACCCCTCCACCCACCCGGGATCCTGGTTGATCCAGGGGTCCTTCACACCGGGCGGCGCAACCCACTGATAGCTGCCCCAAACATTGAAGAGAAAGGCGCGGTATTCGGTGGCAAAAGACGCCAGTGTGTGCGGTCCCAGCGCGCGGCGCGGCAGCCGATCTCCGATCCTGACTTCCTCGAAACGCGGCGAGATACCCATCCGATTGGACATCAGCCACTCATGCCGCACTCGCTCGACCTGCTGCAGCTCTTCCTGCGCCCAACGGCGCATCGGCGGCACCTGGGCCTTGTACATGCCGCGCCGCTCAGCCTCGGCCGCCAGATAGCGAATCGACGTCGAACGTTCGCGCGCCACCAGTGTGCCATTGTGGTTGGTGTGGGTAGTGTCGCCGCGCGAGAACATGGTAGGACCGGCGAACTTGGTCGGAACCACCTTATAGTCGTGAAACCACCGTTCCTGGAACAGCCGTTCTCCCGGCCGAATCCGATGACCGTAAAACCACCATTCCTCGCCGCCGAAAATCAGGTGGGAGCCCGGAATGCGGCCGACGCAAGCCGGCTGCACGCCATGGCCATAATCCATCGCGGCGGCGAAGGATTGCGGCGCCACGATGCCGCCGAACTTTGAATTACGGGCGAACTCCCCGTCCCAATGGATGGGATTGGGATAGTCCATCGCCATCACCCACCGGCGAATATCGGTTACGGAGCATGGCTCGGTTAGCTGGCCGCCGCCAACCGGCTGGCCGACCCGATGATCCACGTCGCTGAGATCCAGCTGCGGCTCAATCTTTTCCCCGGTACGGCTGGACATTTGAAACTCCTGGCCATTGATGTTGATGTGGCGTCACTTGCGCCAGGCCGAAAGCAACAACCCCAGTAAAAAAAGTCCGCGCTCAAACATTAGCCAAGGGCTGCCCGCCCCACAAATCGATCGCGCCGGCGCTTCCTTGGCAGGTGCGTTCCTGGGCTGCCCCAGCTTGCTCGTCGCCCACATCGGTAACACAACAGTGTTGTTCATAAAAGGGAATTGGGGGGAATAGTAGCCGGACTCGCCGTTACTGGATTAGATACTGGATCGAGAACCAGGCGAAGGTGACCGGAGGCACGCGTGGATTTCTCCTTAACCCCGAAGCAGGAAGAATTCAGAAAACAGGTAAGGCGTTTTGTTCAGGAACAACTGACGCCGGAACTGCGCGAGGAGGTCGAACGCGAATAGTATTCGATCGGGCCGCTGGGCAAACAATTCGTCCGGCTCATGGGACGGCAGGGATGGCTCGGGTATTGGATGGCCCACGCAAATACGGCGGGCAGGGACGCGGCGCGATCGATCAGTGGTTGTTCCTGGAAGAGATGGACCTGGAGAACCTGCCCACTGGCGGTCTGACCCTCAACTCCGCGGGACCGACCTTGATGCGCGTCGGTTCCGAAGAACAGAAGCGCGAATATCTGCCCAAAATTCTCGCCGGCGAAATCGAGTTCGCGATCGGTTACACGGAACCCAACGCCGGATCGGATTTGGCGTCGCTGCAGACCCGCGCCGCCCGCGAAGGCGACAGCTACGCTATCAACGGACGGCAAATCTATACCTCGGCTGCCCATCACTCCACTCACATTTGGCTGCTGGCGCGCACCGACCCAAACGCGGCCAAGCATCATGGACTTTCCAACTTCATCGTACCAATCGACGCTCCCGGCGTGACGATTCGCCCGCTGCGGACGATGGGCAGCGAGCGAAGCAACGAGGTGTTCTTCGAAGACGTCAGGATTCCCGCCGGTAACCTGGTCGGCGAAGAGAATCAAGGATGGCGCTACGTCACGATGGCGCTGGACCTCGAGCGGCTGATTCCTCATGCGCGCACCCAGCGCCAGCTGGAAAATCTCATAGATTACGCAAAACAGACTGTGGTAGACGGTCGGCCGCTCAGCAAGCATCCGCAGGTGCGCCTCGTCCTGGCGCGCCTCGCGGTGGAGGTAGAAGTGGTCCGCCTGTTCTCGCTGCGCAGCGCATGGATGCTCGAATGCGGGCAGTCTCCGAATGTCGAGGCATCGATATTAAAAATCCTTATCAGCGAACTGAGCCAGCACATCGCCGTCGCCGGCAGGCGCAAGGGTCGCTCAACGGCGCTTCATGCCGTGCTCTTCCGATAGGCGAGGTTTCTGAAAAAGGCCTCTCCGGTCAGGATTCACTCCTCTCGCCGGCCTGATGATAGTTAAAACCGGCACTGACAAGCTGGCTGGTCAGCGGGCACTGCTTGGCTGCCGCAGGCGCGTAAACCCCAAGGGCTGCAAGGACGCCACCAGGCCCTTGTCGATTGCGTCGGCGATCGCCTTTGCTGTCCACACGCCGCCGGGGGCCTTCGCGGTTGGCTCGAGGATCGCAGGGTGGCCGGCAATATACAGATCCCCCTCGAGCCTCAACCCGATGATCTGGCCGTTCACGTGGCGGGAGAGGTCGGACAGCAGATACAGGTGGATGCCCACATTGGTCTCGGGCGGCGGAAGGGACGGACGCCGCCAGCCGCCCTGTGTCTTCATAAACTTGTCCATGTTGTCGAGCATCCGGGTCTCTGCGTAAGGAGACATGGCGTTCACACGCACGCCCGTCCCCTGCATCTCAACCGCGGCGGTGAAGGTGAATGACGACACAGCGCCCTTGCTGGCGCTGTAATCCGGTCGATACTCGTGACCCATCTGCGATCCCGACGTCGTGTTGACGATGGAGCCGAAGCCTTGCTCGCGCATGGCCTTCAGGGCTCGTCCGGCGCATGCCAAGGTCCCCAGCACATTGATTTCCAAGGTCTTTCGGACGCTTGCCTCGTCCATTTCCCAGGACCGTTTCGGCAGGTGCACGCCGGCGTTGTTCACGAGGCCGTCAATCTTTCCGTACTCCTCCAAGCAGCGCTCGATGAGCCCCTCGGCCTGGGACCATACGGCGACGTCGGCGACATGGGCCACGGCCCGCCCGCCGGCGGTGCGGATCGCGGTCGCGCACTCATTGGCCGGCGCCGCGTCCATATCGTTGACGACCACGGCCGCGCCTGCGGCCGCCACCGCCTTTGCTACCGCGGCGCCGATACCACGCCCGCCGCCAGTGACGACGACGGCCTTGCCGGACAGGTCTGCCTCATCTCCCATTAATCCTCTCCTTTATTAACGAGCGGTTGCTTGCTTGAGCGGTGGGCCGCGTTGGTCTACCGAGACGGCCGAAGGTCCACGGGCTCACAAGGGAGCGTCAGTCAATTCGCGAGCTTGAGCTTGAAAGTCTCGATAGCATTTTCGCGAAGGTAGCGCCGCTTGACTTCCTCCTTGAGCGGTACTTCCCAACCCTCCATGGCGGTGCGCTCCATCGGCAGTAATGGATAGTCACTTGCCCACATCAGTTTATTGGCGCCCCGCGTATTGGCGAATTGCCACAATTCCTGGGGGACGCGTTTCGGCACCCATCCGGAAGTGAGCAGATAAAAATTCGGATATTTTTGTAGCAGGGCGACGCACTCCACATGCCAGGGATGGCCGACATGTGCGCCCACCACGGTTAACTCCGGAAACGCCAGCAAGACCTCGTCGAGATGCATTGGGTGCTGCACCCAACCGGCGCCCTGAAAAGCGGGGAGCCCGACATTCATCCTGACCGGGATGCCCAATTCCACGCACTTTGCGTATATCGGGAAGTAGCAGGCGTGATTGGGCGGTAAACCGATCCCGGCCGGCAATATGAAACATACGTTGAATCCATATTCGCGGACCACCCGCTCGAGCCGGCGCACGGACTTCATCATGCCGGTAGGATCGACCGCGACACAGCCGAAAAAACGCCCCGGATACCGAGCCATCATGTCGGCCACGTCCTTACAGGCAGCATCTAACGCTGCATCATCGATTTTCTGGCCAACCCGATATGGTTGGAATGGCTCTCGTGAAGCGGCGTTGACCGTTATGATCGATGCCTGAATGGCGCATTCGTCCATCCGCGCCACCATCTGTTCGACAGTCTCTCCCTCAAATTTGACATCGCCGAAAACCTTGGAGAGAAGCGGATCTTTTGGGAGTTTCATGGATGGTGGATACGCGACCGAATCAATCAATTTGTATTCTCTTGCCATCGCCGGAATCCTCTCAGCGTTTGTGGGAGTCGCTCAGATCACCCATGCACAGGGCTCTCCGCCAACATATATATACCAACCGGCAGGAGGAAAAGATTTTCTTCGAATTTATCTTCGTTTGACCAGCATTCGAGGCTTAGCCTTGCGACGGTAATCGCGTATGCCAGCGACCCGGCAAGCATCACCGTCATCATTTCTGGCTGCCTTGAAGTGAAAAGACGGTGCGCGGCTCCTGTGCACAGTGGGCCGTTCGTCGAGCAGCACAATCTTGAGCGTGAGTTACGGGCAGCCGCAGCGCGACTGATGACAAGCTGGGTAGCCGCTGCTGGCGCGCTTGGAATGGTTCAAGGTGTCAAGTGGAGCGCCTGAGTTCCCCGTCAACGGAGGCTCAAGCATTTGCCGGTCCGCAGCGGCGCGCGCTGACCCCGGTTATCCTTGACAGACTAATCAACACTGATGATTATCGAAAAGCAAAAGGGGAATCCGGCGGGCGATCAGCCTGCCTCTTGCTCACCGTAAACTTGGGGTCCAGTCGCGCCAGGCGTGAGCGCGGATCGAAGCCAAAAAATCGGAGATGAGGAGATGGCTGTCGCACAAAAGCCGAATGTCGGGAGCTGGACGGAGGCATATCCCGAGCTGGGGACCGGACCCATCTCATATGAGGATTCAATCTCACCGGAGTTCTTCGAGGCCGAGCGTGAGGCGATCTTTCGGCGGTGCTGGCTGAACGTCGGCCGCGTCGAGCAGGTCCCCAGGGTGGGGAGTTACTTCACCAAGGAACTCGCCGTCGCAAACACTTCGATTATCATCGTGCGCGGCTCCGACCAAAAAGTCCGAGCCTTTCATAACATCTGCCGCCACCGCGGCAACAAGCTGGTGTGGACCGACCACCCCGGCGAGGAACAGCGCGGCACCTGTCAGCAATTCGCCTGCAAGTATCACGGATGGCGTTATGCTTTGGACGGGAAGCTCACCTTCATCCAACAGGAGGAAGAGTTCTTCGGCGTCGACAAGACCCATTACGGGCTCGTGGAGGTAAATCTCGACGTCTGGGAGGGCTTCATTTTCATCAACCTGAGTGCTGCGCCTGCCCAGCCGCTGCGCGAATTTCTTGGTGAGATGGCCTGGGGGATCGAGGGCTACCCGTTCCACAAGTTGACCCAGGTCTTCCCCTATCGCGCGGTGGTAAAGGCCAATTGGAAGCTTTTCATGGACGCGTTTCAGGAGTTCTACCACGCTCCTGTTCTCCATCGGAAGCAGAGCGCCACGCCCGAGGCTGCTCAGGCACTTTACCAGATGGGCTATCAAGGTCTCTGGTACCAGCTCTTCGGTTTTCATCGCATGGTCTCGTCGATGGGACGGTTTGCCGTGCCCTCCGCCAATGACACCGTCAAGCCAATCGACCGTTTGACGAGGAGCGGTCTGTTCGGCCCGTGGGACGAACCTGACCTCGGGCTTGGCGAGCTCCCGCGGGGGCTCAATCCGGCCAGGTCGCCAATGTGGGGGCTCGACTCATTTCAGTTCTTCCCCAACTTCACGATCCTGATTTGGAAGCCGAGCTGGTATCTGACCTATCATTACTGGCCGCTGACGACCGACAGCCACCTGTTCGAGGGAACGCTCTATTTCGCTCCGCCGAAGAACGCGGGGGAACGCCTTGCGCAGGAGACCGCAGCTCTCACTTTCAAAGAGTTCAGCCTCCAGGATGGAAACACGCTTGAGGCGACGCATACGATGCTTAAGTCCCGAGTGGTCGACAAGTTCTTGCTCTGCGATCAGGAGATCCTGTGCCGGCACCTCCACAAGGTGGTGCGGGACTGGGTGAGCGCCTACCAAGGCTGACAGTGCCATGTCCCGGACCCGCTTTCGACCGGATCGCTTCTTCATCTCGAGCCCGCTCACTCACAGGAAACGCTGATGCCGACAAAAGCCACCCTGCTTCCCGATGAGTTCACTGACCTCGAGCCCTTCGCCGCTGACTGGGTACTCCGGACCGAGCCCGAGCGTTACGCGAAGCGCCTTTCCAGTCCGATGGAGCAGATGCAGGCGTTTTACGACGCTGCGTTTGTTCGTGCTGAGGCGGCGATCAAATATCTCAACCAGTTCGAATTGGACAACCTTCCCGAGCAGGCCCAGAACCTGTTGCTTCTGCTCTATTCGCTGGTCATGGTATCGTTCCCCGTCGAGGTCTGGAAACAGCCGCACGTGCCCGATGCAGGCGCCGCTTACCTCGACCTCGTCAGGGAGCCGGTGCCTTGAGTACGCTTCGCAGCTCGACCGCCCCCGGCACCAAGATCGGGCGGATCGGAGGTAGTCAGGTGGAAGCCTCGACCAAGATCTCCACGAGAAGGCTCGGCGAGCGCATCGGCGCCGAGGTGCTGATCGGCGACAAGGCGGCTCTCCTCGATGACTCGACGGCCAGGGAAGTACTCGACGCGCTCGAAGAGCACACCGTCCTCGTGTTCCGCGAGCTGCACCTGGACGACGCCGCGCAGGTGGCCTTCAGCCGCAAACTCGGTGAGGTGATCATCCTCGGAAACCGCACGCCGGGGCCCGGGAACCCGTATCCGGAGATCTTCAAGGTCACGTTGAACAAGAACCAGAATCCGGTTGCGGATTACCTGAAAGGTACGTTTTTCTGGCACATCGATGGTGCGAGCGACGAGATCCCAACCAAGGCGAGCTTGCTCACGGCGCGCCAGATCGCCGACGGTTCCGGCGATACCGAGTTTGCGAGCACCTACGCTGCCTACCAGGAGCTGCCGGACGCGGACAAGCAACGCTTTAATAAGGTCCGCGTGGTGCACAGCCTGGAGGCCTCACAACGACTCGTGCGGCCTAATCCCTCTCCCGACGAGGTGAAGTCCTGGCGAGCCCGTTCCACGAGGGAACATCCGCTGGTTTGGACACATCGCAGCGGCCGCAAGTCGCTGGTTCTCGGCGCGACCGCCTCCCACGTGGTGGGCATGACCGAAGATGAGGGACACGCTCTATTGAATGGCCTGCTTGCGTGGGCCACTCGTCCCGACTTTGTTTATCGCCACCAGTGGCGCGTGGGGGACCTCGTTATCTGGGACAACCGGGGTGCGCTGCACCGGGCCCTTCCGTACGATTTCAATTCACCGCGGCTTATGCACCGGACGACCCTGCTGGGCGATGAGCCGATTAATTAGCCAAGCGAGGCTGAGATGCCGTTGCACGGTCGAATTGCCGTCATAACCGGTGGAGCATCGGGAATAGGTTTGGCGATCACTCAGCGCCTGGCTCAAAACGGCGCGCGGGTCGCAGTGTTCGACGTTGACTACGCCAGTGCGGAGCGCCTGGTCGAGCGCTTGCAAGCGGACGGCTCATCGGCGTTGGCCGTCAAAGTGGACGTCTCCGATCGCCGGCAGGTCGATGCAGCGGCTCGAGAGGTGCGTGACAAGCTGGGGCTCATCCAGGTGCTGGTGAACTGCGCCGGAATCGAAGCCTTCGAGCCATTCCAGTCAATCACTGAGGCCAGCTGGGATCGCATCATGTCCGTCAACCTCAAAGGAACCTTCAATTGTGCGCAGGCAGTCGTTAGCGACATGATCGAAGCGGGGTGGGGTCGGATTATCAATATCTCGTCATCGAGCGCGCAGTCGGGGGCCGCGAGGATGACCCACTACGCGGCATCCAAGGCTGGTGTGATCGGGTTTACCAAGGCATTGGCGCTCGAACTCGGTCGTGCGGGCATCACCGTCAACACCATCCCCCCGGGCAGCATCGACACGCCCATGCTGCGTCGAGCAGCAGCAGCGGGTCACCTGGGCCGGAACGCGATAGAACAGATTGCGTCGGCGATGCCCGTGGGACGCGCGGGGACACCCGAAGACATCGCGGCGGCGTGCGCGTTTCTCGCCTCTGAGGAGGCCGGCTATATCACGGGCCAGGTGATCGGAGTGAATGGCGGGCGCTACATGTGAGGCAGCTCGATTTGGAAAACTGAGATCGGCGCGACCAAGGAGAACAACTGATGACACCCGAAGAGCCACATGCCAGCAAGACAATCGTACGAAGCGCCCGGCTGCTGGATGTCGATGCGGGCCGGCTGATGACTCCAGCCAGCGTGCTCATCGAGGGCGATCACATCAGTGAGGTGGGCGTGGCTCGTCCGCCCCGGGACGCGGACATCGTCGATCTCGGCGACGTGACTCTGCTCCCGGGCCTTATGGACATGGAACTAAATCTTCTGATGGGCGGACCCGCCGGCCCGATGTCGTCGGTACAGGATGACCCAGCTCTCAAAACGCTGCGCGCGGTGGCAAACGCGCGCACAACCTTGCTCGCAGGATTCACGACGGTGCGGAATCTGGGACTGTTCGTCCAGACCGGGGGCCTGCTGCTCGACGTCGCACTGATGAGGGCGATAGACGCGGGATGGATCGACGGGCCACGTGTCGTCCCGGCCGGTCATGCGATTACGCCGACGGGTGGACACCTTGACCCCACGATGTTTCAGGGTTTGGCGCCGGGGATCATGCCCTTGAGCGTCGAGGAAGGCATCTGCGACGGAGTCGAACAGATTCGTCGGGCGGTCCGTTACCAGATCAAGTATGGCGCTCAGGTCATTAAGGTCTGCGCGTCCGGCGGCGTTATGTCGCTCACCGGATCGCCGGGAGCCCAGCACTTCTCCAACGACGAGTTGCGGGCCATCGTTGACGAGGCGCACCGGCGCGGAATAAAGGTCGCCGCACACGCCCATGGCGATCAGGGTATTCGCGCTGGTGTGGAGGCGGGGATCGACTGCATAGAGCACGGGTCGCTGATGAGCAAGGAAACGATGGAGTTCATGATCAAGCAAGGGACCTTCCTCGTGGCCACGAGCTACCTCGCGGAAGGGCTTGACGTCTCTCGGGTCCATCCAGCGCTGCGGGCGAAGGCCGAGGAGGTCTTCCCGCAAGCGAAGCAGAACCTCAGACGGGCGATCAAGGCGGGCATGCGGATCGCCTGCGGGACCGACGCGCCCGCGATCCCGCACGGACAGAACGCGAAGGAACTATGGGCGCTCGTCGATCGCGGGATGGCGCCGATCGATGCCATCCGGGCGGCTACGATCGTCAGCGCAGACCTTATCGGGGTCAATGACCGGGGGCGGATCAAGCCTGGTCAGCTGGCCGATCTGATCGCCGTCCCGGGCAACCCGCTCGACGACATCGAGGTAACCCAGGACGTCCAGTTCGTCATGAAGGGAGGCAGAATCTACAAGGCAGGGATGTAGAGCTACAAAAGGAAACCCGGCGCAGCGGCAGAAGGCTTGCACCGGGGTTGTGCTCGGCGACTCTACTCCGGATCGGTGCGGTCGAACCTGATCGCCGCGGCATCCAAAGTCTCGGGCTGCTTCCAGACCTCGATCGGGAAGGATACCTGGATAAGCGAATAGAGCAGGTAGAGCAGGTTGCGCGCGTTGGCCGGCATTTCCTCCAGGTCAAACTGGTTGAGGTACTCGATCGCGGCCCCGGCGCGAGGAAACGCCGCGTCGTAAAAGGCCTGCATCTCTGCCATCGTACTCGCCAGGCGTTTGGCGTGACGCTCCGGTTCGGCGCGCAACGCCCATTGACCCGCAAACGGCTCGAGATCCGAAAACTCCGCGGGCAGCAATTTATCCGATGCCATTGGTACTCTCAGCCTTGCCGTTTTGGCGCTCGGCGACGTACGCGCTGACATAGTCGCCAACGACTTTGTGGAAATGGCGAATCTGGATTTCCTGGTCGGAGAGCGGAAAACGTGTTTTCGCCCGCGACTTCAGCATTCCAAAACACGCCTCCAGCGCGTTCGCGTCCTGCAGCCAGTATTCTTTGAATGAAACGTTGGAAATTTCCTGGGCCAGGCGTTCCGCAGCATTTTTCGGTGGCACATAGTAGGTCCGGCCCTCGAAGATGTGATGGTCCACGTCCAAGGGCCAGTACTGGTAGGTAAACATGATGTTGGAGGCGTAGATGAAAATGACGTAGTTGGGAAAAATCTGGAACAGGTCGGCGCCCCAGTTCCGCTCGCGCTTGATGTTGAGCAATCTGGGAAACTCGCGCAGGCCTATATCGGGCACATTGAAGGAACCCCCCAGACCGGCCTGCAGAAGGATCTCGATCGGACGCAGCGTTGCGTTGCCGCCGCCGCTGGAAGTCCACAGCCGGTGCGGGCCGAAGAGCATGTAGCTCGAGCCCTGCCATCCGCTGGTCATGAAATCGGCGCGCCCTTCGGGATTCATCAGCTTGGTATGCAAATAGGGCGCGTGGTAACCCTCCTGAAAGCCGTCAACATCCAGCTTCCAGTTGCAATTGAGAACGGCGCGATGCTCATAAACCTGCGTCAGCTCTTGAAAGGGATATCCGGCAAGCCCCTGGCCCATTTCGCCGAGGAATTCCGTCAAGGTCTGGCCTGGATTCGGATCAAGATTGATGAAGATGAACCCCTCCCACAGGTCCAGCGCTACCGGCGTCAGTCCGTAATCGCGCTTGTCGAGATTGGGGTAATCTTCCTCCTGAGTGATGTGCGTCAGCGATCCGTCCAGCGCGTACCGCCATCCGTGATACTTGCAGGTGAACTGCCGGCAGACGCCTTTGCTTTCGACCCGGTAGTCACCGCTCCAGGCCAGCTTGTTGCCGCGATGGGAGCACATATTGTGAAACGCTCGGAGCTGGCCGTCGGCGCCTCTCACGACGAGAATCGACGTGTTGCAGACGGCTAACTCGCGCGTGAAATAGCTGCCGGGCTTCGTCACCTGCTCGACGCGGCCGACGCACAGCCAAACTCGCCGCCAGATGGCGTTGCGCTCGAGTTCGAAGAACTCTGGTGACAACGAGTCTTCCAGCGAAATTGGTCCGGTACCCAGCTCGGGATACTCATTCGCGAACTTCAAACGAATTGGTTCCGCCGTCTGCGCCATAGCCGCACCTCACGCTCTGGCCATGTTGAATCCTGAAACAGACTGCTACCACACCCGGCGGTCAAACGGAAAGTTGAGCCCGGCTTGAATCCAAAGGCGCCTCTACCATAGCGCTGCAACGAGCGGGTTCCGCCTGGCCAAATCCCGGCTTGGTCGTAATCCCCCATTGTCCCGGGCTCGGTGGGCCGGCCTTCAAGTTAGAACGGTAGCCTTGCTTTTATGAACAACAGTGTCGTGTTATAAGCCGGGCTGACAAACCCACGGCGGGTTCGAACAAGCTCGCAGAAAAATCTCACCCGCGACGCTGCGGCGCTTTGCCGATGGCGCCGCAATGGCAAAATACCCACTGGGAGGCACGCCTGTGGAACTGAGTCTGTTTTTTGAACTCGAAACCGCGGATTTGTCCGAAGCGGGCGTTAAGCGCACTTTCGATCAGTGCGTGGAGCAGGTCATGCTCGCAGACCGGCTCGGATATCGGGCGGTGTGGTTTACCGAACATCATTTTCTGCCCGGATTTTCCTACAGCTCGTCGCCGGAACTGGTGCTGGCGCATCTGGCGGCCAGGACCAAAAACATCCGCCTCGGACACGGGATCGTGCTGCTGCCCTTTCGCATCAATCATCCGCTGCGGGTGGCGGAACGCATCGCTACCCTGGATCTGCTGTCCAACGGGCGGGTCGAGTTCGGCGGCGGACGCGCCATCTCGGAGTCAGAGCTTTCCGGTTTTGAAGTCCATCCCGATGATACTCGTCCCCAGTGGGAGGAATCTTTGCGGCTGCTTCCTCAAATCTGGACCCGGGAAAGTTTCCAATATGAAAGTCCGAGTTTGAGAATCCCCGAACGCCAGGTCGTGCCGAAGCCCGTGCAAAAGCCCCATCCGCCGATGTGGGTGGCGGCCACTCAACCCGCCACGCTGGAATTCGCGGGCGAGCATGGTCTGGGCGTGCTGGGCTTCGGAATCGGACAGGGCAAATCCAACGAATATGTACGCCTGTACCGCGACCGGATTAAGAAATGCGATCCGATCGGCTCTTCAATCAACGACAAGTTCGCTCTGCTGACCTTCACTCTGTGCTGCGACACCGATGAGGAGGCGCTCGCGATTCAGGGCCCGAATTTCAGAATGTATAACGAAGCCGTGCGCAATCTGTTCGCGCCCTGGATCGACGGCAAACCGCCGCGCTCCTACGAATTTTTCATGAAACATTGGGTGGAGACTATGTACCTGACGCACTCGGTGCCGATGTCGGAAATTGTCAAGTCCGGCGGCGCCTGCATCGGCAGCCCGGAAACCTGCCTCGACGTGCTGCAGTACCTCTCCGACGCGGGAGTGGACGAAGCCCTGCTGTTCATGCAGCTTTACACGACACCGCACGACAAGATCATGCGTTCGATCGAGTTGCTCGCCGAAAAGGTAATGCCCAAACTCAAAAACGCCGGCAAATGATGCGTTCGAGGCGAAGCTGCCGGCGTTGGCGGCTGAATGATCAGGAACGCCACGTCCGTGATGGCGTCCCTGTTTGGCGGCTGGAGCGGACCGCCTCCGCCGGCGACATCCGCGATTAGCGCCGCAAGGCGGCTTCGGGCCGCAGCGCCTGCTTCACCTCGTCATCGGTCGGCCACCAGTCGGGCCGCTCGATCTCGGTGATCCGGTCCTGGATAAACCTGGCGGGCGGCTTAATCCTGTACAGGCGGCGCGCATTATCGCCCAGGAATTTGGCCTGATACGATTCCGGCAACTCGCATTTGCGCATGGTCTCGATCGCACGCCATGCGTCGTCGCCGTCATGATGGTACACGTCGGAGGACCAGGCCAGGATATCGCCATAGAACTCCGGTAAGCGCGAGGGCGGCGCCTCATCGCCCTCAAACCCGGTAACGCAATGCGTGAAGAACGTCTCGCTCGGCATTCGCTTGAGCGGGTAGCGCTTGCGGTCATTGCGATACAGCCGATGGTTCTTGTCGCACTCGTCGAGCAGGAAGCTGAGCCAAGTCGATGAAGCCTCGAACACCGCCGCTCTGATCTTGGGGAAGCGCTCAAAGAATCCCGACATCAGGACCAGCGTCACCCATAACGCCGCTTCGGCCTGGAAATTCTGGACGTTGGTCAAAAACAGCTGCCCCACACCCGACGACACTATGCTCCATTCAATCAACTCTGCCCCGGAATGCTGCTCCGTGTAGCCCGCAGGCTTCAGTGAACCGGTGGCGGGAAACGGATGCATCCCGTAAACCACGCCGGTTTCTTCCATCGCCCTCCATACCGGCTCATACTTCGGCTGAACCGGGTAATTGCCCAGCGCGTCGATTGGCCGAATCAATCCGACGCGGCATCCCTTGTCTGCCACTCGATAGACTTCTTCGGCGGCGAATTTCGGATTTTGCAGCGGCAGCAGCGCCGCGAAATAAAGCCGCTCCGGGTTCTCCTGGCAGTACTCGTATGCCCACTCGTTATACGCCTTGCACATCGCTTTGGCGCCGAGGTCGTTCTGCAGCCAGGGATACGTATCGATATCGGAGGGAATGATCATCACCTGGTCGATGCCCTGGATGTCCATGTCGCGCAGGCGCGGCTTGGGTTCGTAGGCCCCGCGATGGTCGAGATAGGCCGCCTGCTCCTGAGTGAGCGCGGTTTTGGAATGAAGATTGCGCACATTGAGTGTCCGCTGGATATCATGCTTGAGACCGGGACCAGCTACCGACAGCAGGTTGAGCGTTCCGGCCCTGCCGCCCATGGGTTGCCACGTTATCGCCCCGAAGCCGGCCTTGCCGTTGACGATTAGCTGGCGGCTTTCGGAGTCGTACCACATGGTATCCTCTAAGGCCCTCAACTCGCGGCGGCTGAGATTGTCCTTGGCTCGATCCCACAGCCATGGCGGCTCACTGACGTGGGCGTCGCAGTCAAAGGTCGCAAAATTCTTCGTCATCGGTACAAACTTCTGAACGGGCATCGCGCACCTCCGGTAGCCGCAATCGGGGCCTCCCTGACGTATAGCCGATGCCGGCGAGCTAAAAAAGCGCGCAGCGTGGCCCAGGCGATGTCTCGCCGCCGGCCGCATCCGGGAAATCATTTTTCATTGAGGGCGCCGTGCCGATCAGTCGTAGTCAACGATCGTACCCGGCGCCGTTGGACGGCCTTGGCAGGTCAGAACGTACCCTTGGGCAACCTCTTCCGCGGTTAGCACATTATTGACGCGCATCTCAGCCTTGCCCGCCTTAAGCCGCGCCATGCAGGTTGCGCAGTTGCCGCTCTCACACGAAGCGGGCGGGCGAAGTCCGGCGCGCCGTGCCGCCTCCAAAAGCGTATCTCCCACTCGATAGGATACGCGGTGCTTAACGCGTCGAATGATAAACACCACGTCCTCGATTACCGCATGCCCGCTCAGAACCGGGTCTTCATCCAAAATCGGCTGCACGGAGTTGTCCGGTAACGAGATAAAACGCTCGATAAAAATGCTGTTCCGATCTACCGCTCGATCTGCCAGGGCCTTTTCCACCAGATCCATGAATTGGGTCGGGCCGCAGATGTAAAAATCGGACCGTTCATTTCCGGAAACGAAGCCATTGAGCAACGCCAGATCGGCGAATCCATCCGTGTCGTCCAGACGATGCGTGATCTGTAAACGTGAGGCGCAGCGCCGCCAGAGCTCATCGAGCTCCTGCGCGAATATGATCGAGTCTCTGTCGCGGTTTGCGTAAAGCAGCTTGACAGGCCGCGAGGTTGTCGCCAGCGCCGTTTTGATTATCGAAATCACAGGAGTGATGCCGCTACCACCGCTGAAAGCGACAATCGGGGCATCGCGGTCGCGAAGGCAAAATCGGCCCGCCGGCGCGGTCGCCTGCAAAAGATCTCCTTCGCGAACCTGATCATTAATCCAGTTGGAAACGCGCCCTCCCGCGATCCGCTTCACGGTCACCTTCATATCCGGATCTGTATCCGGCGAGCTGCTCATCGAATAGCAGCGCAGCAATGGCTCACCCCCAACCGATATGCGAAAGGTGAGAAACTGCCCGGCTTTATAGGCAAATCTGCCGCGCAGATCGGCAGGTATTTCCAAAACCAGGGAGCACGAATCGGCGGTCTCGTCGATCACGCGCTTGATACGCAGCGAGTAATATTCGCCTGCGGCTTCTGGATATTGTTCGGTCATTGGTTAGGTGAGCGAGCTAAGCATCATGGGGCGCCCGGATGGACAGATTTCGAGATAGCGAATTATTTTTCGCATATGCGGAATAAAACCGTAAGACCATATCCCGACTGGAATTGCGAACCGGGCCCCGAAGCGCTGGAACGCGCCCGATCGTCATACGCCTGGGCGGATGCCTGCATGATGCTATTGGTCGAGATGCTGCTAGCGAATACTGTAGCAGGCGCGGAAGAATCGCAGCCTGCTTCCTCTCTCTCTCATCTCCACCTCGTCAGGGGAGAACATTGACGTAGGAAGCCAGCTTTTATGCAAGATGCTTCTGACCACTGGTAACTCGGAACCCGTTTCTTCCGGACCTTCAGAGGGCTGCTGAAAGGAGAGGCAGGTATACAGTTTAGCATGGCTGAGAACAGAAGACGGCACCCGCGCGATCCCGGGCGCACCCGGGAGGCGATCCTTGAAGCTGCGCGTACTCGCCTTGCGAATGATGGGCCCGAAGGCCTCAGTCTGTCGGAAGTGGCGCATCTGGCCGGTGTCAATCGGGGCACCGCTTACCAGCATTTCGAGACCCGCGACAAGCTGATCAAAGCGACCGCCGAATGGGTTTCGGACAAACTGTTTCGCTCTGTATTTGGAGACCCTGCCACGCTCGGCGAGCGCCGGGTCGAGCAGGTCGATGTGGCCGATCTGACCGATCGGCTCGCCAATTTCGCGATGGACAATCCGGAGTTGGGTCGGGTTTGGCTGCTGCAGGTGCTATCTTCGCCCGATCCCTCGAGCGACATCTTCTGGAAAGAATATGAAGGTTCCATGACGCGCTTCGCGCAAACGAAGCTGGCGCAGGACAGGATTGATACCGAAGTGCTATCGGTCATCATGTTGGCGGACACGTTGCTATGGCCGGTCTGGGCACGGGCCCACAGCAAGGGTAACAAGGATCGGCGGCAGCTGGCATATCGCTTTGCCCAGGAATGCCTGCGGCTGTGCATGCATGGAAGTCTTCGCCCCGAACATTATCCCGGCATCGACGAACGTCTGAAGTCGGCCAACAGCGCTTACGCCAAAAAACCCGCGAAGCTGCGCTAGTCTCCGGACGAGACGCGCCTTGGCTGGCCGGACTTTCTGTCTGCGCTGCATCCACCTGTTCTTAACAATAATTACTACTAAAAGTAGGTCAAATGTAAACAAACGCGGGCGCGTTGCGGAGCGTCTACACGTACTTGACCAATGTCATGAAGCCAAAATCCTGATGCAGCTGCATGTGGCAGTGAAAGAGCGTCAGTCCCGGGTCGTCCGCCACGAAGTCGACTTCGGCGCTTTGGTAGCGGGACACGTTGATCACGTCTTTGAGGACGCCCGATGTGCTCTTTCCCGCAAACCTGGTTATTTCGAACGTATGCCGATGCAAATGGATCGGGTGAGCATCGCCGCTCTTGTTATCCAAAACCACGCGGTAACGCCTGCCGGTCGTGACCGGCAGCGGGTCAGTGGCGGGAAATGACTTGCCGTTTATCGTCCAGCGATTGATACCGCCGCGGCCGCCCGGAATTTTCTCGAAGACCAGGTGAAACGTGCGGTCGGGTTCCGCAGTCGAAGCCTTTGCGCCGAAAACCGTGTAGTCCCACTCCGAGTCCGGCGGTTTTGACCACCGCGGCCTGCCGCCGCGTCCCGCATATTCAACCACGATGCCCATTCCCCTGGAGCGTTCAGCATCGTCGGTTGAGCCGAAAATCCAGATTCCGGGCAGGTTCATCTCGACAACCGCATCGACGCGTTCCGCTGGCGCCAAAGTTAGAACCGGTACGCTTCGCGGCGCGAGGACCGGGTTCCCGTCCAGACCGACAACCTGAAATTGATGTCCCGGCAGTGCGATGCTGACCTCGTCGGTCGCGCTGGCGTTGAGAATTCGGAAAATAACCCGCTGCCCCTGCTTCACCCGCAGCGGCTCGCCGTAACCCAACGCCTTGTCGTTGAAGGACGCCGACCGGTACATGACTTCAAGTCCATTGTTCGGCGGCGGCCCTTTCTTGATGTCCTGCATGCTCACAAAGTAGGGCTCCCACTGATGCATCGCGATGAACACTTCCTGGTCATACAGGCCCGGGTTTGTTTTCGGTTCGATATAGAAGAAGCCGTACTGGCCTGAATAGAGGCTGCGCCGCAAGTCGCGGCCGGCAATTGCATGCGTGTGATACCATCGCGTCCCGCCGGGCCGCGCGACGAAGGAGTAATGTGAGGCGCCGCCCGCAGGGACCATCGGCGTGCCCTCCTCCATCGCTCCGTCAACGGCGGACGGGACCATCAAGCCATGCCAGTGAACCAGCTCGGCCACGTCGCTGTCGTTGCGGACCTCGATTGTGACGCGGCGGCCTTCGTTCACCCGCAGCAACGGTCCGGGTACGGCCCCGTTATAGCCGACGGTGGTAATCGTATGACCCGGCGACAGCTCCAGCTTGACCGGCGCGATACGCAGAGACCAATCGGGAGCGACGGCGGTCTTGGAGGCCGATGACGCCGATACAGGATCGTCCGCAGCAAATACGCGCTCGCGCGCGAGGATGGACAATCCCGACAACGCGGATGTTCCAAGCAGGCCAAGAAAATCACGTCGGTTCATGCTTGCCGTCCGTATCTGCGCTCTTTGCGATAACGCTGCGTGTACTTCGATTCCTCACTTCTAGGTTCGCCGCCCGCCGTAATCAAGGCGCGATCTTCGCTCTGAGGATCCAAACATCACCGCGTATTAACTGCAGGTTAACTCCGGTTTAACCGGGAGCCAGCGAACTTTTAATTGCTGTGATGATCGGCGCGTCATTATCAGCGCGTAATTCCTCCCGCTAGTGCGGACCGCGCCGGGCGCACCCGCAGTTCCCGACAAAGATCAAGAGGAACAACTTGATGAGTTCAAGGAAATGTTTTGGCCCTGCCCTGGTATCCACCCTTGTCTGGTCCCTGCTCACGGCGCCGCTGGCAGCACCTGCCTACGCGGAGTGCAGGCTGGGCTCACCGTCGGGAAAGATCAAGCACGTCGTGTACGTTGAATTCGACAACATCCACTTCACTCGGGACAACCCAAACGTGCCGTCGGACCTGGAGCAAATGCCTAACTTGCTCAACTTTATCGAGAACAACGGCACGCTCGACGCGGGCGATCATGCGGTGCTGATCTCTCATACCGCCAATAACATCCTTACCACGCAGACCGGGCTTTACTCCGACAACGACGGCATCTTCATCGCCAACAGCTTTGGCGTCTTCGGTCCGGGAACGGGCCTCGCGAGTATCTTCTTCCCGTCGGCGTTTTTCTATTGGACCGACCTGGTCTCGGACATCACGCCGGCGACCGCCGACAATAACTTCGCGCTGACCACACCGTCGGGAAGTAACGTGCCGGCACCCTGGGTGCCGTTTACGCGGGCAGGCTGCGACGTGGGCGCTTTTTCAGCCGCCAACATAGTGCTGGAGCGCGCACCGTTCGATGTGCAAAAAGTCTTCGGCGCCGGCTCGCCCCAGGCCAAGGAAACCAACTCGCAACAAACAGCCGATTTTATCGGAGAGTCGATACATTGCGCCTTGGGCAGTTCGCTATGCTCGCCGGTTAACGGCGGGGTCGATGATTTCTTGCCGGACGAACCCGGCAGCTATTCGGGCTACAAGGTATTGTTTGGAGCGAAATACGTCTCGCCCGCTCTCGGTGGACTGGCCGACCTGAACGGAAATCCGATGACCAGCTTTCAGGGCTTCGACCCAGTTCCGGCGCAGACCCTCGGGGCAGCCGCGACGATGCTGGAGAAGGGAATTCCGGTAGTCTTTGCCTACATCGCCGACGCCCACGACAATCAGGAAGGCCCGAGCCTGAGCAGCGAGTTTACCTTCGGTCCTGGAGAGGCTCCCTACGTGAAGCAGCTTGCGGATTATAACAAGGCATTCGGACAGTTCTTTGCCCGGCTAAAGAAGGATGGTTTTGACCAGTCCAATACGCTGTTTGTGTTCACACCCGATGAAGGAGACCATTTCGTCGGTGGCGCGCCAAGCTCCGCAAACTGCGACGGCGCGAAAATCGTGAACGGTACCGTGATACCGGATGTGCCTTGCACGTACGGAACCAATGGCGTGGGCGAACTTGACCTCAATCTGAACGGTGTGGTTGCCAACGCCGGCGACACCACGCCTTTCGCGATTCATTTCGACGATGCCGCCACCGTGTTCGTGCCGGGACAGCCCGGTCCCACTGACACCTCGGTTCGTCAACTCGAGCGAACGATGGCCGGTCTTAGTGTGGTCAATCCGCATACGGGTCTGAGTGAGAGCCTGATCGGCACGGGTCTGGGCCCCGACCTGGAGGGCGCTCTCGTTGATCCGGTTGCGCAAAAGCTGCTTCACATGAATACAGTTGCCGATCCCGCGCGCACGCCGACCTTTGTGTTCTTCGGCAATCCGAATTTCTTCTTCGAATCACCTCCGTCATTCACCAGCACCACCGCGGTGGCCGGCACGGGCTTTGCCTGGAATCACGGTGATATTCAGCCGGAGATCGCGCGCACCTTTATCGGCATGGTCGGACCCGGGGTACGAAGCCTCGGCTTGACGAGCAAGTTCTTTACCGACCACACTGACGTTCGTCCGACGATCATGTTTCTGGCGGGCCTCAAGGACGACTACCAGCATGACGGCCGCGTGGTGCTCGAGACGATCGATCCGACGATACTCCCCTCCTCGCTCCATGCTCATTCGGCAACGCTGCTCAGACTTGGCCAGGTGTACAAGGAGATCAACGCGCCCTTTGGCCAACTGGCGCGCAGCGCTCTGACCGTCTCGACCTTCGCGCTGGAAAGCAACTCCAGCAATGACGCAACCTACACGCAGTTGGAAAGCAGGATCGCGGACTGGACCAGCCGGCGCGATTCATTGGCGGCCCAAATCAAGGGCATACTTGAAGGAGCGGAATTCGACGACGTGAAGATCGATGAGGCCCAGGCGAAGGCATTGATCTCCGAGGGCGAAGTTTTGCTCGACCAGGCGGCGAACGTGGCCGCGAGTCTGTAGCAGACGGTTGATTTCAGATGGGGTAGATACCGCCGGCCCCACAAGGCCAGTGGAGCTTCCGCTCGTCAGAACTCATTACCTCGGCGTGAGCGGGCTTGGGTGCTCTGGGCCGGTCCATGTCCTGCCGCGATTCCAATTCGCGCCGGACGGGAGCGGCGGGCTTCGGCCACGCCAAGCGCGAACGCGGCCACTATGCCCAATACGCAAAGCAGGTCGAACACGACTCTAATTGCAATTCCACCCTGCGAGGACCCGGCGGGCGGGTTGGACGGTGGAAGATCCGGGCGATGGAAGGCTGCTTGCTGCCAGCCTTTGCCGGACAGCTGGCTATGCGGTTGCGCGCCCGCCAGCTCGCGCCGCATCCGCTGGATATCGGCGTCAAGGAAACGCGGCCCGATGATCAGCAGCAGAATGCCGCCTATTCCCATCAGCGGCAGCAACCCCAGCAGCGCGCTGCGCAGACCGAACCAATCGGAAAGCAGGCCAAACGTAAGAGGCGCCGCAGCGGTGGATAGTGCGCTTACCAGGGTCGTCGCCGCTGAGGTCCGTCCGCGCAGGTCCGGATGTACCACATCGGCGACGATGGCCGACAACTGCGGAGCCGCCATCGTGAGCGTGACGGCGCCCAAGCCGAACAGCACAACCATGATTCGGGTATTGTCCACCGCAAAGGTCGGGAACAAGAGAACGAACGCCATCAGGTTGGCGATTCCGGCGATGTAATAGCGGCCGGCGCCAATGCCCTCTGCCACCAGCCGATCGCCCGCAAAGCCGCCGCTCAGTGCGCCGACGATTGCGCCAATCCCCAGCAGGCTGGTGGTGAGCGAGGCCGACGTCAGGGTCATGTGATGATAACGCACCAGGAAAGTAATCGCCCACGTGCCCAGTCCGGAGAGGAAAAAATTTGCCAACCCCCCGGCCAACACCGAGATCAGAACCGAGGGAATGTTCAGCACGAACGCGAAAGCGCGTATCGAAGGCATCCGCGCGAATACGGACCGGGACATCGCGGGCATCTCCGGTGAGTCCGTCCCGAGCAGGTCCTGCATGCCACGCGCCGGCTCCGGCAGACGCCACGCCAGCAGCGACAGGATGAAGCCCAGGCTGGCGAAGAAATGAAACGCAACGCGCCATCCGTAGTGTTCGTCGATAAAGGCTCCGATCGCCAGGCCCAGAAAGCCCGCGACTCCTCCAACCTGGAAAATCGCCAGCATGCGGCCCCGCTCGCTCACCGGGTAGTAATCTGCAATCAGCGAGAAGGCGCTGGGCCAGTAGCTCGATTGCGCCGTTCCCAGGAACATTTGCGAGGAGAAGAGCAACCCGAAGGATTTCGCCAGACCGCCGGCAATCATGGCAAAGCTCGCCGCGAGGTTGCCCAACGCGGCGATACGGACGCGGGGGTGGCGATCAACCAGGATGCCGAATGGAACCGCTCCCAACGCCGCCACAAACACAAAGGCAGAGGAAAGGCTGCCGAGCCGAAAATCCGACAGCGCGAACTCCCGCTTGAGAGCGGGGAATAGCGCCGCGGGCAAAAAGCGGTTCATCTGATCGAGGGCCTGGATCAGGAAGAGAATCGCCAACGGGTAAAACGAGGCCCGCGCTGCCGTGCCGGCCGGCAAGCGCGATGGATGCCCTGCGGAGCTGATCGCCATTGTTGCCGCGCGCTCCTCCCTTCGGGCGGCGGCCGCGTTCAGATTGCCGCCGCGCGCGCCGTCTTAAAGCTTTGCGATAACCTGGTCGACAAAGCGATTCATCATGTCGACATCCATGAAGCGGCAGAAAAAGTAAGTGACGCCCAACTCGTCAACGCGGCGTTGGATCTCGTCGCGGCATTGTTCCGCGTCTCCCACCAGCGTGCTCGGCGAGTGGCGCGCCCCGTCCGTTTCCTTGACCCCCATCATCTGCGCCATCGCCGCAATCATTGCATCGGCCGAGGCCCGGTCAGTCCCCATCAGGACGAAGGGAAACTGCGAGAGCTCGATCTCCCCCGGGTCACGCCCAACCTTCCGCGCATGATCGTGCAGGATTGCGGTGCGGCGGCGGAATTCGGCAGCGTCGAACTTGAGCGCATCCTCGATAACCACTTCGCCGAACTTGCCGCCGGTGGGTGGAATCATGTTGAGGATATCGGCTTCTTCCGCTGCCAGCCGCAGCAGCCCGGGCCCCGATCCGCCGAGCATGATTTTCGGCCGCGGCTTCTGCAACGGCTTGGGCTCGGCATAGAAACCGTGGAGGCGATAGTGCTTGCCCTCGAAGTTGGTGACTGGCTCGCTCCAAAGCTTCTTGATGATCCGCAGCGCCTCGGCCAATTGTTCGACGCGTACCCTCGGCTGCGGATAGGGCATCGACAACGCGTCGTATTCTTCGCGAAACCAACCCGCGCCGAGGCCCAGTTCAAGCCGCCCGCCGCTGATATGATCGATGCTGGCCGCGATCTTGGCCGTCATCGCCGGATGGCGAAATGAGTTGCAGGCAACCAGCTGTGTGAGCTTCACGCGTTTGGTCGCCATCGCCAACGCCGCCACCGCAGTGAAACATTCCAGGCGCGGTTCCTGCGGCTGCTGACCCGCGCCGCGGATAAAGTAGTGATCTTCGATTGCAACGGCGTCAAAACCGCTGGCTTCGGCGCGCTCGGCTAAGGTCCGGGTCTGCTCGAAACTCGGAGTGGGCACCACCACCGCAAATTTGGGTTTGATCATCGATTCCACCGCCTGTTTGGGCCAAGCGCCCGGTTCGGCTGAATCTATTGAAAAGGGCAGGTCTTTTGAAGGATCGCCCATTTTAGCGGGGTCTGCGGCGCCTTCTGTCCGGCGGCTCGTGATTCGACCGGCCTATCTTGCCAACCAAAAGTGTTATAGAGTTAAATCATTATCAAATTGGCCGGAACGGTGGAGAACAGGGCCAAAGTGCGTAAAATCCGAGAGTTCAGCATGATTGCGGTGGCAGCGCTGTCGCTAACCTCGGGATGCTCCATGCTTCCCTGGAAGCACCAGGAGGCGACTGGCGGCGCGGCAGGTAAGCTCAGCCCGTATTCGGAATCACTGGAATCCCCCGTGGCGGCTCCGACCCCGCCGATGCTGGCGCGGCAATCTTCCGAACATCCCCTTTCTGTTGCTGAGCGGCAGATTCCACCGGTGCCGGCCTCGCAACTGAAGTTGCAGCCACCGGTTTCGACGCCCGCGCCGCCGCCGTCAGGAAACCTGATTGTCATGCAGGCACCTCAAATGCCGCGCACGCCGAAGGCGCCATCGCCACCACCTGAGACTGCCGCTCTTCCCGTTCCCGAGCCCGCGGCGGAGGATCAAGTCGCGCTGCAAGGCGTGCTCTTTGCGCGAAACAGTTCGGACATCGGTGCGAGCGACGAGCGGATACTGGATTCCGCGGTTTACACCCTGAAACGCCATCCCAGCTTGCGCATTTACGTCAAGGGATATAGCGACTCGCGGGGCCGCCCCACCATCAATCAGAAATTGTCGCAGGAACGAGCTGCAACTGTAGCCGCGTACCTGCTCAGACAGGGTGTTCCCCTGGATCGCCTGGTCGTGCTGGGCATGGGATCGACGCATCCAATCGCCAACAACGCAACTGCCGCTGGACGCGCCAAAAACCGGCGCGTCGAACTCGAACCGCTGATGTACCCGCCTTAACGCAGGGCTCCCTTCTTCGCCTGAGCGGAAAAATCGTTAACAGGCTCCGCTGGATTGATGAAGCTTTAACTATCGAGGCCATCAGTCCGCGGGTTTCGAAATCACGACAAGCAGTGTTGGTTTGAAGGATTCCGCAACGACAGCGGTTTAGTGCACGCGTTTTGCCGGGCGTATCCGGAAATCGGCGCGGATGACGACCCGGCTCAAAAAGGCCGCCACGCAAGAATTCGGGGTCCTGGCGTTGTTTGCCGCGAAGCGATCCGCGCCGCCCTGCTCAAGGCCGCCAAGACGGCGCAGGGAGCGCGCCAAGAAGCCGGTATCCGCATTCAGCGCGCCGCAATGCCCGATGAGCGCAACGCGCTGGCAGTCGGTTTCGTGGTTAGAGATCAGCCGCAGTCGGGCAACGATGCGTTTGAACGAATCACGCTTCCTGACGCAGCTCTTCTGACGGGCGGGCGTCGATCATTAGGCCGCGCGCCTGTTCCTTGATCAACCGCGCGTAAACTCCGCCCCGCCGCAGCAGCTCGGCATGCGGTCCGATTTCGGCAATGCTTCCCTGGTCCAGCACAACGACAATGTCCGCGGCCGTGGCGCTGCGCAGCCGGTGCGCGATAGTGACCACGGTGCGGCCCTCCATCAGGCGATCGATCGCATCCTGGATCAGATTTTCCGCTTCCGAATCAACCGAAGAGGTCGCTTCGTCGAGTATCACGATCATGGAATCTTTCAGAAACGCGCGTGCCAACGCGAGGCGCTGGCGCTGCCCGCAGGAAACCTTCATCCCCCGCTCGCCAATCACCGTATCGATTTGATGCGGCAGCTGCTTAATAAAACCGTCGAGATTGGCGAATTCCAATGCCTGCCAGAGCATTTCCGGGGTAGCATCGGGCCGCGCATAAAGCAGGTTGTTGGCGATAGTGGAGCTGAACAGCAGCGGCTCCTGGGTTACCAGGCTTACATTGGCGCGCAGGGACTTGAGGGTCATGTGCCGCACGTCTTTGCCGTCGATCAGAACACGCCCCCCCGTGGCGTCATAAAAGCGAGGGATGAGGTTGGCCAGTGTGGTCTTTCCGGCCCCGGAACGTCCCACCAGGGCAACGCGCATTCCACCCGGGATGTGCAAGTCGACGCCGCGCAAAACCTCGCGCGGGCAATCGGCATCACGGACCTGATATGCGAACTTCACCTGCTCGAAATCGATAGCGCCACGCTTTGGCGTGAAAGGCCGCGCCAACGGATGGTCAGTAATTTCCGGCTTCAGATCGAGGAAGGCGAAGATGCGTTCGATAGCGGCCAGTGAGGCGGAAAGCACCACCGAAAGCTGCGCCAACCGCTCAAGGGGAAGGTACAGGAAGCCCAGGTAGGTGAAGAAGGCCAGCAGCGTCCCTAATGTCATCGTGCCGCGCATGATCATCGAGGCGCCCACCCATACCACCACCATCGGCGCGCTGCGCGTCAGCACCTGGATCAGCATTTCCTGGGCGGCGGCGAGACGAACTTTGTCGATCGACCGCGCGTACCACTGCCCACTGCTCGCGCTGAATTGCCGCACCTCGTCCTCTTCGCGCCCGAACGACTTGATGGTGGCCGCGCCGACCACGCGCTCGTGTACCTCGCCGTTGAGTTCTTCCACCTTTTCCTGCATGCGATGGCTTACAGCCTTGATGCGCGGCGAGAAAAAGCGCATGAAAGTCACCCACAGGGGTGCGATACCAAGCGCCACGAGCGCCAACCGCCAGTTCATCGCGAAGAGCGCCACGACCACCAGGCTCAACGAAGTCACGTCCATCCAAACGTCGATCAGTGCGGAGTTGACGAGTTCGTTGGCCTGGGCGACGTCGTTCAGCACGCGCGAGACGATTGCGCCCGCGGGATTGCGGTCGAAAAAGGAATGGGCAAGCCGTTGCAGATGCGAAAAAAGGCGGCATTGGAGCGCAAGTATCAAACGGTTACCCGCAATTCCGGCCCAATAGTTTCTGAAGTAACTGGCTACGGCCTGGAGCGCATAAATGACTAATAGGGCCACACTCAATGCGGCAAGCTTGCTGTGCGGCGAGGTATCCATTCCAAGCAGCGTCGCGCCACTGGAACACCAGCGATCAATTATCGAATTGACACCGTCGATCCGCGGATGGGAGCTTAAAAGAACATCGACGATGTACTTGAAGGCGAGCGGAAAGACCAGCGGCAGCGTAAATTTTCCCACGCCCATCACAGCCGCGGCGGCCACGTAACTCATTTGCGGCTTGAGAAAGGACGCAAATCTCATGAGCGGGCGCTGTGAAAATTCTTCAACCTTCATAATGTCGAGACCCGGACCGTTGCTAGAAGTGTGAGGGAATCGGAACTCTTGGCCCCTGGTCGCAACTGCTATGCCGTCTGATTTTTCGCCTATTTGACGTTTATCGGCGGCGGAAGCGCTCGCGGGGATATACCATATGGTTCAGACCACGCGCGAAATCAGGTAGAAGGTTTGGCGCGAAAGTAGCTAGAGAAACTTTTTTCCGCAAAGCGCCACGCCGGCGCTGATCATTTCCGGCGGCTGCCTCACCCAACGTGGAACACACCGACCAATCATCCGGCGGCTCCCAAGGCACGGGAATCATCGCGGCGATCGTTTTGCTACAGATCTATCAGGGTTATGCCCTGTCGATCGCGGGCGTGGCTTCACCGTGGATTGCGGCGAGCTTTCACCTCGATCAGGCAAGTCTGGCCCGCTTGTTCGCCTGGATGTCCACCTCTGCGGTCGGATCCCTGATGCTGGCACGGATGGCCGACCGGGTCGGCCGACGCAAGATCATCCTGACCAGCCTGATCCTGGTGCCGCTATTGAGCGCAGGCGCGGCATTGGCTCCGCGTCCAGCGTTGTTCGCGCTTTTCGAAATCCTCATATCGGCCATGCTCGGCGGCTCGGTGTCCTCTGCTATCGTGCTGCTTGCTGAAGAATTGCCGGTGAATCGGCGCGCGCGGGGGCAGGCGGCCGCAGCGTTCGCAAGCGCGGTCGGCGGAGTGCTCCCGTATCCGCTGGCCCCGGCCCTGATCGGCTGGGGCCTGTCCTGGCGATGGATGCTGATTCCGTCAATAGCCGGCCTTGGCCTGATTCCGCCTATCTCGCGCCTGCTACCCGAACCCGCAATTTGGGCGCGGACCGCATCGAAGAAGGCGGTTTCCAGAACTAAAACTTCATTCTACGACATTTTTCATCCGCTCTACCGGCGCCGCTCGGTCACGCTTTTAGTCTGCGCGGCGCTCGACACGATGGCCGGCACGGCGGTTAACGGATGGCTTTACTTCGAAGCCGTCTCGATCATCGGTCTGTTTCCGGCCCGGGCGAGCATGCTGGTGATGATTGGCATGGGGGTCGGGATGCTGGGATTTCCGGCCGGAGCGTGGACTTCGGAGCGTTTCGGCCGCGTACCCACGGTGGCATATTTCGGCGGCGCGGCCTGGCTGGGAGCGCTTGCCTTTTACCATGGCCCGCCCGCGTCGTTCGCTTTTCCTACTTTGTGGCTGCTGGCCGGCTATTGCTGGTTCAAGGTGGCATCTTCGATCATGACCGTCGGCGCGAACTCCGCCGCCACCGAGTTATTGCCCGCGCCGCTGCGCACCACGATGGTTGGATGGCAAATGATCACCGGCGCGGTCTTTTCGATTCTCGCCCAGATCCTGATTGCGGCATTGATCGGTCCGATGCGCGGCCTGACCAACGTGATCAAGAATTTTGCCCTGCTTGGGATCCCGAGCGCGATAATCTTCGGTTTGTTTATTGACGAAACCCGCGGCCTATCGTTGGAAGAAGCGGCCCGCGAGGATCAGTGGGCCGCACTGCGCGGAGTGAAAGCATTTAGCGAGACTTCCGATGGCGCCTCGCAATCGATTTGTTGACGCCGCGCGCTGGCTTGCGGCGTGTGGTGTGTCTATCGCCCTCATTTGCGCGGCGGCGATCAGCGCATACGCGGCGCATCGGCGCCGGCATCCCACCCAAACGCCGACCGTCACACCGTCGGCAACTCCAAGTGCGACACCCACCGTGTCGGTGGTTCCGTTGGTGCTGATTACCGGCGGAACCGGAGATATTACCGTTCCCACCGGAATCAGCCCAGCGGTCCTGGACACGGCGGAAATCTACGACATCGCGTCCGGTCATTTCCTGCCCATCAGGCCCATGACGCAGCATCGCGACCGCCATGCCGCAATTGCCCTAAAGGACGGCCGGGTTCTGATCGTCGGAGGCGTCAACAGCGTGCTGGTGCCGCTGATCGTGTTGCCGGGTCCGTCGATGCCATGGATTTTGGATTCAGTAGAGTCCTTCACACCGGCCAAGGGCAAGTTTACCGCCACCCAACCGATGACGACGGCGCGCGACGATCCGACCGCCACGATGCTGCGGGACGGACGCGTGCTGGTAATCGGCGGCGGCTCTTCAACTGCCGAAATTTTCGATCCGGCCCACAACCGGTTCACCGCGACGACGGAACTGGCATCGAGCCGCTATGGACAAAGCGCCACCGCGCTGGCCGACGGCCGGGTGCTCGTGGCCGGGGGCGGCGAGAGCCAGGCAGAGATTTTCGATCCGGCAACCGGCAAGTTCGCTTCCACCGGCTCGATGAAGACCAACCGGCTCTATGACACCGCGACCCTGCTGACTGATGGCCGCGTTCTGATTGCAGGTGGCAGTCCGTACGCGCGCAGCGCCGCAGTTGACAGCACGGAAATTTACGATCCGAAGACGGGCAGCTTCGCCGCAGGACCCAAAATGATGCGCACACGAGCGGGTCACAGCGGCACCCTGATGCGCGATGGCCGCGTGCTAATCGCGGGAGGCCGGGCGGACGCGTCGGCAGAGCTATTCGATCCGGCCAACAATAAGTTCGAACCCGCTTCGCCTATGGCCACCAGCCGTTACGGTCATTCCGCGACGCGGCTGCAAGACGGCAAAGTGCTGATAACCGGCGGATGGGACCAGAAGTACCGTCCGCTCGCAAGTGCTGAGATATACGATCCGTCGAGCGGAAATTTCACCCCCGCCGGAAACATGACGCAGACGCGCTCCGGTCACACGGCGACATTGATCTGGGCCGCCAGGCCGATCACATGGACGCTGCCTACGCCGTCGCCAACAGCGACCGAAACTCCTACGGCCACTCCCACGCAGACGCCGACGCCATCTCCAACCGAGACGCCGTCGGCAACGCAAACGCCCTACCCCACGGCCAGTGAAACGGCGTCGCCAAGCGCGACGGCCTCCCCCACGCAAAGCTCCAGCCCTTCAACCACGCCCGGCCCAAGCGCATCAGCGCTGCCGACGCCATCCCGCACCGCCACGGCAACTGCTCCGGCCGACACCCCAACCAGCTCATCGGCGCCACGGCGGCCAACACCTGAGGCAACCTCAAAGGCGGCTGATGCCGGCCACTCTGTGAGCCCATAGAAAAGCGCACCCCGGAGCGCGCTGCGCAGCTTGATATGCATTGGCTTTAGTCCAGCGGCATGCCGCCAGCTAATGCGCCGGAAGATAATCTCGTCTTGGGTTGACCCTGAAGCGAAGGACAATCTCAAAGATAGATTGTCGTCAAACTGCCAAAATCTTTCACGTCAACGGGCTAGTTGAATTTGATATCTACGGAGGCGCCGCGCTTTTCCAGCACTTCAATTCCCACGGCGTGCTCGGTGCGTTCGAAGGCGACCGACACCGATTCGTCGCCACCGGTTTTGAGGTTCTCGATTTTGATCCAGTCCAGCCATTCCGGCATGCTCGGCGAGATCACGTTGATTTGCCGCTCTCTGCCCGCGACTTGAAGTCCCAGCATCGAGGACAAAACCAGAAAGATGCTCGCGGCGGACCACGCTTGCGGCTGGCACGCGACCGGGTAGGGCACGGGCTCCAGACCGGGCTGCCGCGGCAGGCCGCAGAATAGTTCGGGCAGGCTCCCGGTTTTGAGGTGAACCGCGGCCTGCACCAGTCCTTCCAGTATTTGATGGACGCCTTTATGCTCGCCCGCCCGCGCCAGACCCGCCGCCGCAAACGCGTTGTCGTGCGGCCATACCGATCCGTTGTGATAGCTCATCGGATTGTAGCGCCGCTCGTTGCGCGCCAGGGTGCGCACGCCCCAACCGGAGAACATCTCCGGAAACAGCAGCCGCTCGGCGGTGGCAGCGGCGCGGCCGGGATCGAGCAGTCCGACCGCGAGGCAATGTCCGGCATTGGAAGCAACCACTTGGCAGGGACGCTTATCGCAATCCAGCGCCAACGCAACCGTGCCTCGGCCGTCGATCCAGAAATGCCGCACAAAATTTTCTTGCAACGCGCCGGCGCGCTCCAGCAATTCCGCCGCAACGTTGGGCCGGCCGAGGCGCTGCGCCAGTTGGGCGATGGTCCTATAAGCCGCGAACACGTACCCTTGAACCTCGGCCAACGCGATTGGCGCGCGCGCCAGTTGCCCGTCCGCGTGCGAGATTGCGTCGAAGGAATCCTTCCAACCCTGGTTGGCCAGGCCGCGCGAGGTCTTGCGGTAATACTCCACAAACCCGTCGCCGTCGCGGTCGCCGAAGTTTTTGATCCATTCGAGAGCGCGCTCGGCGGCGGGCCACAACTGCTCGGCCAGTTCAATGTCGGCGGTCGCCTCGACGTAGCTGCCCAGCAGCCACAGGAACAGCGGCGTGGAGTCAACACTGCCGTAATAGCGGGCGAAAGGTACTTCCCCCACCGCCGACATCTCGCCCAGGCGCATCTCGTGGATGATCTTGCCCGGTTGTTCATCGCGTGTGTCATCCACGCGCGTTCCCTGCAGCGCAGCCAGCATCTGCAGCGTTCCGGAGGCGATTTCAGGATTAAACGGCAGCACCGAGAGCGCGGTCAGAATGCTGTCGCGGCCGAACAGTGTGGCGAACCAGGGAATGCCGGCCATGAAGAAGGTCCCGCCGTTTTGTCCGAGCGAAACAATCGTCGTCAGGTCGGCGATGGAACGCTCGATCAAGGCGTTGAGTGGAGCGCTGCTCGTAGTGATACGGGCCCAGGCTGCGCGCCGATCGGCCAGTTCGGTGCGCCGTTGATTAAGCGCGCCATCGATGTCAAGAATGTTGCGCCGCGGCGGCGCGGCTGACACCGCCTCCCAGGAGCATCCAACCCGCAAGTCCAGAACCGCGCTTTGCTCAGGGTCCAGGCTGATGGAAAACAGGGCGCTCCCGCTTTGAAGTTCGTCGGGCGTGGGCGCAAAGCTTATCAGTGTGGTTCTGGTCTGATTGTCGCGGCCCCGGTAGCAGAGGCGCACGCTGTCCTGGGCCACGACCGGATCGAAAAACTTTCCCCGCCGCTTGCGCTTTACTCCACGCACCTCGAACAGGTCGGCAAAGTCGGCGCCGAAGAGAAATTTGATCTCCAGCAAAATTGCGAATCGGCTGAAGTTGCGCAGCCGTACGCGTCCGAACAGACTGGCCGCGGAAAGCGCCCACGAGCGCTCGATCTGCACCGAGCCGCGCGGCAGCCAGACCGTTTCCGCGTCACGGTACAGGTCGGGATTGGTAAGATTGACGAATAGTTCCGCGTTGTCGGCGCTCAGGTAAGAGTTCAGAACGACCGCCGGCTTGGCCGCTATCCGCATCTCTATCCGGCTAAGATGGCGCGCGTCGCGGTGGAACAGCCCGCACGATCCCAACGGCGACTCCGCAAAGTCGCCGCCGAGCTCGAAAACCGCAAAGGTCTCGCCCTCGGCCAGCGTCCGGGTGGCACGGTACGCGGCTACCGACGACGCCAGTACGTAGTAATCGGCGCCGACCTTGAGCACTGGCTGCGCTTCGCTGGCAGCCTTTGCGGCGCGACTTCTGCCTGTGGAACCCTGGTTAGCGGCTCTCGCTCTTCTTTCACCCATCAATCGCGCTGGTGGCCGTTGGACGTTCGGGCGCCGTACCTCAGCGCTATAAGTCTATGGTAAACCTGCTCGTACCGGTCAACCATCGAGGTGACCGTGAAGCGCCGCTCGAATTGCCGGCGGCATTCAACGCGCGACAAACGATCCACCTGCGCCACCGCCGCAACAAGTGCGTCGACACTGTCGCCGATAAGCCCGGTCCGTCCATCCTCCAGTACCTCAGGAACCGAACCGCAGGGGCGCGCGATGACCGGTGTGCCGCAGGCCAAGGCCTCGATCATGGCAAGACCAAACGGCTCCGGCCAATCGATCGTGAACATCAACGCGACTGCATTGTTCAAGAATTCGCTTTTTTCCGACTCGCTGATCTCACCGATATATTCGACGTCCGGCGGCGACAGGAGCGGTTTGATAATCTCCTCGAAGTACTCGCGATCTACCACGTCGACCTTTGCTGCAATTCTTAGCGGAATGCCCGCTTTTTTAGCCACTTCGATCGCGATGTCCGGACGCTTCTCCGGCGAAATTCGGCCCAAAAAGGCGAGGTATTTGCCGGGCTCGAAGCGCGGCGTCAGCAGGTTGCGTGGAATTCCATGATGGACGGTGGCCACCCAGTTTACGAACGGCAGGTTCGTGCGCTGCGTGTCACTGATTGAAACCAGCGGCATATCGCGAAAACGGGCGTAAATGGGATGCAGATGTTCGATGTCCAGCCGGCCGTGCATCGTCGCAACAGACGGCACTTCGACCATCTGTGCGAAAGGGAAGCTCCAGTAGTCCAGGTGAGAATGAATAACGTCGAAATGTTTCTCGGCATTCTGATAGACGTCGCTGATCATCGGCAACTGCAGGAAGGTTCCCATCTCCGGCTTTCCGGTCAGCCGCAGCGCCTGCTCGCATCCGGCAGAAAGCGTGGCAGCCGTTTCGGAGTCGCCCGAGGCGAAGAGGGTGACCGTATGGCCGCGGCGCACCAATTCTTCGGTGATGTAGGAAACCACCCGCTCCGTACCGCCGTATAATCTCGGTGGAATGCGTTCATATAGGGGCGCCAGTTGGGCAATACGCAGTCTTGGGCTCAAGGTTTCGCCCGAAAGGTCCAACGAGTAGCTTCCATTTGCGCTCACGACTGATTAACTCCTAAAAAAACCGAAATATAGTTGTTGTTTTGCAGAGCTCTCTGTTTTTGGCCGCATACTGTAGCGGCGCGTTTCGATAGATCATCTGGAGGCACAAGACCACCGTGTCCCCGTCGTGCTGCCAATTGATGTTTCCGCGGCTCTCTTTCCCTGCAGTTCCGGAAGCTTCCAGACTCAGTCGCGCCTTGGCAGCCTATCTTTTTCCGCTTGTGGCCATAACGAACCGGCCAATCGAGCGGTCGCAGCGATGCTGAATGAGAGTTAGGCTATTCGACCCGCGTTGCGAGCGCAATTATTTTGTCGTTCGACGCGATGTCCCATGCTTTTGCAGGTGCATATGCCGACCGATGCTTGCAGATGAGAAATGCATCGGCGGGGGCAGAAATGAAAAATCACCAAAGCAAAAAGTCATTCGTTAAAATAACTTGTTATTTTTGGTTCGAATAAAAAAGAGGAACTTTCAGCGGACTGTTGTAGTCAGCGTACAATCCGGGGCAGGCTCGTTAGCGGTGTCTAACGTCTACCATGTGTAGGCTCGAACGCATTGCTGAACACGTAGTCAGCCACCTTTTGTCCCTGGGCGATCGCTTCGGTCTTGTCGAATCTCCAGTGGATTCCAAGGTAGATGCGGCTTTGGCCGTTTTCCTCCTCGGCCTGAGAGAGCGATTGGAAGCTGCGCGGAATCAGCGGCCGTACATGTCCGGTGTTGTCCCGGGTCTCGCCGTTTAACTCGTCGGAGACGAATGTGAACGCGATATTGTCGGTCCGGTAAAATTTGCGCAGAATCTCAAATAGCGCACCGCCGAACCCACCATGACCCGACGGATAAGAGGGGAACGGCGGCGTGAAATTGGGACCGCTAAGATTGCTGGCCGGCGCCCCTAACGGTGTGAAGGTGGGATCGCCTGTGGTTGCGGGATTGCCGTCGCCTTTGCCCGTGGGTCCGGTGCCCTTGTCCGACTCGCGGATACCGGTGATCGGCCTCCAAAACTGGTAGAAGTATTTTGATTCCCAAATGGCGATTGCGGCGTCGGCCAGCGATACGTTGACCAGCGCCAACAGGCGCGCGAGCTGCGGGAGGTCGGAACTCGTTCCCATCTGGTCGGCAATATGCAGAGCTATCTGGTTGTATAGCCGGGGCGGCGCGCACAGGCTTGGTGTTCCATCGTAAGCCCAGTAGATACCGATTTCAGTTTGCTCCGGCGTGCGCACCGTCGGCGTAATTGTTCCGTCGCCGCCAACCGCTTTGACTTCGTCATAAGCTGACGTGTATTGCGCGCTATCCATCGCCGGAGGCGGCGGGACGCGGAACTGGTTTGACGCTTCCATTACGAATGGTTTCACATCGCCCCAGTAAGCGCCGAGCGCAAGCGGGCCTTTGCTGATCGGATCCTGACGCCAGGATCCAGTCTGTTCACCAGGTATGAAGCCGATTCCCATTTTGGGTTCAGGGACTTGCGAGCCGTCGTCGCTGCGCAACGCGAGGATTGCCGCGGCTGCCCGCTGCCCAAGTTCGACACCGTTAGTCTTCGCGTGGTCATGGCTCCCAATCTGGCCTAGGTCTTCGGCAAGCAGGGTATCGAAGTCGGGTTTTTGCGAAGGAAAGAGCGCGGCGAGCGTGTCATGCGCCGCCTGTGCCACGGCGGCGTCAAGCGACGTGTCGCCATTGGCGCGGCCTATATCGATGTAGCTGCGGTAGCGGTGGTCGATTGCATTCACGGCCTCGAATATTGCGATATGCACAATTGCCATCGCACGGCTGGAGCGTGTTGGACCCAACTGTTCGCCAAAAACCCGATGCTCGCCGGGCGCCACCGGCGTGTGGTCGAGCCCGGTTGCATTGATTGCAATCTCGTTCCAGCGGGTGACTACATTGCTCGGATGGGTGCGGTGTCCCAGGGACTTATGCGCCGCGGCGCCAAAGCCGGGACCGAGCGCCTCATGAAGACCGCCTGGAAAACCCTTCTCGCCGGCAAACGCCGTAACCGTCAGGCCGAGCATCACAACGATCAGAGCCAATTCAACTCTTCGTTTCACTTTACCGCTTACCCCTTCCGCTTTTTCAAAGGGCCTGTCTGAAAACGCAATGTCATGTAGGACAGGCACGCCGCTGCGCAACAGGTGGCTTTCCGGGAAAAAAGCGCCTGGATCAGGGCAAGACAACCTACTTGATGTATTATGTGTCTTTCAAGCCACACCAGGTTGGCTTGGTAATACTATAGATACTAGGAAGCGTCAATGGTAAAGATTTATCAAAACTACCAATTTGCGAAACGTTTCAAAATGGCTGATCGATGCGGGTGGGACGCAGTTCGGACGGCGCGTAATGCCCGGATGTACTTCAACGACGCCGCAGGCGCACAACCAGGCGCATTGTCACCCCCCGAAGCCCCTCTTCCATAACGTGAAGAGAACCATACGCGGCAACGCCTCTCAACAGCATTCGCCCAAGTTGGCCGCGTACGCACGTCCCGCCTGAAGGCTGCAATTCATCATCGCGCAGCCACGGCTGCGGCCGGCGGTGTTTGGTCGAACAGGACTTCATGGATTACGCGCTGCCAGCGGTTACTCAACTCCGTGTAGTCCCTGACGGCGGGGCGCGCGCGCACGTGATCTCTCATCGCGGTGAAGCCCGCGTACAACAGCGCCTCCGGGCTGCCGGGCGTCGGCGGGACCGTGCCGTACCAACCAAGCTCGCGGCTCAGACGCGCTTGCGCGGGCTCCGTCAGTAGATAGCGGAGAAAGTCGCGAGCCGCTTGCGGATGCGGCGCCGAGCGTGGAATAGCCAGATAGCCGCCGCCGAGTACGGTGAAAGTTCCGTCGGGTCCGGCCGGAATTGGCGCGCTCAAATCGATCTGGGGGGCAAGTCCCTTGCCGGCGAGGTAGCTCATCGCGAAGGGCCAGTTGAAATGGAGCCACAGCTGTCCGCGGGCCTGCGCCTCGAGCACCGACATCTCGCGAAATACCGCGGAGAGCGGGTTGAGCCCTGCGGCGAGCGAATCGAGAAAATCCAACGCCGCCATGGATCCCGGTGCGTCAGGAGCCTGTTCGCTTCCGCCCGCGGCCCATACAAATGGCATCACGTCGCACACCGCGCCTTCGTAAATCGCTCCCTTCAGTGCAAGTTTGTCCGGATGTGCTTTCACAAACGCCGACAGTTCCTGCCAGGTTGCGGGCGGCGCAGGGACTTCGATGCGGTTGTAAATCATCGCTTGCCACATCAGGCGGTGCGGGATGAAAAAAATCTGCCAGTCAGTGGTGGCAGCCTGCCATGCGGCTTGCGGAAAGAGGCTGCGGCCCGACGCAGTCACAAGCTCATCAACGGGGAGCACATGCGGCCGCGCCTCGCCGAGCATCGCAAGGTCCAACTCGACCAGGTCCAGCGCTCCGCGACCCGCGCCGGCTTCGGCCTCCAGCGCGTGCAGAATATCGACGTAGCTCTGAGCTACGAGCGAGAGGTGGATGTGCGAGCGTCGCTCAAAGTCGCCGGCGAACTGTCGATATCGGCGTGCCTCCTCGGGAAATAGCGCCAATGCGACAGTGAGCGACGGTCCGCGAGCGGCCGGCTTGGCGCATCCTGCGATTGCCGCAACCAGGCAGCACAGCAGCCGCGCTGCGCATACCGATCGCAGGCGAGGACGGGCGGCGCTTTGCGAGGGGCTAATTGGCCCCCGCTTTCGAAACCACCTCGGCCACTTGCTTTTCCACGCGGGTGCCCTTGAAGAAGTCCGGATTGCCGTTGGTCCAGAAACGGGCCGCGTTGCCGAATACGAAGTCGCGAAAGTCCTCCGTTGTGATCAAGCCCTCTTCGACCAGCTCATGAGCTTCGGGCAGCACGTCGCCCATGTCCGGCACGTCGAAATGGCCGATATCGGATCCAAACAGGGCGTTGAGCCGCGCGCCGTAGGGGTTGAACTTGCGGTTGAACGCCCAGGCGTTGATCGGGTCGTCCGCTTCGCATCCGAAGTAAAAGTTGCTGGCGAACAGATCGCGGATGTCCTCGGCCCGCTTGATCTCGCAGGCCGCAAAATCATCGAGTTGCGGCGGCGCGTTCTCGCGCATTATGGCCTGCGGGTCGAGCGCGCCCTCGGACTTGCGCAGATATTCGGCCATCGCGGAACCGCCGTAGCGCGCCGCCAGCTCGGTAAGCAATTTGCCGTTGAAGTTGGCCGGATTGGTGGCCGCCAGCGCGTCGAGACTGCGCTTCTTCCAATGCCCGATCAGGTCCGCGTACAGGTTGCAGGCCCATCCTACGCCGCCCTCCAGGAAGGCGAACTTGACCTTCGGGAAACGCCGCGTCACGCCGCCCAGGAACAGCGCCTTGCACACCGCCTCGCCGGCGGCGGCGAAATGGCCGATATGGTTGTAAACAAAATTGGTCGGCGAGGTGCGTAGCCCGAAGCCGCGCGATCCGGAATGGAAGGTCGGCGCGACGCCGAGTTGCTCGCATTTCGCCCACACCGAGTCGTAGTCATGGATGCTGTCCAGGCCGATCAGATCGTACCAGCATGCGTAGCGCGCCGCCTCGGGCGCTTTGCGGTCGATGGCCGCGACCGGGCGCCGCATCAGGCTCGCCATTACGACCACCTTCAGCCCCAGCTTGCCGATAGCGAAGTCCAGTTCGTTGACCGCCTCCTCCGGCGTATCCATCGGGATTACCGCCGCCGGCGTCATCCGGTCGGAAAGCGGGCCGAACTCCTCGGCTATATAAGTGTTGAACGCGCGGCAAGTAGCGAGGCGTGTCTCGGTGTCCGGATTAAAGGCGATGCCCAGCGCGCCGGTGGGATAAAGGACGGCATAGTCAAGGCCCAGTTCGTCCAGCCTTTCATAAAGCAGGCGCGGCAGCAGCGCGGTGGCGCCGTCGATCGCCTTGAGGGTCGGAAACGACCACCATGCCTGCTGCGCGGCGCGCCGCTCGCGCCGTTCATCGTCGCTGAAGGAGAGGATCCGGTTGATGAGGCCCTGGACGGCGCTGAAACCCGCGGCTGCCCGGTCGCCGCCGATACGCCGGAGCGATTCCGACACCACCGGTGAGAACTCGACCCAATGGCCATCGGCGTCGATCACCGGATGATTAAGCCCCGCGCGAATTAAGGCGGCTTTGCTGCTATTGGCGGACATGGCGTGATCTCCCCTAATGATAGAGTGTCCGTGCGCTATCCACTTTTTCCATAGCGCACTTGTGGCCGGGGTTGCTACCGAAAATGAGAGCAAATATGGAGGCGGGGATTGAAAATACGTTCACCCCGACCCCCTTTCTGGTCAGAGAGGAGTGCCTTAACCACTGGTCGCTGTGAAAACTCGCTTCGATCCGTTCTCCGCTGAGAGAGCGGGAACAAAGGGTTACTTGATCGCTACCGCGTTGGGCGGCGAAGCGATGCCGCCTTCCAGATTTAGCGGAGCTGACACCAGCATGAACTCCGTCACTCCGTCGTGCGCGCAGTCTTCGGCCAGTTCCTCGAGGTTGAACATCTCGCCCAGCGGCAGACCCAGCAGAAACAGTGCGCGATGGTGCAAAATGCCTTTGCCTTCGATCGGAGTCGGTTCCACGCCGGGGCAGTCCGAGCCTAGCGCCGCGATGCGATTGTCCCACAGCCATTCCACCAGGTCGGTGCTCCGCTCCACTCCGATCGACCTGCGCTTTGGCGCGTCGCGTCGCCGCTCTTCCTCGGTCGTGTTCAAGTAGGCCTGCATCCATCCGGTGCGGACCAGCAGGATCGTTCCCGGTTTCAGCTCGACGTTGTACTCGCGCGCCGCGGCTTTCAGCTCGGCGGTCGTATAGCTCTCGTCCGTGAGAGGGTTGGGGCGACGTCCCTGGTCCGTGCAATGACGGAATACGTCGATCAGCACGCCGCGCCCCACGACCTTGTTCTTCCATTGATGGATGCCGAGCTTGCCGTCCGGTCCGCTCTTGACTTCCTCCAGCCTGACGCCGTTGTAGAAAAGCTTGTCGCGCATGCGCCCGTAATGCGCGTAGCCATCCCACTGGCTGCCTTCCTGCGTGTTGTAGTTGTCGAGTACGTCGTCGAGCGCGGAGAAACCGGCTTTGAAGTAGTCGCGGATGGTGTGCTTGACGGGTTCGCGAATCGGCGGAGGAGTGGCGAAACCGATTGGCGCGTCGAGACGAAACACGCTGCCCTTGCGGACCAAACCGGCCGCCGCAATCACGCCTTCGGGAGTGAGAAAATTCAGACAGCCCAGTTGGTCGTCGTCACCGAACACGCCCCAACTGGAGTGCGGCGGCGCGTCCGCCTTGACGGGTAGCTGGACGAATCGGGGAATACGGTTCCAGTCGATTTTTGCCATGGGAAACCTCGGGCGAGCTTGACTGTTTGTACGGCAGGCAGGGAGGGTGCGGCAAGCGGCCCGCGTTTGCGAATTGATAACGGGCGGTGTCAATCTCAGTCGCGATTAAAAAAGGCGCGGATTCAAAATCGCCGGCAAGCAGCGCGGCGCTGCGCAGTAGCGGGAGGTGCTAGATGGCCGAATTGGAACACAAATTCGTCACCACCAACGCAATCAACATGCATTATGTCGAGCAGGGCGCCGGCCCGCTGGTCATCTTGTGCCATGGATGGCCCGAATCCTGGTACTCGTACCGCCACCAGATTCCGGCGCTGGCCGAGGCGGGATTCCGCGTGGTCGCTCCGGATCAGCGCGGCTACGGCCAGACCGACAGACCGGAGCCGATCGAGGCTTACCACATCCTGAACCTGGCCGGCGACATCGTCGGCCTGGTCAACGCTATCGGAGCCGATTCGGCGGTGATCGTGGGGCACGATTGGGGCGCGCCGGTTGCCTGGCACTGTGCGCTGCTGCGTCCCGATATCTTCCGCGCAATTGCACTGCTGAGCGTGCCCTATCTTCCGCGCGGCACTGCGCATCCCAGACAGGGGATGGAGGCGATGGCGGGTGACGGGAACTTCTATCAACTCTATTTCCAGGAGCCGGGCCGCGCCGAAGCGGAACTCGAGGCCGATCCGCGCCGCTCGATGGCGATGCTGCTCTACTCGCTCTCTGGCGATCCGCCGCCGGAAGAACAATGGAAGTTCCGCTTTCCAAAATCGATGAAGTTTATCGAGACTGGCGTGGTGCCCAGGCAACTGCCGCCGTGGCTAACCGACGCCGACCTCGATTTCTTTGCCCACGAATTCAGGCGGGCGGGGTTCCGCGGCGGAATCAACTGGTATCGCAACGCCGAACGCAACTGGGAGCTGACCGCGTTTCTTAGCGGCGCCAAGCTGCGCCAGCCCGCCCTGTTCGTGGCGGGCTCGGAAGATTGCGTGGGAAAAATGTACCCGGGCGTGTTTGAAATGGCGGCCTCATTCACGCTCGATTTGAAGAAGCAAGTCATACTTCCCGGTGCCGGCCATTGGACGCAGCAGGAACGGCCGGCGGAAGTAAACCAACTGCTGATCGAATTCCTGCAAGGGCTCGCGTAGCGGGATTGTAAAATCTCCGCTCGGCTGCACCTTCAACTTTCTCCGTGATACGAAGAGGTCGCCAAAGGACAAGCGCTTACCGGAAACGGCGGAAGAACGCGCGTAAATCCTCGACCAGCAGGGCGGGTTCCTCGGCCGGCGCGAAATGGCCGCCGGAGGGAAACTCCTTCCAGTGCAGCAAGTTGAAATGCCGTTCCATCCATCCGCGCGGGAAACGCATTATGTCGGCGGGAAAAACGCCGACCGCGGTCGGCGCTTCGACCATCGGTTGGCGTTGATGCGAGGCCTTCCATGGATTGTGCCCCGCTTCGTAGTAATAGCGCGCCGAGGTGGCGAAGCTTTCTCCAACCCAGTAAATCGTCATCGTGGTCAGCAGGTCATCCCTGCTGAAACGCTTCTCCACCTCGCCGCCGCAATCGCTCCAGGTGCGGCGCTTCTCAACGATCCACGCACATAGCCCGGCGGGCGAATCATTGATCCCATACGAGAGGGTCTGCGGCTTGGTCATTTGAATCGCGGCATAGCCGCTCTCGCCGGTTGAGAAATGACGGCCACGCTCAAGCCATTGACGCTCATGTGGCGCGTAATCGTTCTCTTTGGGGAAGTTTCCCGGGCTGAAATCCAGGGGCAGGGTCATGGTCAGGTAAATTCCAATCAGCCGATCGGCGTACTTGTGTCCCAATTGATTGGTGATGAACGCGCCCCAATCTCCCCCGCCGGCGGCGAATTTCCCGTACCCCAGTACCGACTGCATCAACTCGACCCACAAATCCGCGGTGCGCCAGTAGTTGATTCCGGGCACCGTCAGCGGAGTCGAAAAACCGAACCCCGGCAGCGACGGCACTACTACATCGAAGCTGTCATGCGCATCGGCGCCAAAAGCTGCCGGATCGGCGAGCGGCCGAATTACTTTTTCATAGTCCCAGAACGTCCAAGGCCAACCGTGACTTAGGATTATTGGAATCGGTTTGGGGCCTTTGCCGGGTTCGTGAATAAAATGAATCGGAACGCCCTGGATCGTGGTCTTGTAATTCGCGTACTGATTCATCGCTTGCTGATGACGGTACCAGTCGTAGCCGTCGGCCCAGTACGCGACGAGTTCTTTCAGGTAATCGAGGTTGGTGCCGTACGCCCACTTCTCGTTGGCGAAATCTATCGGCCAGCGGGTTTTTGCGGCGCGCCGGCGCAGGTCGTCGATGGTCTCGCGTGGAATGTCGATGGTAAAAGCGGACTTGCTCATCTGAGATCCTTGTTCGGTCGCGGTTTGCCATCTCATTAACAGAACTCAGCGTCGCCTTCTACGCCAGAAGAAAGGACGCCGGCACTATGCCATCCGTCGGGTTTGACTTGCGCGCCGCCTTAATTTTCCATGCTTGCAGGCGGCAGGCTTATCACAGGAGGACATCGAGATGGAGATTGCCGGAAAAGCAGCACTGATCACCGGTGGCGGGTCGGGAATCGGACGCGCGACAGCGCTGAGCCTGGCGGACGCAGGCGCGGCCATCATGATCGTCGATCTAGACGAGAAGATGGGCAGCGAAAGCGTGTCCCTGATCGGCAACAAGGGCGGCAAGGCCGCTTTTCGCAGGGCCGATGTCACCAATGCCGATCAGATGCGCCGCGCAGTGGAGGACACGATTTCGGAGTTCGGCCGCCTCGACATCCTGTACAACAACGCGGGAATCGCGATCGCCCATCCCATCTATCCCAAGACGCCGCTGGAGAAATGGCGCCGCGTGCTCGACGTCGATCTGCAGGCCGTCCTGCTCGGCTGCCAATTGGGCTACGAGTTCATGGCGCCGCGCGGCGGCGGCGTAATCGTCAACACGGCCTCGATGGCGGGGATCTATCCTCATCCCAGCGATCCGGTTTATGCCGCCGCCAAGGGCGGGGTGGTGCATCTGACATTTTCGCTCAACCGATGGGCGCGGCGCGGCGTGCGGGTTAACTGCGTATGCCCGGGTATCGTCCTGACGCCGTTGGTGGAGCGGCTGACCAAAGAGGTGGCCGAGGCGGGAGGCAGAACCGCGCTGCCCGCAAACGCGCTCCGGCCCGAGCAGATCGCCCAAGTCGTGCTCAACTTCGTGCGCGACGACAACTGTGTAGGCCAGATTGTGGAGGTGCGGCCCGACGGTCCCAGGGTGGTGGAACCGCCGCGCGCCCCCAAGCGCCACCATCAGCAGTAATTGCCGGTGCCGGCGGCGCCGGCTAAGCCTTCGCTTCCTTCTTTTTCGTTACTTCCTCGAACTCGCGAATGGCTTCGAGCGAGGTCGGTATACCAGCGTACTGCGACAGATGGATGATCACTTCCTTCAGCTCCTCCGGCGTCCATCCGACGTGCAACGCGCCCCGCAGGTGAGCGCGCAGTTCGGCCGGACGCCCCAGCGCGACGAGTCCGGCTACTGTTACCAGTGAGCGCAGTTTGGTGGGCAGACCCGGACGCGCCCAGATGTCGCCGAACGTGGTGCCAAACACCACATCGGCAAAGCCCGCGTCGAACTTTTTCATGAATTCGTAGGCGCCGCGGGCGCCCTGGTCGCCAACCAGCTCACCGAGTTTCTTTATTCCTTTTTCGATGTCGGCCATCGTCGCTGCTCCTTTGCGAAGTCGAAAGACCCAGTTCAATCTCTAGCGATGAATTCCAAATCCTCGTCGCTGCTTTCTTCGGTCAGGAAAACATTTCCGAAACCCTTCGCCGTTATCATGAAGCCGCCTCCGGGATATTGGTCCACGTACCAATATGTCGCCGCGTCACCGCTCGCTTCGTTGACCACGAACTCAACCTTGCCGGGTTCGCCGTGATAAGTGATACGATCCCCAGCCCTGATCTCGTCCCCGCAGCGGTAGGTGAACCGCTTCATCGGAATCCTTCCTCGCCCGTCGGCCCGATTGTGAAACTTCACGCGTAATCTGCGCGCTTGCACGGTATAACTCAAGGCGAACGCACGCCATGCGCCGGCGTGTTTCACCCAGAGGTTTGTAAATTTCCGGCCCGATATGCGAGACTGGTCAAAGAGAAGCCAGATCCGCTCAGGAGGCTGTCATGCCTACGCCGATCGACAAAAAGGAAGCTGTTGAACGGTTGCGATCGCTGCCGCAGGTGAAGCGTTGGCGCGAGGGCAATTATGAACCGGGCGCCTGGTTCACCAGCAAGCCGTCGGAGGAAGGCGGCATCTGGGGCTCATGGGGCCATCGATTTCAGCCCAACCGGCGCGGCGTCAGCCTGGTCGAACTCAATCGCGCCGACCGCCATCCAATACCAACCGAAGGCCTGGGCCTGCTGGCCGACCGCGAGGCCGGCGCAGAAGCCGACGCGCCGCGTTACGATTATCCGCTCAACCAGAAGTTCCAATGCTGGTCCTACAACGTGGAGAGCCTCTACGAAGAGGCGGTCTCGCGGCAATGGAGCGCCACGCGCGACATCCCGTGGGACAAGCTGGCGCCGCTGCCGGATGACCAGGAGCGCGCGCTATGCCAGTTCGTCACGTTCCTGCATACGGTGGAGTTCGTGCCCGGCGACACGCTTCCTTATTATATGGCGCGCGTGGACCCGTCGTTTCCCGAGGTGCGGCTGTTCATGTCCTCGCAATGCGCCGACGAAGCCCGGCACATGGAGGTATTCGGCAAGCGCATGTACGCCAACGGCGGCGGTCCGGGCGTGGAACCGGGAGCCGAGGCGCTGCTCCAATTCGACCCGCGCAAATCGGTGCTGCCGCAGGAAATCGCCAGGACGGTTTCCAATGTGAATCCGACTTGGGATTTTCTCGCTTACTCCTACTTCGTGCAGATGATCGGCGAAGCCGTGGTGCTGGACTTCTTCCGCTTCGGTGAATTCCTGGGGCGCAACCCGTGCGACAAGGAGATGTTCCGGCGCATCATGCAGGACGAGGCGCGCCACGTCTCCTTCGGCACGATGCGTATCAAGTACTACCTTGACAATGCCCCGCGCGAGGAGCGCGAGGCCGCGTCCGAGATGCTCCATTTTCTGGCCGCGGCATGCGAAGCCAGCGGGACCGGCTTCGGTTTGCTGCTTCAGCCCAGCGCGATCGAACCCTTCGCGCTGCTGGCGGCCGGCAGCCTCCGCAATCTCGACAAAGGATGGGAGGTGGTACGCGAGTTCTGGGCGACGGCGGTGGAAGAATACATCAACCGCTGCGAGCGCGCCGGAATCCCGCGCCGCGGCCTCTGCATGCTGCCCGAAGAAGCGCCCTTCTGAAACGGGGCCGGAGTAAACAAAGTTGGCCTCGCCACAACGCGTACCCTCGCCTTTCGCGCTTCCTCCCACTCGCAGGCACCGGCCGCTGCCGCTGCCGCCGCCGGAGGAGGTCAAGGAAAAGCTCTACCATCATCCCGAAGCCGAGCGCATCCGCTCGGGCCAGCTCGGCGAATGGTTCACTACGCCGCTGGTTGGCGGAGAGTGGACGGAATGGGGCAAGCACGCCCGGCCGGATCGAATCGGCATGACCTTCATGGCGATCAACCGCGTCAGCTCCAACCCGGAGCCCACCAACGAGCCCGCGCGCCGGCTGATGCATTCGCGCTATATCAAGACCCATCGCTCGATTTCTCCCGAGCTGGAGGAAAAAATCGCACCCAAGTACGGGACCGCGCGCGAAATGGATCGGCGCGACCAGGTATGGATCGAACACGCCGCCGAATTGACCGAAGAGGCCCTGGACCGCCAGATGCGTCCGGCGCGCCAGCTGCGATGGGAAGACATGACGCCGCTGCCCGACGATCTCGAACGCGCCTTCGACCAGTTCGCAACCTATCTCATTCAGGCGATGTATCTATGCTCGGACGCGTCCGGCCCCTGGAACGGCTTGATTCATTACGGATTTGCCGAAGTAAAGAGCTTCTTGGCCTACGAGCTTTTCGATTACAACCTGATGTGCGGACTGCTGCGCAAACGCGTGATGGCAAACGGCGGCGGCATGGGAGTGCAGGTCGAGGGACTGGGCGCCGGGCTGATCGACATTTGCAATGAATCGTCGCACGGCTTTGTCGGCGAGGTCGAGCGCGACTTTAGCGCCGTGATCTTCGCGATCGATGTCTTGTTCAATTCCATCATGCTCGAGATGGCGCGGCTGGCTCAGGCCGGTGCCCGCAGCCGCTTCGACCGCCATCTGATGACACAACTGGTTCAGGACTGCGCCCGCCATGTCGCTTTCGGATGCCGCCGTATCGGCTTTTATCTGCGCAATTGCGCGGACCGCGAAGAGGCCGCCGTCAAGCTGCATCTGGTTGCCGACCAGCTCGAACCGTTGCAGACCGAGCACCATATGCTGAACCCCAAGGTGTTGGAGCCGCTGGCGATCATGTTGGGCGGCAGCGGCGCCGCGACGGCGGAAGGGATGCGCGTCGTCCGCAAGTTCTGGCCGCAGTTTGGAGAAAACTACCTGGCGCGGCTTGACTCCATCGGCCTTGCGCGGCGCGACCGCTGCCTGATACCGGCCCAGGCCCCTTTTTGACCGGCGTTGGCAATTCCCAATGTCTAATCCAGCAGTACAGTTTCCCTCCACGCAGTGGTTTGAGCATTTGGCCGCCCGGATGAACGATCAGCGCGCCAAGTACCAGAATTTTGGTTTCGTCACCGCGCGCGCGGTTTTCAGGATTGCCGGCACGCCCGCCGGGACCCGCAATTTCGGCCTGACCTTCGACGGTTTCGAATGCCTGGAAGTGCGCGAACTCGCGGATGGCGCGGTCGCGCCGTTCGATCCCGACTGGATCATCGAGGGCGATTACTCTACCTGGAAGGAGATGGTCGCGAACATCAAAGCGCACGGTGAAGCGGACCCCGACCACACGCTGAACCGGCTGTGCCTGCTCGGCCATCCGTTGAAAGTCCATGGTGAGGACCAGACCCGCGTGGACGTTTTCTATCGTCAGTTGTTTTCCTTTCAGGCTTTTATCGACGAGTCGGCCGCCCTCGAAACCAGCTTCGCGTGATCATTCCAGGACGGCCTGAACGCGTCCGCCGAGGATCGATCGATGGATTTTGGAGTTAATACTTCCGGACTCGAGCTTTCCCGTTTGGTCGCATTGGCCCAGACTGCCGAGGGCGTTGGCTTTACCGCCTTCTATCCGGGTGATCATTTGGTGCTTGCGCAATCCGGGGTCCATCCGGAGCAGGAGCCTACTCTCGACGCGCTGACCAGCTCCGCGGCTATCTTCGCCGCGACGCGCAAGCTGCGCATCGGCCACCTGGTACTGAATAACCTATTTCGACATCCGATGATTACCGCGCAGGCGCTCATGACACTGGACCATATCGGCGGCGGGCGGCTGATCGCGGGTCTTGGCACCGGCTGGACCGAGCAGGAATTCATCATGAGCGGAATTCCCTTCCCGGACATGAAAACACGCGGGGAGATGCTCGACGAGGCGCTGACCTGTATTCGCTCATTGTGGACCAACGAGGTGACCAACTTCGAAGGCAAGCATTACAAGCTGCGCGAGGCCGTTCTGTGGCCCAAGCCGATACAGAAGCCGTATCCGCCAATCATGATTGGCGGCGGCGGACGTCCAATTGTCAGGATGGCGGCCAAGCACGCCGACATCTCCAATATCACCTGGGAGTTGGGGCGCGCCGGCAAGTTCGATACGAGATATTTGACCGAGTTTAACGAGACGCGGTTCAAGGAACGGATCGACTATATGGCCGAGCAATGCGAAAGAAACGGCCGCCCGCGCGATGCGGTCGCGATCAGCAATCTGATCGGCAGTTGCGTGGTGACGGATTCAGAGGCAGCCACCGCCAAGATGGTCGATGGAATCGGCCGCGCGTTGGGTTTTACGGCTGAACAGGTGCGTCATTGCCCGATGCTGCTGGTCGGCACGCCGGAGGCATGTATCAACGAGCTGCGCAGCCGCGTCAAGGCCTTCGGCGTGAGCCAGTTCATCGTCACCACCAAAAGCGAAAAGACCGTCCGCACGCTGGGAGAGAAAATCTTTCCGCACATCGCCTGAGGCTGGCCACTACGCTTGCATTTTCACCAAGGGTTGCGCGCGATTGTCCAAAGGGCTGACAATGATGGAAGCCGCCGCTGAGTACCTGGAGCGTTTGGGCAGCGTCGCGCTAAGTGATCCAGATAAACGAGGTCTGATTCGATGGCGAGACTTGCCCTGAACCTGGCGTTCTACACCGGCGATCCATATCCGGACCTCGTTCATCTCGGCCAGCAGGCGGAGGAAGCGGGCTACGATTGCCTGATGGTGCCCGAAGGGATCGAGGGCAATGACTCGCTGCTCTGCTGCTACATGCTGGTAACGGCGACCAACCGCGTCCGCGTCGCAACCAACGTCGCCAACATTTATCTGCGCGATCCCTCGCTATGCGCCGTCACCGCCGCCACCATTCAGCAAGCCTCCCAAGGCCGTTTCATCCTCGGCATCGGCCCCAGCCATCGTCCGGTCCTTCAGGCGATGGGAATCGAGATGGGCAATGCGCGCGAGCATCTGCGCAAATACACGATGGAGTTGCGCAAAGCCTTCGGCGGCGCGCGCGCGAAGAATTTGGGCGTCCATTTCCCGCATCCGGGCGAGCCCGTGCCGATTTATTTCGGCGCGCTGACGCTGGAAACCGTGCGGATGGCCGGAGAACTCGCAGACGGCCTGCTGCTGGTGCATTGCACCGCCCAGCGCCTGGCCCAGGTTATACGCGCGACGCGCGAAAGCGCACGCCAGTTTGGCCGCCGGCCCGACGAGGTTGCGGTGGTCACTTCCGTCCAAGCCTATGTTCACGACGATGTAAAGCTGGCAAAGGAAGCGGCACGCGCCGGGATGGCAATCTACATGGGGATGCCCTATTACAACCGGCTGCTGCGCAACAGCGGTTTCGCGTCCGAAGCGCAGTCAGGAGCCGCAGCCTGGGAGAGGGGCGACAAGGCCGCGCTGGCTGCGGCCGCCTCGGATCGACTGCTTGACGCGATTACGATCTACGGCCCGGCGTCGCGATGCCGCGAGCGGCTGTCGGCGCTCGGCCAAACCGGCGTCGATATGATCGGCATCATCCCCGGTGCGGTGGGCGGCGAGGATCCACTGTTCAGCGTCAAGCGATGCCTGTCTGCTTTGGCGCCAAGGTGATGCGGGGTACGTTGCCTGAAACGGCGCGCACTCTGGACCGAGCATCACGACAGTTATAGTTTCAGTGAATTGCAGCGGATGTTCAGGGCCAGCCGTTCTTTTCATGATTAGGGCAGCTATTCGGTACGAGTGCTGACGGCGTCCGGCGCGCAGGTGAGTTTCACGCAGATGAAGATCAGAGTGGCAGTAGTAGGTGCAACCGGAATTGCGGGACAGCAGGTTCTCGCCGGGCTGGACAATCATCCCACCTTCGAGGTCGCCGCGCTGGCGGCGTCGGAGCGTTCGGCCGGGAAGTCGTACAGCGACGCTATTACCGATCGCGAGAGCGGCATCCAACGCTGGTACGTCGCAGGAACCGAGCCCGCGCCGGCGATAATGGCGCTGCCGGTTGAAGACGCAAAGTCGATCCGGCTGGACGGCGTTGACCTGGTGTTCGCCGCCGTGGAATCCGAGGCGGCCCGCGAACTGGAGCCAATCTACGCCCAACACGTGCCGACGATCTCCACCGCGCGGCCTCATCGGATGGAACCCGACGTGCCGCTGGTTATCCCCGGCGTCAATCTCGACCACCTGGCGTTGGCCAACGAACAAAAGCGCCGCCGTGGATGGCGCGGTTTTATCGCCACGCTGCCCAACTGCACCGCGACCGGCATGGCGATCACGCTCAAGGCGTTGGATCAGCGCTTTGGAATCGACGCGATAATGGTCACCACGATGCAGGGGATCTCAGGCGCGGGCCGCGACCTGCCCGCGCTCGATATCGTGGAAAACATCATTCCCTATATCCCGCGAGAGGAAGAGCGGGTTCGGATCGAAACTCCAAAGATCCTGGGGCGTATGGGTGAAGGCGCGATAATCGAGCCGTCGATGAAAATCAGCGCGACCTGTACCCGCGCCGGTGTTATCGCCGGTCATACAGAGGCGGTGAGTGTCGCGCTGAAGAAAGCCGCCTCAGCCGAGGAAGTAACCGCGGCCTTCGAAGCTTTCGGCACGGAATTCACCGGGCTTAGACTGCCGACCTCGCCCCGTCACATGATAACGGTGCATCGCGATCCGATGCGCCCGCAACCGCGCCTGGACCGCGACGCGGAAGACGGCATGACCACGTCGGTCGGACGCATCCGCTCCGACGAAGTGCTGCCCAACGGAATCAAGTACTTGCTGGTAACGCACAACACCGCGATGGGCGCCGGCAAGGGCGCAGTGCTGCTGGCGGAGTACCTGGCCCACGCCGGGTATCTGCGCTAACCCTTTTTTGCTGGTAAGCTCGAGACGGCAAGATAGCAACTCGCCTGAGCGCGGATGAACTGAGTTAATGGCGGGCAGGGGCACCCGCTCCACAGTGCGGTTTCGAAAATCCCTGCCCTCCTGACCAGATAGAGGGTCAGCCGTCAGTCGTAATATTCCAGTCCCAGGTGGGTGATCAATTCCTCGCCGCGCATCCAGCGCAGCGTGTTCTTGAGCTTCATTAGCTGGATGAAGATGTCATGCTCAGGGTAGATATCTGCCGCGTGCATCGGGGCCTTAAAGTAAAACGACAGCCACTCCTGGATCCCGCGCATGCCGGCGCGCCGCGCCAGGTCCAGGAACAGCACCAGGTCGAGCACCAGCGGCGCGGCCAGAATCGAATCGCGGCACAGGAAGTCGATCTTAATCTGCATCGGATAGCCGAGCCATCCGAAGATATCGATATTGTCCCACCCCTCCTTCGCGTCGCCGCGCGGCGGGTAGTAATTGATCCGCACGCTGTGAAACAGGTTGCCGTAAAGCTGCGGATACAACTCCGGCTGTAGAATCTGGTCGAGCACCGAAAGCTTGGTTTCTTCCTTGGACTTGAATGAGCCCGGGTCGTCGAGCACTTCACCGTCGCGGTTTCCCAGAATATTGGTGGAAAACCACCCCGACATCCCCAGCATCCGCGCCTTCAGTCCCGGCGCGATCATCGTTTTCATCAGCGTCTGGCCGGTCTTGAAGTCCTTGCCGCAGACCGGCAGGTTCGCCTCGCGCGCCAGCTCCAGCATCGCTGGAGTATCGACCGTCAGGTTGGGCGCGCCGTTGGCGTACGGAATTCCCAGCTTGAGCGCGGCATACGCGTAAATCTGGCTGGGAGCGATCTCGGGATCGCTGGCCGCAAGCCCCGCCTCAAACGCCTTTAGCGATTGATGGACCGGCGCAGGGCGGTTGTACACTTCGGTCGAGCCGGTCCAGATCATCACGCAGCGGGCAGCGCCGCTGCGCTGCTGGAAGCGCCGGATGTCGTCCATCAACATCTCGGCCTTTTCCATCTTGGTGCGCGCTTCCTTCACGTTGGGGCCGACGATTCGGCGCACGTACTGGCGGTCGAATACAGCCTCCATGGGATGGATCTTTTCCAGCGGCTCGCGCACCCGCTCCAGCATTGCGCCGTCGAGCACCGCGGCTTTGCGCGCGGCCTCAAAGGCGTTGTCTTCGTAGATGTCCCAGGCCGCAAATTCGAGATCGTCCAGCGCGGCCAGCGGAACAAAGTCCCGGATGAGCGGTGTGCGGCCTTCGTTGCGTTTGCCCAAACGCACGGTGGAGAGCTGGGTCAACGATCCGATCGGTGCCGCGGCGCCCCGCTTTACCGCCTCGACTCCGGCTATGAAGGTGGTGCTGACCGCACCCAATCCCGGAAGGAGAACACCAAGCTTGCCGTCCGCGGGGGCGATACGGACGGGTGGTTTCGTTGGCAAACTCAAGACTCCTTTTCGCAGACGGCCGCACGGCGTACCGAGGCGCCGCGGGCGCCGAAGCTCGGCGCCTTACTTTTTGAATCGCGACGGAAAATCAGCTGCAAAAGCCTGCTCGGGATGCAGGCGCCGGGCTCTTTCTATCAGCGCCTCTTCGGTTTCGGGGTTGGCCGGGTCGGGAATGCAACAATCGACCGGGCAGACTGCCGCACATTGTTCCGAATCGAAGAACCCCACGCATTCGGTGCACTTGTCGGGAACAATATAATAGATATCGTCCTTGAGCGCCGCATGGTTCTCGCTGTCCAGCTCCCATTGGGCGCCGCCCTCGTAGATCGCCGTGTTCGGGCATTCAGGCTCGCACGCGCCGCAGTTAATACATTCTTCCGTGATTACCGTTGACATCGCCGGGCTGTCCTAAGCGTGGCACAGGCTTCCAACCTGTGATCAGCGTCTTTACACTCCTGTTTCGTTTTCCCTAAGGCTTGCAAGGCGGGACGGATAAAGCCTGAGATTACAATAGCCGCTGACTGATTTTGCGGCAAGGCGCCTATACCAATCAATCCGGCATCCGCATTACGATTTGGCGCGCAATTTCCACAAAGGCAAGGCTCGCGGGATGATCGGGCTGGGCCAGTACGATCGGCTTCCCGCTATCTCCGCTCTCCCGTATTTCCGCATGGATCGGAATCCGGCCCAGCAGCTTCGTTTCTTCCTCAGCGGCCATCCGCTCGCCTCCGCCGCGGCCGAAAATCTCTTCCTCTTCCCCACAATCGGGACACACGAACAGGCTCATGTTCTCCACGATTCCGAGCACCGGGCAATGCACTTGTTTGAACATCTTGACCGCCCGCACCGCGTCGAGGACCGCCACCTCCTGTGGTGTCGTGACGACCACCACTCCATCGAGCGCCACCTGCTGCGCCAGGGTTAACTGCGCGTCGCCGGTGCCGGGCGGCAAATCGACGATGAGGAAGTCCTGCGTGCCCCACACCGTTTCCTTGAGAAACTGCCGCACCGCACTCATCACCATCGGGCCGCGCCATATCACCGGTGCCTTGTCGGTTAGAAAGAAGGCCATCGAGATCAGCTTGATGCCGTACTTCTCGACCGGGTTGAAACGCGTCTTGTCGGCTGCCTTTGGCCGCGCGTCGCCGGTGCCAAACATCATCGCCATCGAAGGACCATAGATGTCGGCGTCGAGCAGCCCCACGCTCAATCCAAGATGATGGAGCGCGACGGCGAGGTTGGCCGCCACGGTGGATTTTCCGACACCGCCCTTGCCGCTGGCGACAGCAATCACGTAGCGGGTCCCTTCCAACCGGACCCGCCCGGTCTTCTCGCCCAATTCGGGCTCGAGCCGTCGAGCCTTGAGCTCGATCCGCTCCAACCCAAGTTCATGGCTCAGCGCATGGTGAATCTGCTGCGCGATCTGGCGCAGGATATCCTCGTTCTCGGTCGCCTGGCGCAGGGTTACCTTGATTTGTCCGTCGGTCCCGGCCGAAACCTCTTCGACCATGCCAAGGGCGACGATGTCGCTTGCATAACCGGGATACTTGACCCGCGAAAGCGCTGCGCGGACCGCATCCATTCCAATTTCTTTGGCCACTATTGAAATTATGTCAGAGGGGATTGGGCGGTAAAAGAATGGCCGACCGTTGTGGTCCAGTTTGAACAGCGCCGCGAATTTTTACGCGTCGAAATCGAAGTCAGGCGCGGTTCGCTCGCCAGGAAAATCCGTTCAGCGCGTCCGCGCTGATCAGCAGCAGCGGTATCCACAGGGTGAAGATGAAGCCCAACGCCGGCGCATGCCAGAGCCAGAACAGCCCGTAGATGAGGTATATGCCGAGCAGTACAAGATGGGCCTGGTACTGCAAATCGCTGGCGCCGTTCGCGACGCGGGGAAAGACTTTCGACGCAAGCAGGCCCTGCCCCAGGCAATGCCACGTGCCGTAAAAACGGCATCGCCGGCACGCGGTCAGACTGGTTTCCAGCCAGAGCGCACCGAGCAGCACGAGCCCAAGCAGCCCATAACCGGCGCCGTGGCTGAATGCCTCGGAAAGCATGAGCACCGAGAACAGGGCCAGTCCTCCCAATCCTATGACGCGGAATGACTGGGGCTTTTGAACCAGGTAAACCACCGGTTCAAAGACTCCCGGATTCAGTCGACGCATCGCCACGGCCTTCTATGCTCCCGCAGCAGGTAATTAACGGGAGCCGGAGTCACGCGCAAGGGCCGAGTTCAGGTTTGCGCGGTGAGTGAGTCTGAATGTACAGACTCCCGCGACAGGCTGTGGCGGGAATTTCCAAGTTAGTTAGTGCGAGCACCCTCTCCTGACCAAGAAGAAGGTTGGGGCGAGGGGCTTACAACCCTACGGTTGTGGGAACTCCAGATATGAGCTTCCCCAGCCTGTCTATCACGGGCATGCAAGTCAGCTTTCGGCCTTTAGTTCGCGGCGCGCCAGTTCGAGGTCGGCATCAACCATCATCGCCACCAGCTCCTTGAAGCCGACTTTGGGGCGCCAGCCCAGCGCGTTGCGCGCCCTGGAGGAATCTCCCTGGAGAAGGTCAACTTCAGCCGGACGCATCAGACGAGGGTCGAATTCAACGTGTTCGCGAAAATCCAATTCCAGGAGCTGGAAGGTCAGTTCCAGGAACTCCCGCACCGAATGGCTTTCACCGGTTGCGATTACAAAGTCCTCCGGTTCCGAATGCTGCAGTATCAACCACATCGCCTCCACGTAGTCGCCGGCAAAACCCCAGTCGCGCACCGCATCGAGATTTCCCAGCGCCAGCTTTTCCTGCAGCCCGACTTTGATCCGGGTGGCGCTGCGCGTGATCTTACGCGTCACGAAGTTCTCCCCGCGCCGCGGCGATTCGTGATTGAACAAGATACCGTTGGCGGCGAACATGCCGTAGGCTTCGCGATAGTTGCGGGTCTGCCAATGGGCGTAAACCTTGGCGCACGCATAAGGACTGCGCGGATGAAAAGGGGTGGCCTCGCTTTGCGGTGATTGCGCCGCCTTGCCGAACATCTCGGAGGATCCAGCTTGGTAAAAGCGCACCTGGCGTCCGGTGCTGCGGCTGTGATCGCGCACCGCTTCAAGCAGCCGCAAGGCCCCCAAACCGACCACATCGGCGGTATATTCGGGCTGATCGAATGAAATCCGCACGTGCGACTGGGCGGCCAGATTGTACACTTCGTCAGGCGCGACCAGTTCGATGATGCGCCTTAGCCCGGTGCCGTCGCCGAGATCGCCGTAATGAAGCTGCAGCCCGGAATGGCCGCTCTCAAAGCCTTGGCGCAGATGGTCGATGCGACCGGTGGCGAAGCTGGAGGTCCGCCGCACGATACCGTGAACACTGTAGCCTTTGGCCAGCAGCAGCTCTGCCAAGTAGGAGCCATCCTGGCCCGTCACGCCGGTGATCAGCGCGGTCTTGCTCATATCGTCCAATTATTAAAGCCGGAAGCGGCGGCTCCGGCAACCACGGGCCTCGCCGCGCCGGGTCAGTCGAAAGGACCGCCCTGGTTCATGCCGTAGGCATTGTTGAGCAAGATGTTGCGGCCAAACGGATTGCGCCCAATCGAGCCCAGGCCGCCCAAGGTCAGCTGGACGAAAATCTGGACCTCGCTGGGGTTGATAGAGTCGTTCACGCCGATGTCGAAGATCCAGCAGTCGCACTTGGACTTCAGCCGCAGTCCATATTCGCTGTAGAGCATTTTGCCGTCGGCGATATCGTAGGACGGCTCGTAATACAGACCGATCCGATCGAAGAACTCGTAATAGGCCCTTCCGCCGATCTGTTGGACTGCGGTGCGGCCGCCGACGAAGGAGTAGTCCACCTGGATATAGGGACCGCCGGTATAGGCCCGTCCCAGGCGCTGCTGCTGGGTGGGATGAGGTTGGACCCACGGCGGCCGCAACGCCAGAAAAACGGTCTGGCCGGCGAACTGGCGGGTGTTGGGATTAAAGTCGGTGGTGCTGCCAATCGACGCGTAGGTGGTCGGATAGACAAACAGGTTGGCGGAGATATCGGAAAAACGCTGGCCGCTAGGCGTCAGTGCATGCGAAGTATCATATTCATGCAGCAGGCTGAATTGAGCCAGTTCCATTACGCGTCCGCTGCCGGATTGAAAGTTGGTCGGCGCCTGAGGCACGGCTCCAGTCTGCGAGCTGGACGCTTCCTCGCTTGAGTTGGAAGAAGCGCTCTTGACGTCCTCGCGGCCGTTGAATTTGCCATAAAGACGCGAGACCACACCCCAGGTAAAGAGGCTGCGCGGTTCGACCCGGTCGGTTTCATCGAAAATCGGCAGCTGCGACTGGTCCACAACCGGAACATAGTCGTAGGAAACCACCGGTTCGATCGTGTGCTTGAGCTTTTCGAGGGTGCGCCACTTGAAGTTGTAAACCTTCTGGATACGGCTGCCGATAGTGAAGCTGCCGTCGATCAACTCGCGATGAAGCAGGCCGCCGGGAGCAAGCGATGGATTCTCTCCCAGCTGATTGTTGTTGTTGAGCACCTGGCCGGTGACCGGGTCGAAGGTGCCGACCGGGAAGATCGTAATGTCATGACCAGAGACGTCGTAGGTGGTCTCCTCGACGCCGACGCTGCCCCATCCGTAAAGGTAATCCTTCAGATGCCATGGAACGGTCAGCTCCGGATGCATGTCGAGGCGCATTCCGTCGATCCCGTTCTCCCGCAAATAATTGACCGCTTGGAAGTCAAAGTCCACGAAGGCCGATCCGAAGCCGAGATTCTGGCGTCCGCTCCACAGCAGCTCGGGCATTTTTTGCAGGGCAAATTGCTGCGCCTGGATGTAATCCTGGATCCACATCCCGTCGAGCAGGACGTAGGAATTTTCGAAGCTCTGCTGCAGCCCGAAATCCGAGTTGCCGGTGCGCAGCAGACCGTAGTCATTCGAGCCGTAACCGCGCGACAGGGTGTACACGTCCATGTCGCGCAGGTACAGGCTGTCACTGGTCTGGATGCCGTCAGCGTATGCCACCAGGTCGGGGGTTATGTGCTGGCGCAACACGCCGATAAGACCCCAGCGGTTGATCGGAACCGTGGGATCGGCGATTTGATCGTCGACCACGTCGGTGTTGGCGTTGCTGCGGATGCTCTCATTGAAGTACCCGCCGGTGACTCTCAAGTAGTCGTCCGTCCCGTTCTGCAGCCGGTACTCCGCCATCCCGCCGATCCGCGCCAGCGACTCGACGTCGAACGCCACGGTCGCGTCCTGGCTGCGGTCGATATCGATATAATAGGGCTGGAAATACTGAAAACCGCGCAGGCGGGACTGACCCACCAGGGGGCTAAGGAAGCCGCTCTGCCGATCGGTATCGGCGGGAAACACCGCGTAGGGAATGTCCATGACGGTGTGACCAAGGATCTGAAACTTGGCGTCTTTGACCACGCCGTGGCCGCCCAGCGTCGCGTCGATCTCGCGCCCTGCAATGCTCCAGGACGGAGTTCCCCCTTCGCATCCGCAAGTGGTGAAATAGCCGTCCCTTACCCGGTAATGCTGTCCCAGGAACTTGGTGATCTCCCGTCCGGCGAGATAGTAGTCGCTTTGCTTGACGGTAACCTTAGCATTTTGCAATTGGCCAGTTTCGTTGTCGACGTTCACGTCGGCGCGCGAGGCGGTTACTTCGACTTCAGGATCGGTCAGGCTAACGTTGCCGTGCGCGGCCAGGGTCTGGTTCTTGCGGTTGAATTGCATTTCATCCGCTTGCAGCAAAGTGCCGGACTGCCGCAGACGGGCATCGCCCCGCGCGACAAAGGTGTCGGTATGAGCGTCGTAAATGAATTCATGGCCGCTGAGGTCGACCTTGCCGGTGTGCGAGCTGCGCAGTGCACCCAACGATTGAAGATCTTGCGCGTGCGCGGCCGGTCCGGCCGCCAGGACCAGCCACAACATACCAAGCAGCGCTGATCTAAATGCCTTCAGGGAACAACCTTGCGCGGCCCTGTGCCGCCAGGAAATAGGGATAAATCTCACCTACCAAGTACACGGAGCCGCAGACCAGCACAAAATCGTCCGCGCTCGACTCCGCCACCACCTGCTCGATCGCAGCAATAGGTTCCCGAATCACGCGCGTTGGAGCAAACGGAGCAAAGTGCTCAAACAGCCGTTCGGGTTCCAGCGGGCGCTTGGGTTTGACCCTGGTCAGCGTCACATCCCGAACCCGAGGCCCGAGCAGATGCGCCATGCTGACCCAGTTCTTGTCCGACAAACAGCCGAACACCAGCCGGGGCCGGGCCTGCGGCCCGCATTCCAGCGCTATAGTGTCCAGCAAGGCCTCGACGCTCAGTTCGTTATGCGCGCAGTCCAGAACCACAAAGGGACTGCGCTGCACGACGTCAAAACGGCCCGGCCAGTAAAGTTCATGCAACCCGCGGCGTATCTGCGCCTCATCAATCCGCCATCCGATGCCGCGCATCGCCTCGATCGCGGCCAACGCGATCGCCGCGTTCTCATGCTGAAAGCGCCCCGCCACACCCAGTTCCACATCATTTATATTGAACCCCAGGCCTATATAGTCAAGCCGATGAGCTGGAGAATGTGAACGATAGGTGAATTCGCGATCGATCAGCATCGCGGCGCTGCCGCGCTGGGCCGCAATATCGGTCAGAGTGGCACGCGCCTCTTCCTCGCGTGCGCCAATCACCACCGGCACGCCCGGCTTGATGATGCCGCCCTTCTCGCCCGCAATGGAACGCAGGGTATAGCCCAGATACTCGACGTGGTCGAAGCCGATCGGAGTAATCACGCTCAGGAGCGGACGCACCACGTTGGTCGAGTCCAACCTGCCCCCAAGTCCAGTCTCAACCACGGCGATATCTATTCCGGCCTCGGCGAAATAAAGGAACATCAGGGCCACGGTGAACTCGAAAAACGTCAGCGCGAGTCCGGCGCGCTCATAAACCAGCCGCAGCCGATCGATATAGTCCAGCATCAGGGCCGCGGGCATTTCGGCGCCGTCAATCCGGGTGCGCTCGGTTAGATGGACCAGGTGGGGCTTGGTGTACAAGCCGGTGCGGTAACCGGCGGCGCGCAGACAGCTATCGAGCATCGCCGCCACCGAGCCCTTGCCCTTGGTACCCGCGATATGAACGACCTGCAGGCGTAGATGCGGATTGCCGATGTGCTCCAGCGCCTGCTCCATCCGCTCAAGCTTATAGATCTCCCCGCGCGCCTCGAGCGAATAGAGCCATTCCAGGGTTTGCGCAAGCCGTTCCATCGCGGCGCTATTTTATCGGCGGCCGCGGGCGCGTCCAAGCGAAAGGCCGGGCTTACCGAACATTTGCCGCGTCAATTGGTGTGTATCGGAGCGGGTGTTGCCAAAGGCGAGACGGCCGGCTGAGCGAAAACGTTCCTACTCGACGCGCAGCACGATCTTGCCGAAATGGGTGCTGGCCTGCATCCGGCGATGAGCTTCCGCGACCTGAGCGATCGGCAGCACGCAATCGACGGTGGGCCGGATGGCGCCGGATTCCAGCGCCGCGCCGAACCGCGCCAGAAACGCATCGACGATCCGCGACTTCTCCTCCACGCTGCGCGTGCGCAGCGTCGAGCCAATGATTCGCAGATGCCGGCGCAGCAGCGCGGCCAAATCGATCTCAGCGCGCGCCCCCTTCATCAGACCAATCAATATCAGCCGTCCACCCTGGGCTAGTGCTTCCATGTTCTGAGCCAGGTAAGCCCCGCCGATGCAATCCAGGATTACGTCGGCGCCACGGCCGCTGGTGGCGGTTTTGACCTTCGGCGCGAACGGCCCCTCGTTGTAATCGATTGCAACATCGGCCCCCATCCGCAGACATTGCTCGCACTTGGCGGCGCTGCCGGCGGTCACGATGCTGCGCACGCCCGCCTCGCGCAGCAGCTCAATTGCGGCTGTGCCGACTCCGCTGCCGCCCCCATGGATCAGGGCGCACTGGCCTACGCTTATTTCCCCGAGCATGAACAGGTTGAGAAAAGCGGTCAGAAAGACCTCGGGCAAGGCGCCCGACTCTTCATCGCTGAGCACGCGCGGCACATGCATCGCGCTGCCATGATGGACGACGGCCTTCTGCGCGTAGCCGCCGCCCGGCAGCAACGCCATCGCCCGGTCCCCCACCCGCCAGCCTGTAACCTCGCGTCCGACCTCGACCACTTCGCCCGCGCATTCAAGGCCCAGGATGTCCGAAGCG
>DATFSZ010000154.1:0-46843 GCA_035262365.1 Binataceae bacterium (SeqCode)
GGCAGATTGATCGCGGGAAAGATGTCCACGTTCATCAGCTCGAAGCACAGCGTTCCGAGCACGAGCATCAGGAGCGCCATGACCGCGACTGAAAGCGGTCGGCGCAGGGCCAGGCGGACAATCCACATCATAAGCGGTAACCCTCCAAGCCCCCGGGCCGGAGATGGAAAACTACTTCTTTCGATTAACCGGGAGCACGGGTTCCATATCAGCCAAATCGCCTACTCGGCGTAGTACAAATCAGGTTTTGGACTGACCAGTCCATTTGAGGCTAGACCCGCACAACAACTGAATCAAGCAACAACGGACGCCGCGCGCCCGGGAAGCGGTCGAGTCTATCGCGCTGGCGCGTTTGCACGGACCAAGCCTCGGCGTTAGCCTTGCGAATTGCCTTACATCGATCCCGCCTCAGGAGGTAGCTCATGAAACTGTACGAATTTGCGCCGGCGCCGAACCCGCGCCGCGTCCGCATGTTCATCGCGGAGAAGGGCCTCAAGATTCCCATCGAACAGGTTGATCTGATGACCGGACAGAACCGTACGCCGCAATTTCTGGCCAAAAACCCTTCAGGCGGTCTGCCCTTCATGGAGCTCGACGACGGCACCTTCCTGGCCGAATCTGTCGCGATCTGCCGCTACCTGGAGTCGATGCATCCTGAGCCCCGCCTGATGGGGCTCGACCCGCGCGATCAGGCCGAAGTCGAAATGTGGAACCGCCGGATGGAACTGGAGCTGTTCGGGCCGATTTCGCGGACGCTTCAGAACACCCATCCGATGTTCAAAGCTCGGATGAAGCAGTTTCCCGATTACGGCGAGGCACAGCGCGAGGCGGTCAAAGCACGCTTGGAGCGAATGGACCGCGAACTGGAAGGCCGGCCGTTCGTTGCCGGAGACCGTTTTACGATCGCCGACATCACTCCGTTCGTGGCAATCGAATTTGGCTCGACGATGGGGATTGTGAGCATCGACCCTTCGCTTCAGCGCCTGACTCTTTGGCGCCAATCAATCGCGTCGCGCCCCAGCGCCAAAGCGTGATGTCGGCGGCCGCTGGCCGGGTTGGAACTCCGCGCCCGTCCGTGACACGCATCCTGTCTTGCGCACCCGCGCCTGGATCAGCGGGACAGGCCCACTAACTTTTCAGCCCTTGCGGTCGAAGATGAACAAGGGCACCTGGTTGGCTGATTTTGGCTCGACTTCCAATATCCGGCGGGTGCCCTCAAGGCGAATCGGCTTGAAGCCACAGCCGGACTGGCTTAGCGCCGCGGACACGGCGTCAACGTCCTCGGCCTCCAGCCACAGGCCCGACATGCCTTCGCCTTCGGATTGCGGACCCATCGGGATCAGGCTGATTTCGGCGGCTCCGATGTTGACGGATGCGGAGGAGCCGCCGGACGCCACTTTGACGGCGAGGCCAAAGTTGCGCCGGTAAACCGCAGCCGCATCATCGATGTCCGCGGTACCCACGTCCAAACGGTCCAGGCGTTTGATTTTGGCCATAGCTGCTGTCCTGGCTTGAACCTCAAAAACGTCAGGGAGCGTTCCGGACGACATTCCGGAACGCTCCCACTAGCTTTGCCCAGTGAAACGCCGGTCTTAAGACTTGGGCTTCATCGTGGCGTCGAGCGTGGTCGGCGCGCCCGCCTTGACCGACACCTTCTGCTTTTGCTCGCCCAGTTTTTCCTGCCAGATGGTCACTTCGTAATCGCCCGGAGGCACGTCCTTGATGGTATAGCTCCCCTTGTCGTCGGTAACGGCAAAGTAGGGATTGGCGGACGAGAACCACCATCCGTGCATCCAGCCGTGCGCGTCGCAAGTCACCCGGATCAGTTCGGGCTGATCGACTTTGACGTCAACCACCTTCTTGAACTTGGGCTGCGCGATGTTAATCGTTGGATTCTTGGTCGAGTAGGTATGGATGTTGTGCAGGATTCCGTCGTCGTTCTTGATCTTTACGGTGCTGCCCGCCGTGAAAGCCAGAACATGCGGCAAGTAGTCGCATCCTTTCTGATCGAAATCCACGGTCTCGGGTTTGGCTTCCCCCTTCGCGTCGGCAATATAGACGATCGCGTTGGCGATACCGCCATCGGAGCCGACAATCAGGTCCTCTTCGAAGTGCGGCTTCAGCCCGCAGACTTCCTTATCCTTGGTAACCTCGACCGACTTGGGCTTGGGCGCGCTGCCGTCGTACTTGATGGTGCCGGTGATCGACCCATCGTCGGCATGGGCGCTGGCCGCACCGAGGCACAGGGCGGCGACGGCAAATATCATGATCAAAGCTCTCTTGTTCATCTGTTTCCTCTCTGTGGAAGTTGGCCGATAGGTTATCTGCTGCTGACTTTGACCGGGGGCTTCGCCGGTGGGGAAGCTGCCGGATTCTCACCTGGATGATCGCTGAACCAGAAAATGTAGTCGCGAATCGCCTGGATCTGCTCCTGTTCGTTGCCGTGGAAGATGTCGTCGGGACCCCCGGGATAAAACGACGGCATTTTGGTTCCCGGCTGCAGCGCCTGCGGGTTGTGCAGCCATTTCGCGATCCACTGGGGGTTTAGTCGATGGCGCGCCAGCGACAGGTCGGGGGCCCATCCGTCGGGAGGACCTTCGGGCTTCCTGTCGCCCTGCTGATGGCAACTGAAGCAGTTGAAGTAATCCTTCGACATCAGCTTTTGCCCGGCCAGAAGATCGTCGTGCGGGATGGTGTTCGTGTTGACGAACACGTAGGGAACTTCAAGGTTGCCGGTGGCGCCGAAGTAACTCACCAGTGTGTCATCCTCGGGGCCGGTCAGGTGGAAAGTCGGCATCCGCAGCTTCAGCCACGGACGAATCTGGGTCGGCGCCTGCAGGAAGCCAAACAGCCAGTCGGGCTGGACCTTCTGCCCTTCGCCATTCAGGATCGGCGGCGCGAAGTTGGGATTCTGCTCGTAGAACCGCCGGATGTAACCGCCGCGCTGCTCGATGATGTGGCAGCCAACGCAGTTGTAGAAGTTGACCATCCGCCGTCCGTTTACGATCTCCTTCTGATGCTCCATTTCGTTGGTGTCGCGATAGCGTTCGGGCACCTTGTCGTCGATGAGGCTCGCCAGGAAGACACGCAGGTTGTAAATGTCGGCGTCCTGGAACTCGAAATTCGGCATCAACTGCTCAACGTCGGCGGTCGCGTAGATGCGCGGAGACTGGAGCTTGTGGAACGTCCACGCGTCCCAGGTATCGGCGACGTCGGTAGTGTCGCCGAAGAAGAGCTCATCGAGGTGCTTGGTGCCGAAGGTCGTCAGCTCGACGCCGATGCGCGACTCCTTGTCCATCCCATTGATCTCGTGACAACCGAAGCATCCGTACTTGCGGATCAACGACTTGCCCTGGGCGATTTCGTCGGGCTTGGAGAGCGCCGCCTCGATGTTGGGATCGGTCTTCTTGCTCCCCATCGTCATCAGGTACGCAGCCAAGGTCTCGGCTTCGTGATCGCTAAGCCGCAGCGACGGCATCGCGGTGTGCGGGGAGAAGTCGCGCGGGTTCTTGAGCCACAGGTAAATCCAGCGCCCGTCGGTCTTCTCGGCGATCTGGCTCAAGTTGGGCGCGAAGTCCTTGGCGGTGCGGCTGATGCCGGGTTTGAAATCGGCCGGCGTGTATGAGCCCACCGGCGTACCGATTCCTTCCTTGTCCACCGTATGGCAGGCTTTGCACCCGACCGATTCAAACAGGTCCTTGCCCTCCTGGACGAATTTGGGATCTTTCAGATCCTGATCCAGCGTGGGCGGCGCCGGATGGTCCGACAGCCATTTCTTTGACTCCTCCTTGGAGCTGTCAAAGAGATATGCGGCGATCGACGTAGCCTGCTGCGGCGTGAACATGAAGTTGGGCATCCGCGTATGCGGGCGGAAGACATGCGGGTTGGTCACCCATCGCACCGTCCACGACGGGTCCAGCTTGGCGCCGGCCAGTTTCAGATAAGGACCGATCTTGAGCATCTCCTCGTAACCGGCCACCAGGTGGCATCCGTGGCAGCCCATCTGCTCGAACAAGCGCTCGCCTTGGATCCAGTGCGGTGCAAGCTCGTCGCCCTTGGCATTGCGCAGCGATCCTACGTCGGCGTGGCAGGTGATGCACCGGGCTTCCATCTTGGGACCTCGCAGCAGCTTGCGCTCCCAGAATTCGACGTCGCCGTGCGCCATCGCCACGGAGTTAATCGCAGGCCCCTGGCCGTCATGACAGGGGGTGCAGCCGAGCTTGTCGGACGGATGCTTGAGAATGATCTCTTCGTAATTGGAATGGGTGCGGAAGGGCTCGCGCGCGTCTTCGAAGCCGCGCTTGTCGGCGGCCGAATGGCAGCTCTGGCAGCGGTCCACCCGCGCCACGGGTTCATCGAACGAGTTGCGGTCGAAGTCGTCGATCGAGGTCTGTTCAATCTTGGGAATCTTCGGATAGCGCAGCAACACCCGGCCGTTGAAGGTGACCGGGATCATGTAGGTGTCGGCCTTGTCGACGAAGTCGTCGCGCTTCTTGGTGAAGATCTTGAGCTGCTCGGTCAGGGTTTCGACCTTGGCGTGCAGCGACTCCATCTCGCCCTTGATCGAATCCACTTTGGCCTTGGCGGCATCGGAGACAGCCTGCTCTCCGACCAGGCGTTGGTTGAGCCGATCAATATCGTCCTTGTAGGGCCGCGCATCAGCGTTGACCTGGATCGCGTGGTTGTAGTCGTACCAGCGCTCCGTCAATTCCGACTTGGTAAACCGTACGGCCTGATCCTTGTCGTCGGCAACCACCTTGGCGGCCTTTAGCTGCACGGCCAGATCATCGAGCCGAGCGGTGGTGGCGCCCGAGCTAAGGGCGCTTTGGGCGGCGGTGAGTTCCTGGGTTAGCTTGACGTATTTCGGATCCTTGGCGAGCCGTGCATCCTCGTCGGCGGCCCTGCGCATGAAGCTCTTGTACGCCAGGTCGTCAAACTCAACCTGGTACTGCTTCCAGGGACGGCGGGAAATGTTGTCATCCCAAATCGCCCAAACCGCACCCGCCAGCAGCAGTGCGACCATCAGCACGAACAGCGCGCTGTAGGACTTGCCTTCTTCAGTGGGATCGAGTCCGAGACGCCCAGCCATTTATATTCTGTTACTCCGCATCTAAACTGCCGCGTTGCATTGCCGAGGTGTCAGCCGGCGCGCGTTTGCGCGATTCGCTCATTGCGCCGACCAACGCTCGGCGAGCACGCCCAGTCCGAAAACCAGCATGCCGATTGCGGCGAGTTCGAATTCCTTGCCCATGCCATGCTCCTGGGTCAGCCCCACGTAGAGCGCAAACCCAACGTCGGCACAGCCCAAGGCTTCGAGGATTTTGCCAAAGAAGAACACCGGAGGATCTAGACGTTAATCCACGGCGTTACCATGATGTACTTGATGTTGAACGCGTGACGCATCGCCATCTTGACCAGCACCGCGATCATCGCGAGGAACAGGAAACCGGTAATTCCAAAGCGCACCGGCCCCCATTTCTCGAGCAGTTCCCGGCCCCCGCCCGGAAACGACGACCACGGATCGTTGGCCGGCCGCGCCCTGACCCACAGATAAAACGCCGCATAGCCGACCACGAAATACGCCACTATCAGCGAAAGTCCGAAGATGGCGGAGGCCACGTAGTCGCGGAAGCCCAGCAGATAGGGCAGGTCAACGTTGGTCAGCGACTCAACCAGATGCGGATCCCAGACCTGACCCGGCCAGAACCAGTTCCATCCGGGACCGCGGAAGAAAGTGCCGATAATGATGAAGGACACCCACAGCACCTGGAACCCGAGCAGGAAAGTCAGGATCTCATACTTGCGCTCCCGATACGTGTAGTAGCCGTTGCCCTTGGGGTTGATGTCCAGGTAGGGGATCAGCATCAACCCGACGATTACGAAACTGGGCAACACCACCCCCGCGTACCAGGGGTCGAAGAAGACCAGCATCTCCTGCAGTCCCAGGAAGTACCACGGCGCCTTGGAGGGGTTGGGCGTGCGGGTCGTGTTGGCCGGCCCTTCCAGCGGGGCGTTGATGGTCAGCGACCACACCGTCAAAATCACGATCACTGCCGCTGACATCAGAAACTCGCTGCGCACCAGAAAAGGCCAGGTGTGCAGCTTGTCCTCTATTCCGGACCCGGCCTTCTTGATCGGTACTTCGATTCGCTTGCCGCCCGCGGGAGCCGCCGCCCGCGGCGTGCCGCTGCGCGCCGGGGCGCCAGCGCCGGCCGCGGCCTGCATCTGCATCGAGGGGACATTGCCGCTCGTTGGGTCTGCCATCGCTGGATCCTTATACTGCTGCCACGCTCAGGCAGCTTGCTTTCATCCTTATGATACCCACGGGGCTCATCGCATCCGCTTACGACGGGCGGGTTTCGCCGTCGCTATCACCCAGGTCTTCAGGTGGTGCGGCCAGCCGGAACAGCAGGTACATGAGCAATATCATACCCAGCGGAACCGAGAGCACGCGGATGATTCCCAGGCGGGCGCAATATCCAATAACGCTATTCATAATCGGTCACAGCGGTCCGGAAATGCCGTCGCGGCGGATACGCCAGAAATGCACCGCCATGAAGAGGCTTGCCAGCAACGGGAAGAAGATGCAGTGCAGGATGTAGAAGCGCAGCAGCGTATGCGGACCGATTTCGCTGCCGCCGAATAAAAAGGCGCGCGCGTCATAGATCGGATTGACGCCGAGCACCTCGTGAAACGGACCTTCATGGCCCAACAGCGGCGTCGCGCGCGCCATGTTCGAGCCCACCGTCACCGCCCAGATCGAGAGCTGATCCCAAGGCAGCAGGTAGCCGGTAAACGATAGCAGCAGAGTGAGGACCAGCAGGATAACGCCCACTACCCAGTTGAACTCCCGAGGCGGCTTGTAGGAGCCCGTCATAAACACCCGGAACATGTGCAGCCACACCGCAATCACCATCCCGTGCGCCGCCCATCGATGCATATTGCGCATCAGCATGCCGAACGGCATGTCAAACTCGAGGTACTTCATGTCGGCGTACGCATATTCCGCCGTGGGACGGTAATAGAACATCAGGTACACGCCGGTTATCACGGTAACGAGGAAGAGCAGGAACGTGATGCCGCCCATGCACCAGGTAAAGCGCAGCCGGGTAGCATGGCGCTGGACCTTTGAGGGATGCAGATGGAGCCAGATATTTCCCGAGACCATCAGGATGCGGTTACGGGGCGTATCTTCATAACCATGGCGGAAAATAGACTGCCACGCCTGCGATTCGACGATTTGACGCTTAACTTCCTGCAGATCGAGCTTTGCCATCGCGTTTCCGTAGCAGCGCCGGGCCGGCTAGCCGGACTTCCGCCTGCCTAACAATCTGTCAGTTCTCCATTGCGCTGGACCCCGGAGCTGAAAAGGCCCACACACACTTGAGCTTTGCTAATTTTACAAAACTTGTCAAACAACCTGAACTTCTAGCTAGCCGCCTTATCCCCGGAGCTTTTGCGCGGCCGGGCGAACATCGCCGACGCCAGACCGTAAATGACCATGACTCCTGCTGCGCCTAATATAATCAGGCCCGGACCGGCCAGTATTCCGGTTGCGCACAACACCAATCCGATCACGCCCAACGGTAATCCGAAGGCCAGGGTATTGAGCGAACCGACCGCGGCCGCACGTTCGACGCTGACCCGCGCCTGCTCCTCCTGATGCGCCTCCTCGGCGCTGTCGCGCAGCATGCTGACCGCGTAATCGGTCAGCTCCTGGCGGCTCTTCATGCCGCGCAGCCGGCGCGCCAACTCACGCGCAAGCTCTTCGACCTGGCGCTCGTCGGCTTCCGCTTTGGTCGGCGTGTCAGGCACAGGCTCGCAGTCCTCCCCAAGCGGCTAACACGTATCGAACCGCCGATGTGGTGTCAACGCGGGTGCTTCCGAAATGGCTGATAGCGCGGGCCCGTCAGGCCTCTTTGCGCAGCACGATGATGGAATGGAACGAGTAGCGCGAGGTCTTGTCCCGCCGTTCGACTGTTAGTGGAACGCCGTCGAGGACGTCGCGATAGCGCAGGCGCGAAGTCCAACCCAGATGCTTGGTGATTGGATTGGCGATGCCCGTGATGAAGCCCAGCACCGGGTTTTCGCTGCGGAAGTGATTGATTATCACGATCCGGCCGCGGGGCTTACAAACCCGGTACATTTCGTTCAACATCCGGACCGGGTCGGGAACCACCGTGATGACATGGAAGGCGCAAACGACGTCGAAACTGGCGTCGGCCATTGTGAGGTTAAGCGCGTCACCCTGACTTACCTCAACATTTTTCAACTGGTTCTCGCGAATCTTGGTCTTGGCATGCTCGAGCATGTCGGGAGACGGGTCCACCCCGACGACATGCACGTAGGGCGGATAGGCGTCGAGCGAGATTCCCGTGCCGACTCCTACTTCCAGCACGCGCTGGCCGGGGCGGAGGTTCAGCGATTCAATAACCGAGTGTTCCCGGTCAACGAAAACCCGGCCCCATAGGCGATCATAAAAATGTGCGAAGTCCGAATAGACCCGACTTTCGTGCGGCTCTGGCATTTACGTTGAGGTTGTCGGTTTGACCTTTACCTGGGGGTCCCAACCACGCTCAGGCGGCGGCGTTGAGGCCTTTGAGTTGACGTTTAAAGACAGTGATATCGCGCTTGCGAAAGCGCCACTGGCGCCCCTTTTTGAACGCGGGGATGACGTTGCGGCGCGCCAACTCGTTGACCGTGTCGGGACTCAAGTCCAGCAGGAAGGCCACTTCACGGGAGTTGAGCAACAGATCGTCTTTGTCAGCCATGACATTCAGGCTCATTGGGGATGGACTATGCTTCATGGAGACCATGGCAAACCGAGACTTTTTATTATGATGCCTGATAGGGAGTCAAGCTGACCTCCCGCCCACGACGCCGATCCGAATCTTATCAGCCCGGCGCGGGCGCCCCCAGTCGCCGCCCATCCTCATAATAAGGCTTCCTCGGAGCTAATCAAGCAGAAGCTCCGTCAGACACTGATTCGGGCGAGTTTACGGGCTGAAATCAGGTAGTCGTACCAAATGCGCGTGACCACCACGCAGGAGAACAGACCAGTCAGCACCCCGACACACAAGGTCACGGCAAAACCTTTGACCGGGCCGGTGCCGAACTGAAACAGGATCAGGCCGGCGACAAAGGTGGAAATATTGGAGTCGCGAATCGCCGAAAAGGCCCGTTCATAGCCAATCCGGACTGCTTCGCGCGGCGCCTTTCCGTTGCGCAGTTCCTCGCGCATACGCTCGTTTATCAGAACGTTGGCGTCCACCGACATGCCCAGCGTAAGCACGATTCCGGCGATTCCCGGCAACGTCAACGTGGCCTGCATCGCGGCCATCACGCAGATCAGCAGCAGGATGTTCAAGGTCAGGCCGAAATCCGCCAACAGGCCGGCCCCGCTGTAGTACAGCGCCATGAAGATCAGCACCGCTGCCGCGCCGACCACAAAGGACATTTCCCCCTGGCGAATCGAGTCGCGCCCGAGCGACGGGCCCACAGTGCGTTCCTCGGCAATCTCAACCGGCGCGGGCAGTGCGCCAGAGCGCAGCACGATCGCCAGGTCATGGGCCTCGTCGATTGAGAATCGTCCGGTTATGGAGACCTTTCCGCCGGAGATTCGTTCTTTGATGACCGGTGCGGAATAGACCGTCTTGTCTAGGATGATGGCCAAGCGCCGCCCCACGTTCTCGGCAGTGAGAGCATCGAAAATCCGTGCGCCGCGACTGTCGAGGTCCACCGAAACGTAGGGTCCCTCCAGCCGGCTGCCCGGACGGACACGCGCGTCGGTCACCACGTCGCCGGTCATCAGAGTCTGGGACTCGACCAGGTAGGGCTCTCTGCCGCCGCGCTCCGGCGAACCATAGAGAATTTCGTCGCCCGGGGGCGCGCCGTCTTTGAGTGCCGACTCGGCGCTATGGGAGTCATCGACAATCTTGAACTCCAGCACCGCGGTCTTGCCGATCAGCTCCTTGGCGCGCTCCGGGTCCTGGATACCGGGCAACTGCACCAGGATCTCGGTATTTCCTTCCAGTGCGACGGTAGTTTCTCGCACCCCCAATTGGTCGATACGGTTGCGGATGGTTTCCAGCGCCTGGTCCATCGCGTTGGAGCGAAGCTGCACCACGTCGCGCGGCTTAAAGGACAAATTGTAGGTGCTGCCGCCGCCCTCCGTGCTCGAGCTGCTGATGGTCATGTCGATGAAATCTTTCTCGACGATGTCTTCAAGCGCGCTGCGATCGTGGCGGTCCGACAGCGTAACTCGCACCGAATCTCCGGCGGCTGAAACGTCGCTGAATGCAACCTTGCTGTCCTTGAGTTCGCGTTTCAGGTCTTCCGCGCGGCGGGACAGTGCGTTTTTTACGGCGTCGTCCAGTTTAACATCGAGCAGCAAATGCGTGCCGCCCTGTAGATCGAGCCCCAACTGAATCTTGGGCGTCGGCAAGTAGGACTTCCAAAAATCCGGAAGATCGGACGAGAAGCTGGGTACCAGCAGAAGGATCGCGACGACCACGAGCACCGCGGTAAGATAAAGCCGCGTCAAAGCGCGACCGCCGGTCAGGTGCAGGTAGAGAATCCCGCCACCCAAGGCAAGCAGCACCAAAACCGGTGTAAAATTTCCGTTTTCCAAACCCCTTGATCTCCAATCTCAGACGCCATTGGCGGCCGGACTAGGTTGCGCGCCCGCCAGGCTAATCTCAGTCTTTGGCTCCAGCCTTGGCGCCGGTCTTGGTGTAGGTTGAAATCGCCGCGATTTGCGCCCGCTCGACCCGAACCCGGACATTCGGCGCAATCTCCAGTGTCACAACCTTGTCGCCCAGCTCCACGATTCTCCCCAGCATTCCGCCAGTGGTCACAACCTCATCGTTGCGCTTCAGCGCGGACAGCATTTTCTGCAGGTCGGCGGCCTTCCTGGTCTGCGGCCGGATCAGGAGGAAATAGAATATTCCAAACAGGAAAACCAGCGGAATGACGGTAGTGAACATGACCTGTTCGCCGGCGCCCGCATTTTTCGCTGCCGCCTGAGCGTATGCGATTCCCTCAAACCACATTAGTCTTCTTCCATTCCCTCGAGATTCTCCGCGGCTGCCGCAAACGACCGGTACATCTCATCATAAGTACCGGAGACGATGGCAGCCCGGGCCATGCTCATCAAGCTGGCATAAAAAAACAGATTGTGTTCCGTTAACGCGCGCGCCGCAAGAATCTCTCCCGCCCGGTACAGATGGCGCAGGTAGGACCGGCTATATGACGAGCAGGTCCGGCATCGGCAACGTTCGTCCAGCGGACGCCCGTCCCTCTGGTACCGTGAATGTTTGATCGAGACGCGTCCCTCGCTGGTGAAGGCGCTTCCATTGCGTGCGTTGCGCGTGGGGAGCACGCAGTCAAACATATCGTAGCCCATGCCAATCGCGGCCAGCAGATCGGCCGGCGTGCCGACGCCCATCAGGTAGCGCGGTTTGTCCCGCGGCAGAGCCGCAACGCTCAACTCGGCCATCTCCAGCATCAAGGGTTTGGGCTCCCCGACCGACAAGCCGCCCACCGCAAAACCGTCGAAGTTAAGCGAGGTAATCTGGCGCGCGCTGGCGGCGCGCAGGTCTGAATAGATGCTGCCCTGCACGATTCCGAATAGCGCCTGGTTGTCCGAGGTACGCGCTCGCAGCGAGCGCTCAGCCCATCGCGCGGTTAAATCGAGCGATTGGCGTGCCTGCTCAGGCTCGGCCGGATACGGCGTGCATTCGTCCAGCGCCATCATGATGTCGCACCCGAGCTTTTGCTGAATTTCAAGCGCCGACTCCGGAGTCAGCAGCATCGGACTACCGTCCAGATGGGAGCGGAAGCGAATCCCCTCCTCGCTGATCTGGTTAATAGAAGCCAGGCTCATCGCTTGAAACCCGCCCGAGTCCGTCAGCACCGCTCCTTTCCATCCCATGAAGGCCTGAATGCCGCCCATCTCGTGGATCAAGTCGGGTCCGGGCCGCAGGGCCAGATGATAGGCGTTGGCCAGAATCATGCGGTAGCCGATTTCCCACAACTCGCCCGGCGCCATCGCCTTGACGGCCGCTCGTGTGCCGACCGGCATGAAGGCGGGCATTGGCACAGCGCCGTGCCTGGTGAAGAGGCGGCCGCTGCGCGCCCCACCGTCGGTCGCCTCGATGTAAAGGCTTATCGGCTCGGCCATCAGAGAATCAGCATCGCGTCACCATAGCTGAGAAAGCGATAACGATGACGGATCGCGTCGCGATAGGCGGCCAGCGCGAAATCGCGGCCCGCAAACGCCATTACCATCGCCAGCACCGTGGTGCGCGGCATGTGAAAGTTGGTAATCATCCCTTCGACCAGTTTGAAACGAAAGCCGGGATAGATAAACAGCCCTGTCAGCCCTTCAAGATCTCCCGTGACGGCGTAAGACTCCAGCGCGCGAACGCTGCTGGTGCCCACCGCGATAACCCGCGAGCCGATCCGGCGCGCATGTGCGATAGATTCGGCCGCGGACAGCGCGATCGTATACCATTCGCCCTCCATGCTGTGCGCCTCCACTTCATGGCTGCGCAGTGGAGCGAACGTACCGGGCCCGATATGCAGTGTGACGCATTCCGTCTTGACGCCCTGCGCTGTGAGCTGACGGAGCAACTCGGGCGTGAAATGCAATCCGGCGGTGGGAGCGGCGATCGCGCCAGGATGAGCCGCGTAGACAGTCTGATAGTCCTCGGCGTCCGCCGATGTTACTTCGCGCTTGATATAGTGCGGCAGCGCCAGCGAGCCCTCTTTGGCGAGCATTGCCTCTATCGGCTGTCCGCCTTCCAACGCCACGATCACACGGCCCGGGCGCTGGTAACGGATCACCTGCAGAGCATCGCCGCCGTCGAGTAGCAGACGTGCGCCGGCCGGGCATGGGCGATGAGTCCGGATCAACGCAATCCATGCCCCGGGCTGCTTGTCGGCAGGCCGCACGAACAGCAGTTCCACCTTTGCCCCGCTTTCCTTGCGCGCCATCAGGCGGGCGGGAAAAACGCGCGTATCGTTGAGGACCAACACGTCGCCCTCATGCAGGTATCGGCCAAGCTTGTAAAATCGCGAATGTTCGATGGTCCCGCGCTTGCGGTCGATGACCTCCATTCGGGCCTCGTCGCGGCGTTCCAGCGGTTGCTGGGCGATCAACTCGGCGGGTAGGTCGTAATCCAGGTCGGACAGCCTCATCTCATCCACCGCCGATAAAGATATCATCTTGCCGCCGCTCAACCATTCGTCCGGACGGATTTGTCCCCAAGAGAGAAATTGACGGCTTTGGCGATGCGCGCGTACGATGCGGGCAGAGGATATGCGACCGATGACTGCGGTCGCGTCCCGCGGGCGATGGCAATTATCCAGGTCGGAGTCGTAAGCGAGCTGTGGCGCTATCCGGTCAAGTCGATGCGCGGCGAGCGTTTGCGTGAGATGACGGTTACCGCCGAAGGCGCGCTGGGTGATCGCGTCTACGCGCTGCGGGAACTCAAGTATGGCGCCATCATGAGCGCCAAGTTATGGCCATGGATGCTGGAGATGCGCGCGGCGTGGAGCGCCGAGCCAGGCGCGAGCGGCGCAGTGGTGCGGGTCGAAACACCCGAGGGCGGCGTGATTCAAAGCGACTCTCCGCAGTCGGCCGAAATCCTGTCAGACCTATTCAAGCACCCGGTAAGGTTGGAACGCACCCGTCAGAGTCCGATCTCGCCCGCCGATATCGAGGCGATCCAAAAGGGCGAGGCCTTCCTGCCGCAATGGAAATTTTACGACGAGGGTCCGCTGCACCTGTTGGCCACCGGCACGTTGCAGCATCTGAGCAGACTGGAAGGCGGCGCCGCGGACTTCGACCCGCGGCGGTTTCGTCCCAACATCCTGATTGATACCGGCGACGACGCGGCCGAGTTCATCGAAGACCGATGGCTGGCGGGCGTTCTCCAGATTGGCCAGACGGTGCAGATTGGGGACATGTGGCCTGCCATCCGATGCGTCATGACGACTCATCCGCAGGAGACCCTCCGCCACGACCCGGCCGTGCTGCACACCGCCGCTCAATACCACCAGGCTTATGTCGGCGTCTTCGCCGGCGCCCGCGTCGCGGGCGCAATCAAGGTCGGCGACCCGGTGATGCTGGCGACGGCTTAGCTATCAGGAACGCACCGCCAACATGGTGAAACGGCCTTCGACCGTGGCGTTTTCATGCACCCGCATGGCAGGCGCGGTCAGATTACCGAAAATGATCGCCGAAGGCCGCACCTCGATCCGTTCGCTCGCTACGATGTCGGCGCTGACTCGGCCCGCAACCAACACGGATGCCGCCCTTATCGGCGCCGTCACCACGGCGTTTTCCGCCACCGTGATGACCGCCGAGCCCTGGATTTCGCCGCTGACGTGGCACTCAATCCGGGCGGAACCCTCGAAGCGCAATTGTCCTTTAAAGTTGGAGCTTTTTAGTACGCAGCAGTTTCCGTCACTTGCGATGGAAAGCACCGCGGACGGCACCGGCTCGGTTTGAGCCGGCTGCTGCGTAGTCGATTCAATGAGGGGATCGTCCGGCTGAGTCTGATGCTTCTCGTGAGTCCAACTTCCGCCAGAATCTGACTTCAAAAGGTCCACCTTTTCATCCTCCCCACAACAGCAACTTCTGAAGCATGGGCCTTGCGGCCTTCAATCAATAATCTTGCCCTTCGGCGAACCAAATTGCGAGGATTAAAGAAGCGAGTGTGCGCATTCAGCGCAGGTAAAGCGGTCTGCAACAGATCTGTCCGGCAAGCGCCCAGCGTTTTGCCGACCCGCCTTTTCTGAATGAAATCGTTTCAACACCGTAAACGTCAATGGTCGTGTCTTCGTCTGAACTTATGAAATGGAGCGGAGATGAAGGCCATGTTTGACGTTACATCGACTTACACACGGTACCGAACTCGACTTGAAAAAGATGACCTGGGCACGACGCTGTGGGCGTACTTCTGTATAGGGCTCTTTCTTGCCGCGATGACAATATCGCTACTGCAGTAAACCGCGCCGAAGCTTAATCAAGACTTGTCAACCCTGTGCTATTCCGCCGACTCGTAAATTCGCATCTAGGTTCGGCCAACTTTTCAGGATATGAAAATTCGTTTTACGGACGCGGACGCGGACGCAGGATACCGAGCAGGTTGGTAAGTGTCTGCCGCATCTGGTTGCGCGGCACGATCGCGTCCAACATCCCGTGGGCAAGCAGGAATTCGGCCTTTTGAAAATCCTCGGGCAGACGCTGATTGATGGTCTGTTCGATCACGCGTCGGCCCGCAAAGCCTATCACCGCACCCGGCTCCGCCAGATTCAAGTCTCCCAGCATCGCAAAGGACGCCGCTACGCCGCCGGTGGTTGGATCGCAGCAGATCGAGATGTAAGGAATGCGGGCGTCGCGCAGCCGTGCGATCGCCGCTGACACCTTCGCCATTTGCATCAGGGAAAGCGCGCCTTCCTGCATCCTCGCCCCTCCCGACGCACTGAACACCACCACCGGCAGCCGCCGCGACCGCGCATGGACGAACAGCCGTGCGAGCTTCTCGCCCACGACCAGGCCCATGCTGCCGCCCATGAAGTTGAAGTCCATCACGCCCAACGCAACCGCGCGGCCGCCAATCTTGCAGGTGCCGGTCACGACGGCGTCACCGCGTCGGCTGGCATCGCGCGCCTGGGCCAGGCGCTCGGGGTAGGCTTTTGAATCGCGGAACTCAAGCGGGTCTCCACCGGCCAGTCCGGGGCTCAACTCGCGCCAGGAGCCGCGGTCAGCGGTAATTGCAAGGCGCTGTTCGACCGTGAGGCGAAAATGATGCGCGCATTTCAGACAGACGTTGAGGTTGCGCTCGACCTCTTTGCGATACGCGATCTCACGGCACCGGGGACACTTGACCCACAGATCCTCCGGAGGCGAGGGTTGCGGCGGCGGCGCTTCTATTCGTGGTGATGCCATCGGATTGAAGTCAGGCCGACGCGGCGTCGGTCTGGGCCGTGCGCGCAGTGCGCATCGCCTCCTTCATCGCACCCACCAGGCCCCCGACAGCCGGCAGCAATTGATCGGTCTTGCCGTTGGCTTCGATCAGCAGCGTAAGCGCGCTGCCAACTACAACCGCGTCGGCATATGCGGCCACCTGGGCGGCTTGTGCGGGAGTTGAAATTCCGAAGCCGACTCCGATTGGCAACCTGGTGATGGCGGACAGTTCGCGCACATGCTGCTCCACGTCGGCACCCACCTGGGCGCGCGCTCCGGTCACGCCCGTCACCGACACATAGTAGAGAAATCCGCTCGCGGAGCGCGCGATCGCGCGGCTGCGCTCGATCGGCGTGGTCGGAGCAAGCAGGTAGATCAAGTCGATACCTGCGGCGCGCGCAGGTTTGGCCAATTCACGGCTTTCTTCGGGCGGCATGTCCACGACCAGCAGCCCGTCCACGCCGGACCGCGCGGCGTCCGCGCACAGCCGCTCGCATCCGTAACGAAAAAACGGGTTGAAGTACCCGAACAGAATTATGGGAATCTGGGTCTCTTTGCGCAACTCGCCTGTCAGGCCGAGGATCGCTGACAGCGTCGCGCCCGACGCCAATCCTCGCGCCAGGGCCCGCTGATTGGCAGGCCCGTCCGCCATCGGATCGGAGAACGGAACGCCCAGTTCGATTATGTCCGCGCCGCGCGCTTCCATCTCCATCACCAGCATCCCGGTATGCTTCAAATCGGGGTCGCCGGCGACGATAAACGGGATCAGCGCCGCCTGACCGCTAGCTCGCAACGCTTTGAATTTTTGCGCAATCCTTCCGTCCTTCGCCATTGGGCCGCTCCCTGCTAAAGGCTCACGCCCAGCGCTTTGGCCACGCTTTGCATGTCCTTGTCGCCGCGGCCGGAAAGATTGACGATCATGATCGAGTCCCGCGGCATCGAAGGCGCCATTTCGATCGCGTGGGCAACTGCGTGCGCGCTTTCCAACGCCGGGATGATCCCCTCCGTTTCCGACAACAGCTTAAGCGCGTCGAGCGCGCCGGCGTCGGTCACGGTAACGTAAGCGGCCCGCCCCGTGTCCTTGAGCCACGCATGCTCGGGGCCGACACCGGGATAGTCCAACCCCGCCGCGATCGAATGCGTCTCGCGGATCTGGCCCATCTCGTCCTGCAGCAGGTAAGTGCGATTACCGTGCAGCACTCCGACGCTGCCGGCGGTCAATGTCGCCGCGTGTGATGGACCGTTAAGCCCAAGTCCCGCAGCCTCGACGCCGATCATTTTTACGTTGCTTTCCTTAATAAAGGGATAGAACAGTCCAATCGCGTTGGAGCCCCCGTTGACACAAGCGATCAATACATCGGGCAGCCGGCCCTCGTGCCGGATTATCTGGCGGCGCGCCTCGCGTCCGATCACCGCCTGAAAATCGCGCACGATCATCGGGTACGGATGAGGTCCGGCGGCCGTGCCAATCAGGTAATAAGTGGTCCGGACGTTGGTTATCCAGTCGCGCAGCGCTTCATTCAGCGCGTCCTTCAGGCTTCTGCTGCCGGCGTCCACCGGATGCACCTTGGCGCCGAGCAGCTTCATGCGAAAGACGTTGAGCGACTGGCGCTCGACGTCGAGCGAGCCCATGAAGACCTCGCATTGGCGCTGGAAGCGCGCCGCCATGGTCGCCGTCGCCACGCCGTGCTGTCCCGCGCCCGTTTCCGCCGTGATACGGTCTTTGTTCATCCGCATCGCGAGGAGAGCCTGGCCCAAAGTGTTATTTACCTTGTGCGCCCCGGTGTGACACAGGTCTTCGCGTTTGAGGTAGATCTTGGCCCCGCCCAGCCGCGCCGTCAGGTTGGCGGCGAGGTACAAAGGCGTCGGCCGTCCGACATACTCGCGCGATAAGCGGTCCAGTTCGGCGCGAAAACCGGGATCCCGGCGCGCCTCTTTGTAGGCCTGTTCCAGTTCAAGCAGCGCGGGCATCAGCGTCTCGGCCACCCATCGGCCGCCGTACTCGCCGAAGCGTCCCTGCTTATCCGGCAGATTTTGCATTCTCGATGAAACTCCTCAGTTTGAGGTGATCTTTGATCCCGGGCGCGGATTCCACCCCGCTGGCAACGTCGACGCCGTATGGCGCCAGCTTCGCCACCGCGCCCACAGTCTGCGGCGTCAGCCCGCCGGCTACAAAACAGCGGCGCAGGTCGAGCTTGCGCAGATGCTCGATCGGAATCGTCCGCCCCGTTCCGCCATAGAGGCGCGGATCGTAGCTGTCGATCAATACAAGATCGGCGCCAACTGGCGGCGCCAGCCCCGCCGCCGACTCCTCCGGCCGCAAGCTCAGCGGACGCAGCACCGGCACCGGCCATCCCTCGAGCAGCTCCGGGCTTTCCGCGCCATGAATTTGCAGCATATCGAGCTTAAGCTCCACCATCATCTGCGCTACGAGTTCGCGCGCGGGCTTTACGAACACGCCAGCTACCCGTGCGCGAGCCCCAATCGCAGCGCGGATTTTGACCGCCTGCTCGAAAGGCGAGAACCGCGGACTCTGGTCATAAAAGTTCAGTCCGATGACATCGGCGCCGAATTCACATGCGGCAAGCGCATCCTCCACCCGCGTCAACCCGCAGATTTTGACCTTAATCAACGGGCCCTCCGGACGACACGGAAACGTCAAAAGAGAAGTGAGAAGAAAGTGCAACGCGGTGGCGGCGCTCTTTCCGACTCTCGTTTCTCACTTCTCTTCCCCCACTTCCGCACTACACAGCGCCGAGAGCCGGCGCGACGGATCGCCGTCGCGCAGCAGGCTCTCGCCGATTAAAAAAGCGCGCGCCCCCGCCGCGTACAGGCGGCCGATATCGGCCGGGGTTTCAATTCCGCTTTCCGATACGATTAGAGCATCGCCCCGATATTCCGCCATCAGATGCCCGGTGATCCCGATGTCGGTTTTGAACGTATGCAGGTCGCGGTTGTTGATCCCGACAAGGCGCGCGCCGATTTGCTCCGCGCGTTCGAGTTGCGGGCGATCGTGCACTTCGACCAGCACCGCCATGCCAAGTTCGCCGGCCAGATTCGCCAGGTCATGCGCGCGGCCTTGCTCAAGCATCGCAAGGATCAGCAAAATGCAATCGGCTCCGGTCCAACGCGCCTCGTAAACCTGGTAGGGATCGAAAATGAAGTCCTTTCGCAGCAACGGCAGCTCCACCGTGGCGCGCACTGCTTTCAGATCGTCAAGCGAGCCCTTGAAGTGAGCGTCGGTCAGTACGGATATCGCCGCGGCGCCGCCGGCAGCATAGGTGGCGGCAACCTGCGCCGGATCAAGCCCTGGCGATATATCGCCTTTGCTCGGTGACGCGCGTTTGATTTCCGCGATGATTGCCGGCCGGCGACTCCTGAGCGCGCGCAGGAAATCGCGCGCCGGCGCTGATTGCGCCGCGCGCCGCTTGATCTCATCGAGCCCAACCACGCGCCGCTGCCGGTCGAGTTCAACTCGCTTGTCGGCAAAAATGCGATCCAGCACCGAGGCCATCTAATCCTCACCGCGGCTGGCCGCGCGCAGCCTATCCAGCGTCTTGAGCGCGAGTCCACGGCGCAAAATCTCGCGCGCCGCCTCCACTCCCTCGGCCAGCGACGGCGCCAGGCCGCCAACATGGATCGCGGCGCCGCCGTTGAGCGACAAGACGTCGAACGCGGCACCGCTCTCACCGCTCAGCGCCGCGCGCAATATCGTGACGGCCTGGTCGGCGTCACCAACCATGATGTCCGTGGCCGGCGCCGCCTTGATACCGAAGTCAGCGGGCCGAATCAGCCCTTCGATCACTGCACCGCCGCGAACTTCGAATATCCTCGTCTGCGCCCACGCCGATATCTCGTCCATTCCGTCCTCGCTATGCACGACCATCGCGTGTCTGGCGCCCAACTCGACCAGCGCCAGCGCCATCACGGGCGCAAGCCGTGGTTCGGCAACTCCAACCAGCCGGGACGCCGGACGCGCGGCGTTGGCAATAGGCCCCAGCACGTTGAACAGGGTCCGAATTCCCAGCTCCTTTCGAATCGGCGCCACGCGCGCGACAGCCGGATGATAATAAGGCGCGAACAGGAAACAGATTCCGGCCCGCGCGAGGCATCGCTTGAGCCCCGGCGCATCCAGTTCGATCCGCACGCCGAAATGCTCCAGCACGTCGGCGGCACCGACCATTCCGCTGGCGGCGCGATTTCCGGCCTTGGCGACTTTCACGCCGGCGGCAGCGGCAACCAGCGCCGCCCCGGTCGAGATGTTGAACGTGCCTTTGCCATCGCCGCCGGTTCCCGCCGTGTCGAGCAATTCGTCGCCATCAAGATCGGCTGCACGCGCACGCGCCAGCAGAGCCCGCACGCCGCCGGCCAATTCCTGCGGCTCCTCGCCCTTCATTCGCAGTGCAACCAGCAAACCGGCTACAGCGTAGCCCGGTGCGCCTTCATCAAGGATATGGTCGAAGACCGAAGTGATTTGCGCTTCGCTAAGCGAGCGTCGGGCCAGAACCATCTCCAGCGCTTCGCGCACTGTGGTCATTGAAGCATCGCTCCGGCCAGAAAATTCTTCAAAAGCTCTTTGCCGTGCTCGGTCAGAATCGACTCGGGATGAAACTGGACGCCTTCCACTGCGAGGTGTTTGTGCCGCAGCCCCATGATCTCACCCTCCGCGGTCCACGCCGATACTTCGAGCGGCTCCGGCAGCGAGTCCGGCTCGACCAGCAGCGAATGATAGCGAATCGCTGCGAAGGGCGAGGGCAGACCGGAGAAGATAGTGCGCGAGTCGTGCACGATGGGCGAGGTCTTGCCATGCATCAGGCGGCCGGCGCGCACCACGCGGCCGCCGAACGCTTCGCCGATACATTGATGGCCCAGGCAAACGCCGAGAATCGGCAGCTTGCCCGCCATCTCGCGGATCAGTGCCACGGAAATGCCCGCTTGTGCCGGCGTGCAGGGACCGGGCGAGATTATGATCGCGTCGGGCGCCATCGTGCGTACGCCGGCAATATCAATTGCGTCGTTGCGCTTCACGATAACCCTGGCCCCCAATTCGCCTACGTACTGGACCAGGTTGAAAGTGAAGGAATCATAGTTGTCGATCATCAGGATGTGATTGTTCATCGTTGGTTACCGCGGGCCGCGTTTTCGAACTGTGTGGCGGCGCCGAGCGCGCGCAGCATCGCCTTGGCCTTGTTGACCGATTCCTGGTACTCCGCGGCCGGATCGGAATCCGCAACTACGCCGCCTCCCGCCTGGATATACACCCGGTCGTTCTGAATCAGCATGGTACGCAGCGCGATCGCGGTGTCCATGTTGCCGGTGAAGCTGAAGTAACCGACCGCGCCCGCATAGACGCCGCGGCGCACCGGCTCCAGTTCGTCAATAATCTCCATCGCTCGAATCTTGGGCGCGCCCGAAACCGTTCCCTGCGGGAAGGTGGCGCGGAACGCGTCGAACGCGTCGCAATCCTCGCGCAGCCGCCCGTGTACGTTGGAGACGATATGCATTACGTGAGAGTAGCGCTCCACGACCATCAGTTCCGTCACCTCCACCGAACCGATTTCGGACACGCGCCCCACGTCGTTGCGCCCCAGGTCAACCAGCATCACATGCTCGGCCCGCTCCTTGGGATCGGCCAATAGCTCGCGCTCCAGGAGCAGGTCAGCCATCTCGTCCGCGCCGCGCGGACGGGTTCCTGCAATCGGCCGGAGCGTAACCTCCCGTCCCTCCAGCCGAACCATCACCTCCGGCGACGCGCCCGCCAACGTCTGATCGCCGAGCCGCAGATAGAACATGTAAGGCGATGGATTGATCGTGCGCAGGGCGCGGTAAAGGTTGAACGGATGGACCGTCAGCTCGGCCTCGAAGCGCTGTGAGGGCACGACCTGGATGATGTCTCCCGCGGCGATATACTCCTTGGCGGCCAGCACGGTCTGCATGTAACCCTCGCGGGTCTGGTTGGACGCGATCGGCGGTTCGGCCGCAGCTACGCGTCCGTTGAGACAGGGCAGGACCGCCGGTTCCGCCAGCCGCGCGATGGTCTCCTCGATCTTCTCAACCGCAGAGCGGTAGGCCGAACGGGCCGAGCCGAATTCCCGCACCGGAACGTTGACGATGATCTTGATGTTCTGGCGCACGTTGTCGAACACCAGCACGGTGTCGGTGAACATCATGCAAACGTCGGGCACACCCAGGTCGTCGGGAGGGGAGTTGGGCAGGCGTTCGAAGTACCTGACGATATCGTAGGCAAGCAGCCCGACCGCGCCGCCGAAGAAGCGCGGCAGTCCGTCGAGTTGCGGCGCGCGACGGCGTTTGACCTCCTGGCGCAGCGCTTCGAAGGGATCTTCGACCGAGCGCACCTCGACGCCGACGCCGGGCCGAATCAGCTCAAGATGGCTGCCGCGCGCGCGGAAAACCAGCGCGGGTTCCGCGCCCAAAAAGGTGTAGCGCGCCCATTTCTCACCCCCGCGCACGCTCTCCAGAAGGAACGCGTAGTCTCCGCGCCCGATTTTGAGAAAGGCGCCCACGGGGGTTTCCAGGTCGCCTGGAATCTCCCGGCAGACGGGAACGATGTCGAAATCCCTGCCGGCCAGCAGTTCAAATTCCGCTTCGCTGGGCGTCAGCATCTGGCCTCCTCGGCGCATCCTGCTCCGCGCCGGCTTCCGATTCACAGCCAAAAAAAAGGCCGCAGGTGTTTCCGCCTGCGGCCTTTGTCGATCTTCGGTTTCGTGTCGCTACGAAACCGCTGCCCAGGCGGGTGCGCCGATATTCCAACGCCAAGTCGCCCAAGCTGTGCGGATTTCGCAATACATAGTCAACAAGTATATATCTCGACTACATTCCAACTGTCAACATCTCAATCCGCGAACCGTTTGCCCTTAAGCCGAAACGCCGCGCCTGCGACGTGGGCCTGCTCAACTGCCAATGGGCGGCATAGCGACACCGCCACAGCTCCGCAAATCAGCATCGCGACCAGCAATTCGAACGCCGCCCGGTAATCACCGGTCGCATCGAAAATACGCCCGGTAGCGACCGGGCCCAGGGTCGATCCGAGCGTGCTCAGAGCGGTGAAAACCCCCATAAGGACGCCGAAGCTGGAAAGCCCCAGCGAATCGGCTGTAACCAGCGGCAGCAGCACGACCGGACCCTCAATATTGATACCCAGCACCGCGACCGAAACGATCAGCACCGCGACACGGTTCGCGCCGAGCATCATCCCGACGCCCAGCGACGCGAGCAGAAAATTTATTGACAGTCCCATTCTGGCGCCGAGCCTATCAGCGAAGACACCGAACAGCGGCTTGCCGACCGAAGCCAGTCCAAAGATGACGCTCATCACCATCGCGGCAGCGGCCGCGCGGTAACCCATCGCACCCGGATGGTTCAGGTAGGGAATCAGATGCACGAACTCGGCAGTGGTGGAGAAGGTGTAGAAGAAGTACGCCGCAGCGATCATCCAGAACGATCGGCTGCGCAGCGCCTGGGCGAGGTCCAGCCCTCCCGGCTGCGCGCCGGAAGCCGGGGACACGGGCGCCGGCCCAGTGGCGCTTGGCGGACGGCTGCGCACCACGATGGCCAGCGCCGGCACAACCACGAGGAGCATCGGCAGCGCCAATGCGATATAGGCGACGCGCCATCCCGCGCGTGCGACGATCTGATCTGCAATCAGCGTCATCAGCATCGCGCCCGTCGTCGAGCCCGCCATCGTGATTCCCATCGCCAGCCCGCGGCGGGCCTGGAACCAGTTTGCCACGATATATGACGCAGGCAGCACGGCAGCCGCGCCGATACCAAAGCCCAGCAGGCCGAACGCCGCCAGCATCGGAGCAAAGCTATGCGATTGGCTCGCCACGACGAATCCGATCGCAGCGAGCACCGTGCCCGCGATCATCACAGAGACAGCTTCCACCCGATCCAGCAGCCATCCGACGATTGGACCGATCCAGCCCATGCAACCGAACAGTACGCTGGAGAGAAGGGAGACGCGCGTGTGACTCCAACCAAATTCTTTTGCCAGCGGCTTAAAAAAAACGCCGAGCGTTCCGTATCCAGAGCCGGCCACCAGTACCAGCGCGGCAAACAGGACGCCAACGACGGTCCAGGCTCGCGCCTGCTGCGTCATCGCCGAAATCCGGCGGAAATAGCGTCCGCCAGGCGATCCGTCCGCCTCTTGCTGAAAGATCTCATTGCAAAGCTCCGGCTTTTCGCAGCCGTTCAATATGATCGGGCTTTAGTTCGAGCAGTTCCTCCAGCACTGTGTCGGTATCGACGCCGAGCAGCGGAGCTGCGTGACTAACCTCGACCGGTTTGCCGCCCATCGTCCACGGCACGCCCACATGGGTACGGATACCGACTTCGGGATGTTCCTTTTCCACCAGGAAATGGCGCTGGCGCAGATGCGGGTCGTGGGCAAGATCCTTATTGCTCAGCGACGGGAAGGCGCACACGCCTGCTTCCTGCAGCAGGCGGGTAATGTCCCAGCGGTCGTGCGCCGAGGTCCACGCCGAGACGGCTTCATCGAGCGCATCTTCGTTGCGCTTGCGCATCGCCGCGGTGGCGAAGCGCGGATCCTCCGCGAGCTGCTCCTTGCCCATCACGCGGCACAGACTGCGCCATTCCTGCTCGGTCCCGGCCGCGATGGTTACCCATTGATTGACGTCGCCGCGGGCCTTGTAGCAGTTGTGCGGCGCGATCACCGGATCGCGATTGCCGATGCGCCGGGGCTCGCGTCCCGTCATCGCGAATTCGAGCAGCCCTTCCGCAACCAGCGCAATCGCCGGCTCCAGCAGCGACTGGTCGATATACATCCCACGCCCCGTGCGGTCGCGGTTGATGAGGGCGGCCATGATCGCCGCAGCGGACAACAACCCGGCACTGGGGTCGGCGTAGGAAACGCCCAACAGTTGGGGACGGTCATCTTCGTAGTAACCGGTCGCCGCCACGAAGCCGGACAGCGCCGAAACCGCCGGACCATAACCGGCCAGCGCCCGGTAAGGTCCGGAGCGGCCGAAGCCCGAAATTGAAAGCATGATCAGATCGGGGCGCAGCTTGCTCAGCGTCTCGTAACCAAGGCCCAGGCGCTCCACCACTCCGGCCGAGAAATTCTCGGTCACTACGTCGGAGCGCCGCACCAGGTCATGCGCGATTGCCAGTCCCTGGGGATGGCGCAGATTAAGCGTGATGCTGCGTTTGCCCTGATTGTACTGGTTGTAGTATCCGGCCCGGTTCACTCCCTGGATATTGTCGGCAAAGGGGGGGATGCGGCGTGTCGTGCACAGCCGCGAGGCGGATTCGACTCGAATCACGTCGGCCCCCATGTGAGCCATTTGGAGAGTGCAAAACGGCCCCGCCCACACCCAGCTAAAATCCAGCACACGAATTCCGGCTAATGGGCGTTGGTTCATAAAGTCCGTCAGATTACGGCGCGCGAACGCAGCGCGGAGATTTCATTCGGGTTCATGCCGCATCTTTGCGCCAGAATCTCCTCCGTATGTTGCCCAAGTCCCGGCGCGGGCCTGCGTGGCGGCGATCCTCCGCTTGAAAACCGCGAGAGCGGGCCTGGCAGCTCCAGGCTGCCCACGCCGGTTTGATCCAACGAGTTGAAGCATCCGCGTTCGCGAAGATGGGCGTCCGTGTACACGCGATGCATCGTATTGATGGGGGTGCAGATCACATTGTGTTTGCGGCAGGCGGCAAAAAATTCGTCCACCTTCCATCGCCGAGTGCATTCCTGAAGCAGACCAATCACCGCCTCATGGTTGCGGGCGCGGGTCGGGCTGTCCTTGAACCTCTGATCCGCGGCCCAAACCGGCTGTCCGAGAACCTCGACGAGGCGGTGCCATTCTCCCTCCTCATGCGCCAGGATGTAGACCAGACCGTCGATGCATTCCAGGATGCCCGAAACCCCGGTGCGGTATTCGTCCAGCCGCGATATCTCCCGCCCGCTGTACGTGTAGCGCATAAAATGCATCTCGAGGATCGACGCGACGCATTCCTGCTCCGAGAGATCGATTATCTGCCCCTCACCGGTTCTCGCGCGATACCAACAAGCGGCAAGCGTGGTGTAGAACGCGTAGCAGCCCGCGAGAAAATCGGCTTGCTGGCCGAAGACCTTGAGTGGCGGCAATTCAGGCTGCGCGGATGACAGCGGGGTGAGAAAGGCCCATCCGCCACCGTGAACCATGTTGAGCGAACAGGCACGCCACGCGCTGTATGGTCCCGTCTCTCCGAAGGGAGAAATGGCAGTAACGAGCAGGCGCGGAAAAAGCGCGGCGAGCCGTTCGCTGACCAGACCCATGGCTTCGCGATCCGACGGATGAACGTTGTGGATCAGCACGTCCGCGCCGCGCAGCAATCCAAGCAGCAGCGCGCGGCCTTCTTCCTGCGATAGATCGATTTTGATGCCGCGCTTGTTGGCGTTGAGATATATGAAAAGACCGCTTTTCTCCGGATCGGAGCGATCTCCGGGGAACGGACCGCGTACCCGCGCGTTATCGCCGTGCGGGGTTTCGACTTTGATCACATCGGCGCCGAGATCGGCCATCAAGCGGGCGGCAAAGGACGCCGATATCCCCTGGCCACATTCGACCACGGAGATCCCGTCAAGCAGACCCGGGCCCGCATTCGACGCCATACTCGACCACCTCGACGCCTACCGTAAACCAACGATGTCTCAGAAACAAAGCTTTCATGCAAAACGGGAAAGCTCGCAGGCTCGAAGGCGAGGAGCTGCAACGCTGCCGATTCCTAATGAGAATGATTTGGTGGCCCAAAAGAAACTTGCAAGGCGGCGCGCGTTGTCATCCGCGCCAGCGGGATCAGAAGGAACGGAGCGTCCGGGAATCAGCCATCAATTGCCTGAGGGAGTGTCGTGGAACTCCTCATGCAGGCGGGACTCGGCGGCCTGGGCCTGTTCGGGCGTGGCGTAATGGCCCACACGCAAGCGGTACCAGGTCTTGCCCTCAACCACGGTCGGCAGGATGTAAGGCTCGAATCCCTTGGCCCTGATTCTATGCGCCATCTGCTCCGCGCCCGCCCGGTCCATCATCGCGTCAATCTGAACGCTGTACGGTCCCGGGGCGGAACGAGCCGAAACGGGCTTTGCCACCGGCGTCCTGTGGCGGGTTGGCTGCACCGACGGAGTCTCCTCGTCGTCGCCTTCATCCTGACCGGTATCCGCAGGTTCAGCGGCAGCCGCAGGAGCCTCAGAAGGAGGAGGTGCCACCGCAGCTCCGGTTGAGAACTCCTCCTCGGGAGGAGGCTCGGCTACGCTGGCGCGCGAGCCACGCGATGCGACTGCCTTGTGGGCCGTGCTGCTTCCGGCCGCCGGCACTGGCGCGGAAACCGCCGCCTTCGGTGGAACAGCGGGCTTGGCGGGAGGGTTGGACGCTACTGTGTTCGATTCGCCGGTTTCGCTGGGCGCTGAAGCTGGCGTCGAAGGCGCGGCGGCAGCGTCGACAGCAGCCGCAGCTGGAGCCGAGGCGTCCGGCGGCTGCGGTGCGGACGCATTAACCGGAGCCGCCGCGGAAGGCGCGGCGCCCGGCATCGGATAGGCCGCCACGACCGGCTGTGCACCCGGTTCCGGTCCTGCCAGCTCGTGTCCGGCTATCAGTCCTAATCCGAAGACGGCGCCGGAGAGTCCAGCCAGGCCGAGCAAAACTACCAGCATTCCGCCGGGACCAATTTCGAAGCGCATCGTTCGCAACTTCCTTTTAGTCTACCGAATGGCCCCCTGCTGATAAATCATGCAGTAATCGCGGTCCACGTGGGTCTCGCCCCAACCCTTCGGCACCTTGCCCTTAAATATAGCGGAAATCTTCTTCACACGTCATAGATAGGCTCAAAACCCTTCGATTTCCATTTACATGCGCTCGGGCGCGCTGACTCCTAACAGCCGCAGCCCGCTTGCGATCGCGCTTTTGACAAGGCCCGCCAGAAACAACCGCGCCCGGCTCAACTCCTGGTCCTCACCGATTATCCGGTTGGTCGGCTTGTTGTAGTAACTGTGGAATTCTCCAGCTAACTGGAGCAGAAAAAATGGTACGCGATGCGGCTCCAGGTCTTCGACGCTGCCCTTGATCACACCGGGCAAGTCGAGCAGACGGCGCGCCAGAGACAACTCCTCTTCAGAAAGCAGACCAAGATCGATTTTTTCAAATTCCTCGGGAAGAGCGAGACCGGCCTTAGCGGCCTCGCGAAATACGCTGGCCAGCCGGGCGTGCGCGTACTGGACATAGAACACCGGATTTTCCGGCGCACGCCGCTTGGCCAGGTCGATATCGAAATCAAGATGGGTATCGCTCTTGCGGAAAAGGAAGAAGAAGCGCGCCACATCGGAGCCCGTACCCCCGTAAATGTCTTTACCGCTCTGCTCGACGCTCTGTTCGACCTCATCAATAAGCTCGTCCAGCGTCACGTAGGTCGCTTTGCGGGTAGACATCTTGACCTTCTCGCCGCCGCGGGTCAGCGTCACGAACTGGTAGATGATAACGCGGATAGAACTGGTGTCATGCCCCAAGGCGCGCACGGCAGCGGCTACGCCCTCGTGTTCCGCGATATGGTCGGCGCCGAAAACATCGATTATCAGGTCGAAGCCGCGCTCCAGTTTGTCGATGTGGTAGGCGATGTCGGGAGTGCGGTAGGTCGGCTCCCGCTCGGGTCCGGATCGAATCAATACCCGATCCTTTGGCAGCCCTAAAGGCTCGCCGCGCAGCCATACCGCGCCGTCGTATTCGGCGATAAGTCCGCGGCCGCGCAGGCCCTCGACCACGGCATCGACCTTGCCGGCGCGAATCAAGTCCAGTTCATTGGTGTAAACGTCGAATTTGATGGCCAACCGCTCGCAGGTATTGCGGATGTCGGCGAAGATCGCTCGCTCGGCGGCGTTCTTGAAGATTTCCTCCGCCGCGCCCTCGACGAGGCGGTCGCCGTTGCGCAGCACGAGGTCATGCGCGATGTCGCGGATGTATTCGCCCTGGTAGCCGTCTTCGGGCATCGCCGCGTCGATACCCAGTTCCTGCAGATAGCGCGCTCGCACCGACCCGGCCAGCATTCGCATCTGGCGGCCGCCGTTGTTGAAGTAGTACTCGCGCACCACGTGAAATCCGGTCGCCTCGTGCATCGCAGCGATCGTGTCGCCCAGCACCGCGTTGCGCCCATGCCCCACGGTCAGCGGTCCGGTGGGATTGGCGGATAGGAATTCAACATTCACCTTGCGTCCGCCGCCGATTTGCGGATACCAGAATCGCTGGCCCTCGCGCGCGGCCTGACGCATCCGCCGATACCAGAATTCGGGCGCCATGCGGAAGTTGATAAAGCCGGGACCCGCGATTCTCAATTCCGCGATATCATCCCCGGGCTCGAAATTGGCCAGGATTATTGCCGCGATTAGTGCGGGCGGCTTGCCTTCGGTGCGCGCCAGCGTCATGGCGACGTTGGTGGCCGCGTCGCCATGATTGGGATCGCGCGGCGCCTCGACGCTGAACGCCGGTGCCTCCGACTTGAGTTGACCGGCGGCCCGCGCCCGCTCAAGCGCGGCGCACAGCAGTTCTGTGATGCGCTCCTTCATCGGTCCAGCCATTGTGCCAGACCGCGGCACCCCTAGCTACGCGGCCGCTTTTTTCAGGCGCCGGTTTCCTTGAGAAACGGCTCCAGAACCGCCAGCAGACCGGCCGGGTTATCGCCCTGAACGTTGTGGCCGGCCTTTTCGACTCGCACCAGGCGGCCGTTGGGAAGAGTGCGGGCGAATTTTTCCGCCTGCTCGTCCGAGATGACGTCGCTCAGCACACCGCGCACCACCAGCGTCGGGCACTTGATCTGCGGTACCGCCTTCCACAATTGCTCGGCGCGCCTGGCTGCTGCCGCCGCCATATCGTCGGTGAGCGCCTCCGCCGCGCGGCGGGTGTCGTGCTTCCAAGTCCATTTGCCGTTGGCAAGCTGGCGCAGGTTGTAATACAGGCTCCGGCGCAGAATACGCGGATCGCGCAGCGGATTGAACTGGGTGGCGCGCTTCAAGAAATCCTCGGGCGAATCCAATTGGGGCGCGGCGATAAAGTCGCGGATACGCGCGCCGCCGGCCGGGATGATCTCGGGCCCAACATCGACGACCACCAATCCGGCCATTTCTCCGCTGTGGCGTGACGCGTAATTGATCGAGTTGATGCCGCCCATCGATTGCCCGACCAGCACCGGGCGCTTCAGCTTCATCTGTCCGGCAAAGCCCTCGATGTCGCGTAGATGGCTATCCATGCCGTAGTCCGACCCCGGCGACCATTCGCTGTCACCGTGTCCGCGCTGGTCGAGCGCGACACAGCGGTAGCGATCGCGCAGCATCAGGCTGACCACGTCCCAGGTATGAGCGTTGAGCCCGCCGCCGTGAAGAAACAATATCGTTCCTTTGGCGCCGGGATTGCCCCAGTCCAGGTAATGCAACCGGAAGCTGTCAACGACCACGTCGCCTGCTTCGGGGAGAACCACCCGCGGGGGCTTGAGTCCCGATATCTCACTTGCCAGGCGGAGCGCTTCGATTTCCTCGGTGGTATTCATCGTGTGGCCTCTGTGCGCCGAATGCTCAACTGCGTTTCGCGTACCATTGCGGATGATCGGAGAGAGTTGGAAAGCCCGACCCGATCTGAATCAAGACTCCGTGCGAGGAGCGCGGCGAGATGAAAGCCTCGAAGGAATCCTCGGGCCATTCGCGTTCGTCCACGATTCTGACTCCCTGGGACTTGAGCTGCGCCACCTTTTCGCGCGAGTCAGGAACGTTGAAGGTGAGATGATGCATCCCCTCGCCGCGATTGTCGATGAACTTGCGCACGAAGGAATCCGTGCCCACTGGTTCGATCAGCTCAATGATCACGCCTTGCAACTCGAAATTTAAGACGCGAAAGCCTTCATCCGGTCGCGCCGATTCGTGAATAAAGCGCGCGCCCAACACTCCCTCGTAGAATTTACGCGCCTCATCGACGCCGTTAACCGCGATTCCGATATGATCAAGCTTGCCCAGCGGTTGATTGGCCATCGTGCCCGATTGCCTCGTTGAATTCTGCCCTGTTCCCCTCCGTCCCATCTCCTTTTCCTGAGAGAGGATGAGAGGTTCGGCATTTGGTACTATCCTGGCGCAATCTTCGTGCGCAACGCCGGCGTCATCACTCCGGCGGCCAACTGGCGGCGAAACTCGGCCGCGCCTTCATCTGCTTCCACCAGGCCCGCAGATTGGGAAACTCGGCACCGATTCTGTAACCCGCACGCTCGTAGTTGGCCAACGGCGGCACGAATGAGATGTCGCCCAGGCTGAGCATCCCGGCGAAGAACTGGCGCCCCCTAAGTTCGCGGTCGAGAAAGGCGAAGTGATCGTGCAATTCGCGCTCTCCTTCCGTGATCTTCTCCTGATCACGCTCCGCCTCGGGCTGGCGCAGGTTGATGAGAATCTTGAACAGCGACGGCGCCAGGTACGAGTCCGCGTAGTCCTCGAAGAAACGCGCCCGGGCTCGCATCGCGGGGTCGGCGGGCAGCAGCGCTGGCTTGGGAAATTTGTCCTCCAGATACTCATTTATAATTGTTGAGTCGTGGACGACAACCGTATCATCGATAAGCGCCGGCACCTTCCCCACCGGGTTGATCGCAAGATATTCCGGCTTTTTCTGCTCACCTTTGGTGAGATCAACCCAAGTGGTTTCCCATTGGAGCCCTTTTTCCAAAAGGGCGATGCGCGTTTTGCGCACGTACGGACAAAGCTTGAAATCGAAGAGTTTCAGCATTGCCGTTCCTCCTTGAGCCGAATCTATGGGGAGCGCCGCCGAGCGTCAACCGAGGAAGTGAGGGCGCAGTCTCTCGGACTTCGGAAGACGCAAGCGCGGGTCCGGTACCTGAAAGCGCCCGCGGCCGAGGTAACGTGGAGTAGCGGCAAGGCGTTGTCGAGCACCACGGCTCGAAACCAACGCCGACTACTACCCAAGACGCACCGCGGCGCAACGTGGGCCCGGACTCCACCCAGAACCCCGCTTGCAGCACCCCAGAGTCCACAGCCTTCGGGTTCGCGGGTCGCCCGACGTCTCCCCGCGCCCGGGTTGCGGGCGAGATTATTTCGTGTTTTTGGCCAGCTGGCGGTACTGGTCGGCCATGACCTTGTCTTCTTTGGCTTCGGACTTGTAGATGGCGATCAAGCGATGGCAATGCATCTGCATCGTTGATAATCGCGGATTCTGTTTGTAGGTCTTATACAGCGATTGATGCCACTCAAGCTGCTTTTGCGCCTCATCGCCCTTTTTCTGATAATAATCGGCGATTGCCTGATAGTCCGACGCTGTCTTGGCGTTTTCGATCATCTGCTCGATGTTCTGATCTTGAGCAAATGCCCGCGTTGTGGGCAGAACAGAAACCGCCACCACCAGCATCAGCGCCGGGGCCAGAACCAACATCATCCGCTTCATCCTTGATTTTGCTCCTCTTTCTGTCGTTTCTCGCGTCTTCCGGTAGATGCGGAACGCCGCGCCGTTAGCCATCGGCGTGCCATCATACTGTGAATCAGAGTGCCGGCAAGGTTTTGCCGATCACTGCGCCGATCGGACCTCGATATCAGTAACCTGCCTGACCCATCGCGCGCGGCGCTTTTCGCCCGGAACGATAATTCTGAACGGACCTTCCACGGGTCCAAGCGCCCGACCCTCACGAAGGTAAGCAAGCACAATGACCCGGTCCGTGAAGCCCGGATCGAATTCGGGCAGCGCGAAGACCGCGGCGTAACCGTCACGCCCCTTCACCACCACATACAGGCGCATATTCGAGCCGCGCAGCGCGCTCCCCAAGGGTGCGCCCGCCCGGCGCAGCAGGTCAACGACCGCAACCGCCTGGTACCTCTGCCGGCTGGTCTTCTCGTCCGCAGAAACGTTCTGATGAGGCAACGCGGCGAGGTCGGCAGCCGTAAGCGTAAGCGGATGGCTAACTTCGCCGCTGACTTTTACGGCTGTGTTCGGGGCAGACTGGGGTTTTTGGTCAGCAGAGCGACCACCTGGGCAGACAAAGATCACCGCAGCAAGGAAAACCACGAATGAGAGGCTGCCGCGCCTAACCTGCGGTCTCACGCTAGTCCTTCTGCACCATTACCTCAGTTGACTTGATTACGGCGATAACCTTGTCGCCGTTCTTAAGTTTCATCTCTTCGGCACTGTGCTTGGTGATAACCGATTCGATCAGATTGTCGCCCACCTTGATGGTAATCAGAGCAGTGACGGTTCCGAGCAACACGTCGGTGATCTCGCCCTTCAAATGGTTGCGTGCGCTAAGCGCCATAATGTCCTCCTGGACATGAAATCAGGTACGGGGACGCACAATCATATGCGCTCGACAGCTCCCATGCGAACAGGGCCAGAGCGCGCATCCAACTCCCGTGGACATTCTGATCAGCCCAGCGGAAGAGCGGGAAAAATCTCGCCGAACATTTCATCGCTCCCTCAAAAAATAGCGTTGACCACGCTACTATGCACCGGTATATCTCACACCTATTAGCCAGTCCCGGGTTGCGTAAGAAGCGCCTCGGGCATGGGGTCAGCTTTGCCCTCCCGCATCATGCCACCAGCGCAGAGAGCGCTGGATCGAAATCTGTCCGATGAATCGCAGGAGTAAAGGTGTGGGCCGCACTGGCGGCGGACTGGCGACGGGTGTTTGCGCCGCGCTCGCCAGCATCATCCTCAGTTTGACACTCGTGGAGTTTGGACTACGCGCCGTCGGAATCGATCACCTCCCGACCTTGTGGGCCAATGAACTGGGAACGGGCTACGCCGTATCAGGCAACGGCATCTATCGGTTCGACCCCTCGTTAAACATGGTGCGGATGCGTCCGCATTACGCACGCAAAATGTTCTTCAACGGTTATCATTGGCACCACGAAACCGACTGGATGGGGTTTCGCAATCCGCTCGATCGCGACCGGGTCGACGTCGCGCTGGTGGGCGACTCGATGATTTACGGGCACGGATTGGAAGAGCCTCAAACCGTGCGCAGCCATCTGGAACGTTTGTTGAATCGGCCGGTTGCTAACCTCGGGATACAGTCGGCCGCGATGGATTACGAATACGAGATAATCAAGCACGACGCGGTCAGGCTGAATCCCCGCTATCTATTCGTCTTCTTCCTTAACAACGATATCACCGACGTCGAGGGCCGCTTAAGCAACAGCGAGATGCGCCGGTTTCTCGAACTGCCGGAGGACGACCACACCACCCGCTATTTCGATCTAAAGCCGGATAGGCGCCATGAGGATGGCGATTTTTCAATTTGCGACTTTTACGTGGTGCGCACCGGCCTGCTGTTTAAACACCTGCTGACGCGATGGATCTTCGATTACCAGGCGCCGCGGTTGCATCAAGGAAGACCGACCGGTGCGGCATCGGCACTAAAACCGGCCCAAAGACCGGCGCTGCCCGTGGCGATGCCGAGGACTCCTTCGGTCCCCGATCGGCTCGCCTGGATGACACAGCCGCCGTTTGAAGGCGACCCGCGTATGCAATTGGCCATGCAATTCCATCTTTATGCCATCCTCAAGGCCAGGAATTTCGCCGAGCGCCAGGGGATGCGGATGATCTATGTGTTCATCTCGGTTCCGCTGCCATACGATTCACTCTACGAACGCTCTATCGCCGATTATTGCCGGACGAACGGCATTGAATTCTTCAGCCTGCGGCCGGCACTGGATGAGGCGCAGCGAGCGGGCAAGCAGGTCTATCTGCCGCGCGACGGTCATTTCTCGGATGAAGGTACGGCGGTTGCCGCCCAGGCTATCGCGGATCGTTTTCATTTGCGTGAGCCCGCCGCGTGGCCTTCTGCCGGGCCGGTCGGACTCCCGGCACTGTATAGCAAGGATCGTCGTTAGTTTTGTCGGAAAAGCCGACTATGTAATTCGAGGCGGTTGCTTGAAGTGTGTCTGTGACCCTCATCCTCACCCTGGAGAGGGCCGGGCGAGGGTTGCTTACATCTGAAGAGATTCCCTTTAGCTTTGGATGAAATCCGGATTGGACAAATATTACTAATCAATACGCAGGCGCTCGGCCAAACCGCTGAAGCGGCGGCGCTCCTCTTCGTTGCGCACCGCATGGCCCAGGGCAGCACGAGTACCGACGAGCACACACACGCGCTCGGCGCGCGTAATCGCCGTATAGATTAGATTGCGGCGCAGCATCAGGTAATGGCTCTGATGCATCGGCATCACCACCGCCGGGTACTGGCTGCCTTGGCTCTTATGCACGGAGATTGCGTAGGCAAGCGCCAGCTCTTCCAGGTCGCCCGGGTCATAGCTCGCATGGCTGTCCTCGAAAGCCACCTCAACCAGGGCGCGCGCCGGGTCGACCTGCACCACACGCCCGATGTCGCCGTTGAAGATCTGCTTGTCGTAGTTGTTTTTCAGTTGAATGACACGGTCGCCTTCGCGAATCTCACGCTCGCCGAATATAAGTACCCGTCCCTGTGGGTTTAACAGCTGCTGCAACTCGCGGTTGAGGAGATGGACCCCCAACGGCCCGCGATTCATCGGGCTCAGGACCTGGACCTCGCCGGTGCCCGTGATTCCGAAATTTCCGATCAGCCGCTGCGATACGATTTGTTTGATAGTTGCCAGCACGTCATCGGGCGCGTTGCGCTCGATAAAGAAAAAGTCTCCGCCGGCGGCGTTGGCAATCTCGGGCAGCTCGCCGCGGTTGATACGATGTGCGTTGGTCACGATCCGGCTCTGTCCCGCCTGGCGATAAACCTGGGTCAGCTCGACCACCGGCGCCAGCTCCGAGGCGATTACGTCCTTGAGCACGCTGCCCGCGCCAACCGAAGGAAGTTGATTGCGATCGCCTACCAGCAGCAGCGAACAGTTGGGCATCAGGGCGGATAGCAGACTGGACGCCAGTTCCAGGTCCATCATCGAGGCCTCGTCCACGATCACGAAGCCTGAGCGCAGCGGATAGAGTAGCCCGCGGATGAACTGCCCGGTATCGGGCGAGTATTCGAGCAGCCGATGGATGGTTTTGGCTTCACGCCCGGTGGCCTCGGCCAGGCGGCGCGCAGCACGGCCGGTGGGCGCCGCCAGAGTCGGCTTGATACCGAGGCGGTCCAGCGCCATCAGCAGGGAGCGCAGCAGCGTGGTCTTGCCTGTGCCTGGCCCGCCGGTGATGACCGCCACCCTGCTCTTGAGCGCGCATCGAAGGGCGGTCTTCTGTTCGGCTGAAAGCGGGAATGGCGCGGTCCGATCGCAGTCCGCAATTGCGCGTTCGATCGCATGGTCAGCCATCGTGCGGCCCCGGCTCAGCTCGCGCAAGCGTTTGGCAACGTTGGTTTCCGCGTCGTGCAAGCGGCGCAGGTAAGCGACCGCTTCGGGGCCCGAACCCTCGACGATTATCTCTTTTGCTTCAGCCAATTCCGCCACCGCCTGCTGGGCTAGATCGGGGTCCATGTCGAGCGCAGCGCGAAACTGATGCTCCAGATATCCAAACGGGGCGCGGACGTGGCCTTCTTCCGCCATTCGCTCCAGCAGGTAGAGGACCGCGCCGCGGGCGCGCTGGATGGAATTGCGCGGGATGCCGAGCTGTTCGGCGACCGCATCCGCGGTGCGAAAGGCAATCCCGTGGACGGTGCGCGCGAGCAGGTATGGATCGCTGCTGATCACTTCAAGCGAGCGCGTGCCGTAAAGCCGGTGAATGCGCCGGGCGTAATGAGCTGAAATTCCATGCCCGCGCAGAAACACCATCAGCTCGCGCAAGCCCGACTGGTCCTGCCAAGCCACGGTAATTTGGCGGACGATTGCCGCACCGATACCGCGCACCTCGCGCAGGCGGTGGGGATGCGTGTCGAGCACGGCAAACAACTCCTCGCCGAAGTGCTCTGTGATTCGCTTGGCCAGCGCGCGCCCGACCCCTTTTATCTGGCCCGAGGAGAGGTAGCGCTCCAGGGCAGTGAGCCCGGCGGGCTTGAGTAATTCGAAACTCTCGACGCGGAATTGCCGGCCATAGCGCGGATGGCTTTCAAAGTTGCCGACCAGGCGCATCGCGGCACCGATCTGCGGGTCGGCCAGGTTACCCACCACCGCGATCGAATCGCGCCGGTGCTCGGCGTCCTCGACTTCTAGGCGGACGACCACGTAGCCGCTGTTATCGTTGACGAACAGGATCTGATCGATGACACCCTCGATCACCTCCTGCGCTCGCCCGGCATTGGTCATGCGGCCACCCCGACTCTACACCACCTGCTTTGCCGCAATATTAACTCACGACGGGGCGGAAACGGGAATGGGGGCAGCGTCGGGGCGCCGTCGATTGTCGTCAGCTTGCCGCGAGCTGATCTTCGCTGACGCGCACCGGAAGAATTACCATCGACAGCCCGTGGAATTGCAGCCAGTTCTGCATTTCAAGCGCGGTCTGATTGTGCAGGAAGCGATTGAAGAAGTGCTCGCGTTCGAAGATCAGCTTGCCGGCGAAGAAGACCGAATGAGGAAATTCGTGCGCCACCTGCAGGCACAAACGCCGCAGTTCGAGCACCACGTCGGTGCCCAGCCCAAGCCGCACCTCGGAATGAAACCCGAGGTCGGAGGCGAATTTGCAATACTCCTCCAGGTCATCCACTAGGGACTGCTCCAGTGCTTCCACCTCCTGATGACTCTTGAACAGGCCGGAATCCACCTCTCCCACGGAAACGAAGACCACGTTGCGGAACTGATGACCGAACAGGCGCGGCAGCGATACCACGGTGGCCAGTCCGAGCCCGTTAAAGCCGCTCACCATAACGACCGCGGTCGGTGCGTCGGGATCGAACTCCTGCTTCGGGTTGTGGTCTGCCGCGAAGAGTTGCGGCACCAGATCAACCTCCAGGCGTGCCACCGCCCTGCTGACCCGCGCGTAATGCTCCTGCACCATCAGGCAGAATCCGATCAACCCGCCCGTCATCACCACGGTTATCCAGCCGCCATCCCAGAACTTGAGCGTGGTGGTGACGACCAGGATGGCCGCCGTGAACACGCAACCCAGCCCGTTGATCGCGAGCTTGTGCATCCAGCGCGGATCGCTCTTGCGGCTCTGGACCCAATGCACGCTCATCCCCAACTGAGAGAGGGTAAAGGTCAGGAAGACGTTGATCGCGTAGAGCACGACCAGCAGTTCCACCTTGGCTTCGGTGATCAGCAGGATCAGCAACGCCGACCCTCCCATCGCAAGCACGCCGTCCTGTGTCACCAGGCGGGTGCTGAGGTAGGAGAAACGGCGCGGCAGCCAACGGTCGTGCGCCATCGTCGCCAATACCCGCGGACCGTCGATAAATCCGGTCTGTGCGGCGACGAACAGCAGCGCGCCCTCGGTCAGGAGCGCGAAGGTGATGAACAGGGTTCCGGCCGGCAGCCCGGCGACTTGCCACGAGCCGACCAGCTTGTAGAACAGGACCGCATTGAGAGTTTTTCCATGCTGCTCGGAAACATCCAGCAGCAGGTAACCGATCAGGATGCCGCCGGCGATAAATGCCAGCGAGAGCGCCATGTAGAGCATGGTCCGCTTGCCGGTCACGGTACGCGGTTCACGCAGGATCGGCAGGCCGTTGCTGACCGCTTCGATGCCGGTATAGGTTCCGCCGCCCAGGCTGTACGCGCGCAGGAAGATGATCATCAGCGGCAGCGCACCCAACGCCGTCACGCCGTCGCGCACTTGCCCCACGGCGTTGTGCACGACCATCGGCAGCTCGCCCGCCCGGGTGACGAACGCGTAAGTGATCATGAAGACATGAACTATGACGAAGGCGACAAAGATCGGCAGCAGCGCCATCACCGATTCCTTGATGCCACGCAGGTTCATCGCGACCATCACCATTACGATGGCGATACAGAACAACAGTTTGTAGTGATACCAATGTACAGGCAGGAAGCTGAAAATCGCATCCGCGCCGCTGGCAATCGAAATGGATACGGTCAGGACATAGTCCACCACCAGCGCACTGCCAGAAATCACTCCGGGATAACGGCCCAGCAGCTTGCTTGCCACCAGGTATCCGCCGCCGCCGGTGGGAAACAGGTCGATGGTTTGCGAGTAAGAGGCCGAAATAACGAACACCGTCAGCGCCATCAGCATCGCCAGGAACACGGCCAGGTACTGATGATGTCCCAGGGCGAGAAACGCCTCCTCAGGTCCGTAGCAGGAAGAACTCAGGCCGTCGGAACCCAGCCCCACCCAGGCCAGGAACGCAATCAGCGACAGGTGATGAAAGACGTTGGGATCGCGGATATCGCGCGGGGGCCCGATCAGCAGATGGGTAAAAGTGCGCTTGTTTTCAGATTGGTCCTCGCCTGTATCCGCGATGTGAGGTTCGTGCTGCGAGGTGTTGTTAATGAGGGTTTTGTTCATTCCAAATTGGTCGCGAAAATTGGGTTAGCGCAAAAGACCCGCATCGCTGGCAGGACTCCCGGCACTGGCTTTAACCCGTTTTCAACTAACACGGCGCATCAACTGACTCCAGAGCGGTACGCGCGCTTCCCCGTGCCGCTATTCTATGGAGTAGCGTGCGCGCTCAAGGCCGAGCTGATATCGCGCCGCATCAATCAGGTTTTGCATCAATGCGAGCACCGTCATCGGACCGGTGCCGCCCGGATTGAGCGTCACCCAGCCCGCCACATTTTTGACCGCTTCGAAGTCCACGTCTCCCGCGAAACGGCCCGGGCCTATACGCCGGAAGCCAACGTCGATCACACATGAGCCCGGCTTTACCATCCCGCCGGTAATGAAGAACCCACGGCCGGCGTCGGCGCCCACGCAGGACACCAGCAGGTCGGATTGGCGGCAGATTTCCTCCAGGTTGGCGGTATGGCGATGACACCACGTCACCGTCGCATTGCACATCCGGCCGCCGAGGATTACGGCCAGGGGCTTGCCGGCGATATCGCTGCGGCCGATGACCGCCGCGCGCGCCCCGTCCACCGGTACGTGATGGTAGCTCAGCAATGTAAGCACGCCCCGCGGGGTGCAGGGGATGAAGTTGCCCCATTGAGCGCGATAAAATCCGGCCACGCTGCTGCGCGAAACGCCGTCCACATCCTTGAGAGGGTCGAGCGCGTCGAACAGCGTGTATGCGTCCACACCTTCGGGTAACGGGAGCTGAATCAGGATGCCGGCGATTGACGCGTCACGGTTGAGGCCATCGATTATGTCGAGCAAATGACTGGTGGTCGCTTCTTTTTCCGGCACTTCGACCAACCGGCTGGTAAAGCCAAGGTCCACCGTGAAACGTTGTTTGTTGCGAACGTACTGGCGCGATGCGGGGTCATTTCCCACCAGCACCGCCGCCAGTCCGGGCGACACACCGTGACGGCCCGAGAGCTCGGCCGCATGGCGGCGCAGCTCCGGCATTAATTCCGCGCTCACCGCCCGTCCATCCATTATTACCGCTGCCATATTGCTACAGGAGCATAGCATGCGGGCGGGGTCCGCGTGCGAGCCTCATAAGATGAAATACAATCGCGCAAACGCGCTGTTGGCAACTTTTACAGAAGGAGTTCTGCGTGCGCACTTGCTCTGATAGATTGGTACTCGCCGGTTGAGTTTCTTTGAGGTCGATGCGCACCGTCCTGTACCCCTTGCATGTCAGGCTTAAGGCCCGGATGACCGAGTTTGCCGGCTTCGAGATGCCGGTGAGCTACAGCGGGATTATCGAGGAGCATCGGGCGGTACGCTCCGCCGCCGGACTGTTCGATCTGAGCCACATGGGCGAATTCGAACTGCGCGGTCCAGACGCTCTGGAAATGATGGAGCGGGCCATGACCAATTCAGCCGCGCGGCTGGTCGAAGGCCAGGCTCAATACACCATGCTGTGTCTGGAAGGCGGCGGGGTTATCGACGACCTGATCGTCTACAGATTGGGGCCGCAACACTACATGCTGTGCGTCAACGCGGCCAACATCGGCGCCGACCGCGACCGGCTGGCGGAATTCAACCGAGGGCGCGCTGATTTTCGTGATGTCAGCGAAAGGATTGCGCTGGTCGCGATCCAGGGTCCAAAGGCACTTGAGATTCTCCAGACCGCCACCAGCGTGCCGCTGCCGTCGGTGAAGAGGTTTCGCACCGCCGCCGGCGCGGTTGCGGGCGTGCAGTGTCTGCTCGCGCGCACCGGATACACCGGTGAGGACGGCTTCGAACTGTTCACCGCCGCCTCTGACGCCGCAAGCCTATTCGATGCGTTGCTGGAAGTCGGACGCGGCCGCGGGCTGACGCCTTGCGGATTGGGCGCACGCGACACGCTGCGGATGGAAGCGGGGCTGCCGCTTTACGGACACGAGCTTGACCGGGAAACGACGCCGTTGGAAGCCGGGTTAGCCGCCTTCGTCAAATTCGGCCGCGACTTCTGCGGCGCCGAAGCCTTGGCGGCCGAGCAGAAAGGCGGTCCTAGAAAACGTTTGATTGGAATTCGGACCCAGGACGCACGCAGCATCGCCCGCCAAGGCTACCCGCTCATGCGCAACGGCGCGCAGGTGGGAGTCGTAACCAGCGGCAGCTTTGCGCCAAGCTTTGGGCGCCCCCTCGCGATGGCCTATGTGACCGAAACCGACATCAGCGAGGGCGCGACTTTGGATGTAATGATCCGCGGCAAAAGCATCGCCGCCGAAGTCGTTTCGCTGCCGTTTTACCGTCGCGGCAGGGAGTAAAATAGATCCGAAAAAAGATGAGATTCCTACCGCAGACAGAAACTGAAATCGGCCAGATGCTCAAAGCCGTGGGCGCCGCGTCGATGGACGATTTGATCGCTCACGTTCCCCTCGGCTTGCGCCAGACCGCCGCGATCAAGCTGGCCGCTGGGCGCAGCGAAGCAGAGGTTGCGGCAGAACTGGCCGCATTGGCAGCCAAAAATCCTGGCGCCACCGCGTTTCGCAGCTTTCTCGGCGGGGGCTACTATCGCCATTACATCCCGGCCGCGGTGCGAACCATCACCTCACGCTCCGAATTTTCAACGTCGTACACGCCCTATCAACCCGAAGCCAGCCAGGGCACGTTGCAGGCGATCTTCGAATTCCAGACCCTGATTACGCAACTGACCGGCCTTGAGGCCGCCAACGCCAGCATGTACGATGGCGCTTCCGCGGCGGCGGAAGCGGTCCTGATGGCGCATCGGTTGCTCCCGCGCAGAGGCGTGGTGGCAATGTCGCGCGGGCTATGGCCGGACTACCGCCTCGCGATTCGCACCTACCTGAGCGCCCTCGAGGAGATCGAAATCGTCGAGGTTCCGTTCGATTCGGGCAATGGAACTATCGCGATCGATCACCTGCGAGAAGCGGCCGGCGATCGGCTGCTGTGCACGGTTGCGGGCTATCCCAACATGTTCGGAATCGTCGAGCCTATTGCGGCGATTTCAGAAATCGCGCATCGCGCTGGCGCCCTCTCAATCAGCGCCACCGCGGAACCGCTAGCGCTGGGACTGCTCAAGGCGCCCGGCGAAGCCGGCGTCGACATCGCGGTGGGCGAGGGGCAAAGTTTCGGATTGCCGCTGCAATACGGCGGGCCCGGCGTGGGCTTTTTCGCCGCAAGGTTGGCGCATGTGCGGCAGATGCCCGGCCGGCTGGTCGGTGAGACTCGCGATCGTGAAGGACGGCGCGCGTTCTGCCTGACGCTGGCGACCCGCGAGCAGCACATCCGGCGCGAGCGCGCCACCTCCAATATCTGCACCAACCATTCGCTGTGCGCGCTGGCGGTAACTGCCTATCTCTCACTCTTGGGTGCGCAGGGTTTGCGGGAACTGGCCGAGCGCAACGTTGAGATCGCGCATTACACCGCGGACCGGCTCGCATCGGCGGGCATCCGCGCGCGCTTCGCTGGACCCTTCTTCAACGAATTCGTGGTCGAACTTGGCGACGTTGCGAAGGCATTGGAGGCGGGCGAGCGGCGCGGCCTGCTGGCCGGCGTTCCGCTAGGTCGCGACTATCCGGAGCTGGAGCGCGGGCTGCTGATTTGCGCGACCGAGACCAACGAAGCGGCGGATATCGATTTGTTGTGCGCAGCGTTGAGCGAGGAAGTCTGAGGATGGCTGGGGCAGGCAAGATCAAGCGGGTCGAGATGGAACCTGAACGAACAGGCGATGAGGCCACAGCGCGAATCGAGCGGTCGCTGGTGCCGCTTATTTTCGAAGAATCGATAGCTGGACGCCGTGGCGCGGACCTCGCGCCGCGCCAATTCCAAAGCCGTCCCGCCCTGGACCTACTCGGCGCCGATCTTTGCCGCGCCAGCCTCGACGGCTTGCCGGAGGTGAGCGAGCCGCAGGTGATGCGCCATTTCCTGCGCCTGTCGCAACTGAACTTCGCGCAGGCGCTGCAATTTTATCCGCTGGGCTCCTGCACAATGAAGTACAATCCGGTGCTCAACGACGAATGCGCAACGCTGCCAGGCTTCGCCGGTTTGCATCCGCACACGCCTGACCATCTGGCGCAGGGCGCGCTGGAATTGATGGCCCGGCTGGAGCAAGCCTTGGCCGAAGTCAGTGGGATGGACGCGATATCACTGCATCCCGCGGCGGGCGCGCAGGGCGAGTTGTCGGGGCTGCTGATCATCCGCGCCTGGCATCGTAAACGTGGCGAGCCGCGCCGTAAGGTCATAATCCCGGACACCGCACACGGGACCAACCCCGCGAGTTCATCTCTGGCAGGATTCGAGGTGGTCGTCGCGCCCTCGAGCAAGCGCGGATACCTGGAAGCGTCCGAAATCCGCCGCCTGATGAACGACGACATCGCGGCGCTGATGGTGACCAATCCGAGCACGCTGGGAATTTTCGAGCCGGAAATTCGCGAAATCGCCGACGTCTTGCACGAAGGCGGCGCGATGCTCTACCTCGACGGCGCCAATTTCAACGCGCTGCTCGGCGTCGCCAAGCCGGGTGATATGGGCGCGGACGTGGTGCAGTTCAATCTGCACAAGACGTTTTCGACTCCGCACGGCGGCGGCGGACCAGGTGCAGGTCCGATCGGCGTCAAGCAGCACCTGGAGCCGTTCCTTGCAAAACCGCGCGTTGTCAAGAGCCCCGACGGATGGCGTCTGGACAGCGACCGGCCCGATTCGATCGGCAAGCTGCGTTCCTTTTACGGCAACTTCGGGATGCTGGCGCGCGCCTACACGTATATCCTGGCCTTGGGCGCGGACGGCCTGGAGCAGGTGAGCCGGCGCGCGATCCTGAGCGCGAACTACGTGCGCGCGCGGTTGCGCGAGCACTTCCCCAACGCCACCGGCGAACCCGTGATGCACGAATGCGTGCTTACTCACGACCTGGAAAGGAAAGGAGTTACCACGCTGGATATCGCCAAGCGCCTGCTCGATTTTGGGATCCATCCGCCCACCATTTACTTCCCGCTGGTGGTTCATGGCGCGTTGATGGTCGAGCCCACCGAGACGGAAACCAAGCAGACCCTGGGCGAGTTCGTCGCGGCAATGGAGCAGATCTACAAAGAGGCGCAAAACGATCCGCAGTTGCTAAAAGACGCGCCGCACACACTCGCCCTGAAGCGTGTGGACGAAGCGCTGGCCGCGCGCCGCCCAATCCTGCGCTGGCAGCCAAACGTCCCTGCCCGCCGCTAGGACATCCATGGCGCGGGAAGAATACTCGCCCACTGCTGAACCACCGGAGCTTATCGGCTCTTTGACGCTCCCGCAGCGCTGCGGTCGCCCTCTGCGCTCAGTCCCGTGCCCCACACCCCGGCGCCTTGCACGACGATCATAGAGTGGCTGTCTTTGATTAGACCTGCCGCCGGTACGCCGAATTCGTCGAGTAGGTTGGTGCCAAGGATTATCAGCGGTCCGGGTGCCTGACGAGCCAGTTGCGCGGGGCTGCGCTCGGCCAGCACGTCGGTGTGCAGCCGCAAGCCCTCCGTCCGTCCGATCGTCCTGACCATCTCCAGCAGCGGAAGGTCCGGCTTGATATCCGCCCGCGGCACCAAAATTACGTGCAGGCTGCGCTTGGTCCGCTTGACCAGGCGAATACCCAGTTCCAGCGCCGCGCGCCCATGCGCACTGTAATCGACCACGGCGAAGATCCGATCGAGCGGCTCGGGCGGTCCCGGCGTCAGCACCGCGACGTTAACCGGAACGCTGCCGGCGCGCTCCGCGATGCTCCGCACGACACCGCCTCGCAAATCCGCGCCGAAGACCGAATGGTGCGCGCCCAGCAGTAGCCATTCGCTTTGCGCCTCCTTGGCAGCGCGCAAAATGTCGAGGGCAGGATCGTCCGTCCATACCGCCTGCGACGTGACCGCAGTGCCGCGCGCATGAACGTGATCCAGCGCGGCGGAAAGCGCCTGCGGCTGCGGCGCCACTCTCTGCTCCACTTCGCGCAGACCGGAACGCACTCCTTCGGCCGGACGGCGCGCCAATGCCACCACATGGGGCGGCGGCGCATCGGGCCGGTTGGCCGCCAGGGCCAGGTCGAGCAAGTTGCCCGCGCCTTCAGGGTTCGAAATTGCAACCACGATCGCGGCGCGGCGCACGGGGCCCAGCACCGGGCTCATCATCGCGGCGGATTCAGGCTCTTCCGCTTCGCTGCGGCGCGGGATAAGCCAGTCGATGAGCGGCGTGGTACTGAAGGTTGCCGCCACCGTCATAAGCACGAGTATCGTGAACATGCTGGGCCCGATGATCTTCAGCTCCAGGCCGATATTGAGCACGATCAGTTCGATCAGGCCGCGCGTATTCATCAGCACGCCGAGGACCGACGCGTCGCGCCATCCGCAACCGCCCAGGCGCGCGGCCAAAGCGCTGGCGCCGAACTTGGATGCGGACGCAACCGCAATAATTGCAGCGCACAACAGCCATTGGCTGGGTCCGAGCAGGCCGATTTCGGTGCGCAATCCGACCATCACAAAAAAAGCCGGCAGCAGCAGCACCACCACCAGATCTTCAAGCCTATCCGTCAGTTCACGCGCCATGCCGCTGTCATGCGGCATCACCGCTCCCAAGGCAAACGCACCCAGCAACGCATGCAGGCCGATTAACTGCGCCGCCAGGGCACTGACCAGCAGGGAGACGAAAATCGTGGTCATCACGCCCTGAGTCAGTCTGCCGCGGTTACCATAGACGACCGACAGCCGCACCATCAGCGGGCGCAGCACGAAGGCCAACAACAGCGCGAATCCGCCAAACATCGCGACCGTCGCCATCGCACCCATGTTGCGCTGGTAGAGCGCGAACAGCACCGCCAACAGACACCAAATCGTGAAGTCTCCCAAGGCCGCCGAACTCAGCGCGATCGACCCGATTGGGGTGTTATGGATGTGGCGATCGGTCAGAATCCGGGCCAGAACGGGAAAACCGGTTACAGCCACCGCCAGTCCCATGAAAAAGTAGAAGCAAACCTTTCCGGCAGACTCGGCGAGATGCGGATAAAGAGGCAGCGCGAGCAGAATTCCCAACGCGAAAGGAATGAAAATACCGAATCCGGCGATAGCTCCGGTTGTGACGGTTTGCCGGCGCAACAACGCGGGCTCCAGTTCGAGCCCGACCAGAAACATGTAAAGGATGATACCGACCCGCGAGATGGCGCTCAGAAAACCAAGTGCCGCTGGAGAAAATAGAGAGGCGTAGGCTTGCGGGGAGATCCAGCCGAGCAGGGACGGGCCCAAAACGAGCCCGGCGACGATCTGGCCGACGACCAGCGGTTGACGCAGACGGCCGAAGGCCCAGCCGAACGCCTGCGCCAGGATTATCGCAACCGCCAGCGCCAGCAGTTCGTGCAGCACCGCCGAGCCGTCCAGCGGCGCGGCGCCCAGACCGAAGGCCGTGCCGACAGCCGTTGGGACCGATACTGACGCTACCCCCGCAGTGGAGCTAATCACCAAGGGAGGAAAGATCAACCCGATGGATTGTGCCAAGGCTTACCTGCCCGTCCCCAAACCAT
>DATFSZ010000155.1:0-19594 GCA_035262365.1 Binataceae bacterium (SeqCode)
CCACGCCAGCACGCTCCCCATGACCGCCCGCGGATGCAGCTTCGATTCGTGCGTGGCTTCGAGCAAATCCGGTATGGAACCCTCGATGACGATGGCGCGAAACGGGATCTGCGCCAGCCGCGTCAGCTCGCGCTCGAAGAGCTCACGCTGCCCGCCGATGCAGCCGAGCAGGTCGCTGATGCTTTTTCTTTCGATGGCTACGACGTCGCGCAGGTCCTTGTCATCGCAGATGCAGCTATAGTCCCCGGTCTCTAACGCGTCGCGCCGGACCGGAATGTCGCCGAACGACAGCGGGCGCTGCTCACGACTGTCGATCAGAATTACGAGACTCGTGCCCGCCGAGTCGTCCGAGCTTTGAGCCGCAGCTACCACGCCACGTCGGGTTCCTTGTCCTGCTGTTGCGCCGGAGCATTTCGACTCGCAGCACTATGGTCGCCCTTCAGCTTGATCGACAGGCTGAGAAACTTGCCCGCCCGCTCGCTCTGCTTCGTCCAGGCGGCAAGTTCCAGCTCGTATTGCTGCCCGTCGATGGTGACGCGTCCAGTGCCGCGCAACTTCGGTGCTTTCGGATTCTTGGCGTGCTCGCGATTCTGAAACAGCACGCCGCTATTGCTGTTGTCGTAGTCCATTAGATTGCCTCGCCATCAGGATTCTTGGTGCCATTTTGGAGACAAAGCGGGGCGGACAACGACATAACAGGGTGACCCATCATGACTTGCCGCCCCCGGATTTTCGTAGAGTTTGTTTAGGGTGAGTGAGCGGGCTATGCCCTCTCGGCTGAAAGTGTATCAGTCACTCACACCCTGGTCCTCTCCACCAAGTGAGTGTGGAAGAGGGAACAAAAAACGAACCCGGACAGTCTGCCATAGTCCTTGAAAATATGGTTGAATTTCTCCATGGACAGGCACATCAGCAAAAATGACGAAACGAAGCATCTCCCCGAAGACGTGGTTCATTACCGCGAATACAAAATTCTGCTGCAGCCTGATCGCTTTGCGAGTCGGCGTGACTTCCTCGAATTTTGGGAGCGCGCGTCGAAAACGTTGAAGAAACTGGGAATCAAGGCGGACACCGACCATCACGCGTTCGACAGCCAGGTTCGGGAAGTGCTTTTTTACGACACTCCGGAGTTCGACCTTTACAACCATCACTTCATTTTGCGCAAGCGCACTTTCTACGACCAGGGATGGCCTCGGCCCGGCCACGAGCTGACTTTCAAATTCCGGGCGCCGGACCTTAAGGCGGCCGCCGCCGTTGACGTGCGTCCGCAGCTGGGCGGGCACGACGAGATCAAGTTCAAAGAGGAACTGCTGCTCGCGACCGATCGGCTGGGCGGGATACGGAGCGTGTATTCTCATGGCTGCGTGCTGACGTCCCCCAAAATCGAACTCGATCGCGGCGTCGAGGATATCACCGAAGCCTTTCCAACCTTGAAAAGGATCGACATCCGGCCCAGAACCAAGATGGAACTGGTGAATAACGTCGCGGTCGAAGAGGTGCAAAACACCATCGGCATGATCCACTTCGGGCATCACTTCAAAGGTAAGACCACGATTGCTATTTGGCGAAGCCGAGCGCTGGAAAAATCTCTCTCTGGCGAATTTGCGTTTCAGTGCAAGTTTGATCGGATTGAAGAGGTGAACAAGGAGGCGCTTGAGCTCTCGGAAGAGTTCTACAAGATGGTGCAGCTCGACTGCGCCGAATGGGTCAAGCTCGGCACTACGAAAACCGCGATGGTATATGGGCTCGGTGCCGGCGAGCGGGTTAAGAACCGTGAATGAGCCTGCCGCCGCGCTGGCGCGATAGGGGGCTCCTTTTCTCGCCGCAGCCTGGAAGACTGATCTGCTCTAACGCCTGATGGCGGCCGGGTTTCAACCTCGCTTCCTGGCCGCAGTCGCCGGATGCGCAATAGCCACAGCCGCTTCAGCGGTAAGCATCAGGAAGGTAAGCGTCTCCTGCAAATACAGGCGCACCACGGCGTCGGTCTGACTCAGGTAGCCGATAGACACGTCCTGACCGATGTGGAGGCTGAAGTCGCCGCCGCGAGTGGTTAGAACAAAAGCTCCCGCGATGGCGGGGGCCCAAATGATCTCTTCGTTAACCAGCCGCTTGATGTGCTCCAGGACCGGATATCCATGATCGACGGCCTCGCTAACGGCCGTATAAGCCTCGGCGCCCAGCACTACCGAGTAGGGGCCATTGACCCCGACCAGACGCAGTTGGCTTATGGCTTCGGCGATCGCTTCGGGGTAATGAAGCACGTCGGCGGGCAATGTCCTGGCCGGGTTACTGGTCGCTTGGCGGATGCCCTGGATGCCGGCGGCCGAATAGCCTTCGAATATCGCACGGTCTTCGGCAAAGGCAATTTGGCGCGCCGCATCCTTAACTGGCTGCCAGTCCGAGTCACGTGCGCCGCGCTCGACGTCGTCAATCGCCTGTCTGCCCAGCTCGAAGGGCGCGCGCAGCTCCACCAGTGCCTTGACCTCTCTCTGTCGGGCTATGATGCCGTCGCCGGGCGTCTGGATGTTACGCAAGTGCCCGGTGCCGACGGCCGAGAGCTTGGGACCGCCGGGCCCCTCGACGTCCACCACTCTGCGTCCGGCGAGATGGCGCTTTAGCGTGCGCGACGCCTCTTCCTCTATCTCTTCCCACGCCTCATCGGAGATTGGAGCCAGCTCGCGATGCAGGTTATTCATTCCGGGGTTCTCCTTTGAGCGAGCCGATGCGCAGCGAACCGTCGCGCTTCGGCGCAGAGGGTTGTGGTATTTGAGCGGCGGCTGCGATGGGCGCTGGAGTCCCGGCAGCGCCCAGGCTCTCCAGGAGCGACGCTGAAGGCACGAAGAACAGGCATCCGGTTACCGCACGGCTAAAATCCAGTATCCGGTCATAGTTTCCCGGCGGCCGGCCGATAAACATGTTGATTAGCATCTGCTCAGTCGTACCGGCCGAGCGGGCATAGCCGATAAAATAGGTGCCAAACTCGCCGTGACCCACCCGGCCGAAGACCATATTGGCGCGCAGGATCTTAATCTCTTGACCGTCTTCTACGATCGTGGTCAGTGCGTTGTGCGCCGAGGTCGGCTTGACAGCGTCGTCCAACTCGACGTCGGATAGCTTGGTGCGGCCAATGATTCGCTCCTGTGCCTCCGTCGGCAGCGCGTTCCACCTCTCCAGATCGTGAAGGTACTTCTGCACGATTACGTAGCTGCCGCCAGCAAAGCCGGGGTCCTCGCCGCCGATCAGGGCGGCGCCAAGCGCCTCTTGGCCGTCGGGATTCTCCGTCCCATCAACGAACCCCAACAGGTCGCGCGCGTCGAAGTAACGAAAGCCGTGTACCTCGTCGATTGGAGTAACCGCATCTGCCAGCCGCGCCATGATCAGTGCGGCCAACTCGAAGCAGAGATCCATTCGCTCGGCCCGGATGTGGAACAGCAGGTCGCCGGGCGTGGAAACGGCCCGGCGCGATCCGGCGCTGATTTCCCGCAAGCTATGCAACTCGGCGGGTCGCGGCGCTCCGAAGAGTCGGTCCCATGCCTCCGAGCCGATTCCCATTACGCAGGATAATTGGCCCTCGGAATCCCGAAATGCCACCGCGCGCACCAGCGCGGCAAGGTCCGCGCACAGCGATCGCACGGCGTCCTCGCTCGCAGCGCCGGGATTTATCGTAACTATCAAAAAAATCGCCGCCCGAGTGAGAGGGACAACCACCGCCTGAGGCAGCGGCGGAGTGGTCTCTGGCGCGCCGCCCGCGGTTAGTGCGCCAGAAGCCATCGCGTAATATCTCCGCAAGGTAAGGCGGGTCCGCATGCACCAGGTCTCACGCCAGGCGCACAGCAGCGGCGGTCGTCATCCACGCCGATGATAAAACTGCGAAATCGTAATTTGCCGCTGAATTCTTTGACCAGCAACTGAGCTATCTACCCGGCCTTTCCTTGACGTGAGCAAATAATTGCCGTCCTGCAGCCGGACAGTCAAGCCGGTTTGTTTTCGCAGCTTACGCGCATCGCGGCGCGGTTAGAGGATGCGCGCGTCACTTGGCAGAGTTGATCAGCGATTCCAGCCGGGAAGTGTCGCCACGCACATCTGCGGTCTCTCCGGCGCGGTCGTAAATTACCCGCCCGTCACTGCTCAGCACCGTGATAGTGGGAATGTAGCCATGATAGTAGCGCGCTATCAAAGAGCGTTGGGCGGACGAAGGGTTACTGAGGTCGACGATGATGAAATCGACCTTGTCACGATACTTTGGATAGAGCGACACCAGCCGCTCCGCCTCGCGATTCGTGTTCCAGCAATGAGCGGTGCCAAAGAAGATGATTGTCGCACGATCTCGCGCCGGGGTGGCGTCGCCCAGGTTTATGCCGGTAATCGGAAATTTGGAACTGGAATCGTCGGTAAACGACAGGTCCGGCGCCAGGCCGAGAGCGCTTGCCGCCATCGCGGATGCCGTAATGCATGAGAAGGTAAGAATCACGACGAGAAATGCACCAAGAGTTTTAGCCGTCATACAAATCATCAACACAAAAGTCCGGCGGAGTTCCCGAACTAAAAGGCCTGAGCGCTCGCGGTTTCCAGGAGCTACAGGGCCGGTTCCATGCGCAGGCACCGCATTTGCTTTGGTTAACGCCTACCACTATCCGGCTTTGAGGCGCTATGGTCCATTGGTCCTTGTCCGGAGCCCTGTCCGATAGGATCATGGGACGTGCTCTCACCAACCCGCAGCCACCAACCGCCAAATTCACGCGGCAGTCCGGATAGGATATGAAGATATAGGGTCGGTTTCAAACAAGTGTTCTTTGACTCTTGCGGAGCTATTCAAAATCGAGTGAAGTTGCGGCTTCATCGAAGCGCGTGAGCATCATGAATAAACTTGCAACGGTGATAATCATAGCTGCAGCCGGCCTGGCGGCCACAGCCTCGGCTCAAACCGCCGTGCAGATTTCGGATATTCTAAGAAATCCCTTCACCTACGACAGGAACCCGGTGGCTGTGTCGGGCACGATCAAGGGGCTCAAGATCGAGCCCGAATATGAAAGCTTCCAAGTCTGTGACAGCCATTGCCTGTGGGTCCTCGCCTGGGGGCACGCAGCATTGCAGGAAGGACAGTTCCTGACTGTAAGCGGCGAATTCAGAGTCGCCAAACACATCGGCCCTTGCACATTGAAAAACATACTGTTGGTGCAAAAGGGTACGCTCTAGCACAAGGCCGCCCGCCGGCCGCTCCAGAACCAAGGTTGGCGGCGTGAACTGTTACTTGTGCCCCGAGGCGTTGTTCCAGCCGTCTAACGGCGCATACGGCGTCTCTTATGGCGTTGCGGCCGGCCCGAACGACTAATGGCGATCGAGGGATGGCTATTTCGAAACTGGTGTGCTGATCTCGGTCACCGGTAGAACGTGCAAGTGGGTTTCAACCAGCCGATTGCCGCCGCGCCGGCAGTCGCTTGTCCGCACTGCGATCTTGTCAACTTGGTCGATGGTGAAGGGTTTGTCGACCCCTTCACCGCGGCCCCTATCCAGCTTCAGCCGCCGACGGCGGGGAAACCGCGTACTCGCCTATTCTTCTTTGCGCCGGCAATTGGGCTGACAATGCTGGCGCGGCGGAGTCCTCCGATCTGCCGCGTCTCTCGGGTGCCATTAATCACGCAGAGGTTTTCATATGAGTGACGAGCAGAGCACAGCTCCTTCCGTTCCGGATTCGAGGACGGTTCCCAAGAGGCAGACCAGGTTGTCACTGGTTTGGATAATCCCGATCGTTGCCGCGGCGGTCGGCGTCTGGGTTGCAGTCGCCCGCATCACGAGCGAAGGACCCAGGATCACGATCATCTTTCCGTCGGCCGAGGGTCTGGAAGCCGGTAAGACCAAAATCCTGTACAAAGGCGTGGACGTGGGAACCCTCAGCACGATAAGACTATCCGACGATCACCGCCGCGTGATTGCGACTGCGGAAATGGCGCCCAGGACCGAGGGCTTCCTGGTAGAGGATACGCAGTTCTGGGTAGTGCGGCCGCGGATCTCCGGCGCCAACGTCACGGGGTTGGGCACTCTCATTTCCGGCGCCTTCATCGGCGTGGAAATCGGAAATTCCAAGGTCGGCAAGTTTCAGTTCGCGGCGCTGGAGGTACCCCCGGTAGTAAGCATCGACGCGCCCGGCCGATTCTTCGTTTTGAAGACCAGCGATCTGGGCTCGCTGGACACCGGCACGCCGGTCTTTTTCCGGCGCCTGCAGGTCGGCGAAGTCGTCTCATACAAGCTTGAACCGGACGGAGAGTTTTTCACTATCAAGATCTTCGTACACGCACCCTACGATCAATACATAACATCGGGCACTAAATTCTGGCAGGCGAGCGGGATCGATGTATCGCTCTCAGCCAGCGGGCTCAACGTGCAGACACAATCCCTCTTATCGATCCTGATTGGAGGCGTCGCATTTGCCACGCCCCCCGGCGGCCCGCTGACACCCGTCACTCAAACTGACGCTACCACTTTCATGCTTTACGCCAACCGCAGCCAGGCTTTCGAACCGCCGCCGCGCAATCCGCAGACTTATCAGCTCATCTTCAAGGAATCGGTGCGAGGATTGCTGGCCGGCGCGCCGGTTGAATTCCGCGGCATCAAGATCGGACAGGTCACTGACGTCCGCGCTCAAATCGACGCCAAGACCCTGCAATTCTCGGCTCCGGTAACAATCCAGTTGGACCCGCAGCGCCTCGGAGTGCATGTGCTTGACCTGAAGTCCGGCATGGACCTGGCCACGATACGCAAAAAGGTGATCGACAGTCTGGTGGCCGACGGTGTACGGGCGCAGTTGCGCACCGGAAATCTTTTGACCGGCGCCACGTTTGTAGCCTTCGACTTTTTTCCCGGAGTACCTCCTACGACAGTCGACTGGTCGCAGACTCCGGTGCAATTGCCAACCACGCCGGGCGAACTCCAAAGCCTGGAGGCCAGCGTGTCCAACATTATCAAGAAGGTCGACAAGCTGCCTATCGACCAAATCGGCAACCAGCTGCGCAGAGACCTGGCCGATCTCGATCTGACGTTGTCAGCCGCGCGCGGCACGTTGAACACAGCCAGCGGTACGATGGTCAGTGCGCGCACTACCATCAACAACGCCGGCAATTTCGTGCAACCAAATTCCGCGCAGAGCCAGGAGCTGGACAGCATGCTGCTGGAGATCAGCCGCGCGGCCCGCTCGGTGCGCGTGCTAGCCGATTATCTCGAGCGTCATCCCGAGGCGCTGGTCCGCGGCAAAACCGGGGAGGCAAAGTGATGGTACGCCGTATCGCTCATCTGGTCACCACAGCCTTGTTCGCCGCGGCGGCCGGTTGCGCTTCCGCCAAGCCGCATTTCTACACGCTGGATTCAGTTGCGGCCCCGACCGGGTCAGCCGCCTCTCATCTCGCGGTTGCGGTCGGACCGGTATCGGTTCCGGCTTCGGTTGACCAACCCCAGTTCGTGGTCCAAGTGGCGCCCAACCGCGTTGACGTGGAGGAATTCAACCGCTGGGCCTCGCCGCTCAACGAAAGCATCGCGCGCGCCCTCGCCGGCGACCTTGCCTCGGAGCTCGGGACGCCAGATGTAACAGCCGCGCCGCTGGCGAATTTCGTCCCCGACTACCGTGTTACGGTCGAGGTGCAGCGCTTCGAATCCATTCAGGGCCAAGCGGCGGTAGTCGAGGCGGTGTGGGTCGTGCACCGGACCGCGGGCGGGCAGACCCGCTCCGGCCGTACGGTCGCGCGGGAGCCCGTGCAGGGCGACAGCTTCGACGCGCTCGCAGCAGCGCACAGCCGCGCCATTGAGAAGGTCAGTGGCGACATAGCGGCCGCCATCCGGGCCGCGGCTGCTCAAAGGTCATAGGGGTAGGCTGACCTGAGGCAGCCGTGGTCAACGTAATGAACGACCTGTGGGAATTGGCGCGTCAGCGGTTGCTCCCGCGCAGGCACACTGCCCTGCTGGTGGCGCTGGTGGTCGCGTTCGCGGTGCGGCCATTGGTCGGCGACGTCGGAGTCGGGCCGATTGCATTCAGTGTCACCATGATTGTCTTGATGTTGCTTGCGCTCTACACCATCCAGGTCGACGAATTGATTGGGGAGCGTGAAAAGCTGCTGGCGCAGAGGAAGAGGCGGAGCAGGATCGCATGGCTCCTTGCTGTACCGGCTATCGTGGAACGATTCGCGGTCGCCGCCGTGCGGATTCGCTGGATCGACATTAGCGGCCTCATTTTCTGGCTGCTGTTCTTTATCTACGTCACCGGGAGTGAATTTCGGGCGGTGCTGCGCCAGAAGGAAGTCACGGGAGAAACCATAAGCCTGTCTATTTGCATCTACCTGCTTCTCGGGATGACCTGGAGTGTCTTGTACGTATTATTATTTTACCTGCAGCCGCATGCTTTCAGTTTCGGAGGAACCGCTCTTTCTAGAACGCAGGTGTTTCCGGTTCTTATTTACTTCAGCCTGACCACCCTGTCCACGATCGGTTTTGGCGACATCACTCCTTTGACCCTTCAAGCCAGGTATGCCGCAGTCGCGGAAGGCATCACCGGCCAGTTCTACCTGGCGATCCTGGTCGCGCGCTTGGTGGGACTGTATATGAGCCGAACCGCGTCTGCGGGCGAAGGTAGGCAGACACGTAATCCTGAAAGCTAAGACCTTATTAAAGTCAACTGAGTTTTGGAGTAATCGAATTACACCTGTGACACGACGTAAACCGTCTGCGTGCCGTTGAAGTATGGATTATAGTAAACGCCGCCATACAGATAATACGTACTGCCATTAACCGTTGTCTCGGTGGCGCCCGCCGGAACCGAGTTCACCACCGCACCGATCGGGGCCGGCACCACCTGGTAACCAGCGCCTTGAGGAGAATTCTGGTAGAAGGTTCCATTGTAGTAGTAATACTGAAACTGGTTGGCGTAAACCGTGCTCACCCCGGACGGCAGCGATTGAACCACGGCGCCCGCGGGCGGCGCCACGACCTGGTAGCCCGAGCCGCCCGGTGCCGGGGCCACGAACGCGCCATTGGAGCTCGAGTAATAGTAAGTCGTGTTGTTTTCCACCACCGGCACGGCGTATTCAGGCGGCGACGCCAGAGCCGCGCCGATGATCATACCGCCGGCCAGTCCGGCAACCGCGCCCGCCGCAACGTCTCCATCAGAATAGCCGGAGGAACAGCAGCCGTAGTAGGGGTCCGCCAGGTTGCTGTAATAGGTCGCGCGGTTCGCTTCGTAGGTGTTATTGAAAGTTGCCAGGTTCTTGTCGTACGTGTTCATGTAGGTTGCGCGATTGGCTTCATATTGCGCCCCCTCGGCGGTGTCGCCGTATGGATGGTAGCCGCTGGTGCCATATGGATGATAACCGCCGGCGCCATAGGTCGCGGCTTGCGGATGATAGCCATAGGAACCTGCCGACTTGCCGGCGCTCTGCCAACTCGAGTCGCTAAAGCTGTGGCCCCATGATCCGTTCCTGCTGAAGTTGCCGCCCCCAAATCCGTCGCCACTAAAATGGAATCCGCCGTCACCTCCACCGCCCCCACGAAAACCACCGCCGCCGAATCCGCCCCCGGCAAATCCACCCCCGCGGAAGCCACCCCCGCGGAAGCCGCCGCCACCGAAGCGCGCTCCCGCCTGGGACGCGAACATAAGACCTGCCGCCATAACTATGGCCAGCACAAATCCGACACGCCGGGGAATCGGCAACCAACGTCCGCGGTTCATTTGCGCTTCTCCTTCATATCCAGAAATTTAATCCTTAGCGCACCCTTGGGTATCTGTGGGTCAAAAAGCCCGGCGGGGAAGGTCGGATCGAATTTCCATCGCGACAATACCGCCGAGTATTGGGGCGCCATGGTCAGCGAGGTATACGTGATAACGACCTTGCGCGCTTCGGGCTGCTTTCCGCGGGTGATCCAAATCTGCCAGTCGGAATCTGTTTGCATAAACGCGAGATGGTCGCAGTCGGTACCGTCAACGTCACCCACGCCCACATAAGTTCCGCGAATCAGTTTGCCGCGGATTCGCTCGCATGGATGGCTGAAGTCGAATCCCTCCAGGGGAATGGAAACGTTCTTTTTGGCGAACTGCTCCAACATCTGGTCGATCGACGCCGCCGCCGGCACGGTCGCATAAGTCATGCGCACCGGATCAAACACGGTTAACGTCTTGCCGTCGTACCAGATCCGTTTTCCACCCAGATCGCCGACATAGCTGACGGCTATGCGGTTGGGGCGCGCCAGCGCAACATCCATTGCCGCCGCGAACTGAAGCTTGACGTCGGAGGGCAGCACCGAGTCGAAATTGATCTCGGCATGGTATGAAAAGGCTTTTGCAGACGAAAGATGCGTGCATACGCGGTCTAGAATTTGCAGCGCGTAAGGGCTTATCGTTGGCGGCTTGGCCGGTTTCGGCTTTCCAGCCGCCAGGACCGGGGCGCCGATTATGAGCAGCAGAGCCGCCGCCGCGACTGCGGCGGTACGTATTCTAGAAAGTAAAGTCATTGAGGTTTCGCTCCTAACTCCCGTTCAAACGTCAGCCCGCGGTAGTTGGACACCGCTTCGCCGTGTGATAACGGGGCAAAAGCCGCAATCGTCAGCCGAGGTTCAGTTCGTCTTCGAGTACTTGTGGATCGCATATCACGCGAATGACTTCGTCCTGATTCTCGACCAGTACCTTCAGCCATTCCGTGAACGATGGCAAGGGGCAATACAATCGTCTTCCAGTGGTATCGAAATAGGCCACGCGATACTCTCCGGACTCCGGTTCAATATCGGTAAGAAAGCACCACGCGTTTGCATTATGATCGAGCCCAAAGGGAACCAGGTTCCGCAGCCGCGTCTGTGCTCCGTCGCGAATCGGGATAACCTCATCGGGATCGCCGGCCGCCCAAGTGATGTTCTGGATAGCCGCAATTTGCCGATTGCCGGAGCCAACCGCGCTGACTTCCTGGAGTGTGTACAAATAGGCCCCGTTGCTGAAGGTGCGGACGAATGTTCGGTAGGAAGCGGGAAGAGGGCGGCCAATAGCGGCCTGCGTCTTTTCGATGTCTTCGCGGCTAGCTACTGGATATAGCTCATGTCCTCCCGAACCAAGCGCCGCAATCAAATCTTCTATGCTCATAGACTGGTTAACGAAGCACCAAAACGAAAATGATACCGCGGTTCGGTGCGCGGACGCGCATCAGGCTTCTTGAGGCCACGCCACGACGCGACTTGCCTTGAACGCCTCCTGCTGCGCGGCGTCGTAACCCAGTTCGGTCAGGATCTTCTGCGTGTCCTCGCCGATTCGGGGAGGCGGCCCCTGGATTATCTGCGGTGTCGCCGAGAGCCGGATAGTCTGGCCGAACTGGCGCAGCCTGCCGAACAGGTCGCCCTGGAAATATTCGGCCACACGCCCGCTGGCCAGGCACCATTCGTCCTGCAGAAATTTTCTCCAGTAGCCTTCGTTGGATACCTCGCACGGCACACCGGCGCGGTCCAGGCGCTCAAACCATTCGTTCGCCGTATGGGTCTTGAATATGGGCTCCAGGACTATGGCTAGCTCGTCGCGATAGTCTATACGCCCGAAATGGGAGCTGTAGCGCGGCTCGCGCCCCAGTTCGGGGCGCCCCACAACCTCGCAAAAGCTCTTCCATTCCGGTTCAAACAGCGCCGCTACGCAAATCCAGCCTGCGGATGTTTCATACATCCTATAGGTAGCGCTGATCCCCGTCTGATTGCGGTCCAGCACGGGACGCCGCCGCACACCCAGCTGGTCCGTCAGGAACGCGTCTGAGTTGTACCACAGCCCCGCATTGAGCAATGACCCGTCGACGAACTGCCCCTCGCCGGTCAGGTCCCGATGATAAACCGCCATCACCGTGGCAATCGCCGACAGTGTGGCGCCTCCGGCATCCACAGTGCCGAGCCGGTTCCAGACGGGAGGATTACCCTCGCCGCCGCCCATGTACTCCATTCCGCACATCGCGGCGAAGAGCTGATCGTAACCGCCCATCATGGCGTCCGGGCCGCGCGTCCCGTACGCCGCGCTGTGTGTATAGATGATATCCGGCCTGATCGCGCGCACCGTCTCGTAATCGACTTTGAGCCGCTCGGCCACCCCCGGCCGCTGGTTGTGATGGATCACGTCAACTCGCTCCACCAGCCGGTAGAAAATCTTGAGTCCTTCGGGATGCTTCAGGTCCACGGCCAGGTCCTGTTTACCGCGCTGACAGGCCATGAAGGGAGGGAATGGCACCGGGGTGCGCATCCGGTCGCCCTGCGGCCGTTCGATCTTGATCACGTGCGCGCCGAGATCCGCCAGTGCCATCGGCCCGAACGGCCCCGCCAGGTACTCGCCGCAATCCAAAACGGTGATGCCGTCGAGCGGATGGCGCGGGTCACGGCCCATTCGCCGGACGCTGGTTTTGAGGGGGCGCCCCGTCTCTGCGGCAATCTCCTTCATTACATTCGCTGTGTCCCGGCCAGGCGAAGGCGCCGGACCTTTGATGGCGCTGGAAGCCTTGGCGAACCTGATTGGGATACCGACCTGCGTCACCTTGCCGCGCTGCGGGTCGTCCAGCACAGCGACCATGCCATTGACGCGCGTTTGTTCGCGGCCAAACGCAGCTTCAGCCGGCATCACGGCTTCAACCGGAATATCGGCTGCCCGCAGCAGTGGAATCCATTGATCGCGCGGCTTGGTCTTGAATGCGGCAACGACCCGATCGTTGAATTTCCAGCGCTCTGAATCGGTCAGCCAGGTTGTATGCGAAGGCTTGGGAATGCCCAGGACCCTGGCCAGCGCGTACATGTCGCCCTTGTCGGTGCGCATGTGATGCAACCACTGGCCGTCGCCGCATTCGTACAGCCACACCGGGTAGGGCACCGTGTAATCGAGAAAATGGTTGAACTCCGGCGCCGGCATCTCCGACCATTGCCAGAGCATGCTGGTAAAGAACGCGATGCCGTCCATCAGGGAGGTATCGACGAACTGGCCGCGCCCGCTGTGCAAGCGCACCCGCAACGCGCCGCATATACCGAGCAATGCCGTGAAGGACGCCCCGTAATTCGCATAGGGACAATACATGAAGGTGGGACCGTCGCGGCGAATTCCGGCCTGCTGATGATAGACGCCGGAGCGTGCCGCGACCAGCGCTTCGATCGCGGGCCTGTCGCGCCACGGATGATCCACGCCGTAGCCGCTTATCTTGCAGTGAATCAGGCGGGGGAACGGCCCCTTGATTGCCGAGTAGTCGAGTTGGAGTCGCGCCGAATCAGCCGGCGCAAAGGTTTCCAGCAAAACGTCAGAGCGCTCCAGCAGCTTTCGCAAATCCGCCTGGCCGGCAGCCGAATCGAGATCGAGCGTGATACTGCGCTTGCTGCGATACCACACGAAGTAGCCGGGCTCGATCTGCCGCATCGGGTCGCCGCCCGGCGGCTCGACCTTGATCACGTCCGCGCCCTGCTCGGCGAGCAGCAGCGTGACCAGCGCCCCAGCCAGTCCCTGCGACGCGTCGATGACCCTGATTCCGTCCAGAATACCAGGCATGACTCCCCTCCCGAATGCGGTGTCCGGATGAATCAACCGCACCCCCGATTTCATGTCAATGCGATCGAAAGCGACGTGATCTCGGGCGCAGCTAGCGCCACCAGCCCGCTGCGGATCATTGCCATTAAGCAATCGGCTCCGTCGGATGGAATCTGACCGCGAGCGATGGATTCCTTCAAGGGCCGCACCAACTCGCGCGCAAGGGTTTCATTTTCCAGTAGCGAGGCGGCGCGGACTTGATCATCGCCGGTGTTCGCGAGCGCCTTAGGTGCAGCGCCGACCTCCGCCAATATCGTCCGCAACCGGCCGAGCGCCTCCCGGTTCGCGCCGGAGACCGTCACGTCGAAGCCGCCGACCCCGGGGCGCGATTCCACCTTGATCCTGTTTGAAACGTCAACCGGCGGCGCCAACCGGACCGCCGGGTTGAGTCCGTTGGCAAGCCACCCGCGCAACGCTGTAGTCACTTTGCCGGAATTAGGCTCATGACCGATCGCTACGGCGTAGTAGAACTGCTCCACGGCCTTGCAGAACCGGATAAACTCGGTGCTGATCGGCATCACCGGCGAGCTTACTTCTATATGCAATTGTGCCACAGCGGTCTGAATACTCACTTGCGTTCACACTATGGAGTAGGGGTTAGTTCCCGGGCGGGATCGAGATCGAAGAAGTCGCACACATTGTCGACCAGCACCTGGCGGCGGACCTCATCGGGAACGCCATCGAACAGCTCCTCCAGAACGCGCTTTGAATCGGGGTACGATCCGATGCTGTGGGGAAAATCCGTTCCCCACATCAGCAGCGCTGGATCGATGAACTGGCGCAACTGCATCACGACGCGGTCGTGGATGAAACTGAAGCGGCAATGGTCGCGGTAGTACTGGCTGGGCATCTTCTTAAGCTGGAGGTCGTGATAGCGGTACCAGCGCAGATAGAATTCGTCCATCCAGTTAAGCGCGTGAGCCAGCCAGGCACCCTGGGTCTCAGCAAAGTAGAAGCGCAGCTGCGGGAACTCGTCGAACACGTAGAGCATCAGGCGCCCGATTGTTCCCGTGCATGGCCATCCCAGCGCGCCGCTGGCGCAGACCGCTCCCTCGCGGCTCACCCCTTCGTAGGGCTTGATCGGCCCGCCGAAGCTGCCGTGCGGCGTCATTTTCATGTCGATATCCAGAGCGGCAGCCCAAAAGCGCCCGTCCTCTTCGGGCACCGGGTCGGGTTTGCCGTTGGGCCACATGGAAAGCGCGGCCGCTCGCAGTCCCAACTCTTTGCAGCGGGCCAACTCGGCCAGCGCGTTGTCAATGCCGCTCTCCGGCATCATCGCAACGCCGATCAGCCGATCCGGCGCGAGCGCGCAAAACTCCGCCACAAACGTATTGTAGGCCTGCACGATCGCCAGGTAACAGTCCGGGTCCTTGGGGATCATCTTGCGCATCAGGCCCTGACCGTAAACCGGCGGAAACAGCACCTCGGCGTCGATCCCATCGCTATCCTGCTCGCGCAGTCGCTGCGCCGCGCCGCCGGTGCCCGGACGGGGCGACCCGTCGGGAAAGTGATAGGTGGCGGCGTTCGAGCGGGTGTACTTGTCATAGGGCAGACCGCAGTAAAGGTTTCCGACGTTGTCCCTGGTCCATTCATCCATCACCCAGACTTCGGTGCCATCTTTGTTGCGCACGAGCCTGGGCGCCTTATCCCTGTACTTTGCGGGAACGCGGGCGGACCAATCCAAAGGAACTTCCAGGTGGCCATCGGCTGAAATAACCTGATACGTGCGCATAGCGACCTCGCAAGGCGATACAGGACTCTGTGTGCTGTCGAAATCAAAACTACGTCCGGTTCCGGTCCGGGAACAAGTGACTGTGCTCTTCCTTCGATACGCGGTAGGTAAGAATGTTTACCAAAACCGCACTCTGCGCAGCGCCGGAATGATGATCACTGCCCCGCGCGGGAAGCCGGGCATGTTGCGGTGAGATCCCCGTTAATGGCGGGCGGCTGCGCGGATTTGTGCCGGGGATACTTCGCCCTGCCCGCCCACCGCCACGAGCATCAGCGTCATTGCGGCGGACACCAGGCACAGCGACGACCCGACTTCAAATCCCAACGCATAGTTCCCACTGGTATCGAAGAAGCGGCCGACCAACAGCGGACCGGTAGCCATGCCAAACGTCGACGCCAGCGACATCAAGCCGGCCAGGGTTCCGAACCGCTTCAGCCCCACCAGTTCGGCCAACGCGACTGGAAACACCGCCGCCGTGACCCCCGCGGTTGAACCAAACACCAGCATGAACGCCGCGACATACAGCGGCCACGCCCCGGAACCGCTCCCGGCCTCCATGAGCAGAATCGAGGCCGCGCTTAGGCCCACCAACATCGCTGCCGCAACTTTGCGTCCGGTGAAGCGGTCGGCAAGGATACCGGCAAAAATCAATCCAGGCACGGCAATCAGATTCTGGCCGCTTTGCACCAGCGTGGCGTTGCGTGAACTAAAGCCGGCATGAATCAGCGACGGAGTGATGAAGTAGAACAGGGTGGCCAGGCTAATGCTGCCCAGGTAGATCGCCGCCATTAAAATCCAGAATGGCACGCTCCGCATCGCCTCAGAGAGGTCCAGACCCGGCAACCGGGGCGCGGGCGCCGCGGGCGTGTGCGATACTGCCGTCCCGGGCGGCTCACGGCGAATCACCAACACCACAAGCGGCAGCGCGACCAAGGCGATCGGCACGCCGAGCGCAACAAAGGCCATGCCGATACTTCTGGTGCGGATGATGTAGTCGGTGATCGGCGGCAGAATCACTCCTCCTGCCGACATACCCGCCACCGCGACGCCCATTGCAAAACCGCGGCGTTCGCCGAACCAGCGCGCCGCAATTACGGTCAGCGGAATTGTGCTGGCCATCGCGGAACCGAACCCGATTACGACATACGCCGAGACCATCGGCAGAAACGCACGGGCCTCGGCGGCCAGCAGCATGCCCACAACCGTGACGATCACGCCGACGGTCATCACGCGATGGACCTCGAACCGATCCACCATCCAGCCGACCACAGGCGAAGACAAACCCCAGACCAGGGTAAAAACGGTGGGGATGATAACCGCGCGCGAATGAGGCCATCCATACAGGCGCATGAATGGGGTGATGAAGATCGGAATTGTGTTGTGAGTTCCGGCAACGATAAAGAACAGCGCCACAAAGAGCGCGGTGAGCACGATCGTCTGCTGCCGATCCAACCTTGCCATCTGTTAAATCTCTCCCTGCCTGGATTCCCTGAATCGCACCGCAACGGGAATCACCCGGCCGTTCCTGCAGCAGCCCGACGCTAGCGCCGCGAGCATCGCTCTGGCAAGCAGATCACGCGCATCGCACGCAATCGCGTCTGCTCCATCCGCACCCCGCCATCTAACTTGCCGCCCGTTAACCGTCACCCTTTTCCAGCCAGGAGCTTTACTTCATCAAGGTTGAGAATCAACTGCCGCCCTTGACGCGTCACTATTTTGCGTTCGTCAAGGTTCTTCATCAGCGCATGGAGCTGCTGGCGCGAGCAGCCAATCATTCTTGCCAGGTCCTTTTGCGAAAGCTTGACGTCGATCAGCGTTCCGCGCATATCGGCAACGCCGAACTTCCGTGCCAGTTCCAGCAAAACTGCTGCCAGCCGAACCATCAGGCGGCCGCCCAGCGTCTGCCAGTAGCGCGCGAGCAGCGCCAGGGCTCTGCCGAAAATCAACTCAACCGCCTGGTCCAACCCTTCGTCAGAGTTTCCGATAACTGCGTCGAGGAAAGGCTTACGGGGCAGAGTGAGCAGAGCGCAGTCCGTGATTGCCTGCACTTTAACTCTGGGGGCCTCCTTGAAGAACAACTTGGTAAGCAAATCGCCTGGCCCAGAAATCGAGATGACGGTGGTGCTGTGAGCGCTAGCCGCGTATTGCAAGCGTACGGCGCCCGTAAGCACGAAGCGGACCACGTCACGGCTGAGGTTGATAGTGCTGCGCGTTTTAATCCGCTCTATTTTGGCTACCCGGGCAAGCTCGCGCAGCCGCTCCTGGGGCAACCAGCTAAGCCGCCCTTGCAACCAGCGCTCGCGATCGTCAGAGCCGCGCTTGCTTCGGCGAGCCGCTAACGGTCTGGCTTCGTTAAGCTCGACGCTTTCCATTCCAGCTTCTTTTGCGCCTTAGGCATGGCGAAACGCAAGCGCCGGACCGCCCGGTCAGAGGCTCGTAATCCGGTCCGATGGCAGTCCGTCGCATAATGGCAATAAAGGCGACGAACCAAAAGCAAGAGTCCGATCCTGCGACTTTTTGTCAAAAAGCTTACACAAAGTGGCACCAAACCACTCCCCCTACTTGCGTCTCGATTGGATCAATCCTAAGGGATTCACATTTGGATCGCCAAAAGAAACCAGGGCCGCCACGTCAGGGCAGACCCTCAAGCTGTTCGAGCTCCGAAACCCAGAATGCGCGCCGTCCGCCCGCCAAGGCGGCGCGGCAACAGGAAGAGAACCTTATGTTTATCTCTATCCGCACCCAATCGATACGCCTGTGGACGGTAATTGCGCTACTGGCTCTGATCGGACTTTCGGTCCCAAGCGCTTCGGCGCAGGTCACGTACGATACCAACATCTACAAGCAAATGGTTGACGCTTCATCCAGCAGCACGATCCCGCCTGGAACCGAAATCAACCTGGACAACTGGACGCGCTACAAGGCGTTCATGCCCCTGTTTCTCCAGGTGCTGTTTGCCGGACAATATCCGATTAAGTTCGGCCGGGAACCCGAATACAAAATAAAGGTGGGGCCAACCGAAAACTATCCGTACATCTCCCAGTACGCAAAAGATACCGAAAAATACTTCGCCCAGAGCAAGCTGGTTCCCGTACAAAACGGCAGCTATACGATTTCGCCGCCCGTCCAGGATTCCGGAGGCTTGCCGTTCGGTCCCAACCCCACCGAACCGCTGCTCGCATACAAAGTAATATACAATTTCTGGATGAGCTATCAGCCGCGAATAATCGACTATTTTGCTTTTAACTGGTTATCGGACCGCTACCATAATATCACCACCACCATTACGGATGACGTGTCCTACCGGCTCTCGCACCTGAGCGAGCCGGGCTTTCCGCATAACCTTCCGTATTCCGCCGGTTATCTTAGCAGCGGACGCTATCTCGTAATCACCCCTGAGCAGTCAAAATACACGACCGAGATTGAACTCACTCCGGCCGATCCCGTGAAGGACCCGGAGAGTTACGTCTTTTTGCCGTCTTTGCGGCGCGCTCTGAGACTTTCCTCTTCGGCCAAATGCGCGCCTATCCTGGGCACCGACTTTATCAACGACGACCCGATCTTTCAGATTCCCTACTTCAAGATTACATTTCTAGGCGAGAAGAAATTGCTCTGGGCGCTTTTGGACACCGAAGGTTCGACGCGTCCGGATTCGTATGTGACCAAGGCGTCGGGAATTCTCGGATGGCCCAAACCCGAGATCTCGCGATGGCAGTTGCGCGATATGTACATAGTGGACCTGGAGCCCCTTCCGGTGCTTGGCCGGTATTGTTTCAATCATAAGATAATGTATATCGACAAGGACGGCTTCATTGAGGCCGTAGTCGAAGAATTCGACCATAGCGACAAGTATTGGAGGGTCTCTCCTTATCGGCAGCGGGTGTTGGATTACCTGGGTCAGAAGACCCTAATAAGTGCGGCAGGCAGCGTAAACAATGGCCCGGTTGATTTTCAAAACAGCCATCAGACCATCGCTTTTCAGTACGATCTGACCATCGGCGATAAAGTTCCCGCACGACTACAGGATGCGGCTATGGCCTTCCCGGGCTCGCTCTCGCAGGTTATGAAGTAACGTTTTTCGAAGGCCGCGCGCTGGAAGCCCGCGGCCTTCGCGCTTCAACAGCCGCGCCAAAGCCTGCACTCGCCATCTTTGCCGCTGCCTGACCCTCCGGGCTCATTCCGGACCGGTTGCGGCGTCCTGGAGAAGAGTCACGAACGGACCCACTTTGGCCGGCTCCTCACTTCATGATTTGAGTAAGCGCGCCCGGGAAGGGCAGACCGGCGGATAGTGCGAAATACGCTTCTTG
>DATFSZ010000156.1:0-121915 GCA_035262365.1 Binataceae bacterium (SeqCode)
TAGATCTTGTTATTGAACAGCAGGATCTTCAGGTCAACGTTGCGGCGCAGGACGTGAATCAGGTGATTCCCGCCGATCGACAGCCCGTCGCCGTCACCGGTCACCACCCACACGTCGAGTTCCGGACGGGTCAGCTTGAGCCCGGTGGCGATAGCCGGCGCGCGGCCATGAATGGTGTGAAATCCGTAGGTGTTCATGTAGTAGGGAAAGCGGCTGGAGCAGCCGATTCCGGAAATGAACACTACGTTTTCGCGCGGCACGCCCAACTCGGGCATCACCTTCTGCACTTGGGCCAGAATCGCGTAGTCGCCGCATCCAGGACACCAGCGAACTTCCTGGTCGGAGACAAAGTCTTTACGGGTAAGCGCGGTAGCCATCTCGTCACGCCTCCAGCGCGCGAAGGATCCGGGACTCGACCTCACTAACCTTGAAGGGGCGCCCCTGAATCTTGTTACAGCCGACGGCGTCGATAAGGTAGTCGGCCCTGATCATCTTGAGCAGTTGTCCCATGTTCATTTCCGCGACCATCACCTTCTTGAACCGGCGCAGGATGGCGCCGAAATCGGTGGGCAGCGGGTTGAGCCAGCGCAGGTGGACGTGCGAAACGCTCTTGCCCTTGGCGCGCAGATTCGTCACCGCCTCCCGCAACGTGCCGTAAGTTGAACCCCATCCGACCAGCAGCAAATCGCCGCCCTGAGCGTCGCCGAAAATCTCGGTTTCGGGAATCTCGCGTGCGATTCCCGCGATCTTGCGCGCCCGCAGCCGCACCATCATTTCGTTGTTCGACGGCGAATAGCTTACGTTGCCGGTCAGGTGCTCGCTGGACAGACCGCCGATTCGATGTTCGAGTCCCGGCGTGCCCGGAATCGCCCACGGGCGCGACAGTGTTTCTTCGTCGCGCAAGTAGGGCATGAAACCCTCGGGATCGGTCCGGAATTCAACCTTGATCTCCGGCAATGTGTCGGGATCCGGCACCAGCCATGGTTCGGCGCCGTTAGCCAGATGGCCGTCGGTCAGCAGGATCACCGGCGTCATGTACTTGACCGCGATCCGCACCGCCTCGAACGCGCAGTTGAAGCAATCAGCCGGCGTCGACGCGGAAAGAATCGGTATCGGCGATTCGCCGTGCCGCCCGTACATCGCCATCAGCAGGTCTGCCTGTTCCGGCTTGGTGGGCATTCCGGTGGAAGGTCCGGCGCGCTGGATATCGGTGATTATCAGCGGCAGTTCGACCTTCACGGCAAGTCCGATCGCCTCCGCCTTGAGGTTCATGCCGGGACCGGAAGTGGTGGTTATCCCGATCGCTCCGCCAAAGGCTGCCCCAATCGCGGACGTCACGCCCGCGATCTCGTCCTCGGCCTGGAAAGTATAGATGGGGAAATTCTTGAATGCCGACAGCTCGTGCAGTACATCGCTGGCCGGGGTAATCGGATAGGAGCCCAGGAACAGCGGCCGCCCGCTCTTGGCCGACGCGGCCACGAAGCCCAGCGCCGTGGCAGTGTTGCCGGTGATGTTGCGGTAGAAGCCCGGCGCGATCTCCGCCGGTTTCACCTCGAAGGAGCTGGCAAAGGCCTCGGTGGTTTCGCCGTAATTGTACCCGGCCTTGAACGCCCGCAGGTTGGCCTCCATGACGTCGGGGGTCTTCTTGAACCGGCTCCCGATGTAGTCCTCAACCGATTTGGTCGGGCGCTGGAACAGCCACGAGAGCAGCCCCAGCACGAAGAAGTTGCGGCAGCGGTTGACCGCTCGCGTATTGAGTCCCAACTCCCGCACTGCCGAGGTGGTAAGCTTGCTGACCTCGATTTGGAAAACCTGGTACTTATCCAGCGAGTGGTCGGTCAAGGGATTGGAAGTGTAGCCCGCCTTCTTGAGGTTGGCGTCTGTGAAGCCTTCTTTATCGATGATCAAAACACCGTTGGGCGGAAGATCCTCCAGGTTCACCATCAACGCGGCGGGGTTCATTGCCACCAGCACTGAGGGCTCATCGCCAGGCGTGAAGACCTCCTGGCTGGAGAAGTTCAACTGGAAGCCGCTGACACCTGCCAAGGTTCCCGCAGGGGCGCGAATCTCCGCCGGAAAATCGGGCAGCGTCGCGATGTCGTTGCCAGCCAGCGCAGACTCGGTTGTAAATTGCATACCCGCCAGTTGCATACCGTCGCCCGAGTCACCGGCGAAGCGGATTACGAACTGAGGTTTGGACACGACCGGCTTGTGGGAGCCGGCGGCACCGGAACCCGCAAGTTGTTGGGCCGTCTCAGGTGGTACAGCCATTTGGATCTGCTCTCCTCTTAGACAGAACGCCTAGATTGTTGGTCGCTTGATGGCGGGCCATCGGAAGGTCCACCGGACTTGCACAAGCGCAGCGAATAAGGTGGATCACTTAATAGAAATATAACTAATGGCAGGCCCCGATCAAAGGGGCCTGTTCCGTATCCCGAACGCTCATTAGCGTACCTCGAAGCCATGCCAACTACCCCCATACGCCAACCACTCGTCCTCCACCACCGTGACACGCGCCGCCGGCGGACCCTGATGGGCCCACGCCAGCAGCATCTCAAGGTTGCGGCGCGTCCCCTCGGCCCGAATTTCCACCGCTCCATCGGGCAAGTTGCGCACCCATCCATCAAGCCCCAGTGCCCGCGCCTCCTGGGCCGTCGCGGCGCGGAAGAAGACGCCCTGGACCCGGCCCCTGACGACCATTCGAACTTGCGCCTTGTTGACCGCCATCGTCAAGCTCCGGAAAGCAGCCGCGCCAGCTCATCCTCATCGATAACCTTGACTCCCAGCTCCTGCGCCTTGCGCAATTTGGAGCCGGCCTCTTCGCCCGCGACGACGTAGTCGGTCTTGCGGCTGACCGACGAGGAAACGCGTCCGCCCGCCGCCAGAATTTTCTGCTCCGCTTCGGAGCGGCTCCATTGCGTCAGAGATCCGGTCAAAACGAGGCTCTTGTCGCGCAGCGGGCCGCGCCCGCTGGGCTCGGGCATTGGCTCGAACTCGAATTTGCCGTTGCGAAGAAGCTTGTCCAGCGCCTGTGCGTTGTGCGACTCAGCAAAATACTCGCCGATACTGCTGGCCACCTCGGGCCCGATATCGCGCACGCCGAGCAACTCGTCCTGCGCGGCCTTCTCCAATTTCCTGATGTCGCGAAAATGCTGCGCCAATTGATGCGCGGTATGCTCGCCCACATGGCGGATGCCCAGCCCATTGATAAAGCGATCGAGTGTGGTGCGGCGCGAGCGGTTGATACGATCGATGACATTGCGGGCGCTTTTTTCGCCCATCCGCTCCAACTCCGCGAGCTGCTCGGCACGCAGCGTGTAGATGTCCCCTAATTCGCGGACCATCTCTTTTTCCACCAGTTGCGCAACCAGCTTGTCGCCCAATCCGTCTATGTCAACGCAGTTCTTGGACGCGAAATGCCGAATCGATTCGCGCATGCGGGCGGGACAGTTGACGTTGACGCAAAAGTAGGCCACCTCGCCCTCTTCGTGCACGACTTCGCTGCCGCACACGGGGCATTCCTTGGGCATCCGGAACAGGGCTTGGCGCGGATGGCCTTCCCTGGTCACGCGCACGACGTACGGAATCACGTCGCCGGCGCGCTCGAGCAGCACGGTATCACCTTCGCGCACGTCCTTGCGGTGAATCTCGTCCAGGTTGTGCAGCGAAGCATTGGAGATCGTAACACCCGCAAGCTGCACGGGCTCCAGGTTTGCCACCGGAGTGAGCGAGCCAATCCGGCCTACGTACACCGCGATCTTGTTGACCCGCGTTTCCGCCTGCTGCGCCTTGAACTTGTACGCGATAGCCCATCGCGGCGACCGCGAGACCTCGCCCAGTTGTTCCTGGAGCGCGAATGAATTGACCTTGGCGACCACGCCGTCGGCCTCATAGGGCAGGCGGTCGCGCTCTTCGGTGATCTTCTTCCAGTACTCGAGCACCTCTTCGACGCTGCGGCACAACTTGGATTCGGGATTGATCTTCAGCCCAAACGCCTTGATGCCCTGGAGAAAATCCCACTGGGTTTCGAACCCGGGTCCACCCGTGATGACTCCGCTGGAATGGCAGAAAATATCTAGCGGACGCCTGGCTGTAGTTTTCGGGTCGAGCTGGCGCAGCGAACCGGCCGCCGCGTTGCGCGGATTGGCAAACAGCGGCTCGCCGGCGGCCGCGCGCTCCTCGTTGAGTTTCTGAAATGCCTTGCGCGGAAAGATAACTTCGCCCCGAACTTCCAGCACCTCGGGCACACGATGAGATCCGGCAGCGTGCAGCTTCAGCGGGATACTTCTGATGGTGCGCAAATTCGACGTCACATCCTCGCCGTTGTAGCCGTCGCCGCGAGTCGAGCCCACCTTCAACGCACTGTCCTCGTACACCAGCTCGACCGCGAGGCCATCGAGCTTGACCTCCGCCACGTACTCGATATCGGCCTCGGAGCGCAGCAGGCGCTTGATGCGCTTGTCGAACTCGACCATCTCTTGGGCATTCAGCGCGTTGGACAACGACAGCATCGGTCGGCGATGCTGCACCACGCCAAACTTTTCCGAGGGCGCGGCGCCTACCCGGCGCGTTGGGGAATCCGGTGTGGCGATCTCGGGATGCTTGCCCTCGAGCGCCTCCAGCTTGCGCATCAGCACGTCGTATTCCGCGTCGCTGACTTCGGGCGAGTCGAGCACGTAGTAGCGGTAGTTGTGATGACGGATCTGCTCGCGCAGATGCTCGGCTTCGGCGGCCAGTTCTTCGAGCGATTTGTCCTCGGCCATGGCTGTGGATTGGGCCGTTTCCTGACCTGGTGCAGCGGCAGGATCGCGCCGCGGCACAGGCGAATTTGGCCCTCGCCGGGCGCCTACCTGCTGTAGCCCATCGCGGACAGAAACTCATCCAGCGAGCGGAAGCGCATGAACATGTTGTGGCGCTTCTCGTTGCCGATCGTCGAGGTCGCCTCGGAGGAATAGGCGTGCCCCGGATAGACAACGGTGTCGTCGTCGAGGTTGCGCAGCGTGTGGTTGAGGCTGTGATACATCTGCGCGGGGTCGGCGCCGGGAAGATCGACGCGTCCGCACGAACCGATGAAAAGTGTATCGCCGGAGATCAGGTTGTTCTCGACCAGAAAACATTGCGAGCCCGGCGTATGCCCAGGCGTATGCAGGAACTTGATGGTCAGGTTGCCCACCTGGGTGGTGTCCCCGCCTTCGACCACGACCATGTCGGTTGATGAAAGCCCGGCCTGGCGCTTGGTCAGGTCTGCCTCGGCTTTTTGCAAATAAAGCTTCGCCTTGACCTTCTCCAGCATCTCTGCCGCGCCTTCGATATGGGTGCCCATGATGTCGCCGCCAAGATGGTCGGCGTGATAGTGGGTGATGAGTATCTTGTCGATCTCGTAGCCGTCGCGGCGGACCAGGTCGATGATACCGTCGATATTCCAGGCGGGATCAACCACCGCCGCCTTGTGCGTGGACGGGTCGCCGATGATGTAAACGTAGTTGGCCATCGGGCCCGCTTCCACCTGTTGCAAATGAATCTGCGGTTGCTTTGGCATCTGATCCCCTAGAATCAATTATTTCGAGCCCTTGCGCCGCGCCCTGGAGTCAATGCGCAGGCCGCGATCCCACAGGAACTCCTCTTCGCCCAGCCGCTTTGAAATCCATCTGGACTGCACGAACAGATGATCGCTGAGCCTGTTTATATAGATAATCACTTGATCGCCGATTTGCTCATCGCGTTTTGCCGCCCAGCAGACCCGTTCCGCCCGCCGGCAAACCGTGCGGGCCAGATGCAAGAACGCGTTGAGTTTGCCCCCGCCCGGCAGGGTAAAGGACTTGAGGTCCTCCAGTTCCGCGTTCATCCGGTCGATTTCTTGCTCGAGCTGTTCAACCTCGCCATCCCCCATCCGATGCATCCCGGCATATTCCACATCTGGAGGCGTGGCCAGCTCGCTGCCGACGTCGAACAGTTCGTTTTGGATACGTCGCAGCATCTCAGCGTACCAGGTGTAGTCTTCACCCAAACCTGCGCGGAAATCGGGGAGGAAGGTGCGCACGATTCCGATTACCGAATTCAACTCGTCGATAGTGCCATACGCTTCCAGGCGTCCGCTTTCTTTCGGCACTCGCGTGCCGCCCACCAGCGAAGTCAACCCCTTGTCACCGCCGCGCGTATAGATCCGGGTCAGCCGTATCGCCATTTGGTTGTTCTCCCCGCCTGTTTTTTTATGACGCCGATGCGGCCATGGTGTTTACAGGCCGCCCTTGCCGCGCAGGCTTTGGTAGGAATTTTCGCCTACCTCGTTGGAGACCGGAAGACCCGCGTCGCGCCATCCCGGCACCTGCACGTTCCCTTGCTGATCGCGGGCGCCGCCAAAGCCGCCGCGGACATTGGTCAGATCGGTGAAGCCGGCGCCTTCCAGGATTTCGCAGGCACGCTGCGAACGGCCTCCCGCCATACAACCGACTACCAGCTTCTTGCCCTTGGGCAAGGCCTTTTCGGCGACGCCTAGAAAGTCGTTGTTCGGCTCCATCTGGCCGGGCCCTTTGATGAAGACCACCGGGATGTTGATAGCGCCCTGTGGATGTCCCTGGGCGAACTCGGCTTCGGTCCTGACGTCGAGATAAATCGCGTCGGGATTCTTCTGAAGAATCTCATGCGCCTGCGGCGGTGTAGTCTGCTTGATGGCCATCGATGCTACTCCTGTCGGTCGTGGTTGAAGCCTCGCCAAAGAGAACGCTAACCCTTGTGGCGCCTATGTTTCAACTGCATAGTCGCGAGCCTCGGCGGCAGGTGGACCGTCGCAAGTCGCGCTATGAAGACGAAGGGCATGTCAAAAACCGCAGCGCGCAACCTTTCGGCCTTTGATTGTCTTTGAATGCTAACGCTCCGGATCCGGGTTTCCAAAACGCTCGAAATGGACCACCTCGCGGCGCGGCTTTATTTGCTTGGCCTGCGCCGCACCGGCCGGGTCCGGATACCCAAACGGCAGCACGGTAAATACGGCCCAGTTCGCTGGAACGCCGAGCCGCTGCGCAATCGCAGCGGCGTCAAAGTTGCCCACCCAGCACGTACCTAGACCCATCGCCCACGCCGCATCGGCCATGTTGCAAACCGCCTGCGCGCAGTCGGTGTCGACCCAACGCTGATTGCCGGTATCTTTCAGAATCACGATCGCTGCAGGCGCATCGGCAACAAAGCGTCCGGTGGAACACAGTGCTCCCAACTCCCGCAGTGTGCCGGCGTTGCGCACCACGACAAACTGCCACGGCTGCAGGTTGCGCGCGCTCATCGCATGACGGCCCGCGTCAACAATGCGCCTGAGCCGATCGAGTTCAACCGGCCGCGGCCCAAACTTCCGTACGACTTTCCGGGTTAGTATCGCGTCTAAAGCGTCCATGACTACAGATCGTCACCGATTCGCCGGCCGGCGCAACCCTTCAGCGGCTACCGTGACCACCTTGGCGGGGGCCGACGCTTGAAGCCCGCTCATTTTGGCTGATAGATAAGGATCATGGCAGCACTGGAACCGGGAACGATCGCGCCGCCGTTCCGGCTCGAGGATCTCGAAGGAAAGGTCCATTCGCTGGAGGAACTCAGGCAAGGCGACCTACTCCTGCTGGTCTTCTATCATAGCGAATGCCCCACCTGCGGGCTGTCGATGCCCTTCATCGGCAACCTGGCGCGGGCGGTGCGTTCGGAGCGAATGAAGATTTGGGGCGTGAGCCAGGACGCGAGGAAGGAAACGATCAAGTTTGCCGGGATCAAGGGCCTGGAAATGCCCATACATATCGACGCGGAACCCTACCCAGTGTCGGAAGCCTATGGACTGACCAATGTGCCCTCGCTGTTCCTGATCGACTCCACCCACACCGTTATCGACCAGTGCGTCGGGTTCACCAAAGACGATTTCGTCCGTCTGGCGCAGGCGGCGGCTCGCAACGCAAACGCGCCAGTCCCTGACATTTTCGCCGGTCAGGAAGTGCCCTCGATGGCCTATGGTTGAGGGGCGAAAAACGGGGACTGAGGTTCAGCTCCGCCGATAAATCGCGAACTCCTCGGCCATCCGCTCGGCGCGCTCCTGCGCGGAGGAAAGGCGCTGGGTGCGCAGGAAGAACTGCACCAGTTCCTCATGCCCGACCTGTCCCGTGGGTCCCACCACGTCAACCAGTTCCTGGATCAGGCTGGGGAACCGTTCGCTGGGGATGTAGTAATGCGCCCAGCCAAAGTTGCAATGACGCTGCAGGATTTTCGCTATCGACTTCTCCAGCAGCGCGCGATTGGCGCTGCGATCGGCTTCGCTCATGACGCTGGGTGCTCCTGATGCCTTCTATTTCCTGTGATCGCAGCTAACTTAGCGTGGCGACGCCCGCTTTTCCAGCTTGTCGTCACCCTCTTCCCCGCCGTCGGCCCAGATGATCTTGCGGTAATCGAACTTGATGTCCTCGATCAGGTTGAACTTGATAACCTCGAAGTAGGGCGAGAGGTCGAAATCGCGCGGCGTGACAAACGTGGTCGGCACCGGCTGCAGCACGCCAAAGCGGCGCGCGTCGGGGCGCCGTATCAAACGAACCAGTCCTTTTCCATCTTGATCGGCCAGGGGCGGCTCCTTGAACTGCGGCACGATCGGAAACTTCACTTTGCGAAACGCGTTGGCGATCATGCTGGAGCAGATCACGTGGGTTGGCTCACCGCTGCCAAACTCCAGCGCGGTGCGCCGAAAGCGCCCCGGAATCAGGTGCACGGGCAGAAAGTAGCGCGCCAAATCCAGGATGTTCTGAAAGTCGTAGGTAAAGCCCACATTGCTCAGCACTTCATCGAGCACGGCGGCGCAGTCGGAGCGCGACAGGTTGAATGGTCGGCACACGCGGATGTTGAAGTCGCGATATTTTTGCAGCGGCGTCAGCACCACCCCTTCCTGGGCCAACGCTTCAACCAGCAGATAATGGGCGTCATCGCCGAATTCGTCCAGCAGCCGCCGGCGCATCTGCGGATCGCGGCGCAGCGCTTCGTCGCCCACATAGATCGCCGAATGCGACCACGAGCTTTGGGTCAAGTACTTGATACACTCGCTGATCCGCTCGTTGCCCTCCACCAACACCACATCGCCCTTGCGGATGTAGCGCTTGAGCCGAACCATATCATTAGGTATCTGGCGCGTGTCCTGCGGAATCGGCTTGGTCAGCAGGTGCAGGGCAAGCCGGATCACGCGACGGCGGATGTTATCGAGCCATTTCATTCGCACTGCCATAGCTATGCGCCACTAACGGCGCCTCATCCTATACCTTAGATCATGCCAGAGCTTCGAAAATAGAGCGGATGTGCGTTTTTTTCCGTTCAAGCGGAGCACTCGGCCACTTTTTTAGGGTTTGGTGGCCCGGGCCTCCTTGCCGGCGAATGACTACGGCAGCCTTCCCCTGCTTGAAACCGTAGCGACTTTAAAACAGACCCGATTATTTTGGGATTTACGTCGGAACGGGCCGGGGCCGTTCCAAGAGCAAAACGCTTGCCCTGTTGATGCTGTTTGCGTTCCTGGGGAGCAAATGGCAGTCGCACGCCGAATAGCAAGACGCCCAGAATCAGAGACTCAAGGCGGGCATGTACATTTTTTGGCTACTGAACGCGCTCGATTTGGGATGCTGCGTTTCCGAAGCTTTAGAGTAATAGGCCGTGAGCATTTCCGCCGCGTTCTTGGGTCAAACACGGCTACCCTTGTTGGCCATTAGACTCGCAAAATCTTGCTAGCCCTTGAACGACCCCACGATTCCGTAAAACGGTACCGTCAAGCTGGCCTGTCCCGGGTCGTCCGTCTTGATGACGAGTTGGCCGCGCAGTTGTCCGTCGGGACTCCCTTTGAGCAGTTCAAGCGTGATTTTATACTGCTTGCCGGCGGTTATCGGCTCGGCCTTGGCCATCACCACGGGACTGGTGCTCGACACTTCCTTGATTGTCACCGGGCGCGCGCCGTTGTTGGTCAAGCGAACAATGCGCATCGCGCCTGAGCCGTGGGGTAAAATTCCGAATGATACCTGGGCCGGTTCGGTTACCAGGTTGCCCACCACCCTGCCGTAAACTGAAATTTCGATCGGCCGCCCGGTGGTGGCGACTTCAACCGTGTCCTGGAAGGGTCCCGCAGGCATGGTCTTAAGCAGCGCCACTTTCAGCTTCAAACCCGGCGCTTGGGTGACGGCGATGTTGGAATTGGAATTGGACACCTTGGTTATCTTGAAGTCCTTCGCCTTGCCGTTGTAGCTGATGACCACGTCGCGGCTCTGCTCGGTGCCCTTTCGCACCGCGTCAAAAAAGACCTCGGCGGGAGTGGCCTCAGCTTCGCGCCGGACGATGCCTTGGATCTCGAGGGCCAAGTCGGGTGTCTGCGGATCGTTGGTGTAAACGTCGATCCTGCGGCTTGCGTGGCCCCGCTCATGACGGGTGTCAAACGTCACGGGCAATTGCGTTTCCTCGCCGGGAGCAAGCCGCTTTTTCTCCGACTGTGCAACCGTGCATCCGCATGAGGTCTGCACATGCCCGATCACCAGGTCGGCCTTGCCAACGTTCTTGACGGTAAAGTCGTGCTTGACCGGATCTCCTTCCATCACAGTGCCGAAGTCATAGTTCGGCGCGGCCACCTGGATGTGCGGTTGCGGACCGGCTATGGCAGGTGGCGAGGCGGGACCCTCGGCAAACGCAGGCAGACAAAGGATTGAGATTGAGGCGACGGCAAGCAGCCAGCCGGTAAGTTTCAAGATCGCAAATTTCATGGCAGTCAAACAGACACAGTCAAGGGTAATCAGGACGCGCGGGCTTGCTGGCGGCGGGGCGCGCGCGCAGCCGCCCCCTGCTCTTCACGCGTTTCATATCGGGCCAGAAAATCCGTCGCCACATTGCCGGCGCGGAAGTCAGGGTCATCCAGAATTTTCAGATGCAACGGAATATTGGTCTTGATGCCGTCGATCAGATACTCGCGCAAGGCCGCCTTGGAGCGCGCGATCGCGAGCGCACGATTTTCGGCGTGCACGATCAGCTTGGCCACCAGCGGATCATAATGGACCGGAACCCGGTACCCGTCATACAGCGCGGTCTCGACCCGCACGCCCAGTCCACCGGGCGAATGGTGGTTGGATACCACGCCGGGAGATGGGAGGTGCAGGTCCGGGTCCTCGGCGTAGATACGGCATTCGATAGCGGAGCCGGTCAGTTGCACTCCACGCTGCTTGATCCGCAGCGGCTCGCCCATCGCGAGCAGCAGGCTCTCCTTGACCAGGTCCACCCGGGTCACCATCTCGGTCACGCCGTGTTCGACCTGAATGCGGGTGTTCATTTCGATGAAGTAGAACTCGCCGTCCGGAGTTAGCAGGAACTCCACGGTGCCGACGTTGGAATAGCCCACCACCTCGGCGGCGCGGACGGCGGCTTTGCCCATCTTGTCGCGCAGCCGCGGCGTCAAAACCGGGCATGGCGACTCCTCGAGCACCTTCTGATGGCGCCGCTGGATCGAACAGTCGCGCTCGCCCAGGTGAATCACGTTTTTGCGATTGTCAGCGAGGATTTGAAACTCGACGTGGCGCGCCCGCTCCAGGTATTTCTCGAGGTACATCTTGCTCGAACCGAAAGCGGCCTCGCTTTCGGAGCGCGCCAGCGGAAACAACCGGGTCAGCTCCTCGGCGTTGCGTACGATGCGCATGCCTTTGCCGCCCCCGCCGGCCGCTGCCTTGATCAGCACCGGGTAACCGAGGGCCTTGGCCTGGACCTGCGCTTCGCGCAGCTCCATTGCGCCGGTCCCCTCGCTGCCGGGCAACACCGGCACTCCGGCCCGCTTCATGATTCTGAGCGCGCGCGGCTTGTCGCCCATCAAGCGGATATGCCGTGCGCGCGGTCCCACGAAATTCAGGCCGGAACGATGGCAGGCCTCGGCAAAATCGCCGTTCTCCGAGAGAAACCCGTAGCCCGGATGGACCGCGTCCGCGCCGTACGCAACCGCGGCGCTGACCACCGACTGCATGTTGAGGTAGCTATCCTGGGCGGCCGGCGGACCGATGCACACCGACTCGTCGGCCATCCGCACATGCATCGCCGCCTTGTCGGCGGTCGAATAGACCGCGACCGTGGAGATTCCGAGTTCGCGGCAAGCCCGGATTACCCGCACCGCGATTGTGCCACGATTTGCAACGAGGAGTTTTTTGAACACTTTGATACTCAGGTTAGGAGACATTATAGCCGCAGGTTTTATTCGATGTGGCCCTTTTGGCCACATTCTGAACCAGCGGGGCGTTTTGTAAAAAAGCTATACCGCAGTCTCTATCACCATGAGCGGCTGGTCGTATTCGACCGGCTGGCCGTTTTCAACCAGTATTCTAATTATGCGCCCGGCCACCTCGGATTCGATCTCATTCATCATTTTCATCGCTTCCACGATACACAAGGTCTGGCCTTTCTGGACCATGTCCGCTTCCTGGACGAATGGTGGCGCGTCGGGAGCGGAAGCGCGATAAAACGTACCCACCATCGGGCTTCGGATCATCGTCTGATTGTCGGCAAGCTCCGGAACCTGGCTGGCTGCAGCCGCCCGCGCCGAGACTTTGGCCGCGCCTTGCCGGGCAGGCATCGGAGCGGGTCGCGAAGCTGGCTGGGAGCCCAAATCCAGGGTCCTGACCAGGCGGATCTTGCCTTTTTTATCCTCTAACTCCAGCTCGATCAGGCCGTTTTCCCGCATCAGCGCGATCAGAGCCTTGATATCCCTCAACTCCATAACCGAACCCCTGCCTCCGGTAGCCATCCAGGTTAGTTCCGCGCGGATCCGGTTATTATCGTCATCAAGCCCGAAAAGTTCTTATTTTTCCTCGCGGCGCAATGTTGCCAGTGCGGCTGCGGCGCGCAACGCAAGGTAGTAGCTTTCGGGGCCGAAACCCATGATCCGGCCGTCCACGACGTCCGCGATGGTCGAATGATGGCGAAACGGCTCGCGCCGGTAAACATTTGACAGGTGCACCTCCACCACGGGTATCCCCAGCATCTGGATCGCGTCACGAATCGCAACACTGGTATGAGTGTAGGCGGCGGGATTGACTAGCAGGGCGTGATAATTCCCGCGCGCCGCCTGAATCCGGTCAACCAGCGCACCCTCGCTGTTGGACTGGAAAGTGTCCACCGCCAGGCCCAGCTCATCGCCCAGTCGATGCAATTCGGCGTCGATCTGACGCAGCGTGACACGGCCATAAATCTCGGGCTCGCGTTCGCCGAGCATATTAAGATTCGGGCCGTGCAGGACCAAAACCCGCCGGCTATGCGCATTGCTTCTGGTAGCGGCCACTGTCTTGCCCCTCAGACACGGCTCAATCCTACCATACGTGAGCTTTGATAGCGCGCACGCTGGTTATGATTCCGAGCCTGAACTCCGCCTGGTTTTCACGGCTTCCTGGTAAACCTCGCGGCTGCTACGCCCCTGCAGGCGGGCCAGCACTTTGGCCGCCTGGCGCGGCTCCAACCCGGCTGCGGCGAGGTCGTCAAGGGTCAACCCCGACGCGTCCGCGGTACTGGCCTTGCCGACTTCCGGGGCGCCTGCCACAACCAATGTTATCTCCCCTTTAGGAGGTGAGTCTTTCCAACGCAGGGCCAAGTCGCTCAGCGTGCCGCGCACCACTTCTTCAAACATCTTGGTCGCTTCCCGCACCACCGCCGCGTCGCGCTCCGGGCCGAACGCCACGGCCATTTCCGCCAACGTGTCGGGCAGCCGGCGCGCGGCTTCATAAAATACCATGGTGCGGCCTTCGCGCTTCAGATCGCCGATCCGTGCCCTGCGCGCAGCTTCGCGCGCGGGGAGGAAGCCTTCGAAGGTGAAGCGGTCGGTCGGCAGGCCGGCGATCGAAAGGGCGGCCGCGACGGCGCTGGGTCCGGGAACCGACCGGACGGTACATCCCGCTTCCAGAGCGGCGCGCACCAATCGATAACCAGGATCGGAGATTGCGGGCGTGCCGGCGTCAGTGACCAGGGCAATTGAGCTTCCCTGCCGGAGTTTGTCCGTCAGTTCCCCGGCCCGGACTTCCTCGTTGTGCTCGAAGTAACTGACCAGCGGACGGCTGATGCTATGCACCGCCAGCAGATGCGCCGTATGGCGGGTGTCTTCGCATGCGATCAAATCGACCTGCCGCAGCACCTCCAACGCTCGCGCCGAAATGTCGCGCAGGTTGCCCAGCGGAGTCGCCACCACATAAAGAATTCCGCCCGCTGCTGCGCTGGCTGATAACGATTTCAAGGCCATGGCTCCGACTGGATCCGCGATCGTGTCGCGCGCAAGCACCATCCCGCGCGCGGTTTCATTGAGCCTCCTTTGTTTCAAGCGCGTCAAGTCCGCTAGCCTGATGGATGCCGGACGAGGTTCGGAGGCCGCAATGGGATTGACTATACGTTTTGCCACATCGCAGGACGCGGAATTGATCGTGCGCTTTGTTCGCGGCCTGGCGGAGTATGAACGTGAGCCGGAGGCGGTTGAGGTAACGCCGGAGGTCCTGCGCGCACAGATGGAATCTTCAGACCCGCCGTTTGAGTGCCTGATCGCCGAGCAGGACGGCACACCGGCCGGCTTCGCCCTGTTCTTTCGCAATTACTCCACCTGGCGCGGGCGCCCCGGTCTTTTTCTGGAGGATCTGTTCGTTACGCCGTCCTATCGGCGCAAGGGCATAGGCCGCAGCCTGTTTTACCGTCTGGCGGAAATTTCCGCTGCACGCGGATATGGCAGGATGGAATGGTCGGTGCTCGACTGGAATACGCCCGCGCAGGAGTTTTATCGCGCGCTGGGTGCGCAGCCGATGGAGCAGTGGACCATCTGGCGTCTTTCCGGCGGAGCCCTCGAGGATTTTGCGCGATGATGTCCGCCAGAGCGATTTTGCTGATTTCATGCCCGGACCGGCCGGGAATCATCGCCCGCATCTCCAACCTGCTCTATTCGCTGGATTGCAATATCATCGACTCCGACCAGCACACCGATGACGCCGACGGCCATTTTGTCTGGCGTATTCTCTTTGAGTCCCGCAGCCGCTCCGTTCCCACAGTTATCGCCGAGCTCGGAGCCGCGCTTCCCACGTTGTTCAGCGAAATTGAACTGCATTGGGAGCTTTTCGACGCCGCTTACCGCGAGCGCATCGTGATCATGGTGTCGAAGCTTCATCACTGCATGATGGACCTGCTGAGCCGTCATCACTCGGGCGAACTTGACGCCGATGTGGCCGCCGTTATCAGCAACCATGCGGACCTCGAGCAATTAGTGCGGCCCTTCGGAATTCCGTTCTTTGTCATCCCGGTGACCAGGGAGAACAAGGCGCAGGCCGAGCGCGAACTGACGCAACGGCTGGAAGAAGTGCGGTGCGACACGCTGGTGCTGGCCCGCTACATGCAGATTCTGTCTGGGGACTTCCTGCGCGCGTGGAGCAAGCCGGTGATCAACATTCATCACAGCTTCCTGCCTGCGTTCGTCGGCGCGCGGCCCTATAAGCAGGCGCATGACCGCGGCGTTAAACTGATTGGCGCGACGGCGCACTATGTGACCGAGGAACTAGACGCCGGACCGATAATCGCGCAAGCCACCACGACCGCCACCCATCGCGACACGGTGGCCGACCTCACCCGCAGGGGCAAAGACCTCGAAGTGGTGGTGCTGGCCACTGCCGTGCGCGCGCATCTTCAAAAACGCGTGCTGAGCCATCGCAACCGCACCATCGTTTTCGAGTAACAAACGCGCCCCCGAGCTCTGCAAACAAAACGGAAGCCCGAACGCTACATCCTACGAATCTTGACGAGTAAACTCGTGAGATCGCGTCTTGCTCGCTCTGAGGGGCCGGAGGGCGAATCAGGCGGGGCCGGTGAAGAACTTCAGCGAGCGGTCGGCGAATGCGATTACAGGAGCCCAGTAAAGGCCCAGCACTATGGTGGCGGCGGCCAGCACGCCCATCAGGCCGTAATTCCAGGCCTCCGCTGCGACCACGCCTTCCTCACCGGTGGGCTGATCCAGGAACATCGTGCGGATTGGGCGCAGGTAGTAGTAGAGCGAGATGACCGAGTTGATAATCCCGACCAGCGCCAAAATGTAGAATTGACCGCGGATAACCGCGGCGAACAGGTAGAACTTGCCGATAAAGCCGACGGTCAGCGGGATGCCAGTAAGAGAAAACAGAAAGATCGCGAGCGCGATTGCCGGCACCAATCCGCCGCGCCAGGCCAGACCGCGGTAGGCGTCTATCTCCTCGCTGCCGGTGGCGTTGGCGACGATCATCACCACCAAAAAGGCGCCGGCATCCATCACATAGTAGGCGATCAGGTAGAACATCATGGCGCGAATTCCGTCGTTGGACAGCACCACGAACCCCATCAGGGCATAGCCCGCCTGCGCTATACTTGAATAAGCCAGCAGCCGCTTCATGTTGGTCTGCTGCAACGCCGCCAGGTTGCCCAGCGTCATCGTGATCATGCATATGAACAGCAGCAGTTGGGGCCAATCCACGCCGGCCAGCGTCTGCCAGTTGCCGTTGGCGGCCAGGCGCGAGATGGCGGGATAGAAGAAGCGGGTCAGCAGCGCAAAGCCCGCGGCCTTGGATCCCACCGCCAGGAACGTTGTAATCGGAATCGGCGCACCGGTATAAACGTCAAACGCCCACATGTGAAACGGAACCGACGCCACTTTGTAGCCCATCCCGGCGAGGATCAGCACCAGCGCGATAAAAACACCCAGCGATGCCCCGGTGCCGCTCTGGGTCAGCGCGCCGTTGATAATGCCGAAGTCAAGCGAGCCGGCAATACCGAAGATCCAGCTCATCCCGTAGATCATGGTGCCCGAAGCAACACCACCGTAGATGAGGTACTTGAGCGCGGCTTCCTGCGATCGCCGGTTGTGCTTGAGGAATCCCGTCAGGATATAGGAAGTGAGGCTGACCAACTCCAACGACAGGTAGGCCATCAGCAGGTTATCCGCCTCGGCCATCAGGAACATCCCGAGCGAGGCTGCCAGCAACACGGCGTAATACTCGCCCTGATCGCAGCGTTTGACCTCTTCGGATCCGATCGACATCCACACCGCGACCATGGTGGCGAGTATGATCAGCAGGCGGAAGAAGAACGCGAAGGAATCGAAAACGATCATCCCATTGAACAGGAATGTGCTGCCGGTGCCGCCGGCAAGCACGAGCAGGAAGGTCACGATCGAAGCAGCCATCGCTACGATTCCCGCCGCCGCACGGTTGTCAGTGACCATCTCCAGAAGGATCAACACGACGACCGATCCGCTCAGCAGGAGCTCCGGAATAAAATGAGCCAGACTCGCGACGTTGCCCAGTTGCATCGCTGACGGCGCTCCTTTAGTGGGCCAACGCCACGGCCGCCGCGCCGGGCGCGGACAGCACCACCTGGTTGAGATGGACCAGCGAAGTATTGAGCAGATCCAACACCGCGTGCGGATATACGCCCAGAATCAGCACGATCACCGCCAGCGGAACCAACGTGAACAGTTCACGGGCGCTCAGGTCGGGGAAGCCGACGTACTTGTCGTTAACCGGCCCCAGGTAGATACGCTGAAAAGTCCACAGCATGTATCCGGCGGTCAGAATCGCGGCGGATGCGCCGAAGACCGTCATCAGCGGATGCCTTTGCCAGGCGCCGATCAACACCAGCACCTCGGAGATGAAGGCCGACATGCCGGGCAAGCCCATCGCAGCGAAGAACGCCAGGCCAGTTATTCCCGCGTAAAGCGGCATGTGGCTGGCCAGCCCTCCGAACCCGTTGATGTCGCGATGATGGGCGCGATCGTAGATGACGCCGACCAGGATGAAGAGCATTGCCGTGATGGTGCCGTGGTTGAACATCTGGAGCACGGCGCCGTTGATTCCGGCGGCGGTGAATCCGGCCAGCCCCAGCATCACGTAACCCATATGGCTGACTGAGGAATAGGCTATCAACTTCTTGTAATCGGTCTGCGCCATCGCGCACAGCGCGCCGTAAACGATATTGATGGTGCCGACCACGCCCAGGAAGATCCACGCCAGTTGATGACTTGCCGCCGGCAGGATCCCGAAGTTGACCCGCAGGATCCCGTAAGTCCCCATCTTGAGCAGCACGCCGGCCAGGATCACGCTAATTGCGGTCGGCGCTTCAACGTGCGCGTCGGGCAACCAGGTGTGGAACGGAAAGGCCGGGATTTTGATCGCAAAGCCGATGAAAAGCGCGATCCAGGCGATGCGCTGGAAGTTCAGGCTGTAGCTGCCGGCATTGGCGGCAAGCTGGGTCATGTCGAAGGTCTTGGTCGGGTTGTAGTAGTACAACCCGAGCATCGCCAGCAGTATCAGCACCGAACCGAGCAACGTATAGAGAAAGAACTTGATCGCGGCGTATTCGCGCCGCGGACCGCCCCAGATGCCGATCAAAAAATACATCGGCAGCAGCATCACTTCCCAGAAGATGTAGAACAGGAAGAAATCCAGGGACACGAACACGCCCATCATGCCGGTGTCGAGCAGCATCAGCAGCGCGAAATAGCCCTTGACGCCTTTCTCTATTCCGAAGCTCGCGAAGACCGATACGAAGCAGATCAACGCCGTCAGCAGCACCATCGAGATGCTGATCCCGTCCGCGCCGATGAAGTAATTGATGTTGTACGACGGCACCCAGGCGTATTTTTCCGCGAACTGGACCGCGGTCGTGGTGGTGTCGAAATTGGCGTAGAGAACGATGGCAATCAGGATCTGAGGAGCCGTCGCAGCCACGGCGAGCCAGCGGATCAGGTTGTGCTGCTCCTTGGGGCAGAACATGATCGCGACCATCCCCGCGATCGGCACGAAAGTGATTACAGTCAGCAAATGGTCCATGGTTTTCGCTATGTCACCGGTTGGTGAGTTGAATTAAAAATGCTCCATTCAGAGGTTGCGCCGAAAACACCGTTCAAACCCGCAACATGGCTCGCACCAGCAGGATTAACATCACCCCTGCCAGGATTGCGTACAGGTAGCCGTTGATCGATCCGGTTTGCAGTCGGCGCACGCGGCTGCCGAAATCCAGCGTCACGTTGGAAGTCAAATTGACCAGGCCGTCCACCACCCAGGCGTCGAACAGACCCGACAGCCATGAGAGGAACACCGTGATGGCCGCAGCCAGGTTGACTATTCCGTCGATAATGTTCGCGTCAAACCACGCCGCCGCGCGGCACAGCATCAGGTACGGATTGACGATCGCGGCCTGGTAGATTTCATCGATGTAGTACTTGTTGTAGATGACCCGGTAGAAGTCGCCGTTAAACAGGGAGCTGAAGCGCTCCGGGTTCAGCACCTCGCGCCGGTACATCAGGTCGGCCACAAACCACCCCGCAACCGCCATCGCAATCGCCAGCGTGCTGAAGGTAAGTTCGGTCGTATGCGTTATCGGCACCTGGCCGACGCGCCGGGTGAACTCCGAGCTGAACACCGGCTCGAGGAAACGCTCGAAGGGTTTGAAGTCGGCCACGAAGCCGGGCAGCATCACCACACCGCCGATAACCGAGAGCACACCCAGGATGATCAGCACCCCGGACATCGAAGGGGGCGATTCGTGCAGATGATGTTCCTGCTCATGAGTGCCGCGGAACTCGCCGAAGAACGTCATGTAAACCTGGCGGAACATGTAAAACGCGGTCAGACCGGCGGCGCTGTAGGTCAGCGCCCAGATGAACTGGTGGCCGTGGGCGAACGCCTGCAGCAGGATTTCGTCCTTGGACATGAAGCCGGCAAACGGCGGGAAGCCGCAAATCGCGAGTGTGGCAACCAGAAAGGTCCAGAACGTGATCGGCATGTGCTTGCGCAGCCCGCCCATCTTGCGCATGTCCTGCTCGCCGCCCATCGCGTGAATCACCGAGCCGGAGCCGAGAAACAGGCAAGCCTTGAAAAAGGCGTGAGTCATCAGGTGGAACACGCCGGCGGCGTACGCGCCAACTCCCACCGCGGTGAACATGTAACCAAGCTGGCTGACGGTGGAGTAGGCCAGCACCTTCTTGATGTCGTTTTGCGCCACGCCAATCGTGGCGGCAAAGAACGCGGTGAGAGATCCTACGGTCGCCACCACCAGCATCGTGTCAGGCGCCATCGAAAACAGGAAGTTGAGCCGGCACGCCATGTAGATGCCGGCCGTGACCATCGTGGCCGCGTGAATCAGGGCGCTGACGGGAGTCGGTCCCGCCATCGCGTCGGGCAGCCAGACATACAGTGGAATCTGCGCCGATTTGCCGGTGGCCCCGATAAACATCATGAGCGTAACGAAGGACACCATCGAGAGGCCCAGGTAACCGGACTTGCCGGCCAGCAGAGGCGCCCAGTGAGCGACTTCGCGCGTTACCAGGGTCGGATGCCCAACCGAGGACAATCCCCAGAACAACGTGTAAAGCGCAATTACGAACGCCCAGTCACCGACCCGGTTGACGATAAAGGCTTTATTGCCCGCCGTGGTGTTGGCTAAGACCTTGTGCCAGAAGCCGATCAGCGCAAAGGAGCACAGACCCACGCCTTCCCAGCCAACGAACATCAGCCACAGGTTATCGCCCAGCACCAGGACGAGCATGCTGAAGGTGAAAAGATTGAGCCAGCCGAAGAAGCGCCAAAACGATTCCTCGTCGTGCATGTAGCCGGTGGAATAGATATGGATCACGCCGCCGACGCCCGTCACGATCAGAGTCATCACCATCGACAGCGGATCGAGCCAGAACGCGATATCCAGCTTCATCCCGCCGATGTTCATCCATGTCCAGAGTCTGTCGAGCATGAAGCGATGCTCGGGCTCCAGCGCGATCATCCGGAAAAAGCCCGACACGGCGATCAAGAACGCGGCCAGGACGACGCCGCATCCCACCACTCCGATAGCGCGCTTGCCGAAGCTGCGCTGGATCCACGAACCCAGAAGAAAATTGATCGCGGCGCCGATCAGCGGCAGCAGGACAATCCAGTGGACGAAACTTACGTTTAGCCAGTACAGCATGACCTAACGGGCTGCAGCGCTCCTGTAAGCGGGTTCGAAGAAGGTGCTCCGAGGCGGCGGTTGAAGCAAGGCGGCACGGCGCCGGTTAACAATAGGGCCGTTCCTCACCATCCGCCTCAGGTCCATGTCCTCAAAGGTCCGCGATTTTATATCCAAAAGTTGATCTGGGTGGAAGCCTTAACCACTGAGCGTTTCGGTGGCGTCCACGTCGATGGTCCGCAGGTCCTGGTAGATGGCGAGCACGATCGCCAGCCCCACAACGGCCTCCGCCGCCGCCAGCATGATCACGAAGATGGCGAAAACCTGGCCGTCGTATTTGCCGCCGCCGTAAAGGGCGAATGCGAGATAGTTGATATTGGCCGAGTTCAGAATCAGCTCCACACCCATCAGGATGCCGATTGCGTTGCGTCGCGACATGACGCAAAAGAGCCCCATCGCGAACACGATCAGGCTCAGCACCAGGAAATGATTCAAGGTCAGGCCGGCGGGCATCCCTGCTCCTCACTGTTCATTGGCTTTGCGTACGGCGGTCAACCGGCCGCGAGATTACCACCGCCCCGATCAGCGCCGCGAGAAGCACGATCGAAGCCAGCTCGAAAGGCAGCGCATAAGTGTCGAGGAAGGCGTTGCCTATTCCATAAGTGGTGGGGTTAACGATGACCCTTGCGCCCTGATGCCACGGTGTCTTGAACACCGCGAAAATCATCACGGCCGCCGCCACCGCGCTGATAACCAGCGCCGGCGCGCGGCCCACGGCGCGATTGGAGATGCTGACATCGGCGATTCCCTGGGTCAGCATCACAGCGAAGATGGTCAGCACCAGGATGCCGCCCACATAAACCAGCAACTGCACCATCGCCACGAAATCCGCGGCCAGCAGCACGTAAATCCCGACCACGCCCATGAAGGCGCCCAGCAGGGCGAAGGTCGAATGCACAATGTTGCGCGAAAAGGCGACGATCGCCGACGAGCCGACGATCAGAATCGCCAGAAGGTAGAAGATCGCCTGTGCAACCATTGATATGGTTCGCGGCCTGGAGGGACGGCGGCCTTACGCCTCCTCCGCCGGCTTTTCACCGCCGGGTTGGGCGAACTCGTTCACGTAGCGCAGACCCCGGTTCAGGATGGGAATGATGCGCTGGTCGGTTTCCGGACCCTTGGAGGGTTTGTACGCGTAGATTGGTTCAGGAACGAAGCGGCGGATCATGCTCTCCAGCGAGAAGTCCGCACCTTCGAATTCGGTCGTATGATGAATCGAGCCGGTTGGACACGGTTCGCTGCACAGCCCGCAGTACATGCATTTGGCGATATCGATATCGAACTGCGAGATCAGCATCTGGCGCGTCTGCTTGTCCTTTTCCACCACGATCACGATGCAATCGATCGGGCAGGCGCGCTCGCATGCCAGGCATCCGGTGCAGATATCGAGGTCGACTTCCAGGATGCCGCGATAGCGAAAGGGCAGCGTATCCTGGATCCGCACGGGCACGCGGTCGGGGTACTGAACCGTATAGGGCTTGCGGATTAGATGAGACGCGGTGACGGCCAGTCCCTCAAAAATGCTGGTGACCGCGTCCTTGATATTGCCGAAATAGCTGTTGGCCATACGCTTTATAGCATGCGCGCCGTCAGACGGTCGGGCTTAGGTAAAGCTCCATCTTGGAGCGTCTGAAGTAATGCAGCACGCGGCCCAGGAATACCACGATGACGGCCGCAAACAGCGCCATCATGATCCAGGGCGCGATTGAATTGCCTTCGGGCCAAATCGCCACCCAAACCGCCGTGCCGATCATATTCACGAACGAGATCGGAACCAGGTACTTCCAGCAAAGCGACATGAGCTGGTCGATACGCACCCGCGGCAGCGTGCCCCGCACCCACATCGAAACAAAGACCAGGAACAGCACCTTGACGTTGAACATCACCAGTTCCAGGACGTTCATCACGACCGGGCTGTTGCTGACGTGCGGCACCTGCCATCCGCCCATGAACAGCGTGGTGATGATCGCGCCGATGATGAACAGGTTGCCCCACTCGGCCGCGAAGAAGAACAGGTAGCGCATCCCGCTGTATTCAGTGGCGAAGCCCGCCACCAGTTCGGACTCCGCTTCGGGCAGGTCGAACGGAGTGCGGTTGCCCTCGGCCAGCGCCGAGATGTACAGGATGTTGGCCGCGATAAAAGTAAACGGATTGCTGAACGCGAACCAGGTCCACGGCGCCCAACCCTGCGCCTTGATGATCCCCTGCATCGAAAGCGTCCCGGTCATCAGCACCACCGGGAAGATCGACAGGCCGGCGGGGATTTCGTAGCTCACGATTTGCGCCGCCGAGCGGATTCCGCCAATCAACGACCATTTATCGTTGGACGCCCATCCGGCCATCAGAACGCCAACCACGGTCAGCGCCGTGACAGCAGTCATATAAAGGATGCCCACGTTTAGGTCGGCGAGGATCAGCGAGGACGAAAACGGCATCACCGCCCACGGCAGGGTGAACGCCAGGATGACCAGGTAGGGCGCCATCTTGAACAACGTCTCGTCGGACTCCGCGGGAATCAGGTCTTCCTTGCAAACGTGCTTCAGCCCATCGGCCAGCCATTGCAGAAAGCCGTTGGGCCCGACCCGGTTGGGGCCGCATCGTGACTGCATCCGCGCCCACACCCGGCGCTCCACCCAACTGACGATACCGGCGAACGGAAATGCAACCCCGAGGAAGACAATGGCGCTGAAGACGAAGATCGCAATCGCGTACACGATGTCGTAGGGCGGGTGGGCGCCGAACGCACCGGAAGCAATCAGGCTATCGACTAGTTTCTGCATGGAATTCAGCGGTCGATTTCGGGCGCGATCACGTCAAGGCTGGCAATCAGCGTCACCAGGTCTGCGATCATCAAACCGCGGCTCAGCTTGTTGATGATTCCCATCGCGGCGAACGACCCTGTGCGGACGTGCACGCGCCATGGATACGCGCTGCCGTCGCTGACCGCGTACCAGCCCATGTCGCCGCGTGCGCTCTCGACCCGGATCTGGCATTCGCCGGCCTTGGGCTTGAAGTTGCGCGGCACCTTGGCCAGCACTGGACCGTCCGGGATCTGACTGAGCGCCTGGCGCAGGATCTTCGAGGACTCGTGCATCTCGCGGATCCGGACCATGTAGCGATCCATCGCGTCGCCCAGCGTGCCGAATTCGCCCTTGCCGATCGGAATGTCGAAGTCAAATTCCGGATAGACCGAGTAGGGAATGTCCTTGCGGATGTCCCACTTGAAGCCCGAGCCGCGCAGGTTGGGTCCCACCAGGTTGTAATCGATAGCCTCGGCGGTGCTGATCACGCCGACATTGGCCAGCCGCTCGATATAGATTTTGTTGTAGGAAATCAGCGAGTTGTATTCTTCGAGGATCGGATCGAAATGGTCCAGGTACGCGAGCGCCTTTTCACGCCACCCGGGCGGCAGATCCCACGCCACGCCTCCGATGCGCATATAGTTGAAGGTCAGCCGCGCGCCGCACAACTCCTCGATCAGATCGTTGATCATCTCGCGTTCGCGAATCGCGTGGGTAAACGGCGTCATCGCGCCGATATCCATCCCCATCGTGCCAACCGAGAGCAGATGAGACGCAATCCGGTTGAACTCGGCCGAGATCACCCGGCAGTATTCGCCCCGCTTGGGAACTTCGATTCCGCCCAGCCGCTCGGAGGCCATGCCCCAGCCCTGGTTGGTGAACATCGCGCACACGTAGTCCACACGGTCGGTATAGGGCATGAAACCGTGGTAGCCGACCTTCTCCGCGATCTTTTCGATCGAACGATGCAGGTAGCCGACGTCGGGAATCGCCTCGCGCATCACCTCGCCGTCGGCCTTGATCACGAAGCGCAGCACGCCGTGCGTGGAGGGATGCTGCGGCCCCATGTTGAGCGTCATTTCCTCGGTTCGGAGGCTCATTTCTTTGCTTCCAGTCTGATTATCGGGCTTTCACGGACCGTCGAAATCCCGTGGTACTCCATCGGCTCGACGAAATCCTTGCGCTGCGGATGGCCGGGCCAGTCCTCCGGCATCAGGATGCGCCGCAAGTCGCTATGACCCTCGAAGGTAACGCCGATCAGATCGAAAATCTCCCGCTCCATCCAGTTGGCCGAACTCCACACGGTCTCCATCGTTGCGACCACCGGATTGTCGCGCGGCAGCTTAACCTTCAGCGTCACACCGAAGCGCTTCGGATAGGAGTAAAGCTCGTAAACGACCTCGATGCGATCCTTGTAATCGACCCCGATTTCACTGCTCAGGCAATTCATTGCGGTCTCGGGATCGTCGCGCAAGAAACGGCAGATCTCGACAATCGCGGAAGGCTCGACGACCGCGAAGGGATCGTGCGCCTTTTCGTTGATCTCGAGAACCTTGTCGCCGAATTGACCCTTGACGCGCTGGTATGTCGCCAGTACATCCATCCGGCTTACGCCTCGACCGTGGCGGCGGGCTTGCCGTTGGCCCTGGTCAGCCAGCGCTCGTTCATAATCTTTTCCTGCAGCTTCAGCAGGCCCTCGGTCAGCGCTTCGGGACGCGGTGGACATCCGGGGACATAAACATCGACCGGCAGAATCTTGTCCACGCCGTCGCACACGGAGTAGGCGAGCTGGAAAAGCCCGCCGCAGTTGGAGCAACTGCCCATCGAGATAACGTACTTCGGATCGGGCATCTGATCATAAAGCAGGCGCGTGCGCAGCGCCATTTTGAGCGTCAGCGTGCCGGCGACGATCATCAGGTCGGATTGACGCGCCGACGCCCGCGGCGTGGCGCCGAACCGTTCGATATCGGCGCGTGGACCGCCGGTATGCATCAGTTCGATCGCGCAGCAGGCCAGGCCGAAAAGCATGTACCAGATGCTCGACTTGCGCATCCAGTTAATGAGTTCGTCGGTCTTAGTGGTCAAAACGTAGTCGGGCAACGTGTTGAGCAAAGGCATCGCAATATCACCCCAAAGGCGACCTATTCAGGGACCTTCTTAAGCCATTCGAGATCGTGATTGATCCAGACGTAGACCAGGCCGACCGCCAGGATGCCGAGAAAAATCAGGATTTCCCCGAGCACATACAGGCGCTGCCCGCGCCGGATCCAGTCCAGATAGACGGTCGCGACGGGGTAGAGAAAGGCGACTTCCACCTCAAACACTACGAAAATAAGCGCGATAAGGTAGAAACGAACGTTGAAATTAATCCATGCCTTGCCCGTCGGCGGTTCGCCGCATTCATAGGGCGTTAGTTTGCGCTGATACGGGTTGTTCGGCGCCAGCAGCTTTTGCATGCCGAACATCAGCGCCATGAACCCGATACCGATTAGGGTAAGGGCGAGGGGAACCCCAAACTCAAAATACATGGCCGTTGTTTCCAACCCTCATGTAGCTTGCGTGAAACGCAGGTGTCAAGAAGCCTTTCTTTCAACCGTCTCCGTCCAGTTTAAGTTTTTCTTCATCGCCTCCGGCCTCCGGCCGCGTTCCATCACCGCGCTGGGGAGGAAAAATCAGGTGATGTGGCGAACTTCAAGGACGGCGGACGGAGCCTAATTATTAATGTGGTCCCCGGCCACCCCCCGGATCAAGTACCCCTTGAGCGTCCGATTTGGCTGAGCTCAACGCACGCCGCCTGGGGCCACGGGTTTATTTGAGCCGGCTCAAAAGCTGGTTGAAGTCGGATTTATCGAGCCAGGTTCCGCCGTCTTGAGGACAGGTCAGGACCGATAGGCCAGCGTGTTCGGCTTTGACCAATTGATGATGGCAGCGGGGGCACAGTGCGCCCATGCTTTCAGTTGCGGCGCTCATGGCCGTTTTCAGCTCGGCCTGTTTGCGGCGCAAATTCTCCAGCAGTTCGCGATCTCGCTGCGCGGCCCATTGATCCTCGCGAGCTTTCTCGATATCGCGAATTTTCTCGCCAAATCTGTCCTTTTCATCCGGCACGGAACTGACGCTCCTGAACTTTTGGTGGGTTCGGCAGGCGATCCACAGCAGATCGATTCATAGCATATCCTTGATCAGCTTGCCGCTGCGGGCCTTTTCCACCGTCGCATCGAACTTTGGACCCAAATCTACCCCCATCTGTCGGGCGCGCTTTTTGGCCGCCAAACCGACGTTGCGCGGATCCTTGTAAAAACTCTCACCATGCGCCTGTGCAGGATCGAAGCGGTCAAGCCGCGAAGCCTCACTCTCGACCGTCGCAAAGGTCGACATCACGCGGCGAGTCTTGCGCGAACCACATTGAGCACAAGCCGGCAGCGCCGCACGCTCCGACCCCATCACGATCTGAGATCCCGTCGCACCGCAGCGGCCACACTCATATTCATAGATAGGCATGATGCTACTTAGAGAATAATCCGCCGCACGCAAGCGGGCAACGGACGGTGCTCTAGACTGCTGTCCTGTGAATCGTTTTGAGCGCGCACGCAAGGATCATGCGCCTGGATTGGGAAGGTTTCCGCAGTTTTTACGACCGCCGCGAGTCGATCAAAGTGTCTCAAAGCTCGCGCAAAGAGCGATCAGCCAGAGGGTTGCCCACCGCCAGCAGCAGGCCGATTGCAAAGACCACCGCTCCGCAACCGGTCCACCATGGCGAGCGCCAGCCGGCGCCCAACCCAACCATCACCGCACCCCACACCGGCAAAGCGAGCGAGATCGCCATCCTCAGCATGAAATCGACCAAAACCTGCAGCTTCTCGCCACTCATCTAGCGCCTCAACACTTGAACAAAACTGCGTGGAAAACCGCTGGCCCGCGGCCAGCCACAACGATCTTGGAATTCTGATGGATACCTTTTAGTGAATCCCCGGGGATAGTTCAAACCGATTTGGTTCGACTTTCAACAGAATCAGTCGGCGTCCGTCGCCGGCTGGGTGAGACGGCGCCATCGCCTGACGCAAGCCAGACCAGTGCCTGTCCCGCAGCCAGCTGTCCCAAACTAGCACGTAGCGCGGGGCTGAGTCCGCACCCCCTTTACGCTTCAAGCCGAGTTCCAGGATTGGCGCACCATAGTAATAGGACAGTTCGTAATCCGGACCCCCAGGACTATAAACCGGCTGTCCGCCGGTGGCCGCCCGCATTTCGATTGCAAAGGTTTTGAAGGTCCGCCTAGCCGCCAGACCCGGACGGACAGTTCCTATCCACAGGCTGACGCCGGCGATACTGGCAATCGCCACCGCCGCCACGACGGCGCGCGGATTGCCACGCCGCCACGCGGCGAGCGCCAGCACGGAAGCGACCGCGACCACGAGCATCACGATGGATTGACGCCAGTGGCCGAATCCGGCGGCGAAAAGACGCAGATAGGAAGCATCACTGGACTGCATATGTACGGTCAAACGATCAAGAACAGCGCCCCGACCGCTCAAAATCAGCGCTCCGGCAGATAGCACCAGCATCGCAATACCCGCGGCCAGACCCGCCAAATCGCGCAGGCGCGCCGCCGCCGAAGGCCACTCGGCCTGCGCGATCATCGCGGCCAGAACGATCGCAAAAGGCGGAAAAGCAGGCAGGATGTAGTCGTCACGCTTGGCGCTGGCGATCGAGAAGAGTCCCAGCACAGCAATCAGCAGGCTCAATTGGTAGAGTTGCCGACCAGGCACCTCGCGCAGCGGCCAAAACGAGAAGATCAGCGCAGGCAGGTACAGGCTCCATGGCAGCGAGGTTCCGATGAAACGCACTACCATGTAATAGAAGGGGCGGCTCGCCTCGCCCGTACCACCCATCCGCGCGGGTACGAGGTGGCCCACGTTTTCTTGCATCAGTTGGACGCTTGCAATCCCGCCGTGGGTTTCAATCAACGCCGGCACGTACCAGAGCGCGGCAATCGCCACGGCCACCGCGACAGTCAGCCAGGGCCACGGACGCATCGCCAACTTCAAGGGATTGCGGCGCACCAGCAGCATGTAAACCGCGATTCCAAGCGCGCAAAGAGCGAGCGCAAGGGGACCCTTGGTGAGGATCGCCAGACCAAGCATCACTCCCGCGCCCAGCCAATTCCGGCCCCGCGCTTTGCCTTCGACGGCAGGATACAACAGGCAATACGCGCCAAAGATCAACAGGGTGAAGAGCATATCGGTGCGCGCGTAACCTGCGTGGGAGCAAAAGCCATAGCAGCCGATCAGGATCAGCCAGGCAAGCCATCCGGCGCCGCCTCCGATCCAGGCGCCCGCATAAGCCATCACCACGACCGAGAGCAAAGCCGCGGCAATCAGTGAGACTGCGCGCGCTCCGGCTTCGTCCAAAGTCCCGCCGCGAGCTTCGGCCAGCACGGCCGACAGCCAGTAATACAGGGGCGGCTTGCGCGTAACCTCGCCATAAACATCGGCCGGAAGCATCCAATTTCCGCGATGGACGATATCGACGATGATTCCAGCGGGGCGAGTCTCCTCATCTTTTTCGAACGGCGCGGTCAGACCCTGGCTCAGCAAGAGCAGGGCAAGAAAGCCCGCCACCACCAGGCTCAGGGCCCGTGCGTACATCTAGGGAACCAACTCCCGGACTACAGGTAGCCGAGGTCGCGGAGCCGGCGCTCGATTATCTCCCGTTCCTCGTCGGTGTAGTTGTCCGCTGGAGCCTCGCCGGCAGGGGCCGCCAGCGGCAGGTCGGAGGCGGCGACGCGCTGCGGAGCGTGAGCGCTGAGGAACACGGGGCTGAAAAGCTCGGCGAGCACCCGCCCTTCCATCTCCTGCGGAATGCCAAGTCCCTGACAGAACAGGATGGTCGGCGCCAGGTCGCTCAACGCGGCGCCTTCAATTGTGGCGCGCCCGGCAAACGGTCCGCCCATCGCCATTAGCATTCCGTTGGGCCGATGGCTGCCGCCGCGGGTCGCCATTTCGTGGCTGTGAAACTCATGCGGCGCCAGGCGGCGCAGGCTTTGGCCGCTGTGATCCTCCAGCGAACGGCCACTCAGGTAGCTGTAGCCGGCGTCGAGGTTCCAATCGATCAGCAGGTCGGGCGCGCGCTCAACCTGTTCACCGCGATAGATCTCCTCGCGCCGGTAGACGCGCCGCACCAGCGGTTTGCCGGTTTCCGGATCGCGCCAGTCACGCAGCGTCTGCGCAGCGCGCGCGCAGGTTTCCGCGTAGCGGTCGGGCGGCACGATACCGCCGCTTTCGCGCCCGGCCAGGTTCACCCATAGCGCGGGAAAATAGGGCGACTCGTCCGAATAAACGCTGGTCTTGCGCCATTCGATACCACCGAATCGGATCCGCGACTCAATCTGGTTGCCGATTTTCATTGAGCGCAGCAGCGGCGTGCGCAACGCTTCGGGAAGGTAATGCAACCCGACATCTTTAAGCCGCGCCATCGCCAGGCGCCCGCCCAGCCTCATCCGTGCGCCAAGCGAGCGCTGACCCGACGTGTCGGCGGTAAACTTCAACATCCCCTGCTGCTCGAGGAAACGATTCAGAAAGACCGCTTTGGTGCTGGCGCCGCCAAAACCATGATCGGAGAAAATCAGCACCCCGGCTTCCGGGTCGGACGCCATCACGCGGCCCAACGCGTGGTCGATTGCGCCGTAAACCTTGGGTAGTCCATGGCGCAATTCCTCGGACGCGCCGGCTTGGTATTGCGGCGAGCTCGGGTCGTAATACTTCCAGTAGCGATGGCCGGCGAAGTCGCTTTCGATCAGCATGAACGCGAAGCAGTCCCATCGCTCGCGCGACTGCGCGTAGAGCGCGGTTTGCACCTTGCGCTCGATCGTCTCCAGGATCGCGCCGATCCCCTCGGCGGGGTTCTCGTGCGCGCGGAGCATGTCAACCGTGGGCGTGATGATGTAGTCGCCGACCTCGCGCCGCAGCTCGTCATAAAAGGAGGCCGGATAAAAGCAGCTGCGATCAGCCTTGGCGCCGATTCCCGGCGCGTCAAAACCGCTGATCATCACGCCGTTGATTGGCTCGGGTGGATAGGTGACAGGAAATCCAATTACCGTCACCCGCCGCTTGGCCTCGCTTAGCATCCGCCAAACGGTGCGGCTGCGGCGCGAATTGGCGTTTACAAAACGTACGCCATAACGTCCCGGCACCCGTTCGAAGAAATCAAACACGCCGTGGCCACCCGGGTTCTTGCCGGTCATGAAGGTCGTGAAGGCGGGAAACGTCATCGGCGGGAAGGTCGAATTCAGCTCGCCTACCACGCCCTGTTCCATTATCCGCGCGAAATTAGGCAGCAACCCCTTGGCCGCCAGCGGCCGCACGATCTCCAACGTCCCCCCATCCACACCGAATACGATTAATCTATGCATGCGGATTTTGCGCGCAGTTGCACCGGCCAAAGGTTGCTTCGGCTCGATCGCGACTGCAAGTTGCTAAAAACTGTGTTCCGACTCGGGACGCGGGTCAAGACGCGCCGGTCCCATCGCCCTGCAGCAGCAACGGGCTATCCACACGGCTGCGTAGCAACCCCTCGACGCATTGCCACCGGAGCCGCGCTTAGCAGCGGTTTGACCGGGGCCTGTTATGTCGCAGCAGTGGGTGGTCGGTTCAGCGCAAAAACTGCCATGCCGCCAGGTATGGAGCCGGGGATCTACCCCGGCATTAGAGCGCGTCGAAGAGATGGGTGGTCGGTCGGTCAACCAAGGCCCGGAACGGACCATGGCCATGCATCCACCAGGGATGCCAACAACGCCGGCACAGCACACGAGCAAGTTGCCATGCGAGGTTGTCGAAAGTGTCCAGACCATTGTCTGGGGTCGTGTCTCTTGAGGTCGGAATTAAAATGTCCTCAGGCATGAAAGCGAGCCTCTCCGTGGTCAGACTACCCATGCTAGCGGCGTCTGGCTGACCGGCAAGTCTCGCACGATTGATGCCAAAACCCAAGAGTCACGATTTCATCAAATAGCGAATCGTTAGTTATGCCCCAATGGACGCGTCTTGAAAAATCGCGAGGTTTTGGCGAAGGCCAGCCGTCGCGGCACCGTGAAAAGTAGCACTGTTGCCTAAGTTTAGGACCACCACTGTCTGATTTTTGAGGCAGAGGTTTGGATCGAGAACGGAACATGCCCTGCTGTACCGTAAATTAGACTCATCGTTAAAGCCGGTGGGCATCCGTAAGGAGAAACCTTCGCACCGTTGAACTGCTACGGTTGGCCGTCGACGAGCGCTATTGCGCGACCGCCTCTCCCCTGACAAAACATTTTGCGATGAAGCGCTTGGCGATTATCGGACTGGACTGTGCTGCGCCCGCCCTGGTGTTTGACCGCTTTGCTGGCGATTTACCCAATCTGCGCCGGCTGATGGACGCGGGATCGTGGGGGCCGCTGGCCAGCTGCGACCCGCCGATCACGGTTCCTGCCTGGTCATGCATGACCGCGAGCCGGGACGCTGGTCAATTGGGCTTTTATGGCTTCCGCAACCGCCGCGATTACAGCTACGAGGCGTATCAAATCGCTGATTCACATGCGGTTCGAGTTCCACGCCTGTGGGAGATTCTGTCGCAAGCGGGCTATGACGTGATCGTCCATGGCGTGCCCCAAACCTATCCGGTCACCCCGGTCAGGGGTGCGATGGTTAGTTGCTTTCTGACTCCATCGACCAAGAGCGAATACACCTATCCAGGCGACCTCAAGCCGATTGTCGAGCAGGTGTCAGGCGGCTACGTGCTTGACGTCGAAGACTTTCGTACCGACGACAAACGCGCACTGCTCGGGCGGATTCACGACAAGACCGCCAAGCATTTCAAGGTCGCTCGCCATCTGCTGGCGAACCAGCCGTGGCAGTTCTTCATGATGGTCGAGATGGGGGTCGATCGCGTCCATCACGGATTCTGGCGTTTTATGGACCCGGCCAACCGCAACTACCAGCCCGGCAATCCGCTGGAGGATTCAATTCGCGAGTATTACCGCGCGGTCGATCGCGAAGTCGGCGACTTGCTCGCGATGCTGCCGTCGGACTGCGCGGTGATGGTGGTGTCGGACCACGGCGCCAAGTCGATGGAGGGCGGCGTCTGCGTCAACGAGTGGCTTATCGAGCACGGCTACCTGACCCTGAAGGAATATCCGGGCAAGCCGACTCCGATCGGCAGCGCGGCCATCGATTGGAACAAGACGCGCGCCTGGGGCGACGGCGGCTACTACGCGCGGATCTTCATGAACGTCCGCGGACGCGAGCCGCAGGGCACGATCGCACCGGGCGATTACGAGGCAATGCGCGCGCAGCTGGCGCACGAACTGGAATCAATCCGCGACGCCGGTGGCCGCGTGCTCGGCACCCGTGCGCTGCGGCCGCAGGACATCTACCGTGAGGTGGGGGGCGTCGCGCCCGATTTGATCGTCTATTTCGGCGATCTGAATTGGCGCTCGGTGGGCAGCGTCGGCCTGCGCACCATCCTCACTTACGAGAACGACACAGGCCCGGATGACGCCAATCACGACTACAACGGCATCTTCATCCTCGATGAGCGCGGTTCACGGCCGAACGGGATACGGGGCCGGATCGATGGCCGCCCGCTCTACGACGTCGCACCAACGGCGCTGCGCCTGATGGACCTGGAGCCGCTACCGGGTATGATCGGCCGGTCGTGGCTCTAGTAAGAAATAGTTCTTTTGAGCCGCACCATGGAGCGGCTGCCCTTGCATTTATAGGCCAAAATTTAGAGAGCCACCTAGTTCTTCTCATCAGTCCGGTCCCAGCCGTCAGCGGCGCTTCGGTTCCGCCACTCTCATTCGGTCGGCCCACGCACGCCCCGCTCCGGCGGCGCCTGGTCCTCAGCTTGCGCCCGAATCGCGGCTGCGATATCACCGCTGATTTTCTCCAGCGCGTGGCTGTGCGCAGCCGCCAGTTCGTCAAAGCCGTCGCCCTGCACCGGTTCGCGCGCGATAGTTCGCCCGGAACGCGTCTGGCCGCTCGCGATTTTGTGCACAACCCACACAGCCTCGATCGTCGCCGCCTGCCCGCGGACGGACTCAAAACGTTGCACATCGACCGCAACGCGGTAATCCGGCTTAAAGTTCGCCAGCGGCGCAGAGGTGACATCCGGTGTTCCCAGTTCCGAGGACAGATCGCCGGCTAGTGCGCGCGCGATGCTTTCGTTAAGCGGCGAGGCCCAACGGTTGAATTCATCCACGTCAACACGGTTGGACGCCACCTGCACCACGAACTGCGGCTGGTCCACCGAAGCTGGTACCGAGACGGGCCAGACCGCGACAGCGACGTGCGTCGCCGATGCGGCGGTCGGACTCGCCGTCGAGTCCAGCGTGTAGAACCGCGACTGTGCCGAGGCGCAACCGGCCGCCAACGCCGCCACTAAGGCAGTTGCGGCTACATGAACCAAACGGCTCGTCGTCATTTCGGCTCTCCTTTCTTGCCTCGAATGAGCGATTCGGGATGGCGTTCGAGGTAATCGGCCAGCACCCGCACCGAACGCGCGGCACGAGTTATCTCCAGCAGCATGGCATCCAGTTCCTGGCTTTGCGCCGAATTCGGTTCGACGTAATGATCGGCATTATTGATAGTGGTGCGCGCGCTGATCAGCGCGCCGTCGGCGTTGGTCAAGGTGCCGCGCGCGGCCTCGAGGGTTGAATCCAGGCTGACCAGATCTTTGCGCAGGTCGTTGCCGATCGCGTCCAGCGGCATCTTGTTGACCTTCTTCAGGATGCTAGTGACGCTCTCCTCCACCGCCTGCAGTTCTCCCGGAGTGGTCGGTAGCTGCACCGGGGTCTGCGCCCAGTCAACCGCCGCCGGGGGCGCGTTGGGGAAAAAGTCGAACGCCACGAAGGCGGCGCCGGTAAGCAGGTTCCCGGTACGCAACTGGGCACGGACACCGTGGGCCACGAGGCTGTCGATCAGCTTCCTGCGGATGCTCGCGAGATTTCCTGTACCTCCCAGATCGAGAAGGTCGACTCCCAGTCTCAAGGGATCCAATTGGATTGTCACCGGGGCCGAAAAGCTCAGCGTCCTCGCGTCGATTTGCGAGCGAATATCCACCACCTGGCCGATCTTGATGCCGCGGAAGTCAACCGGTGCGCCGGGCAAGAGCCCGCGAACCGATTCTTTGAAGACGAGTTCATAGGTTTGTGGATTGCGCGGCGGCGGCTCGAACGCCTGGGCTCGATTGGCATACAAGGTAAAGACCGTGTTCTGATCGGCCGCCGGCATGACCAGGGCTTTTGGGGGCGTTTCGAAAGCGACGCCGCCAATCAGAATGGACAGGAGCGATTGGGTTTGAACGTTGAGGCCGCTCGCGGTAAGGGACAGGTCGATGCCGCTCGCCTGCCAGAAGCGCGTGTCCTGGTACACGTACTGGTCATACGGCGCACGCACGAATATCTTGACCGAGAGTTGCTTGCCATCGTTATCGAGCGCGTACGAAGCAATCTCGCCGACCTGCAGTCTGCGAAAGTAAATCGGCGTCCCGATATCCAGCGAACCGAGGTTGGTGGTCTTCAGCCAAAAGAAGCGGCCCGGGATGTCGTAGGTGACTACCGGCGGCGTTTCAAGTGCCTCAAAGTCGCGCTTGCTCGTCTTGGATGACCCGATTTCCATGCCGATATAGTCGCCGGAGATGAGGGTGCCCAGTCCCGTGATGCTGGCGCCCGAGATTCGCGCCCGGACCACCCAGAACTGCGTATCGTCAACCAGAAATCCGTCGGTCTTGGGGGCCATCTCCGCCGTGGTGATCACACGCTCATGGTCTTCGGAAAGCCGGATCGCCGTGATGGTGCCAACGTCCACGCCGTTGTAGCGGATCTTGGTCTTGCCCGCCTCAAGGCCCTCGGCCGAGCGGAAAACGATTGTGATCGTGGGTCCCTCGCTCAGCACTCTGGTCACGGCGACCCACACCCCGACTGCCGCCGCAACGATAGGAATCACCCAAACGAGCGAGAGCCGGGTATGCCGCTTGGCGACAGCCCTGGACTCGGGAACCGAAGGAGCGGATCTGCTTTCGTCACTCATGTCGATACCTCTCTTGCGCTGGTGGCATCCCAAATTAGCCGCGGGTCAAAGGATTCAACCGCGAGCATCGTCAGCACCACCACCGCTGCAAAGAAGAGCAGGCCAGGCGCCGGCTCGACCGACATGAGCGGCTGAAGTTGGATGAGGGCGGCGGTGAAAGTGTCGACGAATACGTCGACCATCGACCATCGTCCGATGAATTCGACCGTTCGATAGAGCCGGATGCGCTGCCTGTTGTTCTTGATCGAGCCTCGCTGCGTGGTGATGAGCAGGTAGGCCAGCGCCACGATCTTCGCGCTGGGAATCATGATGCTGGCGAAGAGCACGATGAGCGACAGCGGCCACCCGGTCGGCGACCACAGGAGGATGACGCCTTGCAGGATGGTGTCGGAGTCGGCGCCGGTCGCGGTGGTCGTCGTCAACACCGGCAGGACGTTGGCGGGGATGTAGCAGATCGCCGCCGCGATCACATATGCCCAGGTGCGCTGGATGCTGGCGGCTTTGCGGAACTCGAGTTCTTCGTCGCAGCGCGGGCAGCGCCCTTCCTCCCCCCCCGGCACGGGACGCGAAAGCAAGGTGCAGGTTTCGCAGCTCTGCAGGCCGTGCTGCATCGCGCTGGGGCCGGCCGCACTTAAGACATTTATTCCAACCAATCGGTCGTCAGGGGCGGTGCGCCGGGCCTCGCCCTCCGCCCACTCGATCCTGCTCCACACCTCGCGCGGGTCGAAGCTCGCCTGGATACCGGCGAGCAGGAAGACCAGCACCAACAGGACGAACAACGCCATTCCCGGGATTACGGTCGCGTAATCAGAAATCTTGATGAGCGCGACCAGCACGCCCAGCATCATGACCTCGATCATGCTCCAGGTGCGCGTGGTCGGGTGGTAGCGCATCAGCATCCCGACCCATCGCGGCGGGCGTTCGCGCAAGGCTCCAAGGCACACCGCCAGCATGAAGCCGATTTGGAGCGCCGGCGCGATGATTGCGGTAAAGAGCACCAGGACCCCGACAATCTGTTGTCCGTTGCTCCACAGGTGCAGAGCGCCTCCGAGCACTGTCGTGGCGGCCGCGCGTCCGACCACCGTGAGGCCGAGCATGGGAACGGAGTTCGCCACTACATAAAGCAGCGCGGCGGCGAACGTCAGCGCGAGCGTGCGGTTGATCGAATCAGGGCGGCTGCGCCACAGTTCCTTGTCGCACCGTGGGCAGCGGGCCGACGCGCCAGCCTCCAGGTCCGGGAGGTGCTGCAGCATGTCGCAGTGCGGACAGCCGATGAGACCGGCGTCGGTGGCCGGCTGATTGTACCCAAACATCGGATTGCTTTCTTTGGCTTTTCGCCGCGCGTTTCTCCCCTTGGCTGACCCCGGTCACGCGCATCATTTTATAGCGCTATATCTATTCCGAGGTCACTCTCTAGAACAAATACGCCAGATTGACCGAGAAGAAGTTGATCTGCGCGTTGGTAAACTGTCCGGACAGTGTGGTGCCGGTCTGTCTGGACTGCTCCACAGGCATCTTGCCCTCCCAGCTTAATTCGTACGCAACCCCGCTTCTGAGATGCTCGTTCCATTGATATTGCGCGCCAGCCGCGTAGCGGAATTGAGCTGCAATCGGTGCGCTCACTGTGCGATTGCCGTCGCTGACCATCGAGCTGTCGTAGGCAAAACCTGCCGAGAACAAGAACTCGGGTGAAACTTTGAATTGCACACCTCCCGCGATCCCCCAGGTGTCGTCATAATTGAGGTTTTGGGTCAGGCTCTGCGGATTTGCCGAATTAATGCCGATCCCCACAAGGCCGAACTGGCTCCAGTTCTGCCAGTTCACGTTGCCCAGCAGCGCCATCCGTTCGGTCACCTCGCGATAGATGCTGACCATCACTTCCTGCGGCACCGTTATTCCAAGATCAACGCTGCTTCCTAATAACCCCCGCCGTTTCAGGAGGGCCGTAACAAGGGGCCCAGTCCCTCTGAAGTGAGGTACGGAGGTGAAATTGAGATTCACCGGCGTCAGGTAGGTGACGCCGATCCGGGTTTTCTCGTCGGGCTGAAGCATCAGTCCGATATCTCCGCCTACCCCCGCAGTGTAATCCTGGTATTTGACCTGTCCGTCGCTGCCTGGCGCCAGGTTCCTTATCCCGGTTTTCTGGCGCATGAAACCGACCATCACATTGACGCCGCCTCCCACCGACAGCCAGTCGTTCACGCGGTACGCCACCGCGGGAATAAATGACATGCCAAGGATCGTCCCCCCTGAAGAAAGTAACGACCGACCCAGTTAAGGTTGTACTCCAGAGCTCCCCCAAAATAGGCGCACGACCCGAAGCCAAATTTCAATCTGCTGCTGAAGCTGTAAACGTAGAAAAAACTGCCCCCGGGCAGCGGAACCAGGGCATTGCCCCCGTCGGTTCCCCGTGTAGTGGTACTTGCGTCCGGGGCGAAAGCAAGATGCGTGTAGATCGGTTGGATACCGGCCAAAAGCTGTGAATGGTCCAGCATCGTCATGCCGGCTGGGTTGGTAAACACCGTCGAGGCGTCCTGGGCCCGAGCCGCGTATCCGGCGCTGGCCAGGCCCACGTCCGGAGTACCGATCTCGTATAAGAAGAAGCCTCCGGCTGAAGCAGCACGAGGCCGCGCAAGGGCTGCCAGCGATAGCGCGAGCGCCCCGCACAAAAGCAGATTTCGCCTGCGCACAAATCCCAACCGATTCCTATTCCTCATTTCACCCTCCACCGTGGGCCGGCATTCCCACTTTCCTCATACCTCCAAATTAGGCAACAACAGAGTCACCTGGAATTTCAAGGTAAATTGCTCGGTCTGCGAGTCGAATTGCCGATACAGCATCCACTCGCCGGCCAAGGATGCGTTCACCGCGTAGTCTTCGTTAAATTTCCACACCTTGCCGATGCCGGCGCTCAGCGGAATTTCAGTGGAGGTGTTGTGGCGCAGGTTAAAGGTCCAGGTGGCGTCCCTGGATCTGAAGTACCATCCTTGCCCCAGTTGATAGACGAAGAAGGGCTGGAACGTCAGCTGGGTGACCGGCTTACGATCCGGAGCGGTGTACGCAAAAGAGGTTCCTTGTTGAAGCAATCCACCCAGCAGCAGGCCTGGGATGCCCCGGTAAGTTACAGCGCCGGCCGGGCCAATCTGCCAGGCTCCCTTTCCCGCGGACTTGGTGGTTGCGGTGGGAAACACGAAATAGGGTCCGATTCCCCACCTAAGACCGGTTGCCCTCGGCTCCGGCCACCTCGAGACGAACAGGTCGAAGAACTCAGTATCGTCGAATTGTGTGTTGGTCGATGGCCCGCCGCCATTGGGAATCGTGATGACCTTGAACGTCGGTCTTACAACTTGCTGCAAAGGCATCACTGAAAATGGTTTAATAGGAATGACCGGCTGGATCTGTATCGTATTAGGCTCCGCCTGGGTACCAAATTCGTACGGCGTATAGTCTTCTTCGATCTTCAACTGTGCCAGGATAGCCGTGGGGTCGTTCGCGTCCGTGGTCAGGTTCTCCAACGATTCCACGGGACGCGCTGTCTGAGCGCCAGCCCGCAAACAAAAAGCCGCCAGGAAGCCGAGGCTGAGAATCGAAGCACGCGCTGCCAGTACACGTTTCATTGCAAAGAGCGGAACTTGCTTTGCTCCAACCTCTTGAGTAGTGAGCCAAAGTTTAAACAGATCCATGATGAGCCGGTATCGCAAACGGCCAAACCGTTAGTTTCTCCGCAGCCGTGCGGGATCTCCTACTACTATCATCGCCTGCGTGCTAGGTAGTTCGATGACTGCCTCGTCGCTTTCCTTCAGAAATTCAGCGAATGCTCGCATCACGCCAGGCAAAGTCGAATAGTCATGCGCGATGATGATGCCGCCCGGTATCATACGAGGATAGAAGTACTCCAGACCGGCCAACGTGCTGGTGTAGAGGTCCGCATCCAGATGCACCAGACTAAAACGCGCTCCATCAATGCCCACCGCGGACTGAGGAAAAATGCCGGGGCAAAAATGAACGCCGCTGTAACCGGCCAGCCGCGTGCGAACCGCCGAAAGCTGGGCGGCATATTGTCCCGGCTTCAACATGCGCGTTTCATCTCCGCCTGGCTGGGGTAAACCGGAAAAAGTGTCAAACAGGTACAAGGGACAGTGCCGCTTCGCTTCGCATATGATTTGTGCCGATGTGCCCTGATAGACGCCGACCTCGGCCATCGCACCGCCAAGACCACTCTGGGCACAGACCACCGAATACAACAGGAAGGACTCGTTGGCGGACAGTAAGGACTCCGCTCCACGGCGGCATCTTCGAAGACTGTTTAATGCGATGTGGCTTTTATGGCCTTTCAAGATCAGTAGCTCAAGCCGCGAGTAAACGCCGAGGGTCAGCCGGCGCAGGATTTTGCTGCTGCTGACGATTCGCTGCGCCGCTTCATAAGTCATCCAGGCTCGGCGGGCCGAAGGCGGACTGGCGCAGAACGTCTCTTTCGCCAGGGACTGCGGAGTCAATGCCACACCGGATTGATCGGGATCTATACTTACGGCCTCAGATGCGATTCTCATTTTCGGTCGTTATCCTCGTAACATTCTTTAGTGATCTCCGACAGGTCCGCTCTTCAAAGTCTCAGACAAGCGCTCACAGTTTTTCCGGTCCATTCCCAGCTTGCATTGTTTGCATTCCTGCGACGCGCAGGCATCTGCGGCCAAACGCTGCGAAGCGGTTCAGTCTGCCAGCCTTACGCATTTAGGGTGTGTGCTAAGCCGTAGATCGGCTCATTTGCATTCCCCCCAGCCGAGCGACCAGGACCGCCAAATAGAATTGTCCCGTAATAGCTTCGTCGACCGCAGCGTATCGTGCTTGCAAATTAAGCGGCGTTGATAACGGGCTGCCATTTCTTCGGTGCCTCTGTTCTAAAAGCGAAAGATACGCCTCCAAGCGTTTTTCGTTGCTGATTACGATCCTGTTCTCGGCCTTGCACAAGAGACGAGTATAAGTATCCGTTCGAGTACGATGTCGAAGCGCGAGTCTGGACAGAGGCTTTTCCTCGATTTCCGCAGTGCTACGCCCGTTGTTTTTTCTGTCACAGTTGCCTCGGAACGATCGGTGGGCGCCCGTACGCCCACCGAAATCGTCCCGAAGGGGCGGAGTGCGGCTAGCTGACCTTTGCGGGCTTGTTCGTGTTGAAATGCAGACTTAATTCCGCGACGCCGGCTGCGACGTTCAAACCGTTCTGTCCTTCAATCGTGATCGGCTGCAGAGCGATCGAGTTCTTAAACCCGCCAACCAGAACGTTGGCGCCAGCACCGACGCCAACCGCTGCGCTCGCGGTTGCTCCCGCGTAATGGCCGGCGAGCGCTCCCTGGCCAAGATTGTTAGTCGGTGCGAGAACAGCCCAAACCATTACCGCCGAAGAAAGGTAACCGATATCGGCGCCGAACTTGTTGACGCTGCCGGTGTAGTACTCGGTGTATCCGGGCTGCATCGCATAGGAACACTTCATCGAACGCGAAGATCCGAAAACGAAACCCCATCCGCTGGACACATGACACGTCAGATAGCCAGCCCGTACTGTAGCCTTCTGCTCGTCTGCGTGCGCCGCCGGCGCAAGCACAGCTAGCGACAAAAAGGCTGCTATTATGATGTTACGGATCTTTGATTTCATTCGCTCTGCTCCTTCCGTTTTTTGCGACGCTTTTGAAAATGGTCAAGCAACCCAGCCGTCATGATTGCAACGAGTAGTTCGTTTTAGCTTTCGGCGGGGAACGCAGACCAAATGCGCTCGCCGTCAACGAGCTCAACATACCAATGAGGACCATCACTGCGCCCTCGGCACCGAGCCGAAGACACGTCGTATCCGCGTACGGTCGCTCAACCATCGGATGTCAATGAAGGACCGATTCCACGCTCCACGCACTTACGGCTCATGTATGCCGATTCAGGGGCCCAATGTAAATTGTACTTTGGTCTAATACGACTTTGGTCCAATCCGTGAGCGTCGTTTCGTGTCACGTTCGATGAGGCGCGACTTCGTGAGCGATTACGCTCACAATGTGAGGTTTCTTGGTGTTACGTGGTTTACGAAGCGGAAGCCCTCGACTAAGACCAAAGTTCAATATCGCGCTGGTGGAAGGAAGGTTATAATTTCTTTACATTACCCGATTTCTGGGGGTCAGACTGTTGCCAAAATCCGCGAACCCAAAACGTCCTATCGTCCTGGTTGTCGACGACGACCCGTCGCTGCTGCGCGCAATTTCCAGATTGATACGCGCCGCCGGCTTCGAGGCGCGTACCTTTGAGCGGCCAGGTCTTCTCCTTGCCGCCGAGGTGCCGAAGACCAACGCCTGCCTGGTGCTGGATGTAAACATGCCTGAAATGAACGGGGTCGAACTTTTCGAAGCGCTGGTGCTCTCGGGCCGCGCCCTGCCGGTCATCATGATCACCGGCCAGGGCGACTCTAGGACCAAAAAACTGCTCGAGGAGATAAATGCCGTAGATATCTTGCTTAAGCCATTTGATGGGGACCTTTTGCTGCAGGCTATTGAACGTGCGCTCTGTTCAACCACCGGGGGTTGACTACGCTTGAAAACAGTGCGATTCAACACCGGAAACAGTCAGGATTTGCTCTGGGTAGCTAGTTTGAGCGGAAGATAGTTGCGAAAGGGGGAACAGCCTACCGGTTCTCTCGCCAGCCGTTTTCTGGCACTCAATCACCATGTTGAGGCTATCGAAGTTGTGTGGAGCCGTCTCGATCTGACATAGGCGGACCTGAAGGTTTGTTGATCGACATTTCAACATATGCGCTGCAGCCCTTGCGCGAGGATGCCGAATTCGTCGTTTATCGCGGCAGTAGAGATCGCGAGCCCAGTCACATTCTCGTTTGCGCGCCGGCGTCCGAGCAGCCTGCGGCAAGCATCCTGAGACGGATCGAGCACGAATACGACCTCAGGAGCAGGATTGAAACCCTGCGGGTGGCGCGACCGCTGGCCCTGGTCCGCGAAAGGGCGCGCACGGTGCTGGTGCTCGAGGATCCGGGCGGCGAGCTGCTCGCACGGCATCTCGGGCGGCCGCTGGATCTGACGCTGTTTTTACGCGTCGCCATCGGTCTTTCGTCTGCGGTGGGCAGGTTGCATGAGCAGGACATGGTCCACAAGGACATACGACCTGCGAACATTTTGGCGGACCGGGTATCAGGCCAGGTGTGGCTTACCGGCTTCGGGATTGCCTCTCACCTGCCGCGAGAACGGCAACCGCCCGAGCCCCCGGAAAGCATAGCGGGAACTCTTCCCTACATGGCGCCCGAACAGACGGGCCGCATGAACCGGTCGATCGACACGCGCAGCGACCTCTACAGCGTTGGTGTCACGCTTTACGAAATGCTCACCGGAACGCTTCCTTTCAGCGCCTCGGATCCAGTCGAATGGTTCCACTGCCACATTGCGCGACAGCCGGTGCCACCCGCCAAGCTCAGGAACGAGGTTCCGGAGACATTATCGGCTATCGTCATGAAGCTCCTGTCCAAGGCCGCGGAGGAACGCTACCAAACCGCCGGGGGTCTGGAAGCTGATCTCAGGAAATGCCTGGCGGACTGGAACTCCTTCGGGCGCATTGAGCCGTTTGTTCCAGGTGCCCACGACGCGTCGGATCGGCTTCTCATCCCGGAAAAGCTGTACGGGCGCGACCGGGATAGCTCGGAGCTTCTTGAGGCCTTTAATCGGGTCGCGACCCGCGGGACGCCCGAACTAGTCCTGGTATTCGGGGATGCTGGCGTCGGTAAATCTTCATTGGTCCTCGAGTTACACAAAGCAATCATCGTGCAGCGCGGCATTTTCATTTCGGGTAAGTTTGACCAACAAAAGCGCGATGTTCCTTACGCGACTCTGGTGCAAGCTCTCCAAACGCTCGTGCGCCAGGTTCTAAGCAAGAATGCGGTTGAGCTGGCGCGTTGGAGGAATGATATCCTCGATGGTCTGGGTCATAACGCACGACTGGTGGCAAACCTCGTCCCCGAGCTCGAATTGGTAATTGGGAAGCAGGCAGACGTGCCGGAGCTGCCGGCTGCGGAAACCCAGAACCTTTTCCGCTCCGTGTTCCGCGCTTTCCTTGGCGTCTTCGCTCGCAAGGAACATCCGTTGGTCCTTTTCCTGGATGACTTGCAGTGGCTGGACCGCGCTACCCTCATTCTCATCGAGGATCTCGTAACGCATCCCGATCTCCGGTACGTCCTCCTGATCGGCGCCTACCGCGAGTCTGAAGTCAGCCCATCGCATCCGCTCATGCTGGCTTTGGACTCGATCCGAAAGACCGGTGGATTTGTGCGAACTATCGCACTTGCGCCTTTGTCCCTCGGAGACGTTGGACACCTTATTGCCGATAGCTTGCACCAGGAGCTCATAGGCGTCGAACCGCTCGCGCGGCTGGTGCACGCAAAGACCGCGGGCAATCCCTTTTTCACGATTCAATTTCTCACCGCGCTTGCGGAAGAACACCTGCTCAAGCTGGACCGAAGCACAGCGATATGGCGCTACGACACGGACCGCATTCGGGCCGCGCCGAGTACCGACAATGTGATCGATCTCGTAGTGCGAAAGTTGAATCGGCTTTCTGCCAATACACTGGAACTCCTCAAGCAGCTGGCCTGTCTTGGAAACAGCGCCGACGCTGCCACGCTGTCACTGGTCCGCGGCAGGTCGGAGCAGGAGACGGAATTGGATTTCTGGGAGGCTATCCGCGACGGCTTTGTGGTCCACTCGGCTGGTTCCTATCATTTCGTCCACGACCGCGTGCGGGAAGCAGCGTATTCTCTTATATCCGAAGAGATACGCATCCTCGAACACCTACGCATTGGCCGTCTGCTGATGGCTAGACTATCTGCCGATGAGACGGTCGAGAACGTCTTCGATGTAGTCAATCATCTCAACCGAGGGGCAGCGCTCATTTCCGATTTGACCGAGAAACAGCGCGTCGCAGAACTCAACCTTCGTGCTGCCAAAAGAGCCAAGGCTTCCACTGCCTATCGCGCTGCGTGCGGCTATTTCTCCGCCGCAATGACGCTGTTTGGACCGGAATACTGGAACAGCCGGTACGATCTCGCGTTCAGCCAGTCGTTGGAGCATGCGGAATGCGAGTTCCTGAGCGGAGACTACGATGCCGCGGACATGCTGAGTTCGAAGCTTCTGGACAAAGCGAACTCAAAAACTGACAAAGCCACGGTCTATTGCTTGAGAATCAATCTCCTGTACATGAAGTCGGAGCACTCTCGAGCGGTCAACAGCGCCTTTGAATGCCTGAGAATGCTCGGCATAGAGATGGCAAATCAACCAAGCACTTCGGATGTCCAGGCGGAATGCAGGACCGTTCTGCGGAGCCTCGGTGACCGACCTATCGAGAGCCTGATCGACCTTCCACGAATGAATGATCCGGAGATGCACGCCGCCATGCGGGTGCTGTCGGTGATGTATGGCCCTGCTTTTACAACCGACAAAAATCTCTGCCACTCATGCGCATGCCATATGGCTAAGATCACCCTGACGTATGGCATAACCGACGCTTCCGCGTACGGACTAGCCCTGTTCGGGCGCGTCCTGGGGCCGCTCCTCGGCCGCTATCACGAGGGATACCTACTGGGAAAGGTCGGCGTCGACCTGACCGAGAAATATGGATTCATAGCCTACAAAGCTAAGAATCATTTTATGACGGCCTTGTCCGCGATTTGGATAGAACCGATAACTGCCGCAATAGAAATGCTGGAGGTTGCGTCACGTGTTGGGGTCGAAACGGGCGATTTGGTTTGCATGTGCTACAGCCACACACACTTGGTCCCATTTCTCTTAATACGAGGCGATTGCCTCGACGAAATAGCGCACGAAGTTGAAAAGCGTCTGGATCTCCTGCGAAACTCCAATTCTCTTGACGGCGCAGACACCGTGCTAAGCCAGCAACAGTTCATCCGGTGCATGCAGGGACAGACTATCAAGTTCTCCAGCTTCGATGACTCGCACTTCGACGAGGTGGCCTACGAGGGCCATCTTGCGGCAGAGCCTGGCTGGGCGACCATGACCTGTTGGCATTGGATCCTGAAACTCCAGGCAGAATTCCTTTCTGGCCACTACGAGCAGGCCGTCGCGATGGCCGAAAGAGCAAAGGCATTGCTGTGGGCGAGCGTCGGCTGCATTCAGTTGCTTGACTATCATTACTACGCGGCGCTGTCGATCGCGGCACTCTATGAGACGACGCCAACTCACAAGCGAAGCGAGTTGCGAGAGGCGCTTGATAGGCACGTGGCACAGCTTCGCGACTGGGCAGAGCATTGTTCAGTCACTTTTAAAGATAGGTACGCGTTGGTCTCAGCCGAGGTCGCTCGCATCGAGGGGCGAGACCTTGATGCTATGCGCCTTTACCAACAGGCTATCGAAATCGCGCGCGACAATGGATTCGTCCAGAATGAGGCCATCGCCAACGAGGTTGCAGCCAGGTTCTATCTCGACCATGGCTTTGAGACCATCGGCTATACTTACTTACGAAACGCTCGCTCCTGCTACATGCGATGGGGAGCGCATGCAAAGGCAAAGCACCTGGAGGAAGTTTACCCCTTACTTTGCGAGCAAACAGCGGGCGCACTTACCACGTTGGGCGCGGCCATCGAGCAATTGGATCTCACAACCGTGGTCAGGGCGCTTCAGGCAGTATCCCGCGAGATCGACCGCGCAAAACTGATCGAGACGATCATGGCGATAGCGCTCCAGCATGCTGGAGCCGAAGCGGGACTCCTGTTCCTTCCGCGCGGGCAGGAGCAAGAGATCGCGGCCGAGGCCAAAACCTGCGGCAACACCGTCAAAGTGCTCTTTCCCCAAGCGCTCTCCATGCTTCCCCCATTTCCCGAATCCATCCTGCGATACGTAGCGCGGACGCAAGAGAGCGTAATACTCGACGATGCGTGTAGCACGAACTCGTTTTCGGATGACCCATACGTGCTCCAAAGGCGTCCGCGGTCCGTTCTTTGCCTGCCGCTCGTACAAAGCCGCGAGCTGATCGGCGTGCTTTACCTGGAGAACAATCTGGCGCCGCGGGTATTCACGCCGCACCGGTTGGCTGTGCTCGAGTTGCTCGCGTCGCAGGCGGCGATCTCTTTGAAAAACTCCCTGCTATATGCGGACCTGCAGCAGGAAAACCGTGATCGAAGAAAAGCGGAGGAAGAGCTCAGACAGAGCACCGCGGAAATCAACCGGTTGCAGGAGGAAATGCGCCAGGGATCACGGGCGATAATGATGGGGGAACTGACGGCTTCGCTGGCCCATGAGGTGAATCAACCGCTGGCGGCTATCCTTAACAACGCCCAGGCGGCACGCCGCCTGCTCGCGGCCAAGAAGCCGCAGCTGCATGAGATTAGGGAATGTCTCGACGACATTGTCCAGGACGACTCACGCGCGATTGAAACTATCAGGAACGTACGTGCGTTGTTCCAACGCGGTGAAGTAGAGACGTCGCCGGTCGATTTCGCGCGACTCATGCAGGACGTGGAACGCATCGTTAGGTTCGATGCCGAGGCCAAGAATATCACGGTGCGGCTTGCGCTTCCCGACTACGTACCAACGATCGTTGGCAACAGAACGCAGCTCCTACAAGCGTTGATCAATCTGATACTAAACGGGTTCGACGCCATCTGCCAAAATGAAGACGGCCCGCGCGAGGTGCATCTGATTGTCAGTCAGCGCGAACCGGAATGGCTGAATGTTGCGGTTCGGGACACGGGCGCGGGGGTGGACCTCGCGATCATGCCTTTGCTGTTTGATGCTTTCTTCACCACAAAGCCCAACGGAATGGGGATGGGTCTCTCGATTGTACGTTCAATCATCGAGAACCACGGCGGGCGCTTATGGGCGACGCGCAATCCGGATCGCGGTGTCACCCTGGAATTTTCACTCCCGGTGGCGTCAGGCGGCGCCGGCGATTAGGTTGTTGCCGGAACGAATCTATGCCGATACCGATCAAAGTCGCTATCATCGATGATGAGGAATCCGCGCGCAAATCGCTGGCTCGTCTCATGAAGTCAGCTGGCATTGAGGCTGCGACGTTTGCATCGGCACCGGAATTCCTTGCGGACCCTATCCGCGAGTCGATGGACTGCGTCCTCACCGATCTGCGGATGCCGGATCTGGACGGTCTGAAGTTCCAGGAGCAGCTCAGCCAGGTTCTCCCCGCCGTGTCGATTGTGTTCCTTACCGGACAGGGCAGCATCTCCTCCAGTGTTCGAGCTATGAAGGCTGGGGCGGTCGATTTCCTCGAAAAAACCATCGGCGAAGACGCCCTGATGGCTACCATAAAGGACGCCGCCGCACGAAGCCGACGCGCACGTGTAGAGCGGGCAGAACTCGAAGAACTCCTAAACCGCTTCGCCCATCTAACCGCTCGCGAACGCCAGGTCTTCGCTCTCGTAGCGGGAGGCCTTCTTAACAAACAGATCGGCTTCGACCTAGGAGTGGCGGAGCGAACCATCAAGGTTCACCGCCGCCGTGTCATGGACAAGATGCAGGCCACCTCAGTGGCCGAACTGGTCCGAATGGCGGACCGGCTCGGCGTACGTACGAAGGACCAACCGCCTTAAGCGTGCCAGGCGAAATGCTCGATACGTAAATCTATCTGCTTCGACCCAGAAGGCAGGATGCCGCTGCGGGCGTGCGGGGCCAAACGGTGCGGCGGGTGCCGATCGGTCCCGGTAAACCGGACCCTTCATCACACAGCCCATCGAGAAGTTCCAGGTTGTGGCGCGCGGGAACGTAATCGGGCGCTGCGCGGGTCAGCGTCGTCCATTCAGCGCGCGCCCGTCCGAAGTCGCCAAGTTCGGCATAGATCGCGGCCTGCATGTTGTAAATTTCGAGATCGCCCGGGTTCAAACGCAGTGCGGCGGAGATTTCCGGTAACGCTTCAGAGAACCTGCCGCTTCGCTCGTACGCGACAGCCAGATCGAAGTGAAGCTCGTAATGCGATCCGTCAATGGCCACACCATCTTTGAACGATTCTATGCTCTTTTCCATCTTGCCGTCCTCGAGATAGGCGAGGCCGAGATTCAAATAGAGATCCCAATCATTGTCTCCAAGAGCTATCGCTGCCACATATTCGTCAATTTCATCCGCTCTACGACCCATCATGCCGTATGCGAAACCCAGGTGATAATGCGCAAGGGCGTTTCCCGGATGTAAGGCTATCAACTGTTGATGAAGCCTGATGGCTTCCGGGTAGTCTTCCGATCCCAGCGCGTAATCCGCTTCCGCGTCACATACCGCCTCTAAGGTAGACGCACTAGCAGTCGAGAGAGTAATGAGAATGATGGCCAAAATCGCGATTGCCGTTCTCATGGATGTCACCCCAGCAATTGCAACAGCATTGGCTTCTTGTCACCAATGCGGCCAGTCAGCCTGAGGGTCCGGTGTGTAGAGGAACACGGGAAGCTGGTAGGCACCAAGATCGATCTTCATCAGCGGCCTGAAATCTTCCCCGGCTCCGTTTGACGGCCTTCGTCGAGCGCCGTTGGTAAATTCTCCGGAACTGATCACATACTTGCCATCGGCCGGATCAGCTTGTGTGTCGCGGAATGAAGTATGCTGTGGCAACGTAAGAAGGCCGTATCCTTGGGCATCGCGATCCGAAGCCGCTTCGGAGTTGCTCGCGGTCAGCGGATCGGCAGTGACTTTGTCGGTGCGGGACACAGACGGATGCGCGGGCACTCGGCTGCCAGTGGCTGCCGGCGTTATTCGGTGATTTGCGCTTGATCCACCGAAATCCTTGGGCTCGAGCGTACTGATTAATGCGGTTGCCTGAGGCTGTGGCCGGTGGGTTTCCGGGCTCACCACCGATCTGCCTGGCGCTCCAGAATCAAATACAGCTCTATCCTCCGCCAACGCCACTGCAGTCGAGAAATCTGGCATGAGGCACTGGACAGCACAGACCAGCAGAATTAGAAGACAATTTTGACGATGTCGTTCGAACAGCGATGGTTGGTTTGCGACTATTTGTTTGATATTCTTACCAGCTGTGCTGAAGCGACCCGCGTCCAGTTCCAGGCGGTTTGACGGCTCTGCGACAAGTCTCGCGACATCTTCCAAATGCATGGCCTGCCTCTCCTCCTGCAATGTTTTCGTTCGAAGTCTCGGTGTTACCTTGAATTAGAGAAACTATTCCTACCAACTTCCCAAATGTCTGTAACTTGGACCTTGGTCTTATAAGACCAAAGTCCAATATCTTTTATGTCCAGCGCATGAGAGAAGGTCGCGGGTGGAAGTAAGAGCATCCGATACACGGGTTCGGACTGGCATCGACAATGCCGGCTTAAAAAATGCCTAAGATCCTTCTCGAATACGCCCTTGGGCGGCCACTCGTGGGTGTTGGTCCAGAGAACAACTACAATCGCTCTTCTTGTAACCTGGCTTTTAGCCGAACTGGGACCGCCATATTCCAACTCAAAGAACCGTTCGCCCGGCCACGTCGCCCTGCAGCGATGGTTTTCGGGAAACAGGCTTTTGCAGTCAGGTCCTCGCTTTATCGGAAAAGCGCCATAGTTCGTAAACAAGTGAAGCAGCCGCCTCGGTTCATACGTACCTTTTCAAAATCCCACGGGCCTGAGTTGGATAAGTAGGATTGTTGGCATGCGGCTCCGCACGCTCCTTTCTCTTATGCTCGCTGGCCTTCTTATAATGACTGCCGGTTTTATCGGGTGGCTTGGTTATTCGAGCAGCTACTCTGCGATCGAGCATCTCACAGAGCAGGAATTTGCTCTTGCTAACGGCGCTGCAGCGCGTGAAATCGACAACTTTCTCAACGACCCGGCCAACCGGCTGCTTGACGAACTCTTACTGCGAGCGCGGCGCGGCATGCTCAGCCTCAAAGATTCCCGGGCCCTTGGATTCGACTTCGGCGAGCGGCTGCGCGTCAACAAGACACTCGCCTGGATCAGTTATAGTGATCTGAAGACCGGTCATTTTGTCGGTGTTTGGAGAACCGCCGGCAATACAATCGTTCTTAATATATCTGACCCCGGTTATGGTGAGCCCCGCGAATGGATTGTCGCCCCGGACGGGAAAGAGACTCCCTATGAACGTGTGCGTCCAAAAGATTACGATCCGCGCAAGCATGCATGGTTCAAGAATGCCATTGCCGCCAATAGCACGGCCTGGAGCGAGCCCTACACCTTCGTGGATGGCGTGCAGCAAGGCATCACAGCTAGCCGCGCCTGGAGAGCCTCTGATTCGGGAACTCCGGAAGGTGTCTTCACGGTCGATTTCTTCCTCAAGGATTTGAAAAGCCTGCTCAACGGCACGGCTCAGAAGCTTGAAGGAATTTCGCTCATCCTGGAACCGGACGGGAAAGTCTTTTGCGCTTCAGATAATCCGGATACCGCTTCCGCGGCGGCCGCGATGGGCGATTGGGTCAGAGCCCATCCCGGGTTCAAAAATATAAACGGCCAAACCTCCAGCAAGCTGATCTCCATCGTTGTGCACAGAAACTCATATTTCGCTGCACTTGATCGAGTCGATACACCGTCGGGCCTCGTGTGTATCGTAGCAGGGATCGTACCGCGATCGGTTATCTTCGGTCGAATCAACCGTGCTGTAGGGCAGATGGGACTGTTTAGCGTGGCAGGATTGGTTCTGGCGGTTTCGGCCGGCTCGTTCATGGCCTATCGCATCGGCGAACCGCTGCGCGTCCTGGAAACTGACCTGGCAAGAGTCGGTCAGTTCTACCTCGCTCCGCAAGAGACGCGCCCTTCGGTTCTACACGAGGTCAATCAGCTTCGCGACGCCGCTGATCGTATGAAGTCGGGGCTGCGCTCATTCATCAAGTTTGTGCCCGATGATCTCGTGCGCCAGCTTCTCTCCAGCGGAAAAGAAGCTGTGCTGGGCGGGGAGATCCGCCAGCTCACGATTTTCTTCTCCGACATCGAGGGATTTACCTCCCACAGCGAAAACGTTGCACCCAACGTCCTCGTTCATGACCTGGCCCGGTACTTCGAGATTCTTTCGCGCCGCCTACGTCAGCATTCCGGAACTATCGATAAATTCATCGGCGACGGCTTGCTCTGCTTTTTCAACGCACCGGAGGAGGTTCGCAACCACGAAAACCTCGCCTGCCGCGGCACGATCTTGGCTCTTCAGGAGCTTGCGCTCCTACAACAAGATCCTCAAACGGCCAAGTTTCGCACGAGGGTGGGGCTGCATCGCGGCGACGTTCTCGTCGGCAATATCGGTACGCCGGAACGTTTCGCCTATACCGTGCTGGGCGATGTTGTAAACGTGACCAGCCGCCTGGAGAGCCTCAATAAGGTTTACGGCACGCAGGTTCTGGCCAGCGCGGATGTCCGGGAGCACGCGGGAGACGACTTTGAGTGGAGACACCTCGACCGGGTTTCCGTCGCAGGACGTTCGGGTAGCCTGGATATTTACGAATTGATGGGCCTGAGCAACGGAGTGGATCAGGATCGCTTGCGCAACCGCACACTTTACGAGCAAGCGCTGCAGCTCTACTTTGGGCGATCGTTTTCGGAGGCGTTGCGAATTTTTGCCTGGCTTGCGGAGGTTTGTCCGGACGACAAGGCCGCTTCCTTGATGATGAAGCGCTGCGACCGCATGCTTCCCTCGAACTTCGCCCGGATTGGGACGGCGTGTTCGCCTACGACCTCAAGTGAGCGCGCGAATCGAACATGATACGGCCCGAGTGTTGATTACCATCAGCTATCTACTTGTCGCGCAAAAAAACTCGTATCAAGCATTCCCATTCTTAGAGGTGAGGTATGATCATTCATGGCAAGAAGCTAGTACTCGCCGCTTCTGCCCTCCTAAGCCTTTATCTCCTCTTCGCTGGTCTCGCATGTGCGGAAAACGGCGACCACGCCAACCCTGGATTCAAGGACTCTATGGCACCTGACGGCACGATCCCACCCGGCACGAAGGTGACGCTGAGTAACTGGCGGCAATACAAGCGATTCATGCCTGACGGAATGATTGAGCTTTTCAATGGAAGCTCTTACTGGAAGATGCCTCCAGACGTGCAAATCGAGGTCGGTCCACTCATAATCCATCCGTTGCCGGAGACATATCGCGACGCAACCGCAAAATATGCATCGCAGGTCAAAGTAGTCGAGCTTACCGAGGGAAGACTTTCGATGGAGGGCTATCGAGGCGGTATACCCTTTCCAAATCCTGCCGAGCCTCACAAGGGATGGAAGATTCTCGCCAACTTCTGGTATCGCTACATACCCCATCTGGTGGTAGATACCTACGGGACCGGTTGTTATGTGGACAGCGTCAGCGGTATCAGTTGCACTGCAGATGAGATCGTTTATCGCCAGCTAAGTTTTAACACTGACTTAGGGATACCGGCGACATTTCCGGGTGCGGAAGGAAAATTCTACAGTCAGTGGTCAATGAGTATCGAGCCTGAACAGCAAAAGTATCATGCGAGTCTGACTATTTCGTACTCCAATATTGGCAAGCCTGAAGAGAAATACGTCTTTAATCCCGCGTTGCGCCGGCATGAGACGGTATCCACCTCTGCCCGATGCGCGCCATCTACCGGCAGTGACGCGACTCCCGACGACGCACGGTTCGGCTTCGATTCAGACCTGACCCAGGTGCAGGTAGCGTATCTCGGCGCCAAGAAAATTCTTGCGCTTGTCGATGCTGACCTGCCGCAAGGGAAGTTCCCCGAGGGTTACGACATGCCACTTGGATGGCCGACGGCAGCCTGGGGCAAATGGCAGGTCCGCGACGTCGACGTGATCAGTGTCAGCAAGATTACCTCAATGGAATCCGGTTACTGCTATGGGAAGCGTGTGATGTATGTCGATCGCGCGTTTTCCGGAGCGGTATGGGAAGATATCTATGATTCCAACATGAAGCCGTGGAAGTTTGTCGGCCTCTTTCTCAGGACCTTGAACATCCCGCACGTCGGACCGGCCAACATCACCGGCTCGCAGGTCGAAGCTTTTTGGGATATCCAGAACAAACACGCAACTTTCTTCAGCGACCCGGCGGGTGGACGGCCCTTCTATGTAAATGATCAGTCTCCCGAAGGCTTTAATGACGTAGTGCAATATACTACTCCGGGAGGTCTCGATGGGATAATGAGATAGTTGATAGCGTCGTTTGTCGCTGTTGCAGCCGCTGAGCCAGCGGCTTCGGCTGCAGTCGCTGAGTCTGTGACAAGAAACGACGGGCGTTCCGGCCTCAGCTGTGCGATGGGCCGCTTGCGAGCCAGAGCAAAAGTGCTGCCGATTATTTCTCGAACGCGAAGATGCGCTTCCAGTCATTCTTCATGCTAATAACAATCCACCCCCTGGATTTGGCCTCGTCGTAAAGTGCCTGACTAAACGTACCGATCTGGCTTGGAGGCAATCCCTGAGCCGGTCCGTAGGCGTACTCGCGTTTGCCGTCGTCATGCAACACGAGCATCGCCAGGCTTCGCCTGGCGCCATGATGCGTATATTCGAGCATCTCACGATCCCCCGTCGAGTTGCCGAACGCTGCCTCGGGAGGTCCTCCCAAGAAAAGATAGATATCCTCTGGCTTGCCGGAAAAGTTGTTGTTCAGCAACAGCTTCGGGGGCCGCATCAGGATCACTTGATCATTATTGAATATGAATTGAGCTCCGAGCGCCGAGCCGATGACCTGATTGCCCGGGATACCGTATATCCTCTGGCTGTAATTGCGCACAAATGCCTGGCCGCCGCCGGTCACGATGTAGGTTTTGTAGCCGTTGGTTCGGAGGTAGCCCATCACCTCCAGCATCGGCTGATAGACCAGTTCAGTGTAAGGTCGGCGCCAGTGCTTATCCTTTGCCTTCGTGATCCAGCTCTTGACGATATCCGCGAACGCCTCCTCGGACATTCCGGTGTGGGTCGCAAGGACGATGGCCTCGTAATCCTTGGTGGTCAAACGCGTCATCGCCGCGTTATCGCCGGCAAGTACCGATTTGAAAGGCTCCTTCGTTTTCCATTCCGGATGTTGCGCCGCCATGGCAACTACCCGGTCCAGGGCAAATATCAATTGCGTGTACAGCGGATGCTCAACCCATGTTGTTCCATCCTGATCAAAAGCGGCTACTCGTTCGTCAGGCGGTACGACGCCCGGGCTTGCCCTATCGGTGGTCACGCGGACGAATTCAAGAATCTCCCGCTTCGCGGGGCCTTCGTTCCACGACGGCAGCGGGTCGGTCTGAGCATGGATATGGGTGACTGCTAACAGCAAAGCGCCCATGCTGAGTAGCGTTATTAGACTCAAACGGCGCGCAGCTGCCGGACAAGCCCTCATCGCACGATCTGTTCGGATGTTTCGGCAATCACGCAAAAGCGAGGCTCAAACACTAATCTTGCCGGGTGTGCATTATCACGTCTCACACTTTGTCCAACCAATGCCCAACCGCAGAAATGGTCTGAGTTGGGTCCAAGCGCCCATCGCCGGGACACTCGCGCGCTGTGTCATCGATCTTCGGCTTATCGCTTGGATGCCCGGCCTCACTTTTGATTTGGTCCATAACCTGATTGAGGTTGTAGCTCGCGGGCGCTTGGAGCGGCGGGAATACCATTTGAGCGTCGCGCTTGGGGTGCAATGCCTATATTCCCGGTTTCGATCCGCTTCTTTAGCCCTTTCCTTTTGGCTCAGTGGGCAATCTCCACGAACGTGCGCAGACAGTCAAGGTAAGCAAACATCTCGGTGAACACCGTTCCCTGCTTGATGACTCCCGCCCAGCGAATAACCGCCACGACGCGACAGGCGCCCTCGCAAGACTCGCTCTTTTGTCCCTTGCAAATGGCAACGATGTGGAAATCCGCGCTCTGCGCGATCGGGAGATCACCGGATTCACTTGTAAGGTTTGTTCGCGCCATCCCCCAAGCTGCTCCTTGGTCAGGGAGAGGGCGCCTAATCGTCAAAGCACGCGCGGAATTATTGCTTTGACCTCGTGCTGATACCGGATGTAATCCGCGCCAAACTGCTCGATCATGAACTGTTCTTCCATGCTCGCCTTGGTCCACAGCGCCATTGACGCAATCGGAACACCGATTAGACCGCTGAAGCTGCCGAATCCGATTGCGGTGCCTGCCATAGCCAGCAGAACGCCGAAGTAAATTGGATGCCGCACCAGGCGGTAGGGGCCTTCGCGGATCAGGCGGTGATCCTGCTTGATCGTAACTGCGCCACTCCAGTTGCGTCCCAGCGTCACGCGCGCCCAAATTGCAAATGCGAGACCGGCTGCTGTAAGTATCAACCCGCAAACCGCTATCCCTTCGGTGGCGGGAACAAAGCGGCGGTCAAGGGGGCCCAAACTCCAGAACTTGAAGATCAGCACGACCGCGATCGCCATGAGGCCGCCGTAAACGATCCGGCTGCCCATCGATTCCTGGCGCACGGTGCGCTTGGATGAGCCGGCGCCCGCCAGCCATACCAGGATGAACAACGCCCACAGGATGCGAAACCAGTCATTCAACATGTCACGGCATTAAGGCCAGCTGAAACCCTTTCGCCGATGGAGTTCACATCGCGATGTGCTGATGGCGGGTGCTGGCCTGGTAGCCGGACTTGGCGAGGCGGGCGCGAAGCTCTTCGGCCAGCACCGGCGACCGATGCCGGCCTCCGGTGCATCCCAGGCCCAAAGACAAGTAGCTGCGCCCCTCACGCTCGTACATCGGCAACAGCGTATCGAGCAGGGACTGGAACTGCTCCAGGAATCTCTGCGCGGCCGGCTGTGCCAAGACCCAGTCGCGCACCTTCGGATCCAGGCCGGTGAGCTGCCTGAGTTCCTCGACGAAGAACGGATTTGGAATGAAACGGACGTCCTGCACCACGTCCAGTCCGATCGGCATTCCGTACTTGTAACCGAAGGAGACCAACTCGATCATCATCGGGGCGCCGCGGTTTGAACCGAGCACCGCGGCGGTGATCAACTCGCGCAGCTCATGAACGCTCAGCGCGCTGGTATCGATCACCCGGTCGGCGCGGTCGCGCAGCTCGGCCAGCGCCTGGCGCTCGCGCCTGATCGCTTGGGCCACCGTCAGGGCTCCACCCGCCATCGGATGGGGCCGGCGCGTTTCGGAATAGCGCCGCATCAACACTTCGTCGGAAGCGTCGAGAAAAATCACCTCGGGCCGATAATGCAGGCGTTCGAGTTCGGTGAAGATTCTCGGCCAATCGGGGAAGAACAGCCGCTCGCGCCCGTCGATACCCAAGGCGATTCCCTTGAGCCCCGGCTCTCGCGCCAGCGCCATTTCCATCACGCTGGCCGCCAGTACGACCGGAAGATTGTCAACGCAGTAAAGGCCCAGGTCCTCGAGCACCCGTATCGCGGTTGCTTTTCCCGCACCGGCCACTCCGGTCACGATCAGGAGGCGCGGGGAGGTCTCGTTTTGAGCCATCGCGATTTTCCGCCGGCGCCGCCGGGAACCGGCGCCTAGATGATGCTGAGGCGGATATTAATACTTGCTGTCTTCTTCCTTCAACAAGCGGTACAAGTCGGCGGCATCCGTTGCAGCCAGCAACCGTTGGCGGAACGCGCCGTCCTTGAACAGGCGCGAGACCCGCGCCAGCGCCTTCAGATGAAGACTGGCAGAATCCTCGGGCGCCACCAGCAGAAAGAACAACTGCGTCGGATTGCCGTCCAGCGAGTCAAAGTCGATTCCGCCCGAGCTGCGCCCGAAGACGCCGAGAATTTGACCGATACCTCGGAGCTTGCCGTGAGGAATGGCAATCCCGTCCCCGATTGCGGTGGACCCCAGCCGCTCGCGTTCGTTCAAAACCCCGAGCAGCCGATCGAATGTCACTTCCGGATGCCCCTTGCACAGGGCCTGAGCCAGCTCGCCCAGAACATCAGCCTTGCTCCCGCCGCGCAGTTGCGGGATGACCATCTCAGGACTCAGGATTTCGGTAATCTTCATTCCCGTTCATTTCCGCCGCGCTCTGGGGGTGCGGCCCGACGCTTCCGCCCGCCCAAACCGCCGGGCGTCAAATTGTGTCCATCCAGTTTACCCCGCGCGGAGTCTGAAGCGAGGGTCTGTGATGGGTTCGGCTATTGTTGGCGCGCGCCGGAGGCGGATTCGAGGTCCTCCCCTTCGCCCGCCTCCTCCAACGGCTCGCTTAGAATCTCCACCGCCGAGGGAGATCTGACCTTGCGGGCTTCAATCTTCTCCAGGTGCTTCTTGACCTGGCGCTGGACCTTCGCGGCCAGCAGGTCGATAACCGAATAAAGGTCCTTGTCTTCTTCCTGTGCACTTACCAGGAAGCGTCCGGACTTTACCGTCACCTCGCCGCATTGACGGTACTTGTCAACGCTCAGAATCACATGAGCCTCGGCCTCACGCTTGAGAAATTTGGCGACCCTGCCCAGCTTGCGTTCCGCGTATTGGGCCAGCGCCGGAGTGGGCGCGACGTGGCGGAAGGTAACGGTCACCTTGGCCTCCACCCGCGGCTTGCGGCGCGCCCGAACCGCCGTCTTCGACCTCTTGTTGGCTCCTGCTTGACGGACTTTGCTCTTTGCCGGCATCGATCACCTCCGTGAGTCCCCCGCGGCGCTTCCTGACAGCGCACACGACTGACCGTTCCCTCTCTTACCCCTCCCAACCGGGCAACACATTAAAGAAGGAACGGAAGAAGGCTTTATGCAGGACGTTGAGCACAGGCATCGCGGCGAGCTTGGTCAACATCGACTTCTCAACACCCCGCTAATCAATCATCTTGCGGCGGGCCGAAGGTAGAATCCCCAACGCCTGGCGGTATTTCGCCACTGTCCGGCGGGCAATATTGATTTGATCGCGGCGCAGGATCTCGGCCAGCGCCTGGTCGGAAAGCGGGTCGCGGCGATTCTCGCCGGCCACCATGCGCCGGATTTTCTCCTTGACCGTCTCAGCGCTGACGTCTTCGCCTCCGGCGCCTTTCACGCTGGAGGTGAAAAAGAATTTCAGTTCGTAGGTTCCCTGCGGGGTATGCGCGTACTTGTTGGCGGTGGCGCGGCTGATCGTGGACTCGTGCATCCCGATATCGTCGGCCACATCCTTGAGCACCAGGTGGCGCAGATGGCTGATACCATGATCGAAGAACTCGCGTTGGAATTTGACGATCGAGGTCGCCACCTTGTAGATGGTCTGCTGGCGCTGGTAAATCGACTTGACCAGCCACTGCGCGGAGCGCAGCCGCTCCTGCAGATAGCCCTTGGTCTCTGCCGTGGCGTCGGCGTCATGCAGCACCCGCTGATAGTAACCTGACAGTCGCAGGCGCGGCACCGCTTCTTCGTTGAGCGCGACCACGTACTCATCGCCCATCTTGTGAATGATCACGTCGGGCACGATGTAGGCCGCCTCCTGGCCGCCGTAATCGCGCGCCGGCTTGGGCTCGAGCAGCGAAATGACCTTCGCCGCCTGCGACACGGTCTGCACCGAAACCCCGGCCGCCTTGGCGATCTCGGCGTAGCGATGCTTTTCCAGCAGGCTCAGGTGCGACCTGATGATCAGCGCGGCGAGCGAGTGCTCCATGCCGAGATTGGCAAGCTGGAGCAGGAGACATTCCTTGAGGTCACGCGCCGCCACGCCCGGAGGATCCAGGCGCTGCACGCGCTTGAGAACCTTCTCCACCTCCGCAACGTCGCATTCGAGCTGCGCCGCCAGGTCCTCCAGCGGTGTTTCCAGGTAGCCGTCGTCGTTCAGGTTGTAGATGATCGTGGCCCCGACCCGCTTTTCCTCCTCGCACAGTGGTGACAGCCGCAACTGCCACATCAGATGGTCTTCCAGAGAGGTTTTGCGGGTAAGAGTGTTTTCGACCGCGGGGCGCCGGTCCTCGTCGTCGGGTTCGGCCGGCGGGCTGTCCTGCCAATTGTTGGAATAGTTCTCCAGGTACTCGCGCCAGTCGATCTTCTCCAGCGTGTTCATCTCGCGCATTTCGACCGCCGCATCGTGCGACTCGGCCGCCGGGAGGGCCGGAGGCATTTCGACCTCGGTGGCCAGGCCGTTTTCCTCAGGCGCTTCGCCCGTGCCGTTGCCGTTGGCGGCCGACGCGTCATTGGCAGAAACCGTCAGAGTGTCCGGGGTTGCTTCAGTGCCGCCCGGCTCGGCCATTTCGAGCATGGGGTTTTGCTCGAGTTCGGCCTGCACGACCGTTTCCAGTTCGGGCACCGCAAGTTGCAGGATCTTTATCGCCTGCTGGAGTTGAGGCGTCATCACCAACTGCTGGCGAAGACGCAATTCCTGTCCGAGTTTTGCCTCGAGAGCCATTTTGAAAACTTCTAAGGAAGAGAGTTGCGGATTCTGCTAGTCGGTCGCCTCGTGATCGCTTTTTCCGTTGCTGCGAGGGAAGATCACTGCACTGGCACCCTCAACGTAACTCTTTTCAGTATCAAGATATACGATAATACGGCGGCCAGCCACTGAATCCGGACCGTCATGGATCACAGGTTCGCCGGTCATCTCAACCGTATGTTTGACTTCGTCCAACACCGCGCGCTGGCCGGTCGCCCAGCGCCCACCCTGCATCATTTTCACGTCACCCAGCGCGATAACCTGCTTGATATCGCCAAACTTCGCACCGAACAGCACTTTCAGCGACTTGCTGGTCAGCGTGGTGCCGCTCTGAGTCGCATGCACGTCGCCTTTGAACTCCACCTGGTTGTTTTTGTAATCGAGGTCCAGTGAATCTGCCTTAATCTGGATTGGTCCATTGTCGGAGGAGAATTTCAGCATCCCAAAGGGACTCCCCTGACCACCGGTCTTACTGTCGTTGGCTGCCTGCTGACCGCCGCTGGCCTTGGCTTTAGCCTTGACTTTGGACGGGGTGTGCCGCGACGCCACCGGAGGCGCTCCAAGGGCCGGAGAAGGCTGCTCGCACCACGCCGTGCCGCCCCCGGCGGCAAGTAGAATGAGGCCCGCCAGCCCGGCGCACAGCGCAGCGCCGAAGATGCCGCCTTGCGCCGCGCTATCAGGAGTGTTTCGCCGCTGCCGCACGCGCCGCTCCCGCCGTAAAGTCGGTCACCACCTGATGCTTGAGCGTAAAAGTCCGCGCTCGAGGACGCGCCTCAAGTCCCACGGCCGTGACCTTAAATCCGGTCCCGGCAATCGCCACCGGCCCGGTGGCCTCAAGCACGTCGCTGTCAGGCAGAAATGTTCCTCCGTCGGTGGTGAGCTTGATATCGCCGTAATTGAGCACCATTCCGCCGCTGAACTCGGCCCGGTTGACGTGATTGCCGTTCACCTTGAGGTAAACGCGATGGGCCTGGGCCGACACCGGCTTACCGTCATCAAGTACCATCGTAAGCCTGGGATCCTTGAGTGTCAGCGAAGTGCGGTCGTCGCTGTAACTGGCTTCTTTGGCGACCAATTCCCATTGTTCCTTATCGCCCTTCATCTGGGTCCAGTGGAAATTCCGCGCATGCAGGAGCGAGCCCGGCTCGACGCTGATGCTATGAGCCAGCAGCTGGCGCTCGCGCTCGCGACCTTTAATGATCACAATCGCGGCCACGACGATCACCACCAGGGCGGCAATGCCCATTCCCGCCAAAGTCTTGGCGATCCGACGCGGACTCATAATGCAAGGCTATCAGCCGGAGTGGTCGGCGGTAAACCAGAGCTAATCGTCAAGCGGGCACACCCTGCTCGCGCATCAGATCGTCAAGCCGCCGCAGCCGATCGAGCAATTCCCCAAGCTTGTCCAGCGGGTACGAATTCGGACCATCGCTCAGGGCGTGGTCAGGGTCTTCGTGGACCTCCATGAAAATCGCATCGATTCCAGTGGCGAGCGCTGCGCGGGCCAGCGGATCAACGAATTGGCGTTGGCCTTCCGAGCGTTCCCCACCCGCGCCCGGCAGTTGCACGGAATGGGTCGCGTCGAACACTATCGGATAACCGAACTCGCGCATTATAACCAGTGAACGCAGGTCGCTGACCAGGTTGTTGTAACCGAAGGAGAAGCCGCGTTCAGTGACCAGAATCTGGCGGTTCCCGCTCGCTTCGACTTTACGAACTACCGCTTGCATGTCCAGCGGCGCCAGAAACTGTCCTTTCTTGAGATTCACTACCCGTCCGCTGGACGCCACCGCCTGAACCAGGTCGGTCTGGCGCGACAACAGGGCCGGCACTTGGAGCACATCGACCACCTGTGCGCAGGCCCGAACCTGCGCGGATTCGTGCACGTCGGTCAGAATCGGCAGACCCGTCTCCTCCTTGACGCGTTCCAGGATGCGCAAACCCGCCTCCAGCCCCGGTCCGCGATAGGACTTATGGCTGGTGCGATTGGCTTTGTCGAAGGAGGATTTGAACACCAGCGGAATCTGGGCCTTGCGCCCGATCGAGGCCAGGCGCTGCGCGTGGCGCATCGATGCCTCCGCGCTTTCGATTACGCACGGCCCCGCGATCAGAACCATTCGCGGTCCGCCGAAATGAACGTCTCCAACCGCAAATGTGGCCACGCTCACAGAGCCGACCTCAATTCGCGCACCTTGGAACGCGCCGGCGCGGTCTCGGCACGGCGCGCGAGCGCCGCCTGAAGCAGGCCGCGGAACAGCGGATGACAGTCCAGCGGCCGTGAGCGCAGTTCCGGATGGAACTGGCAGCCGAGGAACCATCGGTGCCCGCGCAGCTCCATGATCTCGACCAGAGTGTTGTCGGGCGACGTGCCGGTGGCGATAAATCCCGCCTGATCCAGACGCTGGCGGTAATCGTTGTTGACTTCGTAACGATGGCGATGGCGCTCGGCAATCTTGAGCTTGCGGTAAAGCCTGGCCGCCAGCGAGCCGGTGCGCAGGTTGCACGGATAGGATCCGAGCCGCATCGTTCCGCCCAATTGCGTAACGCCCTGCTGCGACTCCATCATGTGGATCAGCGGGTCGGGCGTATCGGGGTCGAACTCGCGGGAATTGGCGCGCTTTAAATTCAGTACGTTGCGCCCCAGTTCGATCACCATCACCTGGAGTCCCAGGCAGATGCCGAGAATCGGGATCCCGCCCTCGCGCGCGGAGCGCACCGCGCGGATTTTGCCTTCGATCCCGCGGTCGCCGAAGCCGCCCGGAATAATGATCCCGTCGGCCCCCTTGAGGCGCGCCGCGGCGTCGCCCTTTTCCAGCTCCTCGGCGTCGATATAGTCGATCGTCACGCGCGCATCATTCGCGATCGCGCCGTGCGCGATCGCTTCATGCAGGCTTTTGTAGGAGTCGACCAAATTGACGTATTTGCCTACTACCACGATATTCGCGGCCAGTTTTGGATCCTGCGCGGTTTTGACGATGCGGCGCCACTTGGCCAGGTTGGGCGCCCCGGTCCAGATGTTGAGCTTATCGACCACGCGCTGGTCCAGCCCCTCGTCGTGGAACACCAGCGGTACTTCGTAAATCGTCTCTACGTCACGCGCCGCGATCACGCAGTCTTCCTCGACGTTGCAGAAGTGGGCGATCTTGGCCTTGACCTTTTTTTCGATCGCGCGGTCGCTGCGGCAGAGCAGAACGTCGGGCTGAATTCCGACGCCGGTCAACTCCTTGACGCTGTGCTGCGTCGGCTTGGTCTTCAGCTCGCCAGCCGCCGGAATGTAGGGCACCAGGGTCAGATGCAGATAGAGCACGTTGTCGCGCCCGCGGTCCCAGCGGAACTGGCGAATCGCCTCGAGGAAGGGCAGGCTTTCGATATCTCCCACGGTGCCGCCGATCTCAACGATGATGATGTCGGCGTCGCTGGCGGCCTCGTTGATGCGCCGTTTGATCTCGTCGGTGATGTGCGGGATTACCTGGACGGTGCCGCCCAGGTAATCGCCGTGGCGCTCCTTCTGGATGACGGTGTCGTAGATCTGGCCGGTGGTGCAGTTGTTGCGCCGGCTCATCTTGGTTTCGACAAAGCGCTCGTAATGGCCCAGGTCGAGGTCGGTCTCGGCGCCGTCGTCGGTGACGAACACCTCGCCATGCTGCAACGGGCTCATCGTGCCGGGGTCGACGTTGATGTAGGGATCCATCTTGAGGAAGGTGACTTTCAATCCGCGCGCTTCGAGCAAAGCGCCCAGCGACGCCGCCGCCAGGCCTTTGCCGAGCGAAGAGACCACGCCGCCGGTTACGAAAATGAACTTGGTCTTGCTGCTCTTATCCACGTCCGGTCACCCCACCGTCTCACGCGCGAAATGTTCGGCCCGGGCCAGATCCTCCGTCGTATCTACCTCAAGCGAAGGCGCCACGGAAGTTACAACTCGAATCGGAAAGCCATTTTCCAACACCCGCAACTGCTCCAGCATCTCGATTCCTTCCAGCACGCCGGGACGCAGCCCCGCCAGCCGCAACAGGAACGAGCGCCGGTAGGCATAAACTCCGATATGCCGCAGCGCCTGGCTTGGCCGCCCACCGGCGCGGGCAACCGGTATCGAGGCGCGCGAGAAATAAAGCGCGTTGCCGCTGGCGTCGCACACCACTTTTACCACGTTTGGATTCTGCCACTCGTGTTCATCGGCAATCGGCGTGGCCAGGGTCGCCATCGTCAGCCGCCGATCGGCCAGCATCGGGGCCGCCAAGGCCTCGAGGTCGGCGGCGGCGATAAAGGGCAGGTCGCCCTGCACGTTGATGTAGATCGCGCCGCGCACCCGGCCGGCCACTTCGGCTACGCGGTCGGTGCCGCTTGGATGCTGATCGGAGGTGATCATCGCCTCGCCCCCCGCCTCACGCACTACCTCGGCGATTCGCTCGTCGTCGGTGGCTACTATTACTCGCGCGATTGTGCTCGCGGCGTGGACGCATCGCCACACCCGCACCACCATCGGGACGCCATCGATCTCCCGCAGCGGTTTGCCCGGAAGGCGGCTGGAAGCGTACCGCGCCGGGATCACTGCGATGACTGGCCCGGCAGCCAAACCTCACCTTGATGCCGGCTGCCTGTCCGTCATAGACAGTTCGACGCGCGGCCGCGCGGCCCTTTTCATGCTCGCGACCGGTTGCGGCGCATGCGCCGCTTGCGCGCCTTGACCTGGATCGGATTGGATCGGCGTTTGTTGGCCAGGCGCCGGTTGCGCCGGTTACGCTGCCGCGAAGCCTCAGTCATCTCATTCCCTCATTCAGCAGTATTGTGGGCATCGACCGCCACACCCTGGACACCGCCCGGTTCTTCATGCACGACGCTGGTGCCCATCAATTGACTGGCGTTGCCCACCGAGACCGGGCTGAGCGCCCCGACCCGGGCCACCACCCGGCCTCCGGAGTGCACATTCACCAGTCCGATGGGGCTGCCGATCAGCAGCGGTCCGTTGAATGCCGAGGGAACAGCGTACTCGATTTTCACCCCCGAAACATCCCGCTTGGGGATAACGACTTTGACGTCTTCCGCGGCTACCGGCTGGATCACCGCGCCCGATGTAATCTGGACGCGGACCGGCAGCGTCTCCCCACGTTTTGCCAGCGTCACCGCGGTGAAGTTCTCAAAGCCCCAATCCAACAGCCGCGCCGCCTCACGGAAGCGACCCCAATTGGAGGGTGCTCCCAACACCACCGCAATCAGGCGCATGTCGCCGCGTTTGGCGGTTGCCGTCAGGTTAAACCCTGCGTGATAGGTAAAGCCGGTCTTGATCCCGTCGCATCCGTCGAAATGGCCGATCAGGTGATTGGTGTTGTGCAACATCCGCGGACCGTTATCGAACGGACACTCTTCCTGGCTGGACCAGCGCAGCAGGTCGGTGCGGTTGACAATCGTGCGGCCCACCGTGGCCAGGTCATACGCGCTGGTCACATCCACGTCATGGCCGGCGCTGGGAGGCAGGCCGTCAACCGTGTTGTAACGGGTGCTCCTGAGATCCAGACTGCGAGCCTTTTCGTTCATCAGCTCGACGCAGCCCGGGATTGAGCCGCCAACCTTTTCCGCCACTGCCACTGCGGCATCGTTAGCCGACTTTATCAGCGCGGCCTTCATCAGCTCGCCCAACGGATAAACATCGCCGGTGTGTAGGCCCAAACGCTCGCCGCCGGTATGCGCTGCGTTGTACGAAACCACGACCTGGTCGGTCAGATGAAGGCGGCCAGCTCTGATCTGGTCCTCGGCCACCAGCAGCATCATCATCTTTGCCATCGAGGCCGGCGGCCATGGCATGTCCGCGTTATAGGCGTACAGCACCCGCCCGGTGTCGGCATCTTCGACCAGACCTCCGCGCAGGGCCGGCGCGGCCGGTCCGCCGACGTACACCGCGTGATGCCTGTGCGGACGATAGTAATGCCGCCGCGAGGCCCACGCCTGGTCCGCTCCGGCGAGGCAAAAAAAGGCCGCGCCGCCCAACAACATCATCCACCCCAACATCCTCCGCCCCACGTTGCCTCCTCCTGATCTCATGTTTGGCTCGCCCCGGCGTTCCGCTAATGGGTATGCGCAAAACTGGTGCTCACCCGCCCGCGCTCGGCCCGATCCAGAATCGTCAGATTGGCCCGAGCGGGTTCGTACGCCGGCCGCGTCCGCAGCAAATCCGTCCACTCCTCCCGCGCCCGCGAGTATTCGCCTTCTTCGGCGTATATCACACCAAGTGTATTTAATGCGTCCGGCTGGTCGCCGTCCAACCGCAAGGAAAGCAGGATTTCCTGCTCGGCCGGAGCCAGCATCCTGCGCCGTTCGTAAACCAGCCCCAAGTTCAGATGCGTTTCGGGCCGATCCGGACCCAGCAACGTGGCCAGGCGCAGCACGTCGGTGGCCTCGGGCAGGCGCTCGCTTTCCAGATAGAGCAGTCCGAGATTGAGAAACAACGCCCAGTCGCTCATGCCCAGGTCGACCGCATCGCGATATTGGTCCAGTTCCTGGTCGTGCCGGCCGACCATCCCATAGGCAAACCCGAGGTGGTAATGCGCCAACGCGTTGTCGGGGTTGCGGTTGATCACCATTCGATGGCGCCGGATGGCCTCGGGATAATCTTCCATCCCCAGAAAATAATCGGCGATCGGATCGCAGACTTCATCGTTGTTATTGGAAAGCTTGTCGGTTCCTGCGCTCGCCCAAAGGGTACCCGGCGCGGTCAATAAAACTGCGATCAGCACCACAGCCAACCAGTAGAAAACCCGGCGTTTCGACACAATAAGTCCCGGCCGGGACATCCCAACCAAGGATATATGAAATCTAGCAGGAAATTTTGTTGACAAGAAAGTGATGGACTACAACTAATTGGGCAAAAAGGCGCAGAAATAACAGAATCGCCCCCGCCGGGCAAACAAAGCCCGGCAGGAGTGGTTAGGCTCAGTTTGAATGCCGCCGCCTCGCGGCGTTTCTACCCCGCTTCGAAAAATTCGATTGGCCGAATCTCCACGCCCCATCCCAAATGCTCTCCCAGGCGCGCAGGCGCGGTTTGTTCGACCACCCGGATGGCCTCTTTAAGATCGCGCGCCTCGACAATGAAGAACCCGCCAACCTGCTCCTTGGTTTCGGCGAAAGGACCGTCGGTCACCGAAACTTTCCCCTTCCTGGTGCGCACAGTTGCGGCGTCGGGCGTAAGCCCCAGTGCTCCCATCGCGACCATGTGGCCGCTCTTGCGCAGCACCTCATCCAAGGCTTGGCATTTGCCGGAAATCTCCTCCAACTCGCCGCTCGACATTTCCTCAAACTTCTTCTCATCGCCGAAGGCCAGGCAAAGAAACTTCATAGATTTCTCCTATTGACGTTGATCGGCCGTCATCCACACTTAGTCGTCCGGCAAAGGTCGAATCGACAAAACGTCCGGTGAGACCGCCCCAGTCTTTTGACGCGAAAATGTCGACCGCGCGCCGCCCTGCTCGACTACCCGGCGATGGCGGCGGAAAAGCACCCCGCCATCCTGCAGCAGAGAGAACTATGTTGGACCAGACCGTGCGACCGTTCAGGCAATAACCACGCCGATGAACAAATGAATGATCAAGGCGACCATGGCGATGGCGCCGACCATGAAAGCCGCCGTGCGCCATGGCTGAATCGAATTGATGTAGCAAATCGTGTGAATGATCCGCGCCGCCATGAAGACCAGGCAATAGATCACGAAGGCGGTAACGGACAGCGCGGCCGCCACGTAGATCCAGGCCAGGATCAGGAACATCGGGATGTTCTCCAGGTCGTTGCGCCAGGCTCTTGCGGCGCGCTGAGCCAACTCGGGTTCTTCCGTTACCGCGTTACCGCCGAAAGTCGCGGCGTCCTCGGGGTTGATGAAAGCGCCAGCGCCCGTGCGGGCTCTTCCCTGCACAACGGCAATTGCGGACATTTTCAGCGCGAGCACGATCGCGGTGATCGCGTACATTCGCAGCAGCGGCATCGGGTGTTACCTCCCCATGTGATAGCAGGACGGCATTCTGCTTCTGCTCTATCTTTTAGTGCACCACGCCCTCGGCACGCAGTTGCGCGATTTGCTCTGCCGAGTACCCCAGCAGGGCGCTCAATATCGAATCCGTATCGGCGCCCAGCACCGGCGCCGCGGCCCGTACGCTACACGGCGTGCCCGACATCGTCCACGGGATACCGGCGTGGGTACGGCGGCCAATCTCCGGATGGTCCCGCTCCAGCAGGAAGCCCCGCGCCCGCATGTGCGTATCGGAAGCCACGTCGCGGTTGTTGAGGGTCGGAAACGCGGCAACTCCGGCACGCTGCAAGGTCTCCGTGATTTCCCATCGCTCGCGCGTGCGTGTCCACGCGCTGATGATCTCATCCAGCGAGGCTTCATTGCGCTTGCGCATCTCGGCCGTGCAAAAGCGCGGATCCTCGGCCAGCCCGGGCTGGCCGATAGCTTCGCACAAGCGACGCCATTCGCGCTCGTTGGGCACCGAGATCGTGACCCACTGCTCCGCGTCGCCCTCCGCCTTGTAGGCTTCGTGCGGTGCAATCCAGTTGTCGTGATTGCCCATCCGCTGCGGCTGGCGCCCGGTCATGTCGTACTCAATGACCGACTCGGCCAGCATCATTTCCAGCGTTTCCCACATCGAAAGGTCGATGTGCTGGCCCTGTCCGGTGCGATCGCGATGCAGCAGGGCCGAGATTATCGAAAACGCGCCGAATACACCGGCGACCGGGTCGGCATAAGAAGTTCCAACCTGGCGTGGCAGGTCGTCGGGATAACCGGTGATCCAGAACATCCCGGCGCGGGCCGCGGTCTGCTGCCCCAGGCTAACGTAATCGCGATAGGGGCCGTACTGCCCGTAGCCTGAAATCGACAGCATCACCAGGTCGGGCTTGAACTTGCACAGCGTCTCGTAGCCCAACCCCATCCGCGAGATAACGCCTGGGGCAAAGTTTTCCACCGCCACGTCGCAATGGCGCACTATCTCGCAGGCCAACTCCACCGCGCGGGGGTTGGCGAGGTCGAGTTGCAGGCTGCGTTTGCCCTGGTTCCATTGGTTGAAGCTGCCGGCGCGGTTGATTCCCGCCTGGCCGTCGGCATAGGGGGGAATGATCCGATTGATGCAGGGCCGCTTGGAAGTTTCAACTCGCATCACGTCGGCGCCCAGATGAGCCAGTTGCAGTGTGCAATACGGACCGGCCCACACGTGGGTAAAATCGAGCACGCGCACCCCGGCAAGCGGCGGGTGCGCGGCGCCCGGATGGCTCGGGGCGGCCGCGGCCGATGCTTCCGGCTTGGCAGCAGCGACGACGCCGTTGCCGAAAACCGCCCGATTGTGCTCTCCCAGTCGGGGCGCGCGGGCCGGCTCCGGCGCCCTGTAGCTGTTGAACTTGAGCGGTACGCCGGGCGCGAGGACACCGGAATTATCGTCCGCGCCGGTTGGGAAGCGGACAAATATTTCACGCTCGCGCAGATGCGGGTCTTTGAGCACGTCCTCAATCCGGTTGAGCGGTGCGATCGGAACACGCTGGTCCTGCACCGCGCGGCATACGTCCGCCACCGTCCGGTCGTGCCACAGGTCGCTCATCAGGGCGCGCAACGCGTCGGCGTTGATACCGCGCTTGACGCGGGTGGAAAACGGCTCCGAGTGCGCCCATTCGGGGTCGCCCATCACTTTCACCAGCCGCTGCCATTGCGGCTCGTCCAGCACCGTAATCAGCGCGCTGCCGTCGGCGCATTCGATTGTGTTGGAATATGCGGTGTTGGTTCGCGCGGTAACGTGTCCGCCGTAAGTGTAATAGAGCAGGCTCAATTCAAGCATCGCGGCCAGGCATTCCTGCATCGAGATGTCCGCGGCTTGCCCACCCCCACCTCGGGTGCGGTTCCAGTAAGCCGCCGCCGCCACCATCGCGGCGTGCAAACCGCCCATCAACTCGGCCTGATTGCTGAAAATCTTGAGCGGCGGCAGATCCGGAAAGGGCGATCCCAATGGAATCAGCGAGGCCATCCCGGCGGCATGAAAAGCGTTGAGTTCATAACCGCGCCATCCGGCGCGCGGACCGGAGTCGCCAAAGGGAGAGATGGTGGTAACGACCAGTTGAGGATGGGCCTGACACAAAGCCCTAGCGTCCAGACCCGATTCCGCGCGGTCGGGCGGAAGCACGTTGTGCATCAGGATGTCAGCGCGATCGAGCAGCCGATGGAACCGTTCACGCCCCTGCGCGGTGGTCAGATCCAGCGTGACGCCCAGTTTGCCGGCGTTGAGGTAGATGAACATGCCGCTGAGTTCCGGGTCGGGAGTATCTGCCCGAAACGGCCCGCGAAAACGGGTGACATCGCCCTGCGGCGGTTCCACCTTGATTACTTCCGCACCCAACAAGGCGAAGAGTTTCGCGGCGAATGCGGCCGCCACACCCTGACCACACTCGACCACCTTGATCCCGGTGAGCATCATGGCCTCCAAATCCATCGCTTCCGGGCGCTCAGGCATTGCACTTGCGCTCACCCGGATACTGCCGGCTTCAGTCAAAGGACCGATTCCGACGCAAACTAGCAAGCGCCGATCGATGTTGCCAGCCGGCCGGATGTGCACGCGGTCGGTACCATGGTATCAAGCGTGGTACAACGCGTCGGGACTCCCGTGTCAAGCGATTGCTTTTATTCGACTAACTGGCCTAAAGGAAAATCAAGATACGTTTCCCGAGGAGGAACTGAAATGGCCGATAAAATGCCTGATCTTGAACCGATGGACACCACCGATGTCGATCGATGGATCGGCGTACCGGTAGGAGGTCCGGTTTTAAAGGACCCGATTACGGCCAATGATATCCGCCGTTGGGCCCAGGCGATGCAAAACCCGAATCGGCTGTTTTACGACGACGAGTTCGCGGCCAAGAGCGCTTACGGAACCATGGTGGCGCCGCAATCTTTTTGCGTGGCGTGCGCCGACGGACATGGAGCGCAACCTGCAATCCAGGGCACCGTTCCCGGCTCGCACATGCTGTTCGGCGGCGACGAATGGTGGTTTTATGGGCCGCGAATCTATCCCGGTGACAAGTTCACGGTCGAGCGCGCGCTGTTTGACTACCGCGTAACGCATACCAAGTTCGCCGGACCGACCATGTTTTCGCGTGGCGATACTACCTATAAAAATCAGCGCGGTCAGGTGGTGGGCAAGCAGCGCTCGACCTCTATCCGCTACCTGGCCTCCAACGCCCGCACGCTGCATTCCTTCGCCGACCAGGAGCAGGAGCCGCAATGGGCGCCGGAGGAACTGGAGAAAGTCGAACGGGAGAAGTTCGACTACTACCGCACCTTTTACGAGCACGTGCGCAGGACCTTCAAGGATGTGGCCGACGGCGAGGACCTGCCGCTGCGCCCCATCGGTCCCCATACCATCCAGAGCTTCACTACCGAATACCGCGCCAACCCTTCCAACGTATGGGGTTCCGCCTACAATGACCCGCTGCCGTCGTCGACTCTGACCGCGGGCTGGCTGCCCGAGATGTCGCGCGACGCAGAAAAGGCTGAGCTCGATCCCACCTACGGCGACGGCCTGTACTATGGCCCCTCGCGCGGACATGTGTTCGCTCCTTACGCGCGGCTGATCGGGATGCCGCGCGGGTACGGCTATGGCCGGACGATGGGCGCCTGGGTGCTGGATTACCTCAATAACTGGGCTGGCGAACTGGGCTTCGTCACGCACTGCAACTCGCGCTATATCGGTCCCGCTCTGACCGGCGACGTGACCTATCTGACCGGCAAGGTGATCAAGAAGGAGGCCGACGAAGCCAGCGGCAACGGCATCGTAACGGTCGACGTCGAGATGAAGAACCAGGAAGGCCGGCTGATGGCAAAAGGCCCGGCAGAAGTCCAGTTCCCCCTGACGTAGGACGCGCTATCGGTACTGTTTCAGCGGCGGGCGGTCCACACCGTCCGCCGCTGAAGTTTTTTTGGCGGCTCTCCGTAACAATGTAGAGGTTGGCCTGAGGATCAAATCTCCTGCCATACCGGTGCTTCGGTCGGGTCCACGTCATCGAACTTGCCGTAATCGATCGCAAAGGCGCCGCGCGGCATGCGGAGCATCACGTCTGAGAGCCGCGCGCCCCACACAATATCGCGCGCATCGTACGTATGGCGCGCGTAAACGGTCTGCATGTACACGCCGTCGATTCCGGTCATCGAAACAATGATTTCGGCGAACGCTTTCTCCAACTCGTCCGTAGATGATCCATGGAGCGGGCTCCCCGGCACGATGGGATGAATCACCGTCCAGGAGTGGCGGAAGGTCGCATTGCGGTAGCGGCGCAGCTCCAGATCGTAAAAGCGCCATACGTCCTCGCCTTCGGAGGTGACTTCGGAGCGCGCCAGCAGCACGTGAACCTGCGCATCGACGATTTGGTTGGCGCGCACGTTGGCCATGCGAAACATCAGGCTCGGCACGCCGTCGCGCTTGGAGATCACCGCATAGCGGCTGAACCGCACTCGCGCGCTGGGCCGCGAGAATTTCGCGAAGGTGAGCCCAGTAACCAGCGCGAGGCCAAGCATTCCGGTCAACACTTCCAGGCTCATCAGGATATGTGCGACGAGCGTGACCGGCGCCATCCGGCCGTAGCCGACCGTAGCCATCGTTTCGACACTGAAAAAAAACACATCGCTGAACGAGCCCGGCCGCGCGTTCTCGATTCCGCCATCGAGATAGTAGCCGAGGGCGAAGAGCGCGTTGATCAGGAAAAAGCCTGCCACTATTTGCAACAACAGAAAGGACCACGAGGAGATCAGGAAATGGTGATAAAGATCGCCGAAGCGGCCGTTCCCATCGCCGTCATCTTCCGGATTGACGGTATCGACCGCTACTATCTGATTACGTTTTTGCACGGTTGCCATCTGACGATGATAGCCTACGGATCGGGTCCTCGCATTTCATCTCCAGAGGATGTTTAAGCCAAGTTTTGACGCAATGGATTCGGTATACCGGCGCGTTATGTTAGAAAGTCTATTCTGCGCGCGAAGGCGCGATTGGGTCATGGACCTGGATGAAAAGACCAAGGCTGCTGCCGCCGGCATGGAGATCGGCGGCGCGGGAGTGTCGCCCGGCTTCGACAGATACGTTGGCGAAGTAGATTTCCGCAGCAAAAATCAGCCATGGGAAAGCCGGCGCGCCGCGGGCAAGGCGCTACGCAAGGCTACACCCCGGGAAAAGCATGCGGGATGGACGACCCCCAGCGATCGGCCCAATCCGATCGATCTGATCGTGGCTAGCAACCGTGGGCGCCAGCCCGAGTTGGTGCCGCTCCGGATGGAGCGGATGGCGGCGTCGCCGTTTGCTTTTCTGCGCGGCGCCGCGGCGGTGATGGCATGGGATCTCGCGCACACGCCGATCAGCGGACTTGACGTGGTGATCGATGGCGACGCGCATCTATCCAACTTTGGCTTTTACGGCACCGCGCAGCGCGATGTCGTCTTCGATCTCAACGACTTCGACGAAACGACCTATGGGCCCTGGGAATTTGACTTGAAGCGATTGGCCGCCAGCGTCAATGTGGCCGCGCGCGACAACGGGGTGAACCGCAAGGATCGGCGGGCCGCGGTGCGCCGCTGCGGAGGCGGCTACCGCGCCAACGTGAAGCGGCTGCAGGATATGGGGATGCTCGATCTATGGCATCTGCACGCCTACCCCGGGCGGAACGATCCACACATTCATCCGGCCGACAAATCAGTCGCAGCCGCACGCCAGGCGGTTCTCAAGGCAACCGAACAGACCAACCTGCATTTGCGCGAGCAGATGGCGCAGCGCCGGCCCGACGGCGGCTGGGAATTTCGCGACGATCCGCCGGTTCTCACACGCGTCGATAGCGCGACCGCCGGCAAAATCGTCGCAGGTCTGAGCGCGTACACGCAGACCGTCATGCCCGAGCGGCGCGCGCTGCTGCGATGCTACCGCGTGGCCGATATCGCCCATCGCGTGGTGGGTGTCGGCAGCGTTGCAACGCGTGCATACCTGGCCCTGCTGTTCGGCAACGGCGACGACGACCCGCTGTTTTTGCAGGTGAAAGAAGCGGTTGCTCCAGCTCTTGGGCCCTACGTTGCGCCGCTCCCGGAGTCGCTGCGACACGACGGCCGCCGCGTCGTTTTCGGACAACGGACTCTCCAGGCGTCAAGCGATATTCTGATCGGATGGACCACGATCGACCGGCGTCCTTACTATGTTCGCCAGATGAGAAACCTTAAGGGTTCGATGGAGACCGCCAAGCTCACCGGAGATCTGCTCCAGTCCTATGCGGCCGCCTGCGGATATCTGCTGGCGCGAGCCCATTCCCGAATGGGCGCCGCCGCAACGCTGGCCGGCTACTGCGGTAACTCCGAAGTATTCGACGACGCGCTGGCAGACTTCGCGGAAGCCTATGCAGATCAGACCGAGGCGGACCACGAGGCGTTCGTGAAAGCGTACAAATCGGGCAAGGTTTTGTGGATCAACGGCTGAGAGCGCGGTGCCCCTCATGTGGATTTGCGCATCTTTTCGCAAGAAGAACTGGCCGGGCTCCTACGGTAATCGTTTCTAGCTGCCAGACTGCGCGACAGGTTCGGTAGAAGCTTCAGTCAGTGGGGCGTTTTTCTACCCGTCGCTCGCGCCTGGATCTCACGGGGTGGTTCTGGAGGGCTTCATCCCGGCCGATTGCCGGCCATCGGATTGCATTTGCTGCGCGTCGGGCAGCGACATGAAGGGAATCGGCGCCTGCGATGAACTGTACATCGGCACCTCGCCCCTCCATCGTTGAATGGCGAGATAGCGGATCAATTCCGGGGTCATGCTCGCGGCGATTAGTTGGTTGGCCTTGGCCTCCGCTTGCTTCTCGGTCAGGAGCGCGTCGGCCCGTCCCTGGGCTTCGGCGCGCAGGGCCCTGGCGTTGCCCTCCGCGACCGCGACCTTCTGGCGCGCCTGCGCTTCCGCCACCGCGACCTGATTTTGCGCCGTCTGCGCCTGTTGCGTCGCCGTCAGCGCCGCCTCGATTGCATCCTGGATTTGTTGTGGCAAGCGTGGTTTACCGATCACCGACACATAGTCGAAGCTGATCCCCAACCCCGCCATCTCCCGATCGACCGCGTTCTTTACGTCCGCATCCAGAGTCGAAACGCCGGCGCCCAGCACGTCCATCGCATTGAGTCCGGAGCCCATTCGTACGAAGGCGTCACGCACGCGCGAGCGGATATAGGTGTCAGCGATCACGTCAGGAGCAGAACGGAACTTGATAAACAGCTCCGGGACCTTGTTGGGCATAAACTGATAGGCCACCGAGACATCAACGTTGGCCTGGATACGGTCCTTGGTTACGAAGGTGATGCTTTCGTCGTTGCGGCTGCCCTCATTGGGATTGGCGGTCCACACCTTGTACTGCAAAAAAGTCGGGAAGTCGTAGATCTTCTCCGTCCATGGATTGTACCAGACGCGACCGGTGACGATCGGCAGGTCCTGCACGCCGCGTTCGGTGCCGTAGAGCTTCACCTTAATTCCGACGTATCCGGGCTGCACGTAGGTGAAGCCCACCAGGTTGCGCGCCACCACAAAGATGACAATCGCCACAACTGCAATCACCAGCAGCTGCCGACCGATCCTATCCAACACGTCGTTTTCTCCCCGTTTCAAGGATCTTCCTCACGATTTGGGTAATCAGGAGCGCGGCGCCAAAAATCGATGCCGCCACCGACGCCAGGCCAAGCGCGACCTTGGCGCTGCTGGGCTCGCTGATCCAGTCGCATCCCTTGGTTCCGAGCATCAGGAACAACGCGAAGCCCCAAACATAAGCGAGTACGTAAGCGCCCTGGCGCAGCCATGGCGAAATCGTGCTGGCCCCCTGGTTATCTGTTGATGGCGGTATTAGATTGGTCATGGCCTGAATGAACCTTCAGAAGGTGCGGTGAACGCGCCCGGACTGAAGTCTCCCAATCGGCCCTCTTGTCGCATCCATAATCGAATCTAGCCATTGTTTGCTAACTGTCCAGAGCAAGCGCGAGTGCACAGCATGAGCCGCCAGATGCCGTTGACAGGATTTAAGGGATGATTATTTTGAGCATTGGAAGCCTTTTTCGTCCACGTGGACTGCGTCAGGACCATGGGCTAGAGTAGAGGCTGGAAGTTATGCCGACCTACGAGTACCAGTGTGATCACTGCGGAGTTTTTGAGTATAGCCAGCGGATCACGGAAGATCCGCTGAAAAAGTGCCCCACCTGCAAGGGCAAAGTGCGACGCCTGATCTCCCACACGTCGTTCATGCTCAAGGGAAGCGGCTGGTACGCGACCGATTACGGACGCTCCAAGAGTGCTACGAGCGACGATTCGAACACGGCAAACGGCAAATCCTCCGATTCTTCGACATCCACCGCTTCGAGCGACAAGGGTTCCAGTTCGAGCGAGAAGAGTTCCGCGTCAAGCGAGAAGAGTTCGACTTCAAGCGAAAAGAGTTCCAGCTCGAGTTCGGCAAGCGATTAAGGCCGCGCGCTGACGCGTGCGCTGGCACGCTTTCCAAACCCACACTCTGCGCATAGGATGCCCCTCAGCAGGCGCTCCATGACGCTTGTCTGGATGGGAGGGGATGCGCGCACTGTTCCTCAATCAATCGGTTTCGCCTCAAGTAGCGGAGCGCGTCACGATGCGCGACGACTATCCAATGCCGGTCCCAGCCGCGGCCGAGAGCCTGGTGCGCGTGCGGATGGCCGGAATATGCGGCACGGACCTGGAGATGCTCCAGGGCTACATGGGGTTCAGTGGCGTTCCCGGCCACGAGTTCGTAGGCGAGGTGGTCAGCACCGCCAACCGCGCACTCGCCGGCAGGCGGGTGGTGGGTGAAATCAACGCTGCGTGCGGCGCTTGTGCTTCGTGCGCGGCCGATCTGGGACGCCATTGCCCCAAGCGGACAGTGCTTGGAATCCTCGGACGCGACGGCGCCTTCGCGGAATATCTTTGTCTGCCCGACGCCAACCTGATCCCCATCGACGACCGGCTCCAGGACGAGGCGGCAGTTTTCACGGAGCCGCTCGCCGCGGCCTTTGAAATTTTCGAGCAGATCCGAATCGCAGACGCCGACCGGATCGCAATTTTGGAGGACGGGCGCCTGGGCGCGATAACCGCCGCTGCGATGAAGTCGCGCGGGCTGAGCCCGATCCTGGGCGGGCGTCATGAGGACAAACTTCGCCGCCTTGGCGAGATGGGCATCGCGGGGCTGCCTGAAAGCCGTCTCGAACCGGGTTTCGACGTAGTTGTGGATTGCACGGGCTCCGCAGCCGGACTCAGCCGCGCCCTTGAACTGGTGCGCCCGCGCGGCAAACTTGTGCTCAAGACCACGGTCGCCGGCTCCGCCGGAATCAACCTGGCTCCGATCGTGATCAACGAAATCGAAGTTATCGGTTCGCGGTGCGGCCGCTTTAGGACCGCGCTCGACGCGCTGGCCAGCGGCGCCATCGACCCCGCCCCTCTCATCTCGGGAATATTTCCGCTGGACGAGGCGCCTGCCGCACTGGCGCGCGCTTGCGAAACCTCGGTCTTCAAGATCCTGCTGAAAGCGTCTTGAGCGTGTCTGCTTCCCGACGTACAACCGCACGCCGTACGCCGATCGTGATCGGGGTTGATACCGGCGGGACCTTCACCGACGTGGCCGCGATGGTCGGCGGTGAGTTGCGCATGCACAAGCTGCTATCCACGCCGCATGATCCGGCCGCCGCCGTGCTCGAAGGGGTGCGCGCGCTGCTCGGCGACAGCGTTGCGGAGTCCCTCACCTACAGCTCTACCGTCGCCACCAACGCGTTGCTGGAACGCCGCGGCGCGCGCGTCGCGCTGTTCACCAACGCCGGCTTCGAAGATCTGATCGAGATCGGCCGCCAAAACCGCAGCGACATTTATGCGCTGGCGCCCGCCCGCCCGCAGCCTCTGGTTGCGCGCGCGATGCGCTTCGGAATCGCGGAGCGTACGCTGTTTGACGGCCAAATCGCGCTCGAACCAAGCACCGCGGAACTGAAACGCATCGCCAACATCGCCGCCCGCACTCGCGCCCAATCCTTTGCTGTGTGTCTGCTGCACAGTTACGCCAACTCGCGCAGCGAAGAAGCGGTCGCAACCGCGCTTAAGCGCGCCGGACGCCCGCTTTCAGTGTCTCATCGCATCCTGCCCGAATACCGCGAGTTCGAACGCCTTTCCACCACCGTGGTCAACGCGTACGTCGCACCGCTGATGGGCGAGCATCTGGGACGCCTGGAGCGCGAGCTACCCACTCGCCGCTTGCGCATCATGCAGTCCGACGGCAACGCGATCGGAGCCGACCTGGCGCGCCTCGAGCCGGTCAGAACGATCCTTTCCGGGCCCGCCGCGGGGGTGATGGGCGCGGGCACTATGGGACGGGCCTTTGGCGTCAGCCGCTTCATCACCTTCGACATGGGCGGAACCTCGACCGACGTGTCGCTGTTCGACGGGCGCGCAAATGTGCGTTCGCTCAGCTATCCGGCGGGCTACCCCGTGCGCACGCCGGTTATCGACATTCACACCGTTGGTGCGGGTGGTGGCTCGCTGGCGCGCGTCGACGAGGGCGGCTCGCTAAAGGTCGGACCGCAAAGCGCAGGCGCCGACCCCGGCCCGGCTTGTTACGGGCGCGGTGAGGAGCCGACCGTTACCGACGCCGACCTGATCGCCGGGCGCATCATAGCGGATAATTTCCTGGGCGGCCGCATGCGCCTTTATCCGGAGCGCGCCGCGCGCGCGGTAGGCCGCCTGAGCCGTGCGATGAAATGTCCGGTAAACGACGCGGCGCTGGGCATTCTGCGCGTCGTGAACGCTAACATGGCGCGCGCGGTCCGTCTGATTACGGTGGAGCGCGGCTTTGATCCGCGCGACTTCGCGCTGCTGGCCTTCGGCGGCGCCGGTCCGATGCACGCCTGCGACCTCGCCGACGAACTGGGTATCCGCCACGTGATCCTGCCGGGCAATCCGGGCCTGGCTTGCGCGTACGGCGCGCTCAAGGCGGCGCTGGGCCGCGAGTACTCGCTTACCGTCAGGCGCGCCGCTCCGTCCCACGCGGAGATTGGAAAGTTGATACGTCCGCTGATCGTGCGGGCACACGCTGAAATGGCGGCGCAGGGCGTAAGCCGCTCAAAGCTTGAGATCGAATCATGGGCCGACCTGCGGTATCGTGGACAATCGTTCGAGCTCAAGGTGCCGATGACGCCGCGGTTCCTTGAAGACTTCCATCGCGCACACGAGCGCAGCTTCGGCTACGCGGCGCGCGGCGCGATGGTCGAATTGGTCAACCTGCGCCTGGTTGCGCGGGCGCGCGAGTACACACATCGCACGCGGCGTATCCCACGCGCGGCGCGTACGCCGGCGCCGATTGACCATATCGGCGTGCTGGCCGAGGGGCGGCGACGGAAGGCTCCCGTCTATCGGCGCGAGGACCTTGGCGCGGGCATACGCTTGCGCGGGCCGCTGCTGATGGTCGAAATGAGCGCCACGGCCTACGTCGCGCCGGGATTTACGATGCGCGTGGACGATTACGGCAACATCCATCTGGAGGCGCGCGAGTGAAGCTCGATCCGGTAACGCTGGAGGTGATGAACAACCGCCTGGCGGCGATTGCCGAGGAGATGGGCGTGGTGCTGGGACAAACCGGCTACTCCCCCAACATAAAGGAGCGGCGCGATTTCTCCTGCGCGTTGTTCGACGGCGGCGGCGAGATGGCCGCGCAGGCCGCGCATCTGCCGGTCCACCTGGGCTCCACTCCCCTCTCGGTGCGCGCCGCAATTGAGCGGCTGCAGTTGGCGCCCGGCGACGTTGCGGTTCTCAACGATCCGTTCGCCGGCGGAACCCATCTGCCAGACCTGACGATGGTCGAGCCGGTGTTCATCCCCGGCCGCCGCGCTCCGTTCGCGTTCGTCGCCAACCGCGCCCATCACGCCGATATCGGCGGGATGGCGCCCGGCTCGATGGCGCTGTCCAGTGAGATTTACCAGGAAGGGTTTCGCCTGCCGCCGGTCAAGCTGGTTGCGGGCGGAAAGCCGGTGCGGGACGTCTTCGAACTGTTCTTCGCCAATACTCGCGTGCGCGAGGAGCGTGTGGGCGACCTGCGCGCGCAAATCGGCGCGCTGACGGTGGGACGTCGGCGGATGCTGGAGCTGGTCCAGTCGCTCGGCGCCAAATTGGTCAGCGCCGCGATGGAGGAACTCAAGGGCTATTCCGCGCGCCTGATGAAGGCGGCGTTGGCGAAACTCAAGGACGGCACATATGCGGCCGAGGATTTTCTCGACGACGACGGCTTCGGCAGCGGCCCGGTAAGGTTGCATGTGGCAATCCGGATAAAGCAGGGGCGCGCGCACGTCGACTTCAGTGGCTCTGCGCCGCAGGTTCGCGGTCCGGTCAACGCCAACTACGCGATCACGTTGTCGGCGGTGTTCTATGTGATGAAATGCCTTGGCGCGGCGGCAGTGCCGCCCAACGAAGGACTGATGCGCGCGGTGGAGGTGGTAGCTCCCCCTGCAACCGTGGTCAACGCGAACGAGCCGGCGGCCGTGGCCGGCGGCAACGTCGAGACCTCGCAGCGTCTGGTCGACGTGCTGTTCAAAGCGTTGGCACAGGCGGCTCCGGAGCGGATCCCCGCCGCCAGTTGCGGTTCGATGTCAAACCTCACCGTGGGCGGATACGATTCATCGCGCGGGCGTGCGTTTTCCTACTACGAAACCATTGCCGGCGGCGCCGGTGCGGCCGCGGGCTTTCCCGGCGCTTCGGGAATTCATACTCACATGACCAACACGCTCAACACGCCGATCGAAGCGCTGGAGGCTTACTATCCGATGCGCGTGACCGAGTATCGAATACGGCGCGGTTCAGGCGGCAAGGGCAAATTCAGCGGCGGCGACGGCCTGGTGCGCGAGGTGGAATGCCTGGTCGAATCCAACGTCAGTGTGCTTAGCGAGCGGCGCGTGCTGGCGCCTTATGGCCTGAGCGGAGGTGGCGCCGGTAAGCCGGGCGACAACTATGTCGTCAACGGCCAGCGTCGCCGCAAACTGCCCGGCAAGGCCGGAGCGCGGCTGGAAGCTGCCGATCGCATCCGCATCGAAACGCCCGGTGGCGGCGCCTGGGGCCGCAAATAAGCGTGATCAAATACGCTCCCGCTCAGACGCCGCGAAAGGGACGCCTTTGCGGGCTGGCCGGTGGCGGAAACCAACCATTGGGAGCCGCGCGACTTTTATGTTGTCGACCTGCTCGCACTTCCGCACACGAGTACTTGTTGGAGCCGCGCCCGAAAGGCTAGCCTCGGCATTGGGTGCTCAATGGTCAGGATCGGCACGTCTGGATTCAGCTACAAGGAATGGGTCGGGAGTTTCTATCCGCCGCGCACGCCCGGCAACAAGATGTTGGGCTATTATGCCGCCCGCATGCCGACGGTTGAGATCAATTACACCTTCAGGGCGATGCCGCGTCCGCAGATGCTGGAGGGATGGGTGCGCGAGACCCCGGGCGAATTTCGCTTTGCGCTCAAGGCCTCGCAGCGCATCACGCATCTGGCGCGCCTGCGCAACGCGCAGAGCGACCTCGACTACTTCATCTCGGTCGCCGGCGCTTTGGGCGAGCGGTTGGGCCCCACCCTGTTCCAGCTTCCGCCCGGGTTCAAGAAAGACCTGCCGCTGCTGCGCGAATTTCTGGCCCAGCTTGACGAGCGCATGGCGGCGGCCTTTGAGTTTCGCAACCCGTCGTGGTTTGACGATGCGGTGTTCGACGCGCTGGGCGAGGCAGCGAGCGCCTTGTGTATCGCGGAAAGCGACAAGCTTTCCACGCCGGTTGTTCTTACCGCGCCGCAGGCATACGTGCGCTTGCGCAAGGAGACCTACGATGAGGCCGGTCTGGCCCAATGGGCCGACAGGATTTCAGACATGGACGCGCAGGGGCGAGATGTTTACGTCTATTTGAAGCATGAGGTGGCGGCGCCGGGCCTGGCCGACACGCTGCGCCGCCTGCTGGATCAACGGTTGGGAACGGCGCCGCGGTGATCATCGCCGAAGGCGATTACCTCTATGAAATTCGCGAGCAGGGCCGCCTGGTCGCGACCGAATCCATTCAGTTCCACGAAGGCCGGTTAACCGGGGTGAGGCGGACCGCGGACGCCTCTGACAACCGCCATGAGGTTGACGCCACGCTGGACAGCGAAGGCTTGGTCCAAAGCATACGGTTGCGTTATGTCCGAGGTCCGTTCTCACGCGGCGCCAGTTACGAAGTCAGCGGCGAGAGCTTGCGCGGCGTGGTCACGGCGCTGGGCGGGCGCAACACCCTGGAAGTCAAACTCGGCCGCTTCCGCGAGATCGACGGCGGGCTGATCATTTTCAAAGCGCTGCTGATCGCGCACATCCGCGCCCGCGGTCAAAGCCGATGGACCGCGCGTGTGGCAGCGATTGATCCGGCCACGCTGGTCGCCAAGTCGATCAAACAATCGCTGTATCAGGTCGAGGCCGAACCAGGCACGTGGCTGTTCGAGCCGGCAATCGGCGAGCGCGAAACGATCGCTATAGACGACGCCGGCCGCATTCTGAGGTACACCACCCGCACCGGCATCAGCACCACGCTCGTCCGCCCCACGGGCTCATGATGCTGTGGGCCGAACGCGCGGCGAACGAACTCACGCTCCCAGCCGCAGCACACGACCCGGCATCGCACCGGTATGCTTGCCGTGATCGTACAGCACTTCGCCGTTGACGATTGTGTACTCCACGCCCTGCGCCGGAATAACCAATCGGCGCCCGCCTCCGGGCAAATCGCCCAGCCATTGTGAACGCCCGGTCGAGCCGATCGTGTTGTAGTCGAAAATCGCGATATCGGCGGGCAGCCCTGCCGCCAACCGGCCGCGCTCCGGAAATCCGAAGAGGGCCGCGGGTTCGGACGTGATGCGGCGGACGCCGTCCTCCAGGCTCATCACGCCCTTGTCGCGCACCCAGGTTCCGATCAGATAGGTGGTGTAGCCCGCGTCGCACAGCAGGTCGACATGAGCGCCGCCATCGGCCAGTCCGATCAAGGTGCGGCGATCCCCGAGCAGCGGAGCGAGTATGTTCTCGTCCATCATACTGACCGAAAACCAGGTCGCGAGATCGTCTTGCAGCGCCACATCCAGGAAAGTGTCGAATGGATCGCTGCCGCGCTCGCGGCTGATTTCCGCGATGGTCTTTTTTTCCAGTGCTTTGAGAGCGGGATTGGCGGCCAAGTCGATGTCGACACGGTTCCAATCGCTGGTGAAAATTTGCGGATGGCGCATCTCCTCGCGAAACGCGTTGCGAAAGGCGGGGTCGCGATAGATGCGCTTTTGTTCTTCGCCGGTCTGATTGAACAGTGACTTCCAGGAAGTAAGGCTCGCCATCAGAAACGGATTGCGCAAGTTGAGCTGCAGGCGCGAAGTATGTGCGGTCACCTGGGGAATACCGCCACGCGCGATCAGCGGTTCGATCCGATCCAGAGTATCGAGGCAGGTCTGCACCTGTCCGTGCAGCGGCACCAGCGACAGCCACGTAACCGGACGTCCGCTTTCGGTCAGCAACGTGTCGAGCAGGCGCGCCTCCTCCTCGGTCAGCGTGTCGAGTTCCTGGCTGAGCGAGATCTCGATCGTGCCGCGGCCCAGCTCCTTCAGCGCGTTTGCGTAGCTTTTGAGTTCGTCCAGATTGGCCTGGCGGCAAGCCAGCGGCCGCCCCTGATAGCCGATATGCTGGCGCAGCCGCGTATGCGAAAAGCCCACCGCGCCGGCCGCGACCGCCTGCTTGATCAGCGCCTTGATTTGCGCGATTTCGCCGGGCCGCGCGGCCCGTTCCATCGAATCCTCGCCCATCACAAAGTGGCGAAAGGGCGTAAGTGGCGCCAGGAATGCCAGGTTGAGCGCACTGCCGCGCCGCTCAGCCGCGTCGATATATTCCGGAAAGCTCTGCCAATCCCAGGTCGTGCCCCTGGAAAGAACCTCAAACGGGATTCCTTCCACGTTGACCAGATCCCAGGTCGCAATTTCACGGGCCTCAGGCTTGCACGGCGCGATTCCCACTCCGCAGTTGCCCATCACCACGCTGGTCACGCCATGCCATGAGGAGCAGGTGACCAGAGGATCCCAGCAGATCTGCGCGTCGTAATGGGTATGCGGATCGAAGAAGCCGGGCGCGACGATCAGGTCCGAGGCGTCGATAACCTTCGGGGCGGCGTCCTTGACCTTCCCGATCTCCACGATGCGGCCGCCCGCCACGCCGATGTCGGCGGTGAAACGTTCCCGGCCGGTCCCGTCCACGATAGTTCCGTTCCTGATTAGCAGGTCCAACGGCATAATCGGTAGCTCCTCGGTTCTTGCTTGCGACGGAGCGAATTCACCCGCTCCATTCCGCGCGTCGATTATTTCTTAGCTCAGTTCGCTTGGCCGGTCACGCTCGCGCACGTAGGTCAAATATTTCCACACATGGCTAAATTCTACAGAGTGTAGACTTATTACGGAAAAGTAAATTTTTGGCCTTTACCGAATCTCGGGAACTTTTCCGGGGCCCTGAAAGTTTTCAGATTCAGATTGCCGGGATCGCTCTGGTTCGATGGCGGCTTGTGTCCAGCCGCGGTTGATTCAACGTTTCGTCAGCTAATGGAGTGTCCTAATGGTAAACCGAAAATCGCTGACAGCATGCATACTTTCAACAACGGTCGCGGCTCTGGTGGTACTCGGTTGGCGCCCGGCACCAGCGCTGGCCGACCAACCTTTCTACGTGCAGACCAACCTGGTTTCGGATAACGGCGTTCCAGGTACATTCAACGACAAAAACTTGGTCAATTCCTGGGGAATCGTGCAACCGCCGGGCGGTCCCTTCTGGATCAACACAAATGGTACAGGCTTCTCCGAGCTGTTTGACGGCACCGGCACGCCCCTTGCGCTGCTGCCGCGGGTCACGATCCCGCCTCCGATGGGCGCCACGGGCCCGTCGGCGCCCAGCGGAATTGTTTTCAACCCGAATTCTATGAATACGACCGACAATTTCGGCGGTGATCTTTTTATCTTCGACACCGAGGACGGAACCATATCCGGATGGCAGTTTGCCGACGGAACTACCGCGGTTCTGCATAAGGATAATTCCAGCTTCGGCGCGGTTTACAAGGGTCTGGCCTTCGGCGTTACCGCCGCCGGGGCATCGACGATCTATGCGACTAATTTCCGCGCCGCCCGCATAGACGTTTTTGACGGCGGCTATAATCCCGTAACGTTGACACCCGACAAATTCAGCGACCCTAATCTTCCTCCTCACTACGCTCCTTTTGGAATAGTCAACATTGGAGGAAATCTATTCATCAGCTATGCGCTTCAGGACGCCGCCATGCACGACGACGTCGGGGGGCCGCACCACGGCTTTATCGATGAGTTCACCACCGACGGGGTAATGATGCGCCGGTTCGCGTCACGCGGTGCGCTGGACTCGCCGTGGGGGATGACGCTCGCGCCCGGTGATTTCGGCCGCTTCAGCAACGCAGTGCTGGTCGGCAACTTCAAAAATGGGCACATCAACGCGTTTGACTTCACCAGCGGCAAACGTCTTGGAGAGCTTCATGGCCAGCGGGGTCCGATTATCATTGACCGCCTGTGGGCGCTGGTCTTCGGTAATGGGTCGAATACCTTTGATACTCCGTCCACCTCCCTGTTCTTTTCGGCCGGCCCCAACGATGAAAACGACGGACTGTTCGGCAAGCTCGAAGTACTGAGCAAGAAGCATAAGGGCGATTGACGGCAGATAGTTTGCGGGCTCGGCGGCGCGGTTTGATCCACGCGCGCCGCCGGGACATCGCCGCGATGTCTTAGCAGATTCTAATCCAAATATCGCAGCGCGTTTGTTCATGGAGTTTGCCTGCAAGCAACCGATCGGGATTTCTGCGCCCACATTGCGGGCCTCGCGCAGCGAGTAAATCGTGCGGCGCTGCCGCATCGAAACCACCATACGGGGGAAAAGCAATGCGAAGATGGAGTATTTACTGGATCGCGCCGGCCCTGTGCTTGGCCGCCGCTCTCAGCATCTGCAGCCATTCAGACGCGGCGGATGTGAGTGGCGCGCACGATAACTTTGTTGCCCAATGCGCCAAGTGCCATGGCGAATCGGGGCATGGCGATGGACCCGCGGGAGCCGCGCTCGCCATCAAGCCGCGCAACTTTTCCGATTGCACGCGAATGGCCAAGGAGTCCGACCAGCGCCTGTTCGACACCATCAAGGGGGGCGGCGCGTCGGTGGGCTTGAGTAAGGATATGCCGCCTTGGAGGGAGGCTTTCGAAGACGATGAGATCAAAGCGCTGGTCTCATACGTCCGCCAATTCTGTAGTTCACCGCGCGCGATGAACAAATGAACCCGGATTGCGCGCCACTGCCTGTACGTCATCAGGGCAAACTGAAAGGAAGATGATCCGACAGCTGTCACGGCGCCTCGCGGCACTGCTTGCGGCATCAATGTTCGCAGTCCGTACGCCCGGCCCAGCCTCGGCATTTCCGTGGAGTATCGACATGTTCCGCGGTGATGCTGTCCAACCGATGGACCAGGCGCCGCGCATGACGCCCTCGGGCAGCTTGCCGATCGATGGCGAGCGGCCGCGTTCCAACGCGGCGTCGCGACGATTGCGAAATCCTCTTGCGCCTACGCCAAAGAATATCGAGCAAGGCTGCAAGCTATACTCTACTTATTGTTCGGTGTGTCACGGCCCGGGCGGGCGCGGCAACGGACCGGTCAGTTTCATGCTCAGAACGCCACCCGCCGACCTGATTTCGCGGCGCGTTTTCCTGATGAAAGATGGCTCCATCTACGGCACCATCAGGAACGGCACGCAGATAATGCCTTCCTACGGCGACGCCGTATCGCCGGCCGAGCGATGGCGAATCGTGCTTTACATCCGGAGCCTCGAGCAGAAGGCGGCACCCGGCGAAGCCGCTTCGACTTCCCGCGCCGCCTCGGCGCCGCCTAAGCCGGTCATCCCGCTCGCGCGCTGATAACTCGCGGCTGCTCGCCGAGTCTGCTTTTTCCATTTTCGCTTTCGGGCTGAACGCGTATTATGCCGGCAAGTCCTGACTTCGCCAGGAGGAATACAGCGATGGCACGCGCGGACAAAAGGCGTTTGGTTGGCAAGGTCGCGATCGTGAGCGGCGGGGGACGCGGAATCGGAAGGTGCGAGGCGATGCTGCTGGCGGAGCAAGGCGCCAAGGTAGTAGTCAGCGACATCGGCAAGGACCCCGATCGCAAGCGCAGAGCCGACAAGGTGGCGAAGGAGATCCGCGACGCGGGCGGCGAGGCGCAGCCCTCCACCGACAGCATCTCGACGCTGGAGGGCGCCAATCGCACCGTCGAACTGGCGGTCAAAAGCTTCGGCGGTCTGGACATCCTGGTCAATAATGCCGGACTGCGCGCAGCCTACCCAATCGATGAAATCACCGAAGAGCAATGGAACCTGGTGCTGGACTCGCATCTCAAGGGCACCTACGCGCTGATCAAGTACGCGGTGCCGATCTTCAAGCGCCAGCGCTCCGGCGTGATCATCAATACCGGTTCGGAATCGGGCCTGGGGCATCCGTTCAATTCCGCTTACGCCGCGGCCAAGGAGGGAATCGCAGGTCTGACGCGCAGCCTAGCGCGCGAGTTGGGACGATTCGGGATTCGCTGCAACATGATCCGCCCTCGCGCCGCCACGCCGGGCGGCCCGGAATTCATGGAGATGTACCAGAAGTGGATGCCAATGGCGCAGGCGCTGGGTCCCTACTGGCTGGGAGAGCGGGGACACGTGCGCAGCGGCGAGATGAAACCCGAACGCGTCGCCGCGCTGGTCGTGTGGCTATGCACCGACGCGGCCCGCGAGGTAAACGGCCAGGGGTTTTACGTGGCGGGGGACGAAGTCGGCCTGTGGTCCGAACCGCAACTGGTCCGTTGTCTGACGCGCCCCGGCGGCTGGGACCTGGATTCACTGGATCAATCCGGTCCGGAGAACCTGATTTCCGATCTGACCAACCGGTTCCTGATGAAGGACCGCGCAACGAAAGACTGATCGTCAAAGGCGCGATCGCTTGTAACGCCTGTTGAGTTGCGCGAATCATAGCGGCATGGTTTCCGCACCCGACTTCGACGCCACACTCCGCAAACATGGGCTGGAACCGTTGCGCCGCAGCGCGCCGCGTACCCTTCAAATCAATGTCGGCAAGCTATGCAACCAGGCCTGCCATCACTGCCACGTTGACGCCGGGCCCGGGCGCAAGGAGCGCATGGCCCCCGCGGCCGCGCAACGCCTGATGGAGATCCTGGCTGCCAGTCCTGCGGTAACGGCCGTCGATCTCACCGGCGGCGCCCCTGAACTAAATGACAACTTTCGCTACCTGGTGGAGAGCGCCCGTGCAATGGGCCGCCACGTCATGGTCCGCTGCAATCTGACCGTGATCTTTGTTCCCGGGATGGAATGGCTGCCTGAATTCTACCGCGACGCTCAAGTGGAGTTGGTTTGCTCCCTGCCCTGCTATACGGAGGAAAACGTCGAGCAGCAGCGCGGGAAGGGTGTCTTCGGACAAAGCGTCGCGGCCTTGCGGTTACTCAACAAACGCGGATACGGCCGCCCCCCGTTGGGCCTGAACCTGGTGTACAACCCGCTGGGAGCCTTTCTGCCGCCCGCGCAGGCCGAACTGGAAGCTCGCTACCGCGTGGAATTGGGCGCGCTGGGGGTGGAATTCGACTCTCTCTTCACAATCACTAACATGCCGATCAAACGCTTCGCGCATCAACTGCGCAGTTGGGGCAAGGAGGCGGAATACATGAGCCTGCTGGTGAACCACTTCAATCCGGGCGCGGCCGGCGAGCTGATGTGCCGATCGCTGGTAAGCGCCGGCTACGACGGCACGCTGTACGATTGCGACTTTAACCAGATGCTCGAAATGCCGCTGACGCTTGATGGCAGGCGGCTGACCATTTGGGACGTCGGCGACCTCGGCGAGCTCGAAAGCGCATCGATTGCAACCGGCCCACACTGCTTCGGATGCACCGCCGGCGCAGGTTCAAGCTGCGGCGGCGCGCTGACTTAACCAAATTATTCGATGTCGAGAAACCTTAAACTCTAACAGTGGGGTAAGCCGCGGCGCCCCCAATCGACGCAGCCTGCACAAACCCGTGAGCCTCCAGGGCAAAAACCCTGCGCCCTCCGAATGCTTGAAGCGTTAGCCACCCTCTGCTCCCTCTCCCACTGCTGATGGTGAGAGAGGGAACCGACAAATGAATTTAACTTTCTCCGTCGTAGTGGAGGCTCATCGCGCCGATTCCGGCCGCCACGTTCAGCCCGTTCTGCCCCTCGACCGACACCGGTTGCAAGGCGATGGATTTCTTAAACCCGCCGATTAGGACGTTCGCGCCGCCGCCTACGCCCAGCGCCACACTGGCCTGCGCGCCTGCGTAATGTCCCGCCAGGGCTCCCGGCCCCAGCTCGGTGGTCGGAGCGGCTACAGCCCACAGAATTACCGCCGATTGGAGGTAACCGATATCAGCGCCGAACTTGGAGATCGTGCCGGTATAGTGTTCGTGCGGATGATGCTTCGACGAATAGGAGCAGCGAATCGTGCGCGACGAACCGATGATGAATCCCCACCCGGAAGCTACATGACAGGTCAGATAGCCCGTCTTCACCGTCATCTGATTTCCGGCCGCCTGCGCCGGCATCGCGGCTATGGCGAAAAGCGCAAGCGCCGCCACCGCAGCCGTCGTCCAGGTTGTGTTTCTCATGAAGGACCTCCGTGCGCCATCATGGATTTCGTAGTCCTAAAGACAATGCCAATTCTTTGTGCCGAAAGGCAACGGAAAAGTTCTCGCCGTGCGCGGGCGATTGGAGCGCGAGGCTGAAGAAGGTTTCGCCATCATTGTTGTCAATTTACCTTTATGATGGCATACCTCACAGGCATGAAGACGAAATTCCTGTTTTTTGCGATCATCATCGCCGTCTGCATCTGCGCCTGGACCGCGGGGCCCGCGCGAGCCGGAGAGCTTACGGTGGCGGCGGCTGCCGACCTGACCTTTGCCTTCAAGGATGCGGCGGCGAAATTCCAGCAGAAGACCGGCAACCCGGTGCGCGTTTCCTACGGCTCGTCCGGAAACTTCTTTTCCCAGATAAAAAACGGCGCCCCCTACGATATCTTCTTTTCGGCCGATGTCGATTATCCCAGGAAGCTCGAAGCAGCGGGCCTGACGGAGCCGGGCAGCATTTATGAGTACGCGGCAGGCAGAATTGTCATTTGGGTCCCGTCGAACTCCAGGCTGGTGATCGATCGTGGTTTGCAGGTGCTGCTGGATCCGGACATACATAAAATCGCGATCGCCAATCCGCAGCATGCCCCCTATGGACGCGCGGCGGTCGCGGCGATGCGACACGCGGGAGTCTACGACCAGGTCAAAAACAAGCTGGTGCTTGGCGAAAATATCTCGCAGACGGCGCAGTTCGTATCGTCGGGCAATGCCGACGTCGGCATCGTCGCGCTGTCGCTGGCCGTGGCGCCGGCGATGAAAGCCAAAGGGCGTTATTTCGAAATCCCGTCCGGCGATTACCCGCCGATAATACAGGCCGCCGTGATTCTGAAATCGGCTCACAACCAGGACGGGGCCAGGCGATTTCTTAACTTTCTCAAAGACCCGTCCGGAGTCGCCCTGATGGAGAGCTACGGATTCTCGCTGCCCAAGGAGGTGGCGGGGAGCGGGAACCCTCCGAATTAGGCCGGCCATGGAATGGAGCGCCATATGGCTGACCCTCAGGCTGGCGATGGTCGTCTGCGCGGTGCTGCTGGTGGTGGGAACGCCGATTGCCGCGTGGCTCGCCTTCACACGCTGGCGCTGGAAGTTCCTGCTTGAAGCGGTCGTGGCGCTGCCGCTGGTGCTGCCGCCCACGGTGCTGGGCTTCTATATTCTGGTCGCGATCGGCGCGAACAGCCCGGTGGGGAGCCTGTATCATCGAGTCTTCGGCCATCGATTGCCATTCACATTCACCAGCCTGGCAATCGCTTCGGTGATCTACAGCCTGCCCTTCGCGGTGCAGCCGATGGTGGCGGCGTTCTCCGGGGTGGACCGTGAGCTGCTGAGCGCGTCGGCGATCCTGGGCGCCTCGCCGCTGCGCACCTTTGCGCGTATCGTGATGCCCCTGTCCAAAAGCGGAATCATCACGGGCGCCGTGCTCAGCTTCGCGCATACGCTGGGAGAATTCGGCGTGGTCCTGATGGTCGGCGGCAACATCCCCGGCGTCACGCGAACGGTTTCGATCGCGATCTACGACCACGTGGAGGCACTCGATTACGCCAGCGCGAATCAAATGGCGCTGCTCCTGATGGCGTTTTCCTTCATCGCGCTGTCGCTGACCTACGCGGTCAACCGGCGCGTGTGGGCGGTGTGGCCGCTGCATCGCTAACCCTGTACAAATCGTTGGATGGGTGAGGATGGCAAGGGGCGGCCGGCTGCCGATTCGCTGCTGTCGGTTGACGTCGTCAAGCGGCTCAACAGCTTCACGCTGCGCGCGCAATTCCAGGCGCCGCCGGGATTCACGATGCTGCTGGGACCCTCGGGCGGCGGCAAGACCACGCTGCTTAACTGCGTCGCGGGCCTGATGCGTCCTGACGCGGGACGGATTGCGGTCGGAGCAAAGATACTGTTCGCGTCGGCCGCAGGCATCGATCTGTCCGCCGCCCACCGCCGGCTTGGGTATCTGTTTCAGAGCCCCGCCCTGTTTCCGCACATGACCGTGGCGCAAAACGTGTGTTATGGAATCGCAAAGTTGCCCGCCGCGGAGCGCCAGGGCCGGATGATGGCGCTGCTGCAATCCTTTCGTATCGAACATTTGGCGGAGCGCAAGCCCGGCGAGATTTCGGGCGGGGAGCGCCAACGCGCGGCATTGGCGCGATCACTCGTCACCGACCCCGATTTACTGCTGCTTGATGAGCCGGTGACGGCGCTCGACCGGGGCACCAAGTCGAAAATCCTCGACGATTTGCGCGTCTGGAATGCCGCGCACCTGATTCCCATTCTGTACGTCACCCATTCGCCGGAAGAAGCGTTCGCCCTGGGCGAAAGAGTGATCGTGCTCGAAGCGGGTCAGGTCGTGGCGCAGGGGGTGCCTCAGGAAGTGCTCACGTCGCCCCGTCATGAAACGGTCGCCCAAATCGTCGGTTTTGAAAACGTCTTCGATGCCGCTGTCAGCGCGCTTAACGAGCGCCAGGGAACGATGCTGTGCAAGCTTGCGGGAAGCGAGCGCGAACTGGAGGTTCCCCTCATCCAGACCGAGGTGGGCGCGCCGGTCCGGATCGCGATCCGCGCCGGAGACATCATGATTGCGGCTGATCTTCCGCACCGGCTGAGCGCCCGAAACACGCTGCCCGGGCGCGTCCGATCGATTCGCCGTGAGGACGTGAGGGTAATTGTCGGCATCGAAGCGGGTGTTGAGTTCGAGGTCCACATCACGCCTGCCGCCGCCGAGGAATTGGGCCTGGTTTCAGGCCGGGAGGTATGGCTTATCATCAAGACCTACTCGTGCAACCTGGTCGAGCCCCGGGTTTGAAGCGGCCGCCGGGACGCATCAAGTCTTGAAACGCGGCGCCTATCGACGCGGCGCGTTAATTCGGACCGCGCGATCTGTCATAATGGAGATGAGTTGATGCCTTTAGGGCAATGAGAGGTATATGGACTTGATACTGAGCGAGTTGCGCGAACAATTGACCGACCTTGAGGAACGCTTCGGCAAGCTCGGGAGGCGTCTTTGACCTCGCTCAGCTAGGCGCCCGCCAGGCTGAACTGCTCGAACAGTCCGCCCAGCCCGACTTCTGGAGCAAACCCGAAACGGCCCAGGCCGTCGCCCGGGAACAGGACGAAATAAGAGCCAAGCTTGACTCCGTCGAACGGCTGCGCGGCCGTCTGGAAGAGGCGCGGCTGTTCTTCTCGATGGCCGAGGAGGAGGGCGCCGACGATAGCGAGGCTGCGCGCGAGACGGAAAAAACGCTCAACGCCGCCCGCGGCGAGATCGAGGAGCAGGAACTAAAAGTGATGCTGGGCGGAGAGTTCGACCGCCTGGGCGCGATTGTGTCGATTCATCCGGGGGCGGGGGGCACCGAAGCGCAGGACTGGGCCGAGATGCTGCTGCGGCTGTACCTGCGATGGGCGGAGCGTCATCGATTCAAGGTCGAAGTGGCCGACGAGCAACCGGGTGAAGGCGCCGGACTCAAAAGCGCCACCTTTACCGTGGAAGGCGAATACGGCTACGGCTATCTGAAGGCCGAGGCGGGCATCCATCGGCTGGTGCGCATCTCCCCCTTCGACGCCAACGCCCGCCGCCACACTTCATTCGCGTCGGTCTTCGTCTATCCGGCGATCGACGACAAAGTCGAAGTGGTGATCAACCCTGCCGACCTGCGAATCGACACTTTCCGCGCCAGCGGCGCCGGCGGCCAGCACGTAAACAAAACGGACTCCGCGGTGCGTTTCACCCATATTCCAAGCGGAATCGTGGTCACCTGCCAGAACGAGCGCTCGCAGCACAAGAATCGGGCGATGGCGATGAAGATCCTGCGCGCACGCCTGTTCGAGCTGGAGATGCGCAAAAAGCGCGAGCAACTGGAGCAGTTCACCAAGGAGAAGAAAGACATCACCTGGGGAAGCCAGATCCGCTCCTACGTGCTGCAGCCGTACCGCATGGTGAAAGATCATCGCACGGGCGTGGAGGCGGGAAACACCGACGCGGTACTGGACGGCGATATCGATCAGTTCATCGAGGCCTATCTGCTCGGCGTGCGCAAATCCGGCGCGGAGACCAGTCCCGAGTAATACCGCCTACGCACCTTTGTTGCGTGGCGGACGGCAACGGATAAGACTCGGATCCAAACCGGGGAAACCCGCCGTTTCCGCCCCAATTATCCAATGGAGAGCGCTATGATCGACCTTTTATTTCTGGCCCACCCCCAACGGACAGAAGGTCAGCATCTTTCTTGAAGAAGCGGAATTACCCTACAAGGTGGTGCCGATCAATATCGGCAAGGGAGAGCAGTTCGAATCGAAATTCCTGGAAATCAGTCCCAACAACAAGATTCCGGCAATCGTTGACCATCAGGGCCCCGGCGGCAAGCCGATCTCGGTGTTCGAATCAGGGGCGATTCTGATGTACCTGGCGGACAAGACCGGCAAGTTCATACCGGCCGATCCGCGCGGACGCTGGCAAGTGGCCGAGTGGGTGATGTTCCAGATGGGCACGGTCGGCCTGATGCTTGGGCAGGCGAATCACTTCCTCAATTACGCGCCGGAAAAACTCCAGTATGCTATCGATCGGTACACCAACGAGTCCAAGCGCATCTTCAACGTCATGGACAAGCAGCTGTCGCAACGCGAATACCTGGCGGGCGCGTATTCCATCGCCGACATGGCCTCGTGGCCCTGGGTGGTCACGCGCAAAAAGGGGGGAGAATTTGAGGAGTTCGCCAACCTCACGCGCTGGGTTGACGCGATCGGCCAGCGCCCGGCGGTCAAGCGCGGGATGGCCGTGCTGATGGATACCATAGAGCGCGGCGCCGGCATGGACGCGAAGGCCAGGGAAATCCTGTTCGGCGCCAAGCAGTACGAACGGCGCTAGGCGTTATCGTCCGCCCGAAAATAGGGTATATAAGAGCCGCACTCCGGGAGGCCCGGATTCAGCCCGGTCTGGCCTGTCTCATCACTCTCACCGGGGTTGCGCCGTTGTCGCTGCCGGTAATCGGGCAGCAAGCATTAGGAGGCGTCGATGAAATTCGGCCTGATGTATGAAATCGAGATGCCCAAGCCGTGGTATCCGAACTATGAATACGACAAGTACTGGCAGGTGATGTCGCAGATCCAACTCGCCGACGAAGTCGGATTCGACTACGTGTGGGCAGTCGAGCATCATTTCTTCGAAGAACTGTCGCATTGCAGCGCACCCGAGATCCTGTTCGCCGCGGCAAGCCAGCGCACCAACCGCATCCGCTTCGGTCACGGCGCGGTGCTGCTGCCCCAGCCCTACAACCATCCGATTCGCGTGGCGGAACGGGTTGGCGCGCTGGATATCCTGAGCAATGGCCGTCTTGATGTGGGCTTCGCTCGTTCGACGACGCTCAACGAGATGGCCGGCTTTGGGATCGATCCTGCCGACACGCGTCCAATGATGGACGAAGCGCTGCAGATCATTCCGCAACTGATGTCCACCGACCGCTTCCCCGGCTACCAGGGCAAATATTTCACCGTCGGCCCCAATCGCAACGTTATCCCCAAGCCCATCCAGAAACCGCATCCACCGATGTGGATGGCCTGCTCGTCGCCCGACAGCTTCAATCTTGCAGCCAATTACGGATTGGGGGTGCTGTGTTTCAACATTGCGCGGGCCGACACTCTGGAAGACCGGGTGCACAAATATCGCGAGGCGATCAAAGCGCCTAAAAATCAGGTCACCGCGCGGGTCAACAACCAGATAGCGGCCTTTCTGATGGCGCTGTGCGGCGAGAACAACGACGAGACCATCGAAATGGCGGGCGAAGGAATGCAGTGGTACATGTCGTTGCTTAAGGGGCAGGCTCCCTTCTGGATGCATCTGCACGAGCAGAACCGCTCCGAAGTTTTCGCCCAGGTAGAAAGTTACCGCTACGCAGCTCAGCGCGCCCCGGAAGCGTTCTTCTTCGGGAAAAAGCAGGCCGATGAGAAAAAGGCCAAGGATCAACTGACGCCCCAGTCGCTGGTGGACAGCGGTCTGCTCTGCGCCGGCAACCCCGATAGCTGCATCAAGGTGCTGGAGCGCTTTGCCAACCTTGGAGTCGATTTGATTTTGTGCTTCATGGAGATGGGGCGCGTGCCGCACGCCAGGACCATGGAGTCGATTAAGATGTTCGGCAAGCACATAATTCCGTACTTCAAGGGACGCAGCGACTGGCACTATGAACTGAAACCGCAGGCTGCGGCCCGCTGATCGAGATCGAGGAGGAAAGAGTCTGTCGTGCCGGAAAAGGAAATTGACCAGGGAAGACTGTGGTGGCCTCCGGGACTGCCCGCACAGGAAATCGTTCAGGTGACCTTTAACCTCGCCCTGAAGGACAAGCCCCAGCGGCTTTCCTGCGAGGATTACGACACCAAGGAGCCGTTCGAAGTCGAGACCCAATTCAACCAGCAGGGCTTCGGCGCGTGGACTCGATGGACCGGCGCCACGCTGCACTTCGTGCGCCCGGAGCAGCGCGCGCGGCCTTTTCGATGGCGAATATACGGCTCGGGGTGAATTGGACTTCGCCGGGAAGACCCCGGCCGGCATAGCAGGTTTGCAGTTGTGCGCGGGCCGACGCGCGGCGCGGACTCAACCCGCTCATTGATTGGTGATAACCAAAAGGAGGAGTGCAAATGCTGACCAAGTTCAAGCGGGTGCTGTGTCCGGTCCAATTTGACAAAAACTCCGAGGCTGCTCTGGCGCTGGCCAAGGAAATCGCCAAGCAAAACGGCGGCAAGCTGTTCGTGCTCGCCGCGGTCACTCCGCACGCCGATCCTACCAGGGTGGCCGGCGCGGCGATGGCGGCCCACGATGAAAAGGTCGCGGAGCAGGAGCTTGCACGGCTGAAAAGCGAACTGGCCGACATCGAGCACGAAACCATTTTGCTGATCGGCAATCCCGCCGAGGAAATCGTCAAGGCGGAGCACGATTACGGCGTCGAGCTGGTCGTGATGGCTACGCACGGCCGCACCGGCTTAAGCCACCTGGTGCTGGGCAGTGTGGCGGAACACGTGGTGCGCGAATCGATCTGCCCGGTGCTGACGATTCGGCCGAAGTAGCTTTGATTCAGTCCGAATGATCACCTGGGGGCGCTGTTTCGATCCGCGACCCTCATCAGCGCGTAAATCGTTTCGCTGATCGGAGCTTTGATTCCGTGGTGGCGCGCGACTCTCACCACCACTCCAATCAGCGCATCCACTTCCAGGGGCTTGCCGCGTTGGGCGTCCTGAAGCGTCGAGGTGCGCACCGGCCTCAGGTTCTTGTTGCTATGGGCCATGATTTGGGCAACCCGTTCTCCGGACAATTCGACGCCATCGGCCGCGGCCGCGGCGCGCACCTCTTCCATCAGGTTTCGAATCAGGGCGTAGCACTCAGGATCGTCGAGCACCTCGCCGACGGTGCGATTGGTCAGGGTGGTGACGGTGTTGAAGGCCGCGTTCCACATCAGCTTGTCCCATCGCGCCGCGCGGATGTTGGTGCTGAGATCGCCGAAAATGCCCGCCCGCCGCATCGCCTCGGCGATCACGTCAGCGCGCGGTGTGACACGGCCGTCCAGTTCGCCGAACTCGATCGTGCCGGTGGTCCGATGAACGATTTTCCCGGGCGCCGTCAGCTCCACTCCGATACGGGCATTGCCGCCCATCACGGCGCCGGCGCCGAAGAGTTCGGCCAGCCGCGCTTCGTTCTCGACGCCATTTTGCAGCGTGATGATCGCTCCACCCTGCGCAAGGCATCCTTTGATTGCGGCAGCCGCGGCCTCGGTGTCGTAAACCTTCACGCAGAATAGAATCAAGTCGTAGGGTGCGAACTGGCGCGGATCATCGGTCGCCGTCACCTTGAGTTTGAGGTCACCGCGCGGGCTGGTGATGTCGATCCCGTGCTCGCGCATCGCGCGGAGGTTCTCACCGCGGGCGCAATACACCACGTCTTCACCAGCCTGCTGCAGGCGCGCGCCGAAGTACGCGCCGACTGCCCCAGCACCCATAACCAGGATTTTCATTGCTCTGTAGCTCCGTCCATACGGCCTCGAAACGCGCTCGCGCCTGATTCATAATGAACGCGTAGCTGCCGCACAGCGGCCGCCGCGTTCCAACGTGCCCGATCCCAGTAAAGCCGATCCGCTGCTCGAGGTCGAACCGCGCCACGACTTCTTGCGTCAGGCATGGCTGGCCGCGGGCGCCTGCACCCGCTGGATTCCGCCACCCTGTCCGCGCGCCGCGGCGCCTGCCGAGGAGCATGCTCGCGCGCTGGTGTTCGTTCCGGTGGTCGGCATGATCATCGGTGTCGCCATGGCGCTGTGCGATCGTGCGCTGTCCGCGATTTTTCCGCTGCTGCCGACCTCGGCAATCACGATAGTTGCGGCGGTTCTACTGACGGGCGGTCTGTTGCCAATCGGAGTGGCTCGCACCGTCGCGCAATTGATCGCGGGCAAATCGCCCCGCCATGTTGATATCGGATGGTCCGGCGCGGCCGCTCCATCGCTGATTCTGGGCGCAGAGATTTTCGCATTGAACATGATCAACGCCCCCCCTGCGCGAGCGCGCGCGCTGGTGTTGGCGATGCTGCTGTCGCGATGGGCAATCGTACCGATCGGCTACGGGTTGAAGGCGTTGGAGGAAGGGGGCCTCGGCATAGCCTATTTCGGCGGCATCACATTTGCCGAATTCGGCATCTCCAGCGTTATCGCGTTGAGTCTGGCGATGGGCCTGTATGACGTGGTCGGTCTGGCGGCGATCGTCGCGGTGGCGCTCACAATTCTCGGACTGCGGCTGCTGCTAAGCAGGCGCCTGGGAGGGGTCGGAGGCGATGGGCTGTCCGCGGGTGCCGCCGTCTGCGAAACGATCACGCTGGCCATCCTCGCGGCGATTTCCAGGATCTAGTTGGCTCAAGCTATCAGCCACCTTCTCCCGCGAAATAAATGTGGTAGGGAGAACCGAGATTTCTTACGCCCGGCTTTGTTGGGAAGGCATCTCTGGCCCCGCAATTCAGTCGCTGATGATTGTGCTGCGGCAAAGGCGGCGTCGCATGCGCGCGCCGCTTCAGCGGCGTTCTTTGTAATCGTCGAGCAGGTACTTGACGTCCGCTCGGCCGAGAATCTCAATGAAGCAGACCTGGTTGTCCGCGTTCAAATCGAGCAGCAGAATTCCCTCCATCGACTGCAGCTCCACCGTGCGGTCCACTTTGACCTCGGCGGCAGTGGCGAAACTGGCGCATTCTTCGTGACCGCAATCGCATAACGACTCGATCCGGAGCTCACGCATTTGCGGCCCCAAAGCGGCCTCGCCGGTCTGGCCCAGCAGGAACACGATTTCTTCGAGAAAGTCGGGGAGAACTTCGCTGATCAGCGGATTTTGCATCGTACGTCCAAGCCTAGCTGTGCCGCCGCGGGGGTCAAGAGGATAGGAGCCGCTCTATACGCGCAAACCTGTGAGTCCTTGACTTACAGTCCCTCACGTCTGCGGCGCGAAAAACACCAGGGTGCGGACCTCGATACTCTCGCGCGCGGGTGCGCCGGCCGGCGTGGTTGGATCTTCGAATGCGCCGTGGGCGGTGAAACGCGCGCGGCCGTCTTCCGCGGAATCGTAACACTTGAGCAAAATCAGCTCGTCGGCTTGCATGTGTGGAAAATAATACCATCGATGAGCCGCGTTGAACGCCAGCGAATGCACCTCGCCGGTGCGATCCGGGTACACCAGGTCGGTCGCCACCAGGTCCTGCGGTGCGATGCTGCCGGCATCGCACACTGCCAGCGGCATATCTTCCACCGGTCCCCGAATCGGCCGCCACACGTTGATCACCGCAAAGCGGTTCTTCAACAGCGCCTCGGCTTCACCCGGCAGCAGGTCGCGCACCCGCTGCGGGCCGGACTTTAGCGTGTAGTCGTTGTGCGCATACTTCACCGGCTCGCGCACTCCTGTGTCGCCCCGCTTCGCCATCGGGCCGCAACGCACGTTATGATCGAACGCTAGCAGTCGCACCGCGCCGGTGGCCTTTTTCACGAGGCTCTCGACTTCCGGGTAATAAACCGACCTCACCTGATCGTCGTCATAGAAGTTCCCGACGCTGCTGTGATTGTGGATCAGGACGAATCCCTGCCGATCCAACGACATTCGATCGACGATGAGCCGGCCGTTGTGAATCGTGGTCGGATGCTTGCTGATATGCCATGAGCGCACCGGCGTGCCCTCGGGCGGCTTGTACATATAGCTGACGGGCTTGACCTCGGGATCCGCCAGATAATTCATCGCGGTCGTAACCTGCTTCGGAGTCTGCATCGTTTCGGTTTCCATCGGCCCTCTTTGTGCGACGCCCACGCGGGTTCAGCGCTGGCGCAGCTTCTCCCGCGGCCTCGTGTTGAGCACGTCGTCCTGCTCAATCCACCCGCGCCTGGCCTGGTTGACGCCGTATTGCAGCATCGCAAAATCGCGCGGATGATGCGCGTCGCTTGAAACAACCAGCTTGACGCCAGCATGCTTGGCTCTGAGGCACGCGCTGTCGTTCAGGTCCAGCCGCTCCGCCTGCGAGTTCACCTCCAACGCGCATCCTTCCTCGGCCGCCACGTGCAGAACTTCGTCGAGGTCGAATTCGCTGGGCTCGCGGCCGGTCAACAATCTGCCGCTGGGATGGCCGATCACGTCAACATTCGGATTGCAAATCGCCCCGATCATCCGCCGCGTCATCTCCTTCGCGCCTTGACCGAGCTTGTAATGCACCGAAGCGACCACCCAGTCCAATTCCGACAGCACATCATCGGGCAGATCCAAGCTGCCGTCGTCCAGGATATCCACTTCGATGCCGCGCAGCAGCTCAATTCCTTCCAGCCGCTTGCCCACCTCTTCGATCTCGCGCCACTGATCGCGCAGACGGACGGGGTCCAGGCCGAACGCCATCGCAACGCGGCGCGAGTGGTCGGTGATCGCCAGGTACTCCAGCCCGGCGGCGCGCGCCCGGACCGCCATCTGCTCGATGGAGGCGCGCCCGTCGGTGTAGGAGGAATGACTGTGCAGATCGCCGCGTAAGTGCTCACGCACGAGCAGGTTGGGCAGGCGTCCCTCCGCCGCGGCTTCGATCTCGCCCCGATCCTCGCGCAGTTCGGGCGCAATCAGGGGCAGGCCGAGCGCGTGGTAAACTTCCTCTTCCGTAGCTCCCGCGATCCGTTCGTCGCCGCTGAACAGGCCGTACTCGTTAAGCAGCATCCCGGCGCTTTGCGCGACGCGGCGCAGATGGATGCAATGAGCCTGCGATCCGGTGAAATAAATCATCGCGGCGCCATAGCTTTCGCGCGGTACTACGCGCAGGTCCACCTGCAAATCGCCGCCCACCAACAGGCTGGATTTGGTTTCGCCCTTGCCCAGCACCTGTTTCACTTCGGCGAAGCGCACCAGATGGTCCATCACGGCTACTGGCGCGGCGGACAGGACCAGCACGTCGAGGTCGCCCACCGTCTCCTTGCGGCGCCGGAAGCTGCCCGCTATCTCCACATGCTCAACCGCCGGCGACTGACGCAGAAATTCAAGCAAAGCCTCCGCCGACTGGGCCGCCTGGACAAACATCAGCCGCGCCTTGACGGCATGCCTTTCTTCGCCGAGCGCGCGCGTGAGTTGCTGCTCCATCTTGGGGCCGAAACCACGCACCGTGCGCAGCGCGCCCGCTTCGATCGCGCCCTTGAGGTCGGCGATATCCCTGATGCGAAGCCGGTCCGCGAGTAACCGCACCCGCTTGGGGCCAAGTCCCGGCAGCCGCAGCAGTTCAATCAGGCCGGGCGGAATTTTTTGCATCAGCTCCCGATGGACCTCGAAGTCGCCGGTTTCAACGATACTTTTGAGCTTGCCCGCCATGTCGGCGCCGATTCCGGGCAACTCCCGCATGCGCCCAGCGTCCATTTGGGCCAGCGCAGCCGGATGGTCCCGAACGGTCCGGGCGGCGTTGCGGTAGGCGCGTACGCGGTAAAAGCTGTCCTCGCTGACTTCGAGCATGTCGGCGACTTCGTCGAGGATTTTGGCGATTTCGTGATTCTGCATCCGACCAATCCTGCAGCCGCGCTCTGCGTCCCCTAACTTCGAGTCAACCGCATCACGTGCCCTGAAACAAGCTCATTTCATGATCTGACCCAGGCCGCTGGCGGAGGCGGCGACGGCGGCGTTTTGCAGATCGCCAGGCGCCTCCTCATCCACGCGCACGGGACTGGCTTGCATCGCGGCGGTCGCGTGGTTGTCCTTGAAATTCAGCATCGTGGTCGAGTTCGCTTCGGGAATGAGTACTTCCTCGCCGGTGCCAATCCGCCGCGGCGTCTGGTATATCGGCCAAACCTTCTGCAGCTGTGAATCGGGGCCATACATCTCGATCCAGGTCAGCGCATAGGTTTCCTTGTCGATGTAACCTACTTTGTGCGAGTAGCAGTAGTCGCCAGCCGCGGGCAGCGGCGTGACATCGATCACGTAAACGTCGCGCAATTCCCAGGTTCCCGACTCCGGCTTGGGCCATCCGGGCAATGAGCCTTTAATCACGTATCCTTGCGGCGTCAGGCCGATGGGATTCAGATGCACTATCGCGAGTTGCCGCCTGAGCCCCAGGAATTTCGCGGTGAAATTTATAGCCTGGAAGAAAAACCCTGAACCGTTATCATCCTGGACAAAATCGCTGCCGGTCATCGCCGCGCATCGCCCGGAAGTCGACAACCGCAGAGGCCGGCGCATGCTGGGAGCGAATATGTACATCTCCTGCACCTTGGCCGGATCGTCTGGCTGCAGGCTGAGCTGCGTCGTATATTTCAATTGTTGGGGTTCCAGGGTTTCAAAGCGATCTCCCTCCAAATAGCCGGAAGAATACATCGAAAGCGGCTTGCCCTCATCGCTTATGTGATTCAGTCTCCACACAACGGTGTCCGATTTTGAGTCGGATGTATTGCTAAATCTATCAACGGTAGTGGAAAGAAACAGCATTTCGAACACAAAGGGGGAGTATGGATACCACACATCGTACATCAACTTGATACCCAGTTCGGGCTCAGTGGGCCTGGGAAAGGGTACTCCTGCAACGTAATTCTCAACTGTGTAGCCGCCGGTCGATACCTTCTTGAGGCGGACCTGGCCGCTGTACTTCTCTGTGTCGGCCACGTACCTTCTGGAGAGCGGGATGTGAGTGGTGGGGCCGACCTCGATTGTATATTCCGGTCCGGCGCCGATCTTCCAGGTGTAATTGCCGCTGAACAGCGCTTGCATTCCGATCGGCATGAATTGGCGATATTTCGTCCAGTTCTGAAGCGTGATTTTGGTTCCGGGGGCAATCGTCGCCGCTGAACTGGCCGGCGCCAATGCTTCATAACTCTTTGCATCGAATCTGACTTGTCCGAAGGCGACGCTTGTTTGACCGCCCAACGCCGCTACGGCTAGCGCCGCAGCGAGGACGATTGCGTAGCTGTTGACCTGATCTGTCTTCCTCACGCTTCCTCCCTGCCGCGAGCCATGATCCGGGATTGCCGCGCGCCTTGGATGCAAAGTCAGGCGGCGGGATAATTCGGGTTGACCGGCAGATCTTTCAAAATTGCCTTCGGATCGTAGGACATCCCGCCCTTGAACACCGCCGCGACGTTGCGCATCCGGGTTATGTCTTCCAGCGGATCGCCTTCGACTACCACCATGTCCGCGAAGCGTCCCGGTGCGACCGCGCCGATATCATCCTGTTTGCGCAGGGCGATTGCGGCCTTTGACGTAACCGCGCGCAGGGCATTCATTGTCCCGATCGAATCGGCCAGCAGCTCCAACTCGCGCATCAGGGAAAAGCCCGCCGGCGGATAATTGATCGCGGCGTCGGTGCCGCCCACGATTAGACCGCCGGCCTCGAACAGGCGGCGGCAAAACTCCTGTTGCTTCTCCAGCGCCTTACGCTCCTGGTCGATAACTTCGGGCGCCAGGCGGCTGAAGTACAGATCCCAATCCGGGTCGGACAGCTTGCCTTGAGCCGCCGCCGTTTCGCGCCGTCCGGCGAGGATCTTCGGCACGATGTACCTGCGGTCAGGATCGCGCGCGGCGGCGTCATAGCCGGCTTTGAAGAGCCAGTAGATGTTCATCGTCGTGCCCATCGCAACCTGCCGCCGGGCCATCGCGTCGATCAGTGCGCGCGCGTCGGGCGCAGAGAAATCGGCTGCCAGCCAGCCGGCGCGCAGCCGCTCCACGAACTGCCGCCCCGCCATCGAAGTGCCGGGACCGAAGCGCAGATGCGCGGGGCAGACGTCGTTGAACACCGACGGACTGATGTGCTCCAGGCCGTTGATTCCCGCCTTGACCGCCTCGCTGGCGCGCATGTATCCGATATGACCGGTGATCGGAACCTGGCCGTCGGCAAAGCGGATGATCGCTTCGCCCATATCTGCAGTCAGCCCGAAGTAAAGCTTCAGGCAGTCGGCGCCGGCGTCGAGAATCGGTTTGACGACACCCGGGATCGACTCGCGCGACGCGACGTTTTGCGTCATTATAGTGCCGCCCGCTCCGGGCAGGCTTGATTGGGCGCCATCGAGCAGCGGTCCGCAGAAGTACAGCCGGGGCCCGAATTTCGCACCTGATTCCAAAGCCCGCTTGACCGCGACGACCAGTTCGAGTTTCGCGCCGCAGTCGCGCACCGAGGTGATACCGTTGGCCATGAACAGGCTCAGTCCCTCATCGCCAATCATCACGGTGTGGACATGAGTGTCTATCAGGCCCGGCGTCAGGGTTTTTCCAGTCAAATCGATCACCTGCGCGGCTTGCGGCGCGGGGATGTCGCCGGCTTCGACCGCCGCAATCCGGTCGCCGCGAATCAGCACCGAGGCCTTTTCAAGCGGCGCGTCACGCAGGCCGTCGATTAATCTGGCGTTCTTGAGCAGGACCTCTGTGGCCATTCGCTGCCCTCCTTCCCCGTGGCTTGATCAATGGCGGGAAGAGACGCCCGCCCCACTTCGGACTGTTATGGCAAAACACGGCGCTGGCGGCCAACGGTGCGAGCGTTGGCATCGGCTGAGCGAATCGGCTAATCGGAGAGACCGACAGAACTCAGCGACTCAGGAAAGGCATGAACGATGGCCCAAGTCAGATTCGGCTACCAGGTTGATTTTCGCAATCCGCCCGCATCGGGAAGGAGCTTCAGCGACCTATACGCGGAGATGTTCCGGCAGGTCGAACGGGCTGAGGAAATCGGCTTCGATTCGATCTGGCTGACCGAGCATCACCTCACCGACGACGGCTATCTGCCCTCGCTAATGCCGATGGCGGCGGCGATTGCCGCGCGCACCAAGCGCGTGCAGATCGGGACCTACGTGCTGCTGTTCCCCTTCTATCATCCGATCAAGCTGGCCGAGGATATCGCGGTTGTCGATTTGATTTCGGGCGGCCGGCTGCGCATTGGCGTCGGCCAGGCGTATCGCGCCGAAGAATTCGCCGCCTTCGGCATCAACAAAAAGCATCGCCTGGGCCGCACCCTGGAAATCGTGGAAATCCTGAAGTTGGCGTGGACCGGAGAGCGCTTCAGCTTCAAGGGCAAGTACTTCGATCTGAGCGACGTTCGAGTCCTGCCACGCCCGGCAAGCCAGCCTCATCCGGAACTGCTGTGGGGCGTGGGCGCGCCGAAAGGAATCCAGCGGGCGGCGGCGTTGGGGATGGGGTTCGCCACGGTTGGAGCCGCCGGGGCAATAAGGATCTACCATGAGGCACTACAGGCCGGCGGCAAGGACCCGGGCAAGTTCAGCGTGGTGGGAAGCCGCACAGTTTACGTGGCGGATAGCGCCGAGCGGGCGTGGAGCGATATCGAGGGGCCGTCTATGTATTGGGCCGAGCATTACGGAAGGTGGCTCTCGCAGCACGCCGGAACCGACATCTCCAAAGCGCCGATTCGGCCCGACCCCGAGCGCCTGCGCCGCACCAGCGTGTTGGGACCGCCTGCGGAAGTTCGCCGGCGTCTGGCGCAGATAATCGAGGAAGACAAGCTGACCGACCTCGTAATCAATACCCAATTACCCGGACTCGACCCGGCGCTGGCGATGCGATCGCTGGAGCGGTTCGGATCGGAAGTGCTTCCGTTCCTCAAATAGGGACGAGCCAACAGGAGGCCTGCTCGATGGTGGGGATGCAATTGGTCGTAATACTGGCGCTGCTCGAATACCTGGTGATGACCTTTTACGTCGGGCAGGCACGGAACAAGTACGAGATCAAGGCGCCGGCCACTACCGGTCATCCGGCTTTCGAGCGGATGTTCCGCGTACAGCAAAACATGCTGGAGCAGCTTATCGTTTTTATCCCGGCGCTGCTGATCTTCTGCCGCCGAGTCAGCCCGCGCTGGGGAATCATTTTGGGCCTGCTGTTTTTGATCGCACGCCCGCTCCATGCCATTGGCTACGTGAGGGATCCCGAGCAGCGTGTTTACGGAGCGGCGTTGACCGGGGTAGTCAACGGCATCCTGGTGATTGGCAGCCTGATTGGGCTGGTGGTTGCGCTTTAACGCAATAAAAATTGCCGCCCGACGGCCGGCGTGTCTGCTCCGAGCGCAGACCTTGGGTGTTGCATGACCGCCCTGTTTCTTTGAGACTGGTTGCAGTCCGTAGTTTCCAAACGCCGGGGCGCGCCGCGCGCGCTGCGCGTTACCACTTTTTTGCTTACAGAAGGAGATTGGCCATGGCAGAAGAACGCAAAGGCGCCGTCACGATGGGCGGCAATCCGGTCACGCTGATGGGTCCGGAGATCAAAGCCGGGCAAAAAGCGCCCGATTTCTCGGCCGTCGGCAAGGGCCTCGCCCCGGTCAGCCTCGACAAGTTCAAAGGCAAGGTGAAAATCATCACCACCGTTCCTTCGCTGGACACGCCGGTATGCGACGCCGAGACGCGCCGCTTCAATGAAGAAGCCTCCAAGCTGCCCGGCGACGTTCAGATCCTGTCGGTGTCGATGGACCTGCCGTTTGCGCAGGCGCGCTGGTGCGGCGCGGCCGGCGTGGACAAAGTCACCACTATCAGCGATTTCAAGGATCGCGACTTCGGCCACAAGTACGGCACCCTGATGAAGGAAAACGGTTTGCTGTGCCGCGCCGTGTTCGTCGTCGACAAGGGCGACAACGTGGTCTATAGCGAGTACGTCAAGGAGATCCGCGAGCATCCCAACTACGAGGCGGCGTTGTCGGCGGCGAAGAAGGCTGCCTGAGGTTCAACAGAGGCCAGCTGGCTCGATACCACCGCTGGTAAACGCAAGGCGAATGGCGGGCGGGGACGGCCGCGATACTGACCTGGAGTATCCACGTCAGAACGCAATACGGTAAACCCTCAGCGCACTGGCGATGGTGGATCGACGAGCGAAGCCTGATTATACGGCTGCCGGAGATCCATCAGGTGCTCAGTTGGGCTCCACTGGGCGGCGGTGCGCGGCGTGCCAGCACGATCGTCAACCACCAGATTGATCCAGGCGACCGTGCGGCCACCGAACGTCCGCGGCCATATCTCGAAGCGCTGCTGCGGCGCCTTGAACTGGAGCCGCGCGCCGCGGTTGCGATGATGACCGGCGCGGATATCCGCAAGGCATCTTACGCTATGGTGCGTCGCGGCGAGTTGATCGCCGGCGCCTGGTGCACGGCGGGATGCTCCAACGCTTTGCGCATCGGCGATCCGGCCACCAATGGGAAGATGCGGCCGGGCACGATCAATATCGCGCTGGTAGTCAATCAGCCGCTCTCGGCCTGTGCGATGGCGGAGGCGCTCGCGATGGTAACCGAAGCGCGCGTGGCGGCGGTTCATGAGGCAGGAGTTTCCAGCACGCGCACACTCCGTCCCGCGACCGGGACCGGCACCGACTGCATCGTAATCGCGTCACCGGTGGGCGGCAGCGCGCATACGTATTGCGGCAAGCATACGGTAATCGGCGAATTGATCGGCAAGGCCGCGATTCGCAGCTGCTCCGGCGCGTTGCGCCACCGGGGCTTGTGAGTTTCGCCTGGCATCTACCGACAGCGCTCATAGTGCTGACCCTCGTGGCCGATGTGCTGATTGGCGACCCCGCGTGGATTCCACATCCGGTACGGCTCATCGGCCTAATGATCGAGTTTGGTGAAAAGCGCTTATGGAGTGGGAATTCGCGGCGTGACCTGTGCGGCGGAGCGGCAGTAGCGGCCGCGGTTGTCCTTGCCGCCGTCGCCGCGGTATCGATCGTAATTGCCGCGGGTTCGTTGCTGGCACCTGCCTTTGCGGCAGGGCTGGGGGTAATTGCCGCCTGGACTACCATTGCATTGCGCGGCCTCGACGCTGCGGCGACTTCAGTTCAGTCGGCGCTGGCGCGGGAGGATCTGTGCGCGGCGCGTGCCGCGATGCCGGCACTGGTGGGCCGGGATCCGCGCAGCCTGGATCGCGAAGGGATAATCCGCGCCACGGTCGAATCGGTAGCGGAGAATTCATCCGACGGCGTGATCGCGCCGCTGTTCTATCTGTTCGTGGGCGGCCCGGCGGCCGCGATGGCATACAAGGCGATCAATACGCTCGACTCGATGATCGGACATCGCGATTCGCGCTACTTTTATTTCGGCCGATGGGCGGCGCGGATGGATGATTTCGCGAACCTGATTCCCGCTCGCCTGAGCGCTGGATGCCTGGCTGCGGCGGCTGCCATACTGCGCCAGCGCCCGCTCGAGGCACTGCGCATCTGCCGGGCCGACGCGCGGCGCCATCCAAGTCCCAACGCCGGCTTTCCGGAAGCGGCGATGGCCGGTGCGTTGGGTATTCAACTTGGCGGCGCCGCGATGTACGGCGGCGAAATCGAGGCGCGGCCGCTGATGGGCGTCGCGCATCGGCAGGCGGGCTTAAGCGATATTGGGACGGCCCGCAGGATGCTGTGGGTTGCGTCGTTGATCGCGTTGAGCCTGATGGCCGTCGCACGCATGATGTTGAAGCCGTTATGGTTCAGATAGTTTTCGATCGCATGCACGGCGGCGCCGATAGCCGCGCTCTAATCGACTTCAGCGTCAGCACCAATCCGTTTGGACCTCCGCCCGCCGCGCTGGACGCCTATCATCGCGCGGCCGAGGCGATCGGTTCGTATCCTGAGCCTTATGCCGCAACCTTGACGGCCGCCATAGCCGCGTCGTTGGGGGTCGCGCCGGCCAACGTGCTGGCCGGCAACGGTTCCACCCAACTCATTTACCTGATCGCGCGCGTGCTCCGCCCGCTGCGGCCCGTGGTCGTAATTCCGACTTTCAGCGAGATAGCCAACAGCCTGCTGACGCTGCCCGCCACCGCGGTGCCGGTCTTGCTGCGGCGCGATCACCGCTTCCGACTGGAGATGGATGCCATCGACGAGGCACTGGCCGGTGGCGCCGACGCGCTGTTCCTCGGGAGGCCGAACAGCCCTACCGGCATCTGTATCGACGTCGCCCAGATGACCGCGATCGTGCGCCGATGCTCCACGCGTGGATGCTGGTGCGTGGTCGATGAAGCGTTCATCGATTTTGCCGATGACCCGGCCTCCGCCGTGGCGCTGATTCATCAGCACGGGCGCCTGATCGTGCTGCGTTCGATGACCAAGCTGTACGCGGTCCCGGGGCTGCGGCTTGGATATCTCGTAGCTGCTGAAGGCGTCGTCGCTAATTTGGCGCATGCACTCGAACCATGGTCGGTCAGCGCACCGTCGGCCGCCGTCGGAATTGCATGCCTGGCCCAGCCCGATAGCTGGCGTAGTCGGATCCGCACCGCGCTCAGGCGCGAGCGGGAGCATCTTGAAGACGGCCTAGCGGCGATTTCGGGCTGCGACGTTTTCCCATCCAACGCGAATTTCCTGACGTTCGCCGTGCCCCTTGGTGCGAGTCCATTCGCGGAACATATGCGAGCCAACGAAATAGTAGTACGCGACCTGGCCGCACTGCCCGGCGCGGGACCTGGCCTGTATCGAATCGGTGTACACTCGCGCACCGACAACGACCGGCTGCTCGAAGCCGTGCGAAGTTACAGGTAGAGACACCGTCACGGAGGCTGGTCCCACCGGCCAAGCCTTGCGTCATGCGGGGGGATCGCGTAACGGAAGCGGTCTGAGCAAATCGATGAGTCTCCTGACGGACACGATCGGCTCGATCGAGCCCTTGGACGAAGGGGCAGAGCGCGCCGCGCTTGAGCGCCTTGATTGCCTCACCAAGCCGTTGGGCAGCCTCGGCTATCTCGAGCAGGTGGTGCGCCGCTACGCCGCGATACGCCATGATCCCGAAGCGAGAGCCGGCAGCGCGACGCTGCTGATATTTGTAGCCGATCATGGCGTGGCAGATGAGGGAGTAAGCGCTTACCCGCAGGAGGTCACCGCCCAGATGCTGCGCAATATCGCGGGGGGCGGTGCGGCGATCAGCGTTCTGGCGCGACACTACGGCTACGGCCTGAAGGTAATCGACATGGGGGTCGCAAGCGACACTCGCGCCGAAGGCTTGCCCGGCCTGATCTATCGGCGCGCCGGAGCCGGCACGCGCAACTTCATGCGCGAGCCCGCGATGACCGCGGCGCAGGCCGTGTTCGCGCTCGAGGCAGGGATCGAGATCGCCAACACCGCGGTGGAAGGCGCCAGTACGCTGCTGGGAATTGGCGAGATGGGAATCGCGAACAGCACTTCGGCGGCCGCTTTGCTCAGCGCGATCACCGGAATGGACGCGGCGATGATCGCGGGGCGAGGCACCGGCTTGGACGAAGGCGGACTGCGCCGCAAGGTGGAAGTCATTCGGGCTTCGCTGCAGCGCCATCAAGCCAGCCTCTCCGACGGCCAGCAACTGCTGGCGGCGCTGGGCGGTTTCGAAATCGCAGCGATGGCGGGCGTATGCCTGGGCGCGGCGGCCCGGCGTGTCCCCGTCGTGGTGGACGGTTTTATCGCCACGGCGGCAGCCGCGGCGGCTGACAAGATCTTCCCCGGTCTGGCCGGGCGTATGTTCTTCTCCCATCGATCGGCGGAGGGAGGACATGGCTTCGCGCTTGAGCATTTGCGGGCTCGCCCGCTGCTCGACCTCGACCTGCGCCTGGGGGAAGGGACCGGCGCGGCAATCGCCATTTCGATAATCCAGGCGGCGCTCGCCATGTACCGCGAAATGGCGACCTTCGCTGGCGCCGGAGTGGCCGAAAAACTCTAGCGCCCGCCCTCGGCCGTGAACGACGTGAAGGATCTAGCGGCATGCGCTCAGGATTACGGAAGGAGCCGACAGCCGTCGCCCGCTGCACGTGCCGCTCCGATGCGAATAGCCACATGAGCGGCATCGGCGCCGATAGCGAATCCGGCGGACGCCGGCCGCTCCGCAGCTACGTCACCCACCTGCTGTTGGCGGCCAGCTTTCTGACGATTGTGCCGGTCGCACCGGGCAGCCCCGCCTCTGACGAAGATTTGGCCGCGTCTTTTGGATTGTTTCCGCTGGTCGGCTTCATTATCGGCACCGTGCTGATGGTGGAGGATGGGGCGTTGGCAATGCTCTTCGGCACCACGATCAGATCGGGGCTGATCGTTCTGAGCACGGTGGTAATAACGGGAGCGCTGCATCTCGACGCGCTGGCCGACACCGCCGACGCCCTGGGAGCAGGCGCCGATCGCGAGCGCGCTTTGAGTATCCTTCGCGACTCCAACGTGGGCGTATTCGGGACGGCCGCGATTTTGTTCTGGCTGGGTCTGCAATGGGCCGCTTTGGCGGCGCTGCAAGGCCCCACGCGCGCGGCGGCGATTTACCTGGCGCCAGGTCTGGGCCGCTGGGCGATGGTCGCGGTCAGCGCCGGAGTCCAGTATCTGCGCGCGGCGGGCGCGGGTTCCTTTCTGCAGCCGCAATGGGGATGGTTTAATCTGCGTGTTGCGAGCGTAATCGCAATCATCGCGATCATCCCGGTTTTTTCATCGCATGCGCGGGCGGCTGCGGCCGCCGCAATAATCGTGGCGGCCGCTGCGCGATGGTTTTATCGGCGATGGCTTGGGGGTGTGACAGGCGATCTGATCGGCGCCGCCGGCGCGATCGCGGAACTCGCCGCAATGCTCGCGATGGCGTCGCGGCTCGGATAATCAACTCCGGCCATTTGCACGTTTATCCTGTTCATGATACGCGTCTGTGCATGCGAAGGGGGGCCTTCGAATGTGGCATTGCATACGGGTCGCCGGCCTGTCGTTGCTGGTCACCGCGGCTTTCGGTTGTGCCGCGCACCGAAACTACCGGGCAGATAGCCAGAGTCCCGGTTCACAGCAGCCCGCGGCCGCGCAGGAAAGCGGATCCGAGGACGTGGCTCGCCAGCAGGCGGTTGAAGTAACCGCGTCCATCGGTGATCGGACGCAGGTGAAGAACCAGGCTCGCCAGGCGGCGGGGGTTTTGAAAGGACTGCTCGCACTGGTTACGCAATTGCCAAACGCAAACCCGCATGTGGTGTTGGGTCTGACTCGCGATGTAGGCCAGCTAAGCAGCGGACTGGATGCAATCGCCGACAGCCGCGACGATCAGCAGTTCACCACGGCTGTCTTCAGCATGTGCGAACCGGAGTCTGTCCAGGCATCCGAGCGCGTGGGACCATTGCTAATCGGCCTCGCGGCGCGCATCAGGGCCAATCCGCCAGCCAAAGTTCCAAGCGACCAGGTAGCAACCTGGATGCGATACTTCGACGCCCTGGGCGAAACGCTGGTTAGAATTCCAGGTCAATGCCGCCATGCGGAGGAGGCAATCGCCCGCGCGAAAGCGCAGGTCCAGGTACACGTACGTGAAGGGCAGCCTGCACCAACAATCGAAGGCGAGCGCCATCACGAGGCTACAATGATGCTGCTGTGCATTGCCGGAGGCATGCTGGCGCCAAGCACGAACCGTTACCCAATGATGGCTTCAGCGAGATTCGGCAATGCATTTCAACAATGCCAGAAATGGGGAGGAGTATCCGACGTACATCGCGGTTTGGGCAGAGCGTACTACGAATCTGCGGACTGATTGGGGGGGAGCTTTACTTAGCGGCCGCGGCCCTTCATCGCGCGTTCGATCTCACGGCGTGTGTCCTTGCGCGCGATCGCCTCGCGCTTGTCATAGGCATGCTTGCCGCGCGCCAGGGCGATCTCAACCTTCGCGCGGCCATCTTTGAAATAAATCTTCATCGGCACCAGCGAATAGCCGCGTTCGCGCACCTTGCCCCACAGGCGCTCGATCTCCTTGCGATGCATCAAAAGTTTGCGCTGACGGGTCTCCGCATGACTGAACTGGCCGGCCGGGGCGTAAGCCCCGATATGAACCCCGACTAGGAACGCCTCGCCGCTCTTTATTCGTGCGTAGCTGTCGCGCAGGTTGGCCTTGTGCGCGCGCAGCGACTTGACCTCGGTGCCGGTCAGCACCATCCCGGCCTCCAGCGCTTCCTCGATAAAGAAGTCGTGCCGCGCCTTGCGGTTATCGGCTACCAGGTCGTAACCGTTGCTCTTTGCTTTCTGAACCTGCGCCATGGTCGATCAATTCTAGCGCGATGCGTTCGGTCGAGTGTATGCGCGGACGCACCGGCGCCCGAAAGGCCTGTTTGCGCGGCGTCGGCAGCTCAACTCAACCCTTGAGCCCAAGCAAACGCGCCGCGTTGTCGGCCGCCATCATCTTCAGCTTGGCCTCCGCAACGCCGATCTCCCACAGGCCGTCGATATAATCGCGCATCCCCTGCGCAGGATGAGGCAATGCATCGGAATAACCGTAATCGGTTGAAAGCACGACTTGCTCTGGTCCGATCGCGTCGATGCGCTCGGCAACCTCCTTGACCGGGCATGGCGGATAACCCAGGTGCGGCACGCATTCCTGCGCGGTAAGCTCGATGAACGCGCCGAGGCTCGCCAGTTCCGCGCATTGCGCCTTGGTCAGATGCGGTCCCGCGGCGGGCTCCCCCGCGTGCGTTACGATTACCCGCCCGCGCCGCGCAAACTCCCTTGCGACCTGGTAATTTTCGTTGGCGGTAATGTGGCCGGTCGCAATGATGGCGTCGTGCTGGGCGACGAGGTCAAGTATCTCCATCACCACGGGGAGCAGTTTGCCGTTGTCATCGGTAGTCCGAATGCCGGTGCCCGGGTATCCCAGGCGCGGACCGAGGCCGTTGAGATAATCCTGGTGGCTGGCGACCGTCGGCAGCCATACGATCTTCGCGCCCAGGCGCAGGGCATGCGCGACCGCCCACGGATTCAGCCCCCCGACTTGGTGATCGAGCGTTATCCCGCCGAAGGTGCGCACTCCAGGAACCACCTCGTTGAGCACGAACGCGAGCGCGGCGGTCGGAAAATCGTGGGACTTGAGGACAATCGCGGCAAACCCGGATTCCGCCGCCTCCTTGGCCGCCTGGATGGCGGTCACTGAGGGCGTCATCTTCTGGCCGGACATGATGAAGTCCGGCCCATAGTGGCAATGAAGGTCCGCCGCTCCTTCCAGCTTAATCTTACTCATGGCCCTGCCTGCTCCTACTTGAAATCCGAAAGCTCGTATGAAAGACGCTTTACTATCGGCGCCTGCGCAATGCCAGCAAGCGGGTATCGCGAAGAGAATTCATGAAGAATACCGACGCTCTCGCTCCGTTTTTCTACAATGTAACTTACGTCGTGACCGACATTGGCCAGGCGGCGGATCGGTTCAGCTTCCTCATACCAGGTACGCGCTTTACGACCGCCCGCATTACCCCAAAATGCATAGCTCCGGAGATTTTCGGTACGCGGAGTCCGCAACCTGTCCGGCTGGAGTGCGCGATGGCCCCGGTTGGTCCGCGCGGCGAATACGAAGTTCGGCTGCTGCAGCCGCTGGACGACGATCCGATCTTTCACCGGTTTGCCACGAAGACCGGTGGGGGTCTGCATCACATAGCGTTCCGCGTGCCCGACCTTGAGACTGCGGCGAAGCGGCTTGCCGGAAAAAGTTCTCTGGCCGCAGAAATCCGCATCGAGGAAGGATATCGCTGCCTCTACTTTAGATGCGAAGCGCTGGGCGCATTGATCGAATTGAATGACCGCCCCGCAGTGCGATCCCTTCAGGCGCAACCCCCGGCGGAAAAACTCCTGGCGTCATATTTCACCCAGGTCGCTTACATTGTGAACGATATCGGTTCGGCGCGAAGCTGGGTTGAAAATGTACTGGGCTGCGAGATTGCGGCCGCGCGCGATATCGTGCAAGGACCGTCGTGGAATTTGAAATTCCGCGGCAGACCGGCTGCCAGGGATTTCGGCATCAAGATGGTGATCGGAAAACTGGGCCCGGATCGACAAGCGCAGATTGAGCTGCTGGAACCGGAGCGCAACGACAATGTTTTGGCCGAGTTCCTGCACGATCATGGGCCGGGCCTTAATCACGTCGCCTTCATGGTGCCCGATTACAACACCCTCACCGCGCCGTTGAGATCAACTGGCGTGCCCCCGCTTAAAGAGATTCACGTGCCGGGGACGGTGCATTCAAGTTATTTCGATTGTTCGCAAGAGGAGCTGGCGACTATCGAGGTCTTCGAAACCGGTCCTCACGCCTGAGCCGGGCCAGGAGAAGCCCACGGTTGCGGCACTCGCGGACAGGTCTTAGAATACTAGATGCGTAACCGTGATGATTTGAGGTGACTTTCCTCTCTTCGGTTTTGGACTTCCATGGGGGCGATTTGGGTTCGACGGGGACAAGAGGGTTGTGGTCGCACGCCGGGGTACTGTTGGCCCGTTAAACAAACAGAACTGCGAAATTTATCCGCAGACAATAACGGTTACGCTCTAGCGGCCTAAGGGCCGCTGGCGTCTCGCCGCTGTTCGCCCATGGCAGCGGGTCGAGGCGTAATTTAGTGGGCTAGGGAGCCGTAGTTCACCGGTTGGACAGTGTCCCGAAGCTACAACCGGTTTGCTCGCCGGCAGCCCGTCCGTGGGCGTCCGGCGGGCGAGCTAGAAACCGCGGACTAAGCGTGTAGTGGCCGGAACCGGAAGGTCTTCGGACGGGGGTTCAATTCCCCCCGCCTCCACCACAGAACCCTCCGTGACAGTTCAATGAGATACAAAAACGCCCAGAGCAATTGGCGTTTTTTTGCTCCAGCCGTCTAAAGTTGTCCGGCCTCGTTTATTGACATCTCGGCGACAACGGGGGTACAAAATGGGGGTATCCACTTTTTTCAGGTACGAAATCAACGGGAGATACCCCCACAATGCCCCTGACCGATGCCGCGGTTCGACAGGCGAAGCCGGCGGATAAGCCACGCAAGCTGTTCGATGGCAGAGGGTTGTACCTGCTGATTCTTCCGGCCGGCGGAAAGTACTGGCGATTTAAATATCGCTTTGGCGGCAAGGAAAAGCTGCTAGCACTCGGCGCCTACCCCGACGTCAGCATGAAGCAAGCGCGCGAGCGCCGCGACGCCGCGCGCAAGGCACTGGCTGCGGGCTCTGACCCCAGCGCCGAGCGCCAGGCGGCCAAGGCGGCGGTAGTCGCCGCTGAGCAGCGCGAGCGCGACACCTTCGAGGCCGTAGCTCGCGAGTGGTTCGGCAAATACTCGTCAGTGTGGGCGCCCGGCCATGCCGAGACGATCATCAGGCGCCTGGAGCGGGACGTATTCCCGTGGTTGGGCAGCCTGCCCGTGGCAGAGATAACAGCCGTTATGCTGCTGGAGGTCCTTCGGCGTGTAGAGGCCCGCGGCGCGCTGGAGACGGCCCATCGCATCAAGCAAATCACGGGACAGGTATTTCGCTACGCCATTGCCACCGGGCGGGCGAGCCGTGACCCAAGCGGCGACTTGCGCGGCGCCCTGCCGCCACGGCGGGAAAACCACCATGCCGCCCTAACCAAACCTGCCGAGGTTGCGGGACTGCTCCGGGCGATCGCGAGCTATCAAGGGTCGTTCGTGGTGCGTTGCGCCCTGCGTCTCGCGCCGCTCGTCTTTGTCCGGCCGGGCGAACTGCGCAAAGCCGAATGGAGCGAGATCGACCTCGAAAACGGGGTCTGGCGTATCGGAGCCGAGCGGATGAAGATGCGGCGCGAACACCTTGTTCCCTTGGCGCGCCAGGCTGTCGAGGTGTTGCGAGAATTGCACCCTCTGACGGGCTCTGGACGCTACATCTTTCCGGGTCGGACGGCGACGCGACCGATGAGTGAGAACGCGATCACCGCGGCGCTGAGGCGCATGGGCTATGAACAAGGCACCATGACCGCACACGGCTTCCGCACAATGGCCAGTACGTTGCTCAACGAGATGGGCTGGCCAGCCGACGCGATCGAGCGCCAGCTTGCCCATGCTGAACGTGACGAAGTGCGCGGTGCGTACAATCGGGCTGAATACATGGTGGAGCGTCGGCGAATGATGCAAGCGTGGGCGGATCACCTTGACAGCCTCGCGTCTGGTGGGGGTCGTGATTCCATTTCCAATCAGTGCGTAATTTCCTGAAATACGGTCATTGAGCACTGCCATCGGAAACGACCGCGCCGGCCACTCGTCCGGCTCCAAACCCGAGTTGTTAACAGGGTTTACGCTACATTCTTCAGGAGCGAACTGACTACCATCCGCCCGTAGCCATCACGGCCACCAAAACCCGGCTCGCAAATTAACTATGATGGGGCGACCAGCTCATTGCGCCGTCGCGGCATACAACGGCCGAAGAACAGCGACAGGCAGGGCGAAGAATACCGGTGGTTGTCGCAACGTCTCCAAGCAACGCCTTTTCACTATTGGAAACCCCAGTGCGTAATAGCCCCGCTATTTGAAGAGGTGTTTAAAACTGCAGCGATCTCATATTTCGCGCCTTTTACGAAAGCACAGCGTCCCAGCGAGAAACCAAAACCCCACCAATATAGGGGGTTTTTCGAGTAAGCACAGCACTGCCTAGTGCAAAAACCTTGCAACGCTATTTTCCCTTTTCGTACCTCGAAGTAACTAAGGGAGGTTTATACGGATTGCACAATCGCCCTGAATCCACGGTCCCGATGGGGGGACTGGCGTTACATACTTAGGCAGGCAAATAATGGAGCAGGCGATAAGTACATTATGGTTCAACGTCATCCGGTTAGTGAAATTAACCCTGCTGCCTTGCTGCGGCTCAAGACCGTTCTGGCCCTCGTTCCCGTTGCACCCTCGAGTTGGTGGGCCGGAGTTAAATCGGGCAAATATCCCCAGCCCATCAAGCTGGGGCCGAGAACCACGGTTTGGCGCGCTCGCGACATACTGGAATTGATTGAGAACGTCAGCGTGCGCTCGGATGACAGGCGGTGAGTAATACCTTCGCTCAGCGGATGTGCATTGCGTGCACAAGGTGGAATCTAGACCAAGAAGCCCTCGCGATCGCCGCGCGGCTGGGAGCGTTACCATCAGCATGATGGACGAATTAATGTCATTCGAAAAAGCGCAAGCGTTCACACGGATCAAAGTGTCGACGTTGCCCGCCTGGGCGGCAAGGCGAAGGATCGAAGCGGCTCGGCTGGGGCGACGCGTCAAGATTCGTGAAGGCGACCTTGAGAAATCCATCGAGTCCAACATCGTACCCGCGCGGCCGGACCGCGGCGAGTGATGACGCTCGATTTTGTACTCGTGCGCCTGCGGCGTGTGCGCTGCTCCGGCAACGGATACGTGGCGCTCTGCCCTGCGCACGGCGATCGCACCCCGTCGTTGTCGATCACGCAAGTCGGCGGTCGCGTCCTGCTTCACTGCTTTGTCGGTTGCAGCGTGGATGACGTTTGCGAAGCCCTCGACATTCGCGTCAGGGAACTGTTCGTACCCGCCGATAGCAGTTCGAACAGCCATTGGTCCGATACAGAGCGGAAGGAGTATGCGCTGGGGATCTGGCGCAGTTCACGCTCAGCCGCCGGCACGGTGGTAGAGCGCTATTTGGCCAATCGTGGAATCACCATTCCTATCCCGCGTGCTATCCGATTCATACCCCTGCGTATGCATCGGGAATACGGGTGGCCGTTCCCGGTGCTTGCGGCGGGGATACAAGCCGCGGACGGCGCCTTCGCTGCCGTGTCACTCACCTGGTTGTCGGCGGACGGTACCCATAAAGCTCCCGTTGAACCGCCGCGACGGATTCACGGCCCTTATGGCGGTAGCGCCGTTCGGCTTGCGCCCGCCGGCGAAAGCTTGGTCCTGTGCGAAGGTGTCGAAACTGGACTATCGATAGCGCAGGCCTGCCCCGACCTGCCGGTCTGGTGCGCGCTAAGTGCAAAGAACCTACCGCATGTAACGATTCCTCAGAGTGTCGACACCGTAATCATCGCGGCCGACCCAGATGCGGCGGGCGAGATGGCGGCGCAAGCTGCGGCCCGACGCTTCCTCCGCGGCGGCCGGCACGTGCGGATCGCCCGCACGGGCCGGGCCGGCCAAGACTTCAACGATTTGCGATTATGAACGGAAAGCGCCCTGCAAAGGCCAACCTGCGGGCGCTTCGGGAGATACTAACATTGTACGAGTATAACGAGCGACTTGACCTCGAGGAAATCAGACGGTGCGTGCAAGACGCCGAGCCCGCAGTAGGTTCCTGGCCTCTGCTGGATGGCGCGGCGCTCCACGGGCCAGCGGGGGAGTTCGTGCGCATCGTCGAACCGCACAGCGAAGTTGATCCAGTCGCATTGGTGGTTCAATTTTTGGTCGCATTCGGCAATGCCGCGGGCAGAATTGTGTGTCGCGCGCCCGATGGCACAGGTCATCATGTGAACCTAGACACCGTGCTTTGCGGAGCTTCCAGCAGGTCCCGCAAGGGTTCAAGTTGGTACTTTGTCAACCAACTTTTCGAGCTAGCCGATAAGGAATGGGCAACCACCCGTGTCCAATCAGGACTATCCAGTGGCGAGGGCGTGATCTGGGCAGTCCGTGATCCCATCACGAAGCTTGAGCCCGTTCGTGAGCATGGTCGCGTCGTTGATTATCAGACTGTCGAAGCCGACCCGGGCGTTATGGACAAGCGACTGCTCCTACTGGAAACCGAGTTCGCGAGCGTTCTGAAAGTGCTGATGCGCGATGGCAACACACTATCTGCTATTCTGCGCCAGGCCTGGGATACGGGTAACATTCGGACGCTTACAAAGAATTCGCCAATCAAGGCGACTGCCGCGCATATCAGCATTATTGCGCATATCACCATCGAAGAACTGCTGCGCTTTTTCAATTGCACCGAGGCTGCAAACGGCTTCGGCAATCGCTTTTTGTTTTGTTGCGTGCGCCGCTCGAAGGTGCTGTCGCGCGGCGGAGGGATCGATGAGGCAGCTCTGGGGTCGCTTGCGTGTTGCGTCGCCCAACGGCTCATGTCTCTGCACAAGACGAGCACACTTGAGTTCAGCGAAGCCGCCTATCAGGCATGGGACCGACTGTATCCCGCACTCAGCGCGGCGCGCCCCGGTCTGCTGGGCTCGATGCTTGCCCGATCAGAGGCTCAAGTTTCGCGATTGGCATTCGTGTACGCGGCTCTGGATGGCTCCGAACAAGTCGAGGTTGACCATCTGCGTGCGGCAACCGCGCTTTGGGAATATTGCGAAAAGTCCGTCGAGTTCATCTTTGGCAACAAGCTCGGAGACGCCGCCGCTGATAGGATCTTGAGCGCGCTTCGTGACAAGCCGGAGGGATTGACGCGAACGGAGATCAGCGATCTCTTTGGGCGCAACCTGGGTGCGGATCGGATCGACCGCGGGCTCCAAACCCTTCGGCACGCAGACCTAGTTGAGGTCGAACCAAAGAGCAGCCATACCGCCGAGCGCTGGAGAACTAAGGATACGAAAACGACGAATTCGACGAATACGAGGCACAGCCAGGACTAGCCGATTTCGTCAAATTCGTCGTTTTCGTATGTGGGGACCCAATGGGAAAGTACCTAGCGCTCATCGCAAACACTGATAAGGGCGCTCCCGCCGGGCAACAAGAGAAGGAAATCAACTGTCTCGAAACGGAGGCCTGGAACTCCTTGCCTCCGGCCGGCGCTCCTGCGTACTCGATCGTGGAAACCTGTCAGCACTACGGTGTGGCGCTCCGAATTGACGATGCCGGCGACCTCGTGGTCGGCAAGGCCGGCGCCAAGGCCGATGCGCCTACTCAGCCCTGGCGATCTTTGGTAATGGCACTGGAAGCCCACGTGGACGAGGTGGCTGAGCTGATCGAGGCTGGCTGGACACTTAACGCAGCCTTTCCAAACCCATGCTCTGCATGACCGGTTTGTGGGCTAGCACCAGCCGTGGGGCATCGTGCTGACGGCCGCCGGAACTCCCGATGCCTCCATCAACTGAACCGTCTCGGAGCGGTGAAAATACCGGTGCTAATTGTTTCTTTGCTGCATCGGCCGCTTTGACTATCGATCTCGCATGATGGAAGGCGCTGGCCAGCCACCGGCTCTCCTAGATTTCGGCATTAACCTGATGATTAGCCGGGGCTAATTGTGCAACCACCGATCCGACGAAGCCCAGGGGCATCCCGATTGCCGCGATAACCGTTATAGAGAACGCTTCCGCGCATATCGGCTCTTCACTACGGGTTTCGGTCGGCTCTAACCGCAACGAAGGGACTCCAACAACTGCTACAGGGGTATACCCCCCTGGACCGGCTGGATGGGACCCGTCAGCAGGACGGCGTGGAGCATCGGCGAATTCCTGATGAAGCAGACTGGTCGGCGGCGGTTGAGCACCGTGGCCAACACATAGAGCAGGACGAACAGGATCGGTGCCCACCCCGCAGAGCGCCGCAGCTCCGATTGCAGCGCGGCAGCCTGAATGATTTCGCGATGGAGTGCGATCCAAACGATTCCTCCAGCCGGCGCGCCCAGCAGAGCCAGACGGATGAGACAGCGTAGTTTCAGGCGGCTCTCGTCCAGGTAATCGGGTATGCACCCGCAGGACCGCGAAAGGGTTGCAGCAGCATCCGGTCAAGCAGCAACTCGCGCGCTTCGCGGAACTGCTCGATGCCGATCGTGATACCGTCGTGGCCGGCCGCCGGCTGATCGCGGTAGGTTCCGAGCAAGCGGTCCCACCAGGGCAGGTTGAAACCGAAATTGCTGTTGGTTTCACCGACTACGATCGAATGATGCACGCGGTGCAGGTCGGGCGTTACCACCAACCAGCGAAGATAGCGGTCAACTGGAATCGGAATGCGGACGTTTCCGTGGTTGAACATCGAGGCGGCGTTAAGGAGGATCTCGAAGATGAACACGCCCAAAGCC
>DATFSZ010000157.1:0-10548 GCA_035262365.1 Binataceae bacterium (SeqCode)
CCCTGATTACCGATTTTCGAAGCTCGATACCCAGCCCATCTTTTCCCCTGTTTACGCTTCGCTGGACATTTCGCAACGTCCAGTGCAAAACTCGGGGCCGAGCGGATTGCTACTCCTTTCTCGTAAGGCTCTTTCATCCTCCCTTCCATGCCGGTTTTAGCCCGGCGCACCCAAATACTCGTTCTGCAGCAGCAGTTCCTGGTTTACCAGGCCGGTCCCGTACGCCAGCAGGCGTATCCACTTGGTTTCTTTCATCTGGAATGGCCATAATACCCCGCCTGTTCAACTTGCTCCGAGTTTTTTGACGATACGGGATTCCGCCTCTTTTGGACTTGGAAATCTGCGTCATGGCCTTGGCGGGCCGCCCTACCGTGCCGGTCGAGATTCGCCAACTGTCCTCGGCACCACCGGGCACGATTGTACGCTTGACGTACTACGCAAAACTGCGCTAGGGTGGACTGGTGATCCGGAGCTTCCGGTCCAAGAAAACCGGGCGGCTGTTCAGGCGCGAGCGGGTCAAGGAATTTGCCAGCATCGCTGAAGTGGCGCTTCGACGCCTGGTTGCCCTCGATGGCGCGCAAGCTCTGTCCGATCTCTTGGTTCCGCCGAGCAACCGGCTGGAACAGTTGAGCGGCGACGGGAAAGGCCAGCACAGCATTCGGATTAACGATCAGTACCGCATCTGCTTCACGTGGAGAGACGGCAATGCCGAAGATGTCGAAATCACTAAACACTACCGATAAGCTGCCGCCGGTTCATCCGGGCGAGATTCTCAAGGAGACCCTGGACGACCTGGGGATCAGCATGAACCGGCTCGCGAAGGAGATTCACGTCCCCGCGAACCGAATCAGCTTGATTATCGCGGGACAACGCGCGGTCACCGGGGAAACGGCCCTCCGGCTGGCGCGATACTTCGCGACCACGCCGGAGTACTGGCTGAACATGCAGGCACGATATGACCTTGAAACCGCACGCGATCAGTGGGAGGATCGCGTGAGATCCGAGGTCCGGCCCCGCCACGCGGCGTAAGCCTCTAGGGTTCGCCCTGTGAGTAGACAAAACCCCGTAATATCCGAAAACCGCACCGAAAACAGGGGTCAACATGGGGCGCGGTCAGGCAGGTCTCTATGATGTCGCAGCAAGCTCGCCCCACCGGTCCATGCGCCGCCACTACGGGCAGATCGTCAGTATGGCCGCTGATGGGAGATTGTGGGCGATATGGGCGCGCCCCAAGCGCCTTCTCGGCCCCGTCGCACGGGCTCGCGGCGAACGGCCTCATGCGTCGACCTTCGCTGTTCCCTCGATGCGCGCCAAGGACGCGGGAGGCGGGCGCAAGCGCGTGGCGCGTCGCGGCCGAAGTTCGCGATTACGCGGGAGAAACGCTTCGCGCCTTGCGCGTTCGCGCCGGCTATGGCGAGCGGGATCGCGGGAGTATACCGCCATCACGTGCTCCAGACTAAGAAAATGCGATCGAGTCTGAACCTCGACCTGCACTTGCCGAAATGCGGGATACGTCGACTCCCCGCCATGGCCAGCAGTCGCGGGTGGCCGCGACCCATCAATCTTCTCGCAGGGCCGTCATCGGTTCGAGCCCAGCCGCTCGGCGCGCGGGAACATAACTCGCTGCCTGCGTGATGGCGGCCAGCATCAGGATGGCCAAGCCAAAGGTCAAAGTGTCATTCGGCTTCAATCCGAAGAGCAGGGAAGACACGTACCGCCCCGCGGCCATCGCCAGCACGATCCCGACGGCCAACCCGATTGACAATAGCGCCGCCGATTGCCGCAGAATCAGCGACAGGATATCGCCGCGTCCAGCGCCGAGAGCGACTCGCACTCCAATCTCGTTGGTGCGCCGCGCCACCAGATACGACATGACGCCGTAGAGCCCCAGTGCCGCGATCAGTGTTGCCAGTATGCCGAAGAAGCTTGAGAGCGTGGCCATCAGCCGCTCGCGAATTAGCCCTTGCGCAATGGTGCCAGCGAACGAGCGAAAGTCCATCGTGATTTCCGGACTGGTGGCCGTTATGATCGACCGGATCCTGCTGATCGTATCGGGGAAGGGCGCCGACGAGCGAATCACGAACTGCGCGTCCGGACTGACATTGTCGTCCTGATCGATCGAGAGGAAAGCAATCTGACGTGGCGGTTCTCGCAAGTTGTTGTATTTGGTATCCGGAACGAGCCCCACGATTTCTACGACCGTCTCCGGCGACCCGGGTGTCGATTCCCGCCGGAAGCGCTTGCCTATCGGATGCTCGAGTCCCAGCTTTTTCGTGAACGTCTGGTTAACGATGGCCACCAGCGGCGTCCCCACAACATCGTGCCGATTGAAATCGCGGCCGGCCAGGAGCGGAATCCCCATGGTTGTCAAGTACCCGTCGCCGATCCAATTGAAGCTCGCCGCGATCCCTTTGCCGCGGTCGGTCCCCTCCAGCCACACTGCGTTACCGGTGCTGCCGCCGCTGAGCGGCAGAATATCGACTTCGGCCGCTCCATCGATGCCGGGGACAGACCGGAAGCGGTCGAGGATCTCCTGATTGAACGCAAGCCGCCGATCCTTCGGAATCGGCAGCCGTCGATAGTCGACGCTGGTCACCAGGATGCCATCCTGCCGGAATCCCGCGTCCACGCCCATCAGCTTCCGCAAACTACCCGAAAACAGAAGCGCCCCTACCAGCAGCACCAACGAAAGCGCCACCTGCGATACCACCAGCACCTGCCGCAATCCGAATCGTTCACGATTACCAGCCTGCCCGCGGCCTTTGGCGCGTATCGCATCGCCCGCAGCCACGCGCGTAGCGCGCCACGCCGGAATAAGTCCGAACAGAATGCACGTGAGGGTTGCCGCTGCCGTAGTAAACGCTAGGACGGCGCGGTCCGGCGAAAGATCAAGCGACAGCGGATTGTCCTTGGTGGCGAGCATCGCCAGCAGGAAATGGCTCAGTCCACGCGAAAGAAGCAGCCCTAACCCCGTCCCAGCGGTCGCCAGAAGCAGGCTTTCTGCCATTAATTGGCGGATCAGCCCAACCCGCGATGCCCCGATCGCAAGCCGCACGGCGATTTCGTGCTCTCGTGCGGTCGCCCTCGCCAGCATCAGGTTGGCCAGGTTGGCGCAGGCAATCAGCAGCACCAGCCCAGCCGTGATCAACAGCAGCCCAAGAGGGTCCGCGTATCGGTCGCGCAGTTGCGAAACGCCGGCGGGCGCAGGCACGGACGTCAATCGGAACTTCAGATAATCCGGAACGTTAATTCGAGGATAGTTAGGCGGAAGGGTTGCGCGGAATAGACCGGGGGAGAGCACTTCTAGTCGGGCGTTCGTTTGGGCGATGGTCATCCCAGGCTTCAGCCGCCCTATCACGGTCAACCACCAGACCGTGCCTCTATCCAGCCATGCGCCCTCGCTCCACAGCGACGGTTGCGAGCAGATCGGCACGGCGATGTCGTACGAATGCCCGATCTCGAGTCCCGAGAAGTCCGACGGCGTCACCCCGAGAATCTCCACCTGCTGGTAATTGACGGTCAGTTTGCTTCCAATCGCCGAGGGATCGCCGCCGAAGTGCCGCTGCCAGAAGGCATAGCTGATCACCGCTCCGGGGAGTCCGCAGCCGCGACGGTCGTCGGCCGCCGTGAACACCCGCCCGCGCAGCGCTGGCACGCCAAGGACGCGGAAGAAATCGCCGCTGACGAACACCCCCCGCGACATCTGCAACTCGCCCCCGGAGCCAAGACCGAAGCCGTTCTCCCACCAGGCGAGCATGCCCGAAAACACGTCCTGCGAATCGCGCAGGTGTTCCCACTGCGGATTGGTGAGTGCTGGGTGCGGCGATGCCTGGCTTCCACGCCAACCTTGGGCACTGGTCAACTTCACCATGACCAGGCTCTGCGGATCGAAGACCGGAAGACTGCGCAGCCGGACTGTGTCGATCAGTTGAAAAATGGCGGTATTCGCGCCAATCCCAATGGCGAGCGAAAGGATCGCCACTGTCGTAAATGCGACATTTTGGCGTAGCGTCCGTATGCCGTAGTGAAGGTCCCGGAGTAGAGGTCGCATAGTAATGCAAGTCATAGGCCCGCACAAATTGCTGATTCTAGAGCGGGCGCGGCCGCACGGGTGTCCGGTTTTGCGATTTCCGTGTGCGGATTGGAGGATGAAACCCGAGCCGCATTCCTTTCGGCGAGCGCCGGCGGAGCTCTTGGCGTGCTGCGGCTTCGCGCCGGCGATCGCTCGCGGGTTGGCGCGGGCGCGAGCGCGACGGGGGCGCTAAGCACGGCGGTGGGAAGGCTTCCGGCTACGCCACGCTGGCGAAACTTCGCGGGTCGCTCGATGCGTGCCGGCGGAGGACCGTAGGGCGCGCGTGCGGCTGCGGCGTGGGCAAGGCGTCGCGGTTACACGGGGAGCCGCCATGCGGCACTTGTCCGATATCGCCACTTGCCATTCCCTTACCGCGAACAGCGCCAATCCGCGGCTAGGGCGTGATACAGCCAAATAGTTCGGCGCTCCTCCGGGCCCCCTCAGATTGCGATGGCTATTCGTAGCGCAGGGAGACGGCCGGATCCACCCGGGCGGCTCGCAGCGCTGGCACAAAGCTCGCGAGCATTGCGATCACCATCCACGCTAGCGCCGCGGCCGCGAACGCCACCGGGTCCAACGGATCCACGCCATGCAGAAATGCCCTCAGGAACCGCGTGCCCGCGACGCTAAGCAAGAGCCCCGCTGCCACCCCGATTCCCGCCAGGCGCAAGCCACGCGCCAACACCATCCACTCCACATCTGCCTTCTGCGCGCCCAGCGCCATTCGCACTCCGATCTCGTGCGTCCGCTGCGCCACCGTGTACGCCACTACACCGTACAGCCCGAGTACCGAAAGCACGATCGCCAGTAGCCCGAGCACCCCCAGCATCGCCGCCTGCCACCGCACCGGCCAGAGCGACAGTGTAACGAGGTCGTCCATGGTGCGCATTTCGTAGATGCGCAGGTTCGGACCTTCGGCCCGCGCCATCCGGATCAGCGGCTCAGCCAGAGTGCCCGGGTCGCCGGCCGTATGCACGATCAAGGCAAAGAATCCGTTCCACCACACTTGGAGGCGTGAGACGTACAGCAGCGACAAAGGTTCTTCGTCCAGGGTGCGGTATTTGTAGTCGCGTGCCACGGCGATGACCTGCCCGGCCGTTCGCGGCGCGCCCTCGCGGCAGCCCAGCCACACGATCTTGCCCACCGGATCCTGGCCCGGCCATCGCCGGCGCGCCATGGTTTCGTTGACGATGATCGATCTCAACGGTCCGCTTTCCGGGCTGGCAATCGGCCCCTGCTCGTTTGCCGAAAAGTTGCGGCCACGCACCAGCGGTACCCGCATCAGGTCGAAGTAATTGGGCTCCACCACATCGATGGCAGCAGAAGCCGGCCGGCCGCCCACGCGATCCGTACTGACACACGTAGTGTCCCCGAAGCCGAGGACCCCGAACGCCAGCGTCGCTTGTGTGACACCTGGCAACGCGCGTGCCTGCGCCAGAAGCCGCGTGAACAGCCGGGTCGAGCTCTCCGCCGTGAAGTCCGGTTGGGGAGTGCCGAGGCGAATGTACATCCGGTGATCCATGGCGAAGCCAGGGTCGATGTGGGCCGTCCTTTCGAGCGCTCGTACGAGCAGGCCCGCGGCAACCAGGAGCGACAGCGAGAGCGCCACCTGTGCGATGGCATATACGTCGCGCTGTTTCGACCGGATCGCGGCGGCGGGGCGCAAGTCTACCGCGGAACCTTCAAACGCAGGCGCCAGGCTGAACAACAACGCGCAGACCAGCGCCACTCCGGCCGTAAAGGCGGCCACGCGCCAGTTCATCTGCAGGTCTATGCCGCGCAGCGCCTGTTGGGGAATCGATTCCGGCATCCAAACGGCGAGTCCGCGATCTGTCCAGTAGCCGAATACGATTCCCAGCGCGCCACCACCGAGCGCGAGAATGAGGCTCTCCGCGATGCCCTGCCGCACTAGTCTTCCCCGCGATGCTCCCAGCGAACGCCGCAGCGCCATCTCCCGCCGTCGCACCGCCGCTCGCGCCAGCAGCAGGTTCGCCACATTGACGCAGGCGATCGCCAACACCGCCATCACCACCGCCAGCAACATGATTGCGATTGGCCGAATGGCCCTCCGAGGTGCCGGCGCGGTGATGCCGCGAGCCTGCCCTACTATGAGCGGCGTCGTATAGCGCGGCACGCGAGGGTGCATCTGCCGCAGCCGCGCGTCCCAAACGGCAATCTCCGCGGCAGCACGTGCGGGCGTTCCTCCCTTCGCCAGCCTGGCAGTCAGATTGACCGCTGGCGCGTCGGAGAGCGGGTCGCGAAGCTGTGCGTCGAAGATTGGAAAGGTCGTGAGGGGCAGCCATGCATCCACCAAAACCGGCGTGGAGACGCCGCGAAAACCATCGGCCGCTACGCCGACGATCCGATACCACCGGCTCTCGATCCGCAGCTGCCGGCCGATGGCGCGGCGCTCCCTCTGAAAGTAACGATCCCAGATGTGGCTGGAGATGACCACTGTCGGTTCCGCCCCACGCGCTTCGTCCGCCGCAACGAACCAGCGGCCCAGCGCCGGCCTGATTCGCAACACGTCCGCATAATTCGCCGATACCGTCTCCGCAACGATCCCGAAGTTATTGCGCTCCACGTCCATAAAGGTGCCGCGCGCCTGCGAGGCTGCTACGCCGCGGAAGGCTCTCAGGCCGGAGCGGAACGCGAGGTAGTCGCGCCAGGAGCACGCGGCTGCGTCACTGCGATAAATGGCGACCATGCGATCCGCGTCCGGCACGGGCAAAGGCCGAAAATACATGCCGTCGAGCAAGCTGAACACTACCGCGTTCACGCCGATGCCCAGCGCCAGGCATACCATCGCGGCCGCGGCGTATCCCGGATTGCGACGAATGATGCGCAGGCCATAATGTAGATCGCGACGCAGATCTGGAAGCGCGCGCCTGTAAGGTGACAACAACACCCGCACGCACGTAAGCACCTGCACCCAATACCACAGCCGGCCCCCGCCGCGCTCCATGTAGTTCTCGCGGAGGTCCCCAGCGATCGCCTCTCCGTCGCGCCCCGGCACGAGCCTGCGCAGCAGTCGTTCCGCCAGTTGTGGAGGTTCGCTATGCATGATGAACCCCCTTCACCCGCACGCCCTGCCACATTCGGTCGAGCATGTTCTTCGACCGCGCCAACGCCTCGCTTCCCGCCGCCAGCACCTCGAAATGCCGCTTCGATCGCCCTCCGCGCTGCTCGGTCGCCTCGCCGAACCACGAGTGGAGGTAGCCCTTGCTCTCCAACCGGTCAAGTGTCGAATACAGCGCACCCACGCTTACCCCCCGCCCCGTCCGCCCTTCGATCTCGCGGCGGATGGGCACGCCATAAGCGCCTTTCCCCAGCCGCAGCACCGCCAGCAGCACCACCTGCTCGAACTCACCCAGGTAATCTGGCATATTTGTCCTACAGGATAGAACAAATTGACGTCGTGGCGCAAATACTCGTGCTGGCCGAGCCTCCGGTTATCGGGGGCATTTCGCTTAACGGGCGAATGAGAGCTTCAGTGGAGTCCGAGAAAGGGCTTTTCGTCGTCGGGTACCTTGCATAATGAAGTCCGGAATCGCCACTCTTGAGGAAGCAGCCAAATGCTATGTCCTTGGCGTCTGACGTAAGCAGCCGATATCAGTTCACTTCACTGTAAACGGCACCGATGCTGTCACATTTTCCCACGCGATCTCCAGCTTGCCATGAGTGGCGCTTGTAGTCGCGGGCTCGGTGCGCGTGAGCGCGATCTTGAGCGTTTCAGCCGGAGATGTCGCTCTGGCCACCGTCAATCCGGTGCGGCCCAATTCCGTTGCTGGGTTATTGGTCGTGCTGCCATCCCTGTTGATGCCCCACTGCGGCCTGCCGCGAGCATCCGTCACTTGCTTATTCACGATCAGCTTCCAATCCCCCTTGTCGAGATCAACGTAGAGTGTGTACTCTCCCTTGGGCACCGGTAGGCCGCCGACGTCCAGGTCGGCTCCGGTATGGAGGACGGTTGCATCATCCGCGCCGAGGCGCCAGACGGTGCCGTCAGCTTGGAGCGCGCCGCCGCCGGTAAAGATGTGTCGGCCTTTCACGGAGGGTGCGTGATAGAAGATCCAGATCAGCTTTCCTTCCGGGCCGTAGTGTATGGAGGTGATTGCTTCCGGGCTGGCCTGGTTACCAGTGACCAGCTTCGATACGTCGATCTGGGCGAGCGCGCTGCCTAGTGTGCAACTCATGAGCAGTCCGACCTTTGCAATGCGTTTCATTTAATGTCGAGCCTCCTTTTTTGGAGCATATATATCACGAACGAATACTGCTCCCCAGGCCGTGAAGGCATTTAGTATTTCCGATAACGGCTGCGAAACGGCGACATCGTTCATAACTTATATCAATATAGTTGGGCATACCCATAAATTCAGATTATGGACGAGAACGCCACTTAACCGGCCGATTTCACCGAAGCTCGCATTCGCCAATCGGTGAGTAGCCTGATACGGCAAAGTGCAAAACGAGTCCGTGGCGAAAAAATACACTTTTGCAACTCGGCAAAAAGCGACTAGTGCACGAGCGGTTCAGCCCCGCCGTGGCCTTAGTTGTTTTTGGAGTGACCAGCACGCCAGAACGCGAGGCAAGTAACGAATGGTGCTGCAACACTGCTAGCCGTTGACACCCAATTTGGCAGCAATCCTGAGAAAGATGCCACCATCAAGCAAAGCAGCACGAGCATGATCGCTGCGTAGAGCCAAGCTAGATGGGTCAACTGTCGCCGAAATTTTAGATGGTACGGCGCTTCAAAATTTTGATCGACACCATTCCGCATCCTATTCAGAGTCTACCAAGGATTGCAGGAGATCGCGACGCGAACTAGAACGCTGTGGTCCGGGTTGGGTCGGTCAATGTACGGTATCGCCAGTTCTTTACAACCGCTCGCGAGAGTACGACGGTTTCGATGAGCGTATTCGACGCGGTGGTATCGGCAGCCGTGGCGCTGCTGTTCGTGTTGTCGGGTTGGCTGGTCGTCACCGGTCGGTGACCCTATTTGCAGGAACCGTTACAGCGCGCGCGGCGATAACCATCTGCAGGTCGTGCTCTGCTCCAGGGGCGACATGTCCCCTGGTGAATCGCCTTCGATTTCGACTTTGTGGGCGACTACCATATCGAGACGGATCTCCGCACCATACAAGTGCTGCTCGGGCATGCCGACATCCGGACCACAGCTCGCTATCTGCGCGTGTCCACGCGCCGCATTCAAGCGGTTGCCACCCCCTTCGATGCACTCACCATTCAGCCGATCGATCGGTCCGAGGATGACGCCCGACAGAGGTGAAAGAACATCGGCCTGAAGTCGCCGATGTCTTTCGTCAACACGAACAGGAGTTTCTCGAGCGCTGGCGGTCTGTCTTATCGGACCGCCAGCTACGGACGCTCCGCGACATCGGAGCGTGTCGCAGCGCGGCCTTAGGCGCGCATCTTTACCAGTGCGATGGTTGTCAGCGGGAAACAATCGTTCCTAATTCCTGTTTGAACCGCCACTGCCCAAAATGCGGCAGCGCGGCGCGTGACCAGTGGCTGGAGAAACACGCGGAAGAGTTGCTACCGCTGGCTTACTCCCACCTGGTCTTCACGCTGCCGCACGAACTCATACCACTGACGCGGCAGAACCCGACCGTCATGTACAACATCTTCTTCCGCGCCGTTTCGCAAGCGCTGCCATTGCCGCGGATCCGCGGCATCTGGGGGCACGCCTTGGCTTTCTGGCTGTCCTGCATACCTGGAATCAGAAATTGCTGGCTCATCCGCACATCCACTGCCTGTCGCCGGCCGGCGGCATCGCCTTCGATCAGTCACGCTGGATTCGCTGCCGGAATCCGAGGTTCTTCCTTCCAGGGAAAGTGTTAGGCGCGAAGTTCCGGGGAAAGTTCCTCGCACTTCTCCGGCGTGCGTTTCGTCGCGGCAAGCTGCAGTTGGGCGGAACGCTGGCTCCACTGCAAGAGCGCAAAGCTTTCGATCGATTTACCTGGTCGCTCAAAAATAAAGACTGGGTCGTCTACGCCAAGAAGCCCTTTGCGGCCCCGCGGCATGTCATTCAATACCTGGCTCATTACACACACCGCGTCGCCATCGCCAACGGTCGACTGCTTCGCTTCGAAAACGGTCAGGTTACTTTTCGCTGGCGGGATTCGGCTCACCGCAACCAAAAAAAGATCATGACCCTGGATGCAGTGGAGTTTATGCGCCGCTTCCTGCTGCATGTTTTGCCACGCGGCTTCGTCAAGATCCGCCATTTTGGTTTTCTGGCCAATCGGGAAAGAAAGCGCGCCCTCGCCTTGTGTTCCGCCCTCCTGCCCTCCACGCCACCCGCTATCGAAAACCCACGCGCCGAGATTCCCTCGCCGCCTCACCGCGTACGACTGTGCCCTCACTGCCCGGGAACACTCGCACTGATCGCACGGCTCACCGCCCCTCAGCTATTGGCTCGCCACCTCACTCCGGCACTGGACACTTCATGACCGGCC